>NZ_CP022411.1:1467051-2116602 GCF_004011755.1 Pseudomonas sp. RU47 | reverse complement strand
CGCATACGGCGCCAGCCATCGAAAAGAATACCGGCTATCACAATGATGCCGATGACGATCAGCCACTCGCGCAGACCGATTTCCATGTAATCCCGTGCCTCTATAAAAAATGCTGAAAAATAAGGGGTTTACATTGTGCAAACCGCTTTAAAACGTGGCGCCAACTCTATGTTCTGACAGGCGTTTTGCCCACGTATACGAAAAATTGACATTAAACTAGCACGACCAAAGACAACTTTACACCGTCTGTCTCATTGGCTTGCGCGAATATGTCGATTGGCCAGCAAGTCGAACCCGGTAAAAAAGTCCTACAACCCTCAATTACCTTTCCGACACCACGCTGGCTCAGGCGTCCACCATCGCCATCGCCTCCTCGACATCCACGGCTACCAGTCGCGAACAACCCGGCTCATGCATCGTCACGCCCATCAACTGCTCGGCCATTTCCATGGCGATCTTGTTGTGGGTGATATAGATGAACTGCACGGTCTGCGACATCTCTTTGACCAATCGTGCGTAGCGTCCAACGTTAGCGTCATCCAGTGGCGCGTCAACCTCATCGAGCATACAGAACGGCGCCGGGTTCAATTTGAAGATGGCAAAAACCAGTGCCAGCGCGGTCAGGGCTTTTTCCCCGCCGGAGAGCAAATGGATGGTGCTGTTCTTCTTCCCTGGCGGCTGCGCCATGATCGTTACCCCTGTATCGAGTAGATCTTCGCCCGTCAGTTCCAAATACGCCCGTCCACCACCGAAAACTTTTGGAAAAAGTGCCTGTAAACCGCCATTGATCTGATCAAAGGTATCTTTGAAGCGGTTGCGGGTTTCCTTGTCGATCTTGCGAATAACGTTTTCCAGGGTCTCCAGCGCCTCGACCAGATCGGCGTCCTGCGCATCCAGATAACGTTTACGCTCGGATTGTTGCGTGTATTCGTCGATGGCCGCGAGGTTGATCGCACCCAGGCGCTGAATCCGCGCGTTGATGCGTTCGAGTTCTTCTTCGGCTTCGCGTTCACTGGCTTGTGCAGTCAGTGTGGCAAGGACGCCATTGAGATCGTAGCCGTCTTCCAGCAGTTGGTCCTGCAAAGCCTTGCGGCGCACGGTCAGGGCTTGCCATTCCATGCGCTGCTGTTCGAGCTGGCCACGAATCAACTGCGATTGCTGCTCAGCCTGAGTCCGGCGTTTTTCCGCGTCGCGCAATTCGCGGTCGGCGTCTTCGAGGGCGATCTGCGCGGTCTTCAGTTCTTCGTCGACGGTCATGCGCTTGTCGAGCAGCTCTTCAAGCTTCAGGCGCAACTCTTCCAGCGGCGCCTCGCCCTCCTCCAGATTCAGACTCAACTGTTCGCGCTTTTCAGTCAGGCGCTCGGCCTGCATTTCCAGACGCTCCAGCGCCTGACGTGTGGAGTCGTGCTGCGCGCGCAACGAGCCAAGACGCACGGCCAATTGATGCGCGTGATCCTTGTGCTGCCGCGCTTCCTGACGCACCCGGTCAAGGCGTTCGCGCAGACTGTCGCGTTGGGCCAACAGCAATTCGCGTTGCTCGGTGTCCAGCGCCATGGCATCCAGCGCGTCCTGCAATTGCATGCGCGCTTCGCCGATCTGTTCGTGCTCGAGTTCGCGTTGCTCGCCGAGTTCGACCAGCTCTTCATCAAGACGGGTACGACGCAGCGTCAACTGTTCGGCCTTGGCTTTGCCAGCGGACAGTTGCGCTTTCAATTCGCCCTGCTGACGCGCTTCGTCTTGCAGCAAACGACGCAAATGCTCGCGGCCGTTTTCCTGCTGACGCTGTTGCGCGCGCAGGGTTTGCAGACGGGTTTCCATGGCCTCGACCGTGGCTTCTTTCTCTTCCCGCTCGAGGTGCAGCGCTTCGATTTCCTGGCCCCGGGCGAGCATGCCGCTTTCCGCTTCGCTGGCCCGACGCACGCGTAAAAAGTGCCGACCGACCCAGTAACCGTCGCGGCTGATCAGGCTTTCGCCGGCGCTCAACTGCCCACGCAAGGCCAACGCCTGCTCAAGGCTGTCGACCGGTTTGACCTGACCGAGCCACGGCGACAGATCGATCTGCGCGTCGACTTTATCCAGCAAGCTGCCCGCCGCGCGCACACCATCATTGCCGGGGCTGAGCAGACGCAGATCGCCTTGGGTGAAACCGGATAAATCGAAGCCGCTGAAGTCGTCGACCAGCACCGCTTGCAGATCGGCGCCGAGCACGGTTTCCACCGCCAGTTCCCAACCGGCCTCGACCTTCAGGCCTTCGGCCAGACGCGGACGCTCGGCGAGGTTGTGTTCCTTCAGCCATTCGGCGGTGCCGGTGCCAGGATCGAGCGCGGCTTGTTGCAAGGCTTCAAGGGACGCGAGACGACCGTTGAGGCGCTGCAGATCGCCCTGCGCCTGCTGCTGCGCGGTCAGCGCTTGCTGCAATTCCTGACGCAGTTGTTCGAGTTTTTCGACCTGGGCTTCTTCGCTGGTCTGCAAATCTTCGAGGGTCGCTTCGGACTCGGCGAGCTGCTCGTTGAGTTCCATGATCGCCGCATCTTCCGGGTCGGCCGAGAGCAACGCGCGCTCTTCGCCGAGACGCTTTTGCCGATCAGCGAGGCGCTCCATGCTGGTTTCCAGCTGCTGGATGCGCGATTGCTGCACTTCGGCCTGACGGCGCGGTTCGGCGGCGGTCAGGTTGAAGGCGTCCCACTGCTCCTGCCAGCCATGCATGACGGACTCGGAATCTTCCAGCGCAGCGGCGGCTTCTTCGGCGGCAGCGCTGGTGACTTCCTGCTCAGGGGTGAGCATGTCCAGCTCTTCGCCCAGGGTCAGCAGCAACGTGCGGTCGTGGCCCAGGTGCGACTCGGTTTCGAGGCGCGCACGTTCAGCTTCTTTCAAGTCGTCCTGCAACTGCCGCAAACGTTGCTGGCCGTGCTGGATACTTTGCTCGACCCGGGCGATGTCGCCGCCGACCGAATAGAAACGCCCCTGCACCAGATTGAAGCGTTCGGACAGGTCATGGTGACCGTCACGCAGGCGTTCGATGGCCGCATCAGCGTTTCGCTGCTCGGCGACCAGCGCTTCGAAACTGATTTCCTGGGTGCCGATGATCGACTCGCGCTGGCCGACCTGATCGTTGAGATCCTGCCAGCGCAAGGCCGACAGTTGCGCCTTGAGCTGGCGCTCCTCGGCTTTGAATTCCTGATACTTCTTCGCCGCTTCGGCCTGACGGTGCAGGCGCTCAAGTTGACGCTCGAGCTCATCACGCAGGTCAGTCAGACGCGCGAGGTTTTCGTGGGTGCGGCGGATGCGGTTTTCGGTCTCGCGGCGGCGCTCTTTATATTTCGAGATGCCGGCCGCTTCTTCGATGAAGTTACGCAGGTCTTCGGGCTTGGATTCGATCAGCTTGGAGATCATCCCCTGCTCGATGATCGAATAGCTGCGCGGGCCGAGACCGGTGCCGAGGAAGATATCGGTGATATCGCGCCGCCGGCATTTGGTGCCGTTGAGGTAATACGTGGTCTGGCTGTCGCGGGTGACTTTGCGGCGAATGGAAATCTCGGCGTAGGCGGCGTACTCGCCCAGCAGCGTGCCGTCGGAGTTGTCGAAGACCAGCTCGATACTCGCCTGACTCACCGGTTTACGGCTGGTCGAACCGTTGAAGATGACGTCGGTCATCGACTCGCCACGGAGGTTCTTCGCCGAACTTTCGCCCATCACCCAGCGGACGGCGTCGATGATGTTCGACTTGCCGCAACCGTTCGGCCCGACGACCGCCGCCATGTTACTGGGGAAGTTCACCGTGGTCGGGTCGACGAAGGATTTGAATCCCGCCAGCTTGATGCACTTGAGCCGCACGCTTAGGCAACCGTCAGCGCGGAGACCACCAGATCGCAGCTGCGCTGGGCATACGCCGTCAGCACGATGCGGATCTGCGGCAAATCACGGGCAAGCACGGCAGCTAGCAGGCGTTCGAACAGTTCGAGGAACTCGCTCATTGAAGCCTTGCGCTGTTCGAGGGCGAGGAAGTAGGCGCGGCTCATCGCCGGCTGGAGGTTCTCGACGGTCTCTTGCAGGTACGGATTGTTGGCGAACGGATAGGCGGCGCGCATCACGCTGAAGCTGTCGTCGACGAAGCTGCGGATGTCCTGACGCTCGTAGCTGGCGGTCAGGCGCTGCTGGATCTGCACGAACGGCGCCATGTCCGACTGCACTTGCCAGCCATTGGCCACCGAGTTGCCGAGCAGGATGTACAACTCGCTCATCAGCGTGCACAGGCTCTGCACTTTGTGCGGCGTCAGCTCGGTGACGTGCGCGCCACGGCGCGGCAGGATCGCGATCAGGTGGCGGCGTTCGAGGATCAGCAAGGCTTCGCGGACCGAGCCGCGGCTGACATTCAGTGCCAGCGTGACCTTCTGTTCCTGGATGCGCTCTCCCGGCTTCATTTCGCCACGAATGATGCGTTCGGCGAGGTGGTGAGCGATTTGCTCGGCGAGGCTGTCCGGCGCCTTGAACGTCATGGTTGTCCTTCAAACTCTATCGATCTGCACAAGCGGCGCAGTGTAGCGCAAATGCACGGTCATGGCGGAGTGCCCACTCAGCGGTTTTTGGCACGATTCCCGCAAAAAAGCAGGCTGACCGATGAAGGTCAATAATGAATAGACACGTAGTTGATCGACGAAATGGACTTTCCTGACCTTTAAGTCAGAAAACCATTGACCGAAAAGTCAGACCTGCTAAATTCGGCTCAAGTCGGTTAACAACAATAATGAGTCTGCGAGGCCTTCCGTGATCCAGTTTTTACTTAACCAGGAACTCCGTAGCGAGCACGCCCTGGACCCGAATCTGACTGTGCTCAATTACCTGCGTGAACACGTGGGCAAGTCCGGCACCAAAGAAGGTTGCGCCAGCGGTGACTGCGGCGCCTGCACCGTGGTGGTCGGCGAGTTACAGACGGATGACGCTGGCCGCGAACACATTCGCTATCGCAGCCTCAATTCGTGCCTGACCTTTGTCTCGTCGCTGCACGGCAAACAACTGATCAGCGTCGAAGACCTCAAACACCAAGGCGAACTGCACAGCGTGCAGAAAGCCATGGTCGAATGCCACGGCTCGCAGTGCGGTTTCTGCACCCCCGGTTTCGTCATGTCGCTGTTCGCCCTGCAAAAGAACAGCGATGCACCGGATCACGCCAAGGCCCACGAAGCGTTGGCCGGCAACCTCTGCCGCTGCACCGGCTACCGGCCGATTCTGGCGGCTGCCGAGCAATCCTGCTGCGGCAAGCAACCGGATCAGTTCGATGCCCGCGAAGCGGAAACCATCGCCCGACTGAAAGCCATCGCCCCGACCGATATCGGCGAACTGAACAGCGGCGACAAGCGCTGCCTGGTACCGCTGACCGTCGCTGATCTGGCCGATCTCTATGACGCTTATCCACAAGCACGGCTTCTCGCTGGCGGTACTGACCTGGCACTGGAAGTCACCCAGTTCCACCGCACCTTGCCGGTGATGATCTACGTCGGCAACGTCGCGGAAATGAAGCGCATCGACACCTTCGAAGACCGCATCGAAATCGGCGCCGCCACCGCCCTCTCCGACTGCTACGAAGCGTTGAACGCCGAGTACCCGGACTTCGGCGAACTGCTGCACCGCTTCGCCTCGCTGCAAATCCGCAATCAGGGCACCCTCGGCGGCAACATCGGCAACGCCTCGCCGATCGGTGACTCGCCACCGCTGCTGATCGCCCTCGGCGCGCAAGTCGTGCTGTGCAAGGGCGAAACCCGCCGCACCCTGAACCTCGACGATTACTTCATCGATTACAAAGTCACGGCCCGTCAGGAAAGTGAATTCATCGAGAAGATCATCGTGCCGCGCGCCACTGCCGAGCAGTTGTTCCGCGCCTACAAAGTCTCCAAGCGTCTGGACGACGACATCTCCGCCGTCTGCGCCGCGTTCAACCTGCGCGTGGAAAACGGCGTGATCACCGATGCGCGCATGGCCTTCGGTGGCATGGCTGCGATCCCGAAACGCGCCACCCATTGTGAAGCCGCGCTGATCGGTGCGCCGTTCAACAACGCCGTGGTCGAACGTGCCTGCGCCGCATTGGCGGAAGACTTCACGCCGCTCTCGGACTTCCGCGCCAGCAAGGAATATCGCCTGCTCAGCGCGCAGAACCTGCTGCGCAAATACTTCATCGAACTGCAAACACCGCACATCGAGACTCGGGTGACCGCTTATGTCTAACCATCACGGCGTAGAAAAAACCCAGGCTGAACTGGCTGAATTGTTCGCCAAGGATCTGACCTCCGGTGTCGGCCGCAGCGTCAAGCACGACAGCGCCGCCAAGCACGTGTCCGGTGAAGCGCAGTACATCGATGACCGTTTGGAGTTTCCGAACCAGTTGCATCTGTACGCACGCATGTCGGACCGCGCCCACGCGAAAATCATCAGCATCGACACCTCGCCGTGCTACGCCTTCGAAGGCGTGCGCATCGCCATCACCCACGAAGACGTACCGGGCCTGAAAGACATCGGCCCGTTGATGCCGGGCGACCCGCTGCTGGCCATCGATGACGTGCAATTCGTCGGTCAACCGGTGCTCGCCGTCGCGGCGAAAGATCTGGAAACCGCGCGTAAAGCGGCGATGGCCGCGATCATCGAATACGAAGACCTCGAACCTGTGCTCGACGTGGTTGAAGCCTTGCGCAAACGCCACTTCGTCCTCGACAGCCACACTCACCAGCGCGGCGATTCGGTTTCCGCACTGGCGACGGCTGAACACCGCATTCAAGGCACGCTGCACATCGGCGGTCAGGAACACTTTTATCTGGAGACGCAAATCTCCTCGGTGATGCCCACCGAAGACGGCGGCATGATCGTCTACTGCTCGACGCAGAACCCCACCGAAGTGCAAAAACTGGTTGCCGAAGTGCTCGACGTATCGATGAACAAAATCGTCGTCGACATGCGCCGCATGGGCGGTGGTTTCGGCGGCAAGGAAACCCAGGCGGCCAGCCCGGCCTGCCTGTGCGCGGTGGTTGCGCACCTCACCGGCCAACCAACGAAGATGCGCCTGCCGCGCGTCGAAGACATGCTGATGACCGGCAAGCGTCACCCGTTCTACGTCGAGTACGACGTCGGCTTCGACAGCACCGGGCGCCTGCACGGGATCAACATGGATCTGGCCGGCAACTGCGGCTGCTCGCCGGACTTGTCTGCCTCGATCGTTGACCGCGCGATGTTCCACTCGGACAACTCGTACTACCTCGGCGATGCGACCATCAACGGTCACCGCTGCAAGACCAACACCGCGTCGAACACCGCTTACCGGGGTTTCGGTGGCCCGCAAGGCATGGTTGCGATCGAAGAAGTGATGGACGCGATTGCCCGTCACCTGCAACTCGATCCGCTCGCGGTGCGCAAGGCCAACTACTACGGCAAGACCGAGCGCAACGTCACCCATTATTACCAGACCGTCGAGCACAACATGCTCGAGGAAATGACCGCCGAACTGGAAGAAAGCAGCCAGTATCACGAACGCCGCGAAGCGATCCGTCGCTACAACGCCAACAGCCCAATCCTGAAAAAAGGTCTGGCGCTGACCCCAGTGAAATTCGGCATTTCCTTCACCGCGAGTTTCTTGAACCAGGCCGGTGCGCTGATTCACATCTACACCGACGGCAGCATCCACCTGAACCACGGCGGCACGGAAATGGGCCAGGGTCTGAATACCAAAGTCGCGCAGGTCGTGGCCGAAGTGTTCCAGGTCGAAATCGACCGCGTGCAGATCACCGCGACCAACACCGACAAGGTGCCAAACACCTCGCCGACAGCGGCGTCCAGCGGCGCTGACCTGAACGGTAAAGCGGCGCAGAACGCGGCAGAAATCATCAAGAAACGCCTGATCGAATTCGCTGCGCGTCACTACAAAGTCACTGAGGAAGACGTCGAATTCCACAACGGTCATGTGCGCGTGCGTGACCACATACTGACCTTTGAGGCGCTGATCCAGCAGGCGTATTTCAATCAGGTGTCGCTGTCGAGCACCGGCTTCTACAAGACCCCGAAAATCTACTACGACCGCAGCCAGGCGCGTGGCCGTCCGTTCTACTACTTCGCCTTCGGCGCGGCGTGCTGCGAAGTGATCGTCGACACCCTGACCGGCGAATACAAAATGCTGCGTACCGACATTCTTCACGACGTCGGCGCCTCGCTGAACCCGTCCATCGACATCGGTCAGGTTGAGGGTGGTTTCATTCAGGGCATGGGCTGGCTGACCATGGAAGAGCTGGTCTGGAACAACAAAGGCAAGCTGATGACCAACGGCCCGGCCAGCTACAAGATTCCGGCGGTAGCGGACATGCCGCTCGACCTGCGGGTCAAGCTGGTGGAAAACCGCAAGAACCCGGAAGACACGGTGTTCCATTCCAAGGCTGTCGGTGAACCGCCGTTCATGCTCGGGATTGCTTCGTGGTGTGCGATCAAGGATGCGGTGGCGAGTCTCGGTGACTACAAACATCAGCCGCAGATTGATGCGCCGGCGACCCCGGAGCGGGTGTTGTGGGGTTGCGAGCAGATGCGTCAGCTGAAAGCGGTGAAAGCCGTTGAAGCTGAAACCGCGGTTGTTTGATGATCGTTCCCACGCTCTGCGTGGGAATGCAGCCCGCGACGCTCTGCGTCGCATCCTGAACAGCGGACGCGGAGCGTCCAGTGATGCATTCCCACGCAGAGCGTGGGAACGATCTGAGAGGTGTGTATGTACAACTGGATCGACGCCCTCGCCGACCTGCAGAACCAGGGCGAACCCTGTGTGCTGGTGACGATCATCGAAGAACTCGGCTCGACGCCACGCAACGCCGGCTCGAAAATGGTCATCAGCGCTAACCGGAGCTTCGACACCATTGGTGGCGGGCATCTGGAATACAAAGCCATGCAGATCGCCCGCGATATGCTCGCCAGCGGTAAGCAGGACACTCATCTGGAGCGCTTCAGCCTCGGCGCCAGCCTTGGCCAGTGCTGCGGCGGCGCCACCGTGTTGCTGTTTGAACCGATGGGCCAGGTGCAGGCGCAGATCGCCGTGTTCGGTGCCGGCCACGTTGGCCGCGCCCTCGTGCCGCTGCTCGCCAGCCTGCCCTGCCGGGTGCGCTGGATCGATTCGCGTGATGCCGAATTCCCCGAACAGATCCCCCACGGCGTGCGTAAAATCGTCGCCGAAGAGCCTGTGGATGAAATCGATGAGCTGCCCGCCGGCAGTTATTGCATCGTCATGACCCACAACCATCAGCTCGACCTTGAACTCACGGCTGCGATCCTCAAGCGCAACGACTTCGCCTACTTCGGCCTGATCGGTTCGAAGACCAAACGCGTGAAGTTCGAACACCGTTTGCGCGATCGCGGTTTCGACAGCAGCGTCGTGCAACGCATGCGCTGCCCGATGGGCATCGGCGAAGTCAAAGGCAAATTGCCTGTGGAAATCGCCATCTCCATCGCCGGCGAAATCATCGCCACCTACAACGCCAACTTCGGCCAGCAGACTGCCAGCGCCGAACCGATTGCCAAACTGCTGCCGGTTTCGCGGCGCAGTCAGGCGACCAAACTCAAAGCCTCAAACTGATTAGAGAACCCTCATGCCTCTGACTCGCAAAGCCTACCGCGCCGCCATCCTGCACAGCATCGCCGACCCCGCCGAAGTCGGGATCGAAGCCTCCTACGAATATTTCGAGGACGGCCTGCTGGTGGTCGATGGCGGCAAGATCAGCGCCCTTGGCCACGCCAGTGATTTGCTGCCGACCCTGCCGGCGGACATCGAAATCGAGCATTACCAAGACGCGTTGATCACCCCGGGCTTCATCGACACCCACATTCACTTTCCGCAAACCGGCATGGTCGGTGCCTACGGCGAGCAACTGCTCGACTGGCTGAACACCTACACCTTCCCGTGCGAAAGCCAGTTCGGCGACAAGGCCCACGCCGACGAAGTCGCTGACATTTTCGTCAAAGAGCTGCTGCGCAACGGCACCACCACCGCGCTGGTGTTCGGCAGCGTGCACCCGCAATCGGTGAACTCGCTCTTTGAAGCGGCCGAGAAGCTCGACCTGCGGATGATCGCCGGTAAAGTGATGATGGATCGCAACGCCCCGGACTACCTGACCGACACCGCCGAATCGAGCTATGTCGACAGCAAAGCGCTGATCGAGCGCTGGCATGGCAAGGGTCGTCTGCACTATGCGGTCACCCCGCGCTTCGCACCGACCAGCACCCCGGAACAGCTGACCCTCGCCGGCCAACTGCTGACCGAGTATCCGGATCTGTACATGCAGACCCACATCAGCGAAAACCTCAAGGAAATCGAGTGGGTCAAGGAGCTGTTCCCGGAGCGCAAGGGCTACCTCGACGTTTACGATCACTACCAATTGCTCGGCGAGCGTTCGGTGTTCGCTCACGGCGTGCACCTGTGCGACGAAGAATGCGCGCGACTGGCAGAAACCGGCTCGGCGATCTCGTTCTGCCCGACTTCCAACTTCTTCCTCGGCAGTGGCTTGTTCAACCTGCCGATGGCCGAGAAGCACAAACTCAATGTCGGTCTGGGTACTGACGTCGGCGGCGGTACCAGTTTCTCGCTGCTGCAGACGCTGAACGAAGCGTACAAAGTGATGCAACTGCAAGGTGCGCGACTGAGCCCGTTCAAGTCGCTGTATCTGGCGACACTGGGTGGTGCACGGGCGCTGCGCCTGGAAGACAAGATCGGCAACCTGCAACCGGGTTCCGACGCTGACTTCCTGGTGCTGGATTACAATGCCACGCCGCTGCTGAGCTATCGCCTGAAGCAGGCCAACAACATTGCCGAGACGTTGTTTGTGTTGATGACGCTGGGCGATGACCGCACGGTGCAGCAGACGTATGCGGCGGGTGCTTTGGTGCATCAGCGCTAATTTCCCCCGCCCCATGATCGTTCCCACGCTCCGCGTGGGAATGCAGCCCGTGACGCTCCGCGTCACTGGACGCGGAGCGTCCCCAGAGGCATTACCACGCAGAGCGTGGGAACGATCAGGCAGGCACAAAAAATCCCCCGCAACTTTTCAGCTGCGGGGGATTTTTCTATCGGTCAGTTAGAGCTTGGCCGCAGGGCGCCCCGGCTTCTTGGTCTGCAACAAATGCGAGAACACCGCATGCAGATCATCCGACGCGCCTTCCTCGTCGAGATTGAGCTTGCTGTCGATGTGATCCATGTGATGCATCATCAAATTCACCGCCAGCTCATCGTCGCGTTTCTCGATCGCGTCGATCAACTGGGTGTGTTCGTCATACGAACAGTGCGAACGGTTGCCGCTTTCATACTGAGCGATGATCAGCGATGTCTGCGACACCAGGCTGCGCTGGAAGCTGATCAACGGAGCGTTCATCGCCGCTTCCGCCAGTTTCAGGTGGAATTCGCCCGACAGACGAATACCGGCGCCGCGATCGCCACGGGAGAAGCTGTCGCGCTCATCGTTGACCATCTGCCGCAGCTCGGCGATCTGCTCGGCGGTGGCGTGTTGCACCGCCAGCTCAGTGATCGCGCGTTCGACCAGACGGCGGGCGAGAAACACCTGACGCGCCTCTTCCACACTCGGACTGGCGACCACGGCGCCACGGTTCGGCCGCAACAGCACGACGCCTTCATGGGCCAGACGCGAGAGCGCGCGGCGAATGATGGTGCGGCTGACCCCGAAGATTTCCCCCAGCGCTTCTTCGCTCAATTTTGTGCCGGGCGCCAGACGCTGTTCGAGGATGGCCTCGAAGATATGTGCGTAGACAATATCGTCCTGGGTTCCGCTGCGACCGGCTTTGCCTGCTCGCGGTTGTTTCTTGAGGGGTTGCAACTGTTCGTTCATGGGCACTCGAGTCGGGAGAACTGCGGCGAATAGACCGTGACTGTAATACGGCACAGTAGGTCGCTGGCAAGTATCGCGTAAAAAACAGCGCGATTGTACACAATGAAAGGTGGCAACACGACTGTACGGCTGTTTGTGACTTCGGCTGTATTGCAACGATCCGTTACGTTTGAGTTTAGGCTTGTTCGCAGAATCCGCTGGTCGACCACAATCCCCTGTGGGAGCGAGCCTGCTCGCGAAAGCCGTTTCATATTCAAAATGAATGTTGACTGACACACCGCTTTCGCGAGCAGGCTCGCTCCCACAGGGGTTTGGCGTACAGGGGACATCTTCATTGCTATAAGGAACACCGCCGTCATGAACGACGCCACCCAAATCCGACTGCGCCCTCTGGCCGACACCTCGCCCTCGGCGATCGTCGCCGGTTTCATCGCGATGATGACCGGCTACACCAGCTCGCTGGTGCTGATGTTCCAGGCCGGGCAAGCGGCGGGCCTGACCAGCGGGCAGATTTCTTCGTGGATCTGGGCGATTTCCATTGGCATGGCCGTGTGTTCGATCGGCCTGTCGTTGCGTTATCGCACGCCGATCACCATCGCCTGGTCGACGCCCGGCGCGGCGTTGCTGATCACCAGTCTGGGCGGCGTCAGCTATGGCGAGGCCATCGGCGCCTACATCACCTGTGCGGTGCTGGTGACGATCTGCGGCCTGACCGGCAGCTTCGAACGGCTGGTGAAAAAGATTCCAGCCTCACTGGCGGCGGCATTGCTGGCAGGGATTCTGTTCAAGATCGGCAGCGAAATTTTCGTCGCCGCGCAGCACCGTACCGGGCTGGTGCTAGGGATGTTTTTCACCTACCTGCTGGTCAAACGCCTGTCGCCACGTTACGCCGTGCTCGCGGCGCTGCTGATCGGCACCGCGCTGTCGGGCTTCATGGGCTTGCTGGATTTCAGCGGCTTTCATCTGGAAGTCGCGACGCCGGTGTGGACCACGCCGCACTTCTCGCTCGCCGCGACCATCAGCATCGGCATTCCGTTGTTCGTGGTGGCGATGACCTCGCAGAACATGCCCGGCATCGCCGTACTGCGCGCCGACGGCTACAACGTCCCGGCCTCACCGCTGATCACCACCACCGGCATCGCTTCACTATTGCTGGCGCCGTTCGGCTCCCACGGCATCAACCTCGCGGCCATCAGCGCAGCGATCTGCACCGGGCCGCACGCCCATGAGGATCGCAACAAGCGCTACACCGCTGCGGTCTGGTGCGGGATTTTCTACGGGATTGCCGGGGTGTTCGGCGCCACGTTGGCGGCGTTGTTTGCCGCGTTGCCGAAGGAACTGGTGCTGTCGATTGCGGCGCTGGCGCTGTTTGGTTCGATCATCAATGGTTTGAGCATTGCCATGACCGAGGTGAAGGAGCGTGAGGCGGCGTTGATTACCTTTATGGTCACGGCATCGGGGTTGACGCTGTTTTCCATTGGTTCGGCATTTTGGGGGATTGTCGCGGGGGTTTTGACGCTGGTGATTTTGAATTGGCGTAAGGCTTAAGGTCAAAAGCCCCTCACCCTAACCCTCTCCCCGGGGGAGAGGGGACTGACCGAGGTGCTTGGAAGAAATACGCCGACGTGGGATACCGAGTCGAACTCAGGTGTTGAACAGCTCGCAAATCGGCTCCCTCTCCTCCGGGAGAGGGCTGGGGTGAGGGGCAGACTCACCACAAATCCCAAACCGAACACCCAAACACCCAACCACCAGACGAAAAAAAACGGCGACCCTCAGGTCGCCGTTTTTTTCAGTATCACTTAGCCGCGTTGATCGGCTTTTCCGGATACCAAACGTCCAGCAACGGGCTGACTTCATACTTGGTCAGCTCGGAGCGGGTTTTCAGCCAGGCTTCAACGGCAGCGCGCTGCTCTTCGTTGACCGAGCCACGCTTCTGCAGGCAAACCAGACCGAAGTCGTCGCCGCCCACATAACCCAGACCATTGGCTTCCATGGCTTCTTTGATGAAGGCTTCGAGGAAAGCGTCAATGGCTTCTTCGGACAAGTCTTCTTTGAAGTCCAGGTTCAGTTCGAAACCCAGCTCTTGAAATTCATCAACGCACAGTTTTTTGCGCAGACGCTGGGAACGGTTAGTCGCCATTGGAACAATCCTCTTAAGTAAATACGGCGGGCACTTTACCAGTTTAAGCAATCGATTGCCCGACTCTCTGGACACAGCGACCGACCGCCTGTAAAAAAATAACGTATTGGCCTGCCCGGACAAGGCACAACCTGTTACAGGTTGGGGCATAATGCCGACACTTTCGTGACCACTGAGGACCTTTTCATCCATGTCCTCGTCTTTTTCCCCTCGGCTGTAGGGTTTTATTTCATATGATCAAATCGTTGCGTCCACTGTTTCTCGCCGGCCTTCTTCTGCCTCTGGCGCTGCCTGTTTCTGCTGCCACCATCAATACTTCCCTGACCCCCAACGTTGAAAAAGCCCTCAAGGCGAGCAAATTGCAGCCTAGCGCCCTGTCGCTGGTGATGGTCCCGCTCGACGGCCCGGGCACGCCGACCGTGTTCAACGCCGACGTGTCGGTCAACCCGGCCTCGACCATGAAACTGGTCACTACTTACGCGGCGCTGGAAATGCTCGGCCCCAATCATCAGTGGAAAACCGAGTTCTACACCGACGGCGACCTCAACGGCGGCATCCTCAACGGCAACCTCTACCTCAAGGGTGGCGGTGATCCGAAGCTGAACATGGAAAAACTCTGGCTGCTGATGCGCGACCTGCGCGCCAACGGCGTGACGCAGATCACCGGTGATCTGGTACTCGACCGCAACTTCTTCGTGCAGCCGCAACTGCCGGAATTCAACGATGACGGCAATGACGAGAACAAACCGTTCCTGGTCAAACCGGATTCGCTGCTGGTCAACCTCAAGGCCCTGCGCTTCGTTGCGCGCAATGACGGCGGTCGCGTGCTGATCTCGGTAGAACCGCCGATTGCCAGCATCCACATCGAAAACACCGTCAAAGCCCTGCCGTCCAAACAATGCACCGGTGGCGTGCGCTACAACCCGGTGGCGCAGGCCGATGGCAGCGTCAACGTGACCGTTGCCGGCCAGTTGGGCGAAGGTTGCAGCTCGCAGACTTACCTGTCGCTGCTCGACCACGCAACCTACACCGCCGGCGCCGTGCGCGCGATCTGGAAAGAACTGGGCGGCAGCATTCAGGGCAAGGATCGTCTGGCCTCGACACCGGGCAACGCCAAACTGCTCGCGCGTGCCTACTCGCCGGATCTGGCGGAGATCATCCGCGACATCAACAAATACAGTAACAACACCATGGCCCAGCAGCTGTTCCTCAGCCTGGGGCAAAAATTCCGCAACGATGCCGACGGTGACGACGCCAAGGCTGCGCAACGCGTCGTGCGCCAGTGGCTGGCCAGGAAAGGCATCACCGCGCCGCATCTGGTAATGGAGAACGGTTCCGGCCTGTCTCGCGCCGAACGCGTCAGCGCCCGTGAAATGGCGGGCATGCTGCAAGCGGCGTGGCACAGCCCGTATGCCGCGGAATACATCAGCTCGCTACCGATCGCCGGTACCGACGGCACCATGCGTAAACGCCTGAAAACCACGGCGATGCGCGGTGAGGCACACGTCAAGACAGGTACGTTGAACACTGTGCGGGCGATTGCCGGCTTCAGCCGTGATGTGAATGGCAATACCTGGGCGGTGGTGGCGATCCTCAATGACAAGGCGCCGTTTGGCGCGTCGTCGGTGCTCGATCAGGTGCTGCTGGATCTGTACAAACAGCCGAAACTGGCGCAGACCGCTTCGGTCCTCTGATCACCGCGGCCCCCTGTAGGAGTGAGCCTGCTCGCGATAGCGTCAGTTCAGGCACATCAAAGTGACTGACATATCGCGATCGCGAGCAGGCTCACTCCTACAAGGGTTTAGCGTCGCGGCTAGCTCATCTGCTCGACACGATCGCGTCCGCGCTGCTTTGCCATATACACACCCGAATCCGCCCTGAGCAACAGCGCATCCGCGCCCTCCCCCGAGCGCCAACTGGCGATACCGAAACTCGCCGTGACCACGCCTACCACATCCACCGGCGCACTGCGCAAACCCTGCCACAGTTCAACCGCCAGCATGTACGCATGTTCGCCGTCGATGTCCGGGCACAGCACCATGAACTCCTCACCGCCCAACCGGCAGAACACATCGGTACGCCGCAGACGATGGCCGATGCGTTCGCACACCGCTTGCAGCACGCGGTCACCGACGGCGTGGCCATACTGATCGTTGATGCGTTTGAAATGGTCGATGTCGAGCATGATCACCGACAGCTCGCCGCCACCGCGCTCGACCCGGGCCATTTCGGTGGTCAGGCGTTCCTGAAAATAGCGACGGTTATGAATGCCGGTCAGCGAGTCGGTCACTGACAGCGCACGCAGTTCTTCTTCCACGCGTTTGAGGTCGGAAATGTCCGAGATATAGCCATGCCACAGCACGCCGCCGCCCGGCAGTTCTTCCGGCGTCGCCTCGCCGCGTACCCAGCGTAGACCGCGCTCGGGCAACTGCACACGGTATTCCTCGCGCCACGGGCTGAGGCTGTCGGCCGAGGCGCGAATCGAAGAGCGCACACGAGTAACGTCCTGTGGATGAATGCGCGTGAAGATCGCTTCCGCGTTGAACAGCAGCACATCCGGCTCCAGTTCGTAGATCTCGCGAATGCCGTCGCTGGCGTAGATCACACTGAAGCGTCCGTCGAATTCCATCTTGAACTGATAGATGCCACCGGGCACGTGAGCGCTGAGCTTCTTCAGCAACACATCCCGCGCCGCCAGCACCTCGTGCACGCGCTTGCGCTCAGTGATATCGATGCAGATCGCCAGATGCCCGACCCACAAACCCTGCTCATCGAGCACCGGGGTGGCGAGCATGTTCACTGGAATATGGCTGCCATCGCTGCGCACCAGCGTCCACTCGCGTGCCTCATGGCCGCCGACTTCGCCGCCCTCGACCAGCATCGCGTGGCAGGTCGGGATGGTCTTGCCGTAACGCGCACTCAACTCGGCAGCGCGGGCCGTCAGCTCGCGGGGCAGGTGCAGGTTTTCCAGGGTCATGTGGCCGACGACATCGGCGCTGCTGTAGCCGAGCATTTGTTCGGCGCCGGGGTTGAAGGTGTTGATCACCCCGCGCAAGTCGGTGGCGATGATTGCCACCTGCGTCGCCGCATTCAGCACGCCGCGCAACTGGCCGTGGGTGCCGCGCAGCTCCTGTTCGCTGGCATGCAATTCCTGCGTGCGCTGCTCCACCATAAGCAAGGCGCGCTGGCGCTGACTGACCAACACGTAGAGCAAGGCGCTGAGCAGCAGACTGAGTAACCCACCCAGAATGATCACACTGCCCACCGACGAATGGTTGGCCTGAACGAACGCGTCGCTCGGCAAGATATCGACCTGATAGTCGTGATCGGCCATGCGCACCAGACGCGTGGCGGACAAATCGCTCAGTGCCGGGTCGTTGCTCGACTCGAACAACACCTCGTGCTGATCATGGGTCGACATGTCGAGAATGCGCACTGACAGGTAATCATGGAAGGCATCCGGCAAACCGTCAGCCAGCAACTGGCGCATGCTGATCACCGCCATCACGTAGCCGAACGACTGCCGCTCGCCGTTGCGGCTGACCGGCGCCACCAGCAACACGCCGCGCGCGTAGGACGGCTCAATGCTAACCAGGTGCATCGGTTGCGACACCGCCAGCCCGCCGAGCTTATCGGCACGTTGCAGGGTGTCGCGCCGCAGCGGTTGCGCCAGCAAGTCATAACCCAACGGTGAGCCGAGCCGGCTTTGCGTCTGGCTGTAGAGAACCGGCACGTATTCATCGCGCACGCCAGCCAGTTGCAGCTCGCCCTGGGCATTCAATTCACGGAGGGTAAAGTTGCTCAGACCTTCATCACGCACCCGCTGCTCGAATGCCGCGCGCTCGGCACCGCTGACCTTGAGGGCAAACGAATAGGCCTGGGTACGCATTAATAAGGGTTGGGTGTAACCGTCGAATTCGGTGCGGGATACCGATTCAGAGTTGGCGAAGAAGCGGCGCAGACCGTCGAGGCGTTGCTCCTGATCCTGAAAGCGTTCTTCGATGCGGCTGTAACGTTCGTTGGCCAACAGTTGAAAACGCTGACGGGATTGTTGCTGAAACTGATTGAGGGTGGCCCAGGCGAGCAGCCCCGTGAGAATCCCACCGGCGAGCAATACCAGCAGCGCGACCAGCCAGGCCGAGACGTCTTCGCTGATGAAACCCAGAATCTTTGGGCGCACGGGGTGCAACGACATAAAGACAACTCACTACGCCAGCATTTACGGGAAAACCCCATTGACCGTGTGTGAGTTATAGCTATTAGCCACTAATTTAGCTAGCGCGGGCAGATCCACGGAGCCTTTAAAAATCAAGGCTCTGTGGATCCAATTGCGCAAAGCGTCAACGAGCCGTGATTTTCCAGGCGCGGTGGATCTTGGTGTTGCGGGCGAAATCCGGATCGATGGTCTGCGCGCTGATTTCCTCGACCGCGTAACGCTCGGCGAGGTTTTCTTCCAACTGGAACTTGCGGAAGTTGTTGGAAAAATACAGCACACCACCCGGCGCCAGACGGGCCATGGCCAGGTCAATCAACTGCACCTGATCACGTTGCACGTCGAAGATGCCTTCCATGCGCTTGGAGTTGGAGAAGGTCGGCGGATCGATAAAGATCAGGTCGTACTCGTCACGGCTGCTTTCCAGCCACGCCATCACATCGCCCTGCTCCAGACGGTTCTTGTCCGAATAGCCGTTCAGCGACAGGTTGCGACGTGCCCAGTCGAGATAAGTCTTCGACAGGTCGACGCTGGTGGTGCTGCGCGCGCCGCCCTTGGCCGCGTGCACGCTGGCGGTCGCGGTATAGCAGAACAGATTGAGGAAGCGCTTGCCGGCGGCCTCTTTCTGAATGCGCATACGCATCGGACGGTGATCGAGGAACAGGCCGGTGTCGAGGTAGTCGGTGAGGTTGACCAGCAACTTCACGCCGCCCTCGGTGACTTCATTGAACTTGCCTTGCGCAGCCTGACGCTCGTACTGCTTGGTGCCGCTCTGGCGCTCGCGGCGTTTGACCACCACGCGGCTCTTGTCGACGTTCAGTGCCTGCGGGATCGCTGCCAGTGCATCGAACATGCGTGCCGAGGCTTTTTCCGGGTCGATCGATTTTGGCGCGGCGTATTCCTGAACGTGCACCCAATCGTGGTACAGGTCGATGGCCATCGCGTACTCTGGCATGTCGGCATCGTAGACGCGGTAGCAATCAATACCTTCGCGCTTGACCCACTTGCCCATGGCCTTGAGGTTCTTTTGCAGGCGGTTGGCAAACATCTGCCCGCCTTCGCTCAAGCGCGGCTGCTCGATCACCGGAACCGGGGCTGGCGTCGGTTTGATCGGGTTGCCGTTCTTGTTGAACTTGCGCTCTTGCGGTTCGTCCGGGGTCTGGTCGTAAGCCGCTTGCTCACGCTCGGCCTGACGCTGTTCCGGAGTGCGACGCTCGCCCGTGACGAACTGATCCGGCAGCACTTTGATCAACAGCAGCTTGCACGGCAGCGCGCCGTTCCAGAACGAATACTGCTTGTGGCTGCGAATGCCCATGCGCTTGCCCAGATCCGGGGCGCCGGTGAACACCGCCGCTTCCCAGTTCAAGCAGGCCTGACGCAGACGCTCGCCGAGGTTCTGGTAGAGATACAGCAGGCTGGCCTCGTCACCGAGACGCTCGCCGTACGGCGGGTTGCAGATCACCAGACCTTTCTGGTTCTGATCCGGACGCGGCTCGAAGGTCGCGACTTCGCCCTGGTAGATCTTGATCCACTCGCTCAGGCCCGCACGCTCAACGTTGTTGCGACCCGGCTGAATCAGACGCGGATCAGCTTCGTAGCCACGAATCCACAACGGTGGCTTGGCCAGACCGGCAGCGGCACGTTCGACGGCTTCTTCGTGGAGTTTTTTCCACAGCGCCGGCACGTGACCGAGCCACGCGGTAAAGCCCCACTGCTCACGGCGCAGGTTCGGCGCCATGTCGGCGGCAATCATGCCGGCTTCGACGAGGAACGTACCGACGCCGCACATCGGGTCAGCCAGCGCGCCGCCTTCGGCAGCAATGCGCGGCCAGCCGGAACGGATCAGGATGGCTGCCGCGAGGTTTTCCTTCAGCGGTGCCGCCCCTTGCTGCAAGCGATAGCCGCGCTGGTGCAGGCTGTGGCCGGACAGGTCGAGGGAGAGGATCGCTTCGCCGCGATCCAGACGCAGGTGAATGCGCAGATCCGGGTTGAGCTTGTCGATCGACGGACGGTCGCCCTGCGGGGTGCGCAGTTTGTCGACGATGGCGTCTTTGACTTTCAGGGCACCGAAGTGGGTGTTGTCGATGCCTGAGCCGTGGCCGCTGAATTCGACGGCCAGGGTGCCGTCGCTGAGCATGTGATCCTGCCACTCGATGTCGAGCACACCGTGGTAGAGGTCTTCAGCGTCTTTCATCGGGAAACGCTTGAGCACCAGCAATACGCGGTTGGCCAGACGCGACCAGAGGCACAGGCGATAAGCGGTTTCCATGGTCGCCATGCCACGCACGGCGGAAGTGTGCTCGCGCGCTTCTTCAAGGCCAAGCCCGACGGCTTCCTCGATGAGCAGGCCTTCAAGGCCTTTAGGGCAAGTGAGGAAGAGTTCGAAACGGTCGGACATGGTATTTCCAGAGCCTTTGGCTAGTGAATCGGCAACGCATTGCCGATCCGGTTTTCAATCAGGCGCTTTTCTAAAAGAGCGCCCGCGTGGCACGAAGGTGTGCCGTTCCATCCCCGCTGCTCGGGTTAAAAGAGCTTAGATGCCGGGACAGATAAAAAAGTTGATGCAACAAAAAGTCTTAAAGCGACCCTTCGTCGCTTTATACCCCAGCGCAAACGTGGGTCATTCTCACTAAAGAATTAACCCCATCATCCAGCGCGGGGCCGATCATACCGGGGTTTGCTCAATAAACGTTCAATAAATAAGCGGTTACTTATCGCTATAGCACTCTTTTCGTTACGTCCTTATGACAAAACGGTCATTCCATCGCTGTGACTCATTGGTTAGAAATGAACACAGGTTGACGTCGCAACGGCGTCAACACCTTGGCTCGCCACGCCGGCAGCGAGCCGCACCATGGCAGGTTTCTTCTGCCAGACCTCAGTTGAGGTCAACGCGACACAAAACAGTCAACAAGTGAGGGAAACACCCTATGAGAAGACTTAAGCGTGATCCGTTGGAAAGAGCATTTTTGCGCGGATATCAATATGGCGTTGGTGGCAAATCCCGTGAGCTTTGCCCATTTACTCTACCGTCGGTACGCCAAGCCTGGATTAACGGCTGGCGAGAAGGACGCGGCGACAACTGGGACGGTATGACCGGCACTGCGGGAATCCACAGACTCAACGAACTTCACGCCGTCGGCTGACACAGGGCATTAATTCCGACACGACAATCTGAATTTGTAACGACTTACCATGCACGTCCTTCCCGGACGGCGGGCTCCGGCCCAGGGGCTCCTTCGAGGAGCCCTTTTTATTGCATGGATTTTTGTGCCGAGCGCATAACCTGTAGGAGTGAGCCTGCTCGCGATAGCGGTCTGTCAGTCGCTGATGAAGTGACCGAAAGAAAGCTATCGCGAGCAGGCTCACTCCTACAAGGGAACAGTGGTGTCTATGGATCAGCGCAGGGCGGCGATCGCGTCTACCGATTCACGGATCAGCGCCGGGCCTTTATAGATGAAGCCGGAATAGATCTGCACCAGGCTCGCACCCGCCAGAATCTTCTCAGCCGCATGCTTGCCTTCAGTAATCCCACCCGCCGCAATGATCGGCAACCGCCCAGCCAACTCACCGGCCAGCACCTTCACGGTATTGGTGCTCTTCTCACGTACTGGCGCACCTGACAAACCGCCCGCCTCGTCTCCATGCTCCATGCCTTCAACGCCAACACGGCTCAGGGTGGTGTTGGTCGCGATTACCGCGTCCATACCGGTTTCGATCAGCGCTTGGGCAACCTGCGCGGTTTCTTCATCGGTCATGTCCGGCGCGATCTTGATCGCCAACGGCACATGTTTGCCATGACGCAACGCCAGTTCAGCACGGCGCGTGGCCAGATCGGCGAGCAACTGCTTGAGCGAATCACCGAACTGCAGGCTGCGCAGGCCCGGGGTGTTCGGCGAACTGACGTTGACCGTCACATAGCTGGCGTGGGCGTAGACCTTGTCCAGGCAGATCAGGTAGTCGTCGACCGCGCGTTCAACCGGCGTATCGAAGTTCTTGCCGATGTTGATGCCCAGCACGCCTTTGTATTTCGCTGCGGCCACACGCGCCAGCAGGTTATCGACACCGAGGTTGTTGAAACCCATGCGGTTGATGATCGCCTCGGCTTCCGGCAAGCGGAAGATCCGTGGTTTCGGGTTGCCCGGCTGCGGGCGCGGGGTCACGGTGCCGATTTCGACAAAACCGAAACCCAGTTGCGCGAAGCCATCGATGGCCGCGCCGTTCTTGTCCAGACCGGCCGCCAGCCCCACCGGGTTAGGAAACTCCAGGCCCATGACCGTCACCGGCTTCTTCGCCGGCGCCTTGCACAGCAAGCCGTTGAGGCCCAAACGCCCACCCGCGCCGATCAGATCCAGCGACAGATCGTGGGAGGTTTCCGGGGAAAGTTTGAACAACAGCTGACGGGCCAGGGTGTACATGGGCGGCGATGACTCGGGCGGCGAAAAGAGGCGGCGATTATAGCCGGGCATCGACCTGCGGCGCGAGGCGCACGCGCAAATCACTGGCACTGGCATATGCCTTGCACCCTCCTTGACTATCAGCGCGCAGGCCAATGACGGCACGCGGGCAAGGACAATGGCGTCGTCCCGGGTTTTGCCTGCGCAAAGTCCGCGGCGGCGCTTTTTTTCGAGGTGGCGGTGTATGAATGAACCTTCGGTAGGGCCACTGGCCTGGGTCAACGGCAGCGATGCCCCGGAAAAAAGTGCAATCAACCTCGGTTTCATGGCGTTGAGCGACTGCGCATCGGTTGTCGTTGCTGCTACACAGGGCTTTGCCCAGCCTTATGGACTAACGCTGAACCTGAAGCGCCAGGCCTCTTGGGCGAATCTGCGCGACAATCTGGTCAGCGGCGAACTGGATGCCGCCCACAGTCTGTATGGTCTGATCTACGCCGTGCACTTGGGCATCGGCGGTGTCGCCCCGACTGAGATGGCGGTGCTGATGGGGCTGAACCAGAACGGCCAAAGCCTCAACCTGTCGCACGGCCTGCAGAACCTCGGCGTGAGCAGTCCTGAAGCGCTGGATCGGCACGTGCACCAAAGCCGCGCAAAACTCACCTTCGCCCAGACTTTTCCCACTGGCACTCATGCGATGTGGCTGTATTACTGGCTGGCGAGTCAGGGCATTCATCCGTTGCAGGATGTCGACAGTGTGGTGGTGCCGCCGCCGCAAATGGTTGCGCATCTGCAAGCCGGGCGCATCGACGGCTTTTGCGTCGGCGAGCCTTGGGCTGCTAGCGCGGTGCAGCAGAATCTGGGTTTTACCCTGGCCACCAGTCAGACCATCTGGCCCGATCACCCGGAAAAAGTCCTTGGCTGCACCCGCGAATTTGTCGAGCAATACCCGAACACGGCGCGAGCGCTGGTGATGGCGATCCTTGAGGCCAGCCGTTTCATTGAGGAAAGCCCGGAGAACCGTCGCAGCACCGCGCAATTGCTCAGCGCGCCGGAGTATCTGGACGCGCCGCTTTCGTGCATCGAACCGCGTTTTCTCGGCGACTATTCCGATGGGCTGGGCAATCGTTGGCAGGATCCTCATGCGCTGCGCTTTCACGGCAATGGCGAAGTGAATTTGCCCTACTTGTCCGATGGCATGTGGTTCATGACCCAGTTCCGCCGCTGGGGTTTGCTGCGCGAAGACCCGGATTACCTCGCTGTCGCCCGTCAGGTTCAGCAACTCGATCTGTATCGCGACGCCGCTACTGAGCTCGGTGTTGCCGCGTGGGGCACCGACATGCGCAGCAGCCAGTTGCTCGACGGCAAAATCTGGGACGGCAGCGACCCGGCCGCTTACGCGCGCAGCTTCAAGCTGCACGCGTTGAACGACGACGCCCCTCTTCTCGCCCGCCGCTGACAGGAGACCGCGAACATGTTGCGCATTCTGTTGATCAACGACACAGCGAAAAAAGTCGGGCGCCTGAAAGCCGCATTGACCGAAGCCGGTTTCGAGGTGATTGATGAGTCCGGCCTGACCATCGACCTGCCCGCGCGCGTCGAAACGGTGCGTCCGGACGTAATCCTGATCGATACCGAGTCACCGAGCCGCGATGTCATGGAACAAGTGGTACTGGTCAGCCGCGACCAGCCACGGCCAATCGTGATGTTTACCGACGAGCATGACCCCGGAGTGATGCGCCAGGCGATCAAATCCGGGGTCAGTGCCTACATCGTCGAAGGCATTCACGCCCAGCGTTTGCAGCCGATTCTCGATGTGGCGATGGCACGATTCGAGAGTGATCAGGCCTTGCGTGCGCAGTTGCAGGCGCGAGACCTGCAATTGGCTGAGCGCAAGCGTATTGAGCTGGCCAAAGGGTTGCTGATGAAGATGAAGGACTGCAATGAGGAAGAGGCTTACACCTTGATGCGGCGCCAAGCGATGAGCCGGCAGCAGAAGCTGATTCAGGTGGCGGAGCAGATTATTGCCATGAGTGAGTTGCTGGGTTGAGGTGTCCTCTTAAGAGCCCCCTCACCCTAGCCCTCTCCCAAAGGGAGAGGGGACTGATTGGGGGATGCTCGCGATGTACGCCGACTTGCAATTTCTGCTGTGAATCCATAATCGACTAGGTCTTTCAGGTCGATGTTTGGCGCAAGACACCTCGGTCAGTCCCCTCTCCCTCCGGGAGAGGGCTAGGGTGAGGGGCTTTTGCTCTTTCACCAGTTGGCACAAATCTCGCTATGTAAAACGCACAGGTAACCAACGGCGGTTGCCCCACCCACGACAAAGACGTCGCTCACCCCGTTCGCCCCTTCGGCGAATCAGGTAGCGGCGTTTTTGCGTTTTGGCCCCACAGCTCGGGGCCGGTGGTGCGGCCGTGGCGGCGCCCCACCTGCTGTTGCATGACTCCTTTCGAGACTCTTTTCAGCTGAGGTGCGCGATGAATTCAAGCTTCTGGAAATCCGGCCACACCCCGACCCTGTTCGCGGCCTTCCTCTATTTCGACCTGAGCTTTATGGTCTGGTACCTGCTCGGCCCGTTGGCGGTGCAGATTGCCGCCGACCTGCAGCTAACCACGCAGCAACGCGGCCTCGTTGTCGCCACGCCGATCCTCGCCGGTGCGGTGCTGCGTTTTGTGATGGGCATGCTCGCCGATCGGTTGTCGCCGAAAACCGCCGGTCTGATCGGCCAGGTCATCGTGATCTGCGCATTGTTCGGCGCCTGGAAAATCGGCATCCACAGTTATGAACAGGCGCTGATACTCGGCCTGTTCCTCGGCATGGCCGGCGCGTCGTTTGCCGTCGCCCTGCCCTTGGCCTCCCAATGGTATCCACCGCAGCATCAGGGCAAAGCCATGGGCATTGCCGGTGCGGGCAACTCCGGCACCGTGTTCGCCGCATTGCTTGCGCCGGTGCTCGCCGCTGCGTTCGGCTGGAGCAATGTTTTCGGTTTCGCTCTGATTCCGTTGATCCTGACGTTGGTGCTGTTCGCCTGGCTGGCAAAAAATGCGCCTGAGCGGCCAAAAGCCAAAGCCATGACCGACTACTTTAAAGCCTTGGGCGACCGTGACAGTTGGTGGTTCATGTTTTTCTACAGCGTGACCTTCGGCGGTTTCATCGGTCTGGCCAGCGCCCTGCCCGGCTACTTCAACGATCAATACGGCTTGAGCCCGGTGACGGCCGGTTACTACACCGCAGCCTGCGTGTTCGGCGGCAGCCTGATGCGTCCGCTGGGCGGCGCCCTGGCTGACCGTTTCGGTGGCATACGCACATTGCTGGCGATGTACACCGTCGCTGCCGTGTGCATCGCGGCCGTCGGCTTCAACCTGCCAAGTTCCTACGCGGCACTGGCGCTTTTCGTCTGCACGATGCTCGGTTTAGGGGCAGGCAATGGTGCGGTTTTCCAACTGGTGCCGCAGCGCTTTCGTCTGGAGATCGGCGTGATGACCGGGTTGATCGGCATGGCCGGCGGCATCGGCGGTTTTGCCTTGGCCGCCGGCATGGGCGCGATCAAACAAAGCACCGGCAGCTATCAACTGGCCCTGTGGTTGTTCGCCAGCCTCGGCGTATTGGCGTGGTTTGGTCTGCACGGCGTCAAGCGTCGCTGGAGAACCACCTGGGGTTCGGCAGCAGTGACGGCGGCGCGGGTCTGAGGCATCAATGGCCCTGCAACTGAGCTTTGCCGAAGCCAGCGCCACCGGCCCGCGCGCGGAGAATCAGGACGCTTTGCGCCTGGTCACGCCCGCTCCGGCGCTGGCGGCGAGCAAAGGTTTTCTGTTTGCCATCGCCGACGGCGTCAGCCAATGCGCCGATGGCGGACTGGCTGCGCGCTCGACCTTGCAGGCCTTGGCGCTCGACTACTACGCCACGCCGGAAACCTGGAGCGTGGCGCAGGCACTGGATCGCCTGCTGCTCGCGCAAAACCGCTGGCTGCAGGCCAATGGCGGTGGGCAACCGTTGCTCACCACGGTTAGCGCTTTGGTTATGCGCGGTCGGCGTTTTACCCTCGCCCACGTCGGCGATTGCCGGGTGTATCGCTGGCACCGCGATAGTTTGCAGCGAATTTCTGAAGATCATGTCTGGGATCAGCCGGGCATGCAGCATGTGCTCAAACGTGCATTGGGGCTGGATCAGCATCTGGTGCTGGACTTCCTTGATGGTGAACTGCGCCACGGCGAGTGCTTTGTTTTGCTCAGTGACGGTGTCTGGTCGACACTCGGCGATACCGCCATTGCGGCGATTCTGCGTGATCAGCCGGATCTTCACAGCGCCGCGCAGACGCTGGTCAACGCCGCGCATCTGGCGGGGAGCCAGGACAATGCCAGTGCATTGCTGGTACGGGTTGATGCTTTGGGTGAGGCAAATATCGGCGATGCACTGATTCACCTGCAGCAATGGCCCCTGCCTCCAGCGCTGAAATCCGGGCAGCACTTTGAAGGCTGGCAGGTGCAAGAGATTGTTGCTCAGAGTCAGCAATCGCTGCTTTATCGAGTGCTGGATGGTCAGGGTCAGAGGTGGTTGCTGAAAACCCTGCCCACGCGCTCCGCCGATGATTCCTACGCCGGGCAAGCGTTGTTGTCCGAAGAATGGTTCCTGAAACGTGTGGCCGGGCGGCATTTTCCTGAAGTCCATGCGTGCCAGCAGCGTCAGCATTTGTACTACGTGATGCGAGAATATTCCGGGACGACGCTGGCGCAGATTTTTCAACAAAATGGGCCTCTACCCTTAGCGCAGTGGCAGGACATCGCGGAGCGTCTACTACGCGCGGCCGGACTGCTGCATCGACGGCAGATTCTGCACCGGGACATCAAACCGGAAAATCTGCATTGGAGTGATGACGGTGAACTGCGGCTGCTGGATTTTGGCCTGGCGTATTGTCCTGGCCTGTCCGAAGACGCGCCGTCGACGCTGCCCGGAACCCCCAGTTACATCGCCCCGGAAGCGTTTCGCGGTGATCCGCCGAATGTGCAGCAGGATTTGTATGCGGTCGGTGTGACCCTGTATTTCCTGCTCACCGGGCATTTCCCCTATGGCGAGATCGAAGCGTTTCAGCGACCGCGCTTTGGTCTGCCGGTAAGTGCCAGCCGTTATCGGCCGGACCTGCCGGAATGGCTGGCGCAGAGTCTGGAGCGCGGCGTTGCGGCTGATCCGCAGTTGCGCTTTGAAACGGCTGAGGAGTGGTTGCTGGTGTTGGAGCAGGGCGAGCGGCGGAGTTTGAGTGTGCGGCCCAGACCGTTACTGGAGCGTGAGCCGCTGAAGGTCTGGCGGACGATGGCGATCGTGGCTTTATTGGGGAATCTGGTGCTGCTGGTTTTGTTGTTTCATGGCTGACACCGCGTCGCGCCATTCGCGAGCAGGCTCGCTCCCACAAGGGATTCGTGTCGTTCGCAAATCACCTGTGGGAGCGAGCTTGCTCGCGAAGGCGCCCACCCAATCACTACAAATTCAACTGCCTGAATGCCCCACGAACGAGCAACCCGCTTCGAATCAGTGCAAAAAATCCACCCTCAAAATCTGTCCCCCCCAATAAACCCGCCACCGTCCCCACTTGGCACAACCACTGCATTACCCCACTCAACACACACATAAAGCCCAACCTTCAACGACGAAGGCTGCGCTTCCCGAGAGAACGGGACCAGGACAAAGGCGTCCTCGCTAGGCAACTAGCGGGACGCCTTTTTTTGTTTGCGCAAAATTTCTCGAGCAAGGCCTGACTGCCCACAAGAGGCCAGCCGCAGCTCCCCGGAGAACCTGATGAAAAAACTCAAACTGGTGATGATCGGCAATGGCATGGCCGGAGTCCGCACCCTCGAAGAACTGCTCAAGCTGAGCAACGAGCTGTACGACATCACCGTCTTCGGCGCCGAACCGCACACCAACTACAACCGCATCCTGCTCTCACCGGTGCTGGCCGGTGAGCAGACCTTCGAGGAGATCGTGCTCAACGACCTCGACTGGTACCTGGAAAACCACATCAAGTTGCTACTCAACCGCAAAGTGGTGGAGATCGACCGGGTCAAACGCCGGGTGATCGCCGAAGACGGCACCGAAGCCGAATACGATCGCCTGCTGATCGCCACCGGTTCGACGCCATTCATCCTGCCGATTCCCGGCAACACCTTGCACGGGGTGATCGGTTACCGCGACATCGCCGACACCCAAGCGATGATCGACACCGCCAAAACCCACAAACACGCGGTGGTCATCGGTGGCGGTCTGCTCGGTCTCGAAGCCGCCAATGGCCTGATGCTGCGCGGCATGCACGTCACCGTGGTGCACATCGGCGAATGGCTGCTGGAACGGCAACTGGACAAAACCAGCGGTCAACTGCTGCAAAGCGCCCTCGAATCCCGTGGCCTGCACTTCCGTCTGTGCGAACAGACCCAGGCCCTGCACGATGCCGGCAATGGCCGGGTTGGCTCGGTGCAATTCAAGAACGGCGACATCATTCCCGCTGATCTGGTGGTGATGGCGGCGGGCATTCGCCCCAACACCGAACTGGCGGAAAAGGCTGGCATCCCGTGCAATCGCGGGATCCTGGTCAACGACACCCTGCAAACCTACGATCCGCGCATCTACGCGATCGGCGAGTGCGCCAGCCATCGCGGGATTGCCTACGGTCTGGTCGCGCCGCTGTTCGAACAGGCCAAGGTGTGCGCCAACCACCTCGCACAATTGGGTTTCGCCCGTTATCAGGGCTCAGTGACGTCGACCAAATTGAAAGTCACCGGCATCGACCTGTTTTCCGCTGGCGACTTCATGGGCGGCGAAGGCACCGAGACCATCACCCTCTCCGACCCGATCGGCGGCGTGTACAAAAAACTGGTGATCAAGGATGACGTGCTGGTCGGCGCCTGTCTGTACGGCGATACGGCAGATGGCGGTTGGTATTTCCGGCAGATTCGTGAGAATCACGCCATCGGCGAGATCCGCGATCACTTGATGTTCGGCGAAAACGCACTCGGCGACGTAGGACATCAGGGCCAGGACAAAGCCATGGTCATGGCCGACACCGCCGAAGTCTGCGGCTGCAACGGTGTGTGCAAAGGCACCATCGTCAAAGCCATTCAGGAACACGGCCTGTTCAGCGTCGATGAAGTGAAGAAACACACCAAGGCTGCCAGCTCGTGCGGTTCCTGTGCCGGGCTGGTCGAACAGATCCTGATCAACACCGTTGGCGGCGCGGCCGACGTCAAACCGAAAAGCGAAAAAGCCATCTGCGGATGCAGCGATCTCAACCACGGGCAGATTCGCCAAGCGATTCGCGAACAGCATCTGCTGACCATCGCCGGCACCATGAGCTACCTCAACTGGCGCACGCCGAACGGCTGCGCCACCTGCCGCCCTGCCCTCAACTATTACCTGATTTCCACCTGGCCCGGCGAAGCCAAGGACGACCCGCAATCGCGCCTGATCAACGAGCGTGCGCACGCCAACATCCAGAAGGACGGTACCTATTCGGTGGTACCCCGCATGTGGGGCGGCGTGACCAACCCTTCGGAACTGCGGCGAATTGCCGATGTGGCTGACAAGTATCAGGTGCCGATGGTCAAGGTCACCGGCGGTCAGCGCATCGATTTGCTCGGCATCAAGAAGCAGGACTTGCCCGGCGTCTGGAAAGACCTCGACATGCCCTCCGGCCACGCCTACGGCAAATCCATCCGCACGGTGAAAACCTGCGTCGGCAGCGAGTTCTGCCGCTTCGGCACGCAAAACTCGACACAACTGGGCATCGAGCTTGAGCACGACCTGTTCAACATGTGGTCGCCGCACAAAGTGAAACTCGCTGTCTCCGGATGCCCACGCAACTGCTCGGAAGCGGGGATCAAAGACGTAGGAATCATCGGCGTCGACTCCGGCTGGGAGATGTACATCGGCGGTAACGGCGGGATCAAAACCGAAGTCGCCGAGTTCTTCGTCAAGCTGAAAACCGCCGAAGAGGTACGCGAATACAACGGCGCCTTCCTGCAGCTTTATCGCGAAGAAGCCTTCTACCTCGAACGCACCGTGCACTACCTGCAACGGGTCGGCATGGAACACATCAAGAAAGCCGTGCTGGAAGATCCCGAGCGCCGCAAAGCCCTGAACGAGCGCCTGCAATTCTCCCTGTCGTTCGAGCAAGACCCGTGGAAAGAACGTCTGGCGCAGCCGCAACTGAAGAAAGAATTCGACGTAATCCCGGTGAAAAATCTGGAGGTGCCGGCATGAACTGGCTCGATATCTGTGCCCTCGACGAGATCAATACCCTCGGTTCGCGGATCATTGCCGGACCGAAAGGCGACATCGCGATTTTTCGTACAAGCGACGACGAAGTTTTCGCCCTCGACGACCGCTGCCCACACAAGGGCGGACCACTGTCACAAGGGTTGATCTACGGCAAACGCGTCGCCTGCCCGCTGCACAACTGGCAAATCGACCTCGAATCCGGCGAAGCGCAGGCGCCGGACATCGGTTGCGCGCACCATCACCCGGCGCGGGTCGAAAACGGTCGTGTGCAACTGGCCCTGCGGGACGCCATCTGATGAACCGCCAGACGACCGCCTCGACCTGCTGTTATTGCGGGGTCGGCTGCGGCGTGCTGATCGAGCATGACGGCGAGCGCATCCTCGGCGTCAGCGGCGATCCGGCGCACCCGGCCAACTTCGGCAAACTGTGCAGCAAAGGCTCGACCCTGCACCTGACCGGCGACCTCGCGGCTCGCGCGCTGTACCCGGAACTGCGCCTGGGCAAAGGCCTGGCCCGCAGCCGCACGGACTGGGACACCGCATTGGAACACGCCGCCAACGTGTTCGCCGAGACCATCGCCGAGCATGGCCCGGACAGTGTGGCGTTCTATATTTCCGGGCAGTTGCTGACCGAGGACTACTACGCCTTCAACAAACTGGCGCGGGCGCTGGTCGGCACCAACAACATCGATAGCAACTCTCGCCTGTGCATGTCCTCAGCCGTGGTCGGCTACAAGCGCAGCCTAGGTGCCGACGCCCCGCCTTGCAGTTATGAGGATCTGGAACTCAGCGATTGCGTGATGATTGTCGGCAGTAACATGGCCTACGCCCACCCGGTACTTTTCCGTCGGCTGGAAGAGGCAAAATCCCGCCGCCCGCAGATGAAAGTCATCGTCATTGATCCACGGCGCACCGACACCTGCGACCTCGCCGATTTGCATCTGGCGATTCTGCCCGGCACCGACGTCGCCTTGTTCCATGGGATTTTGCATCTGTTGTTGTGGGAAGACTGGATTGATCGCGACTTCGTCAAGGCGCACACCGATGGCCTCGCTGAACTGAAAAGTCTGGTGCGTGATTACACCCCACAAATGGTTTCGCAGTTGTGTGGCATCAGCGTTGAGCAATTGCAGCAGTGCGCTGAATGGGTGGGCACTTCGCCAGGTTTTCTGTCGCTGTGGTGCATGGGGCTGAACCAGTCCACGGCTGGCAGTGCGAAGAACAGCGCGCTGATCAATCTGCATTTGGCCACCGGACAAATTGGCCGTCCGGGTGCAGGACCTTTCTCTCTCACCGGTCAGCCAAATGCCATGGGCGGACGGGAAACTGGCAGTTTGTCGAACCTGTTGCCGGGTCATCGTGACGCGGCCAACCCTGAACACCGCGCCGAAGTGGCGGCTTATTGGGGTGTGGATCAACTGCCGGAAAGCACTGGTCTCAGCGCCATCGAACTGTTCGAGCAAGTGCGCAGCGGCAAGATCAAGGCGTTGTGGATTGCCTGCACCAACCCTGCGCAATCGATGCCGGATCAGAGTGCGGTGCGCGCGGCGCTGGAAGCTTGCCCGTTTGTGGTTCTGCAAGAAGCCTTTCGCACCACCGAAACCGCAGCATTCGCCGATCTCCTGCTACCTGCCGCCAGTTGGGGCGAGAAGGAAGGCTCGGTGACCAACTCCGAGCGACGCATTTCCCACGTACGCAAAGCCATTCTCCCACCGGGCGAAGCGCGGCCGGACTGGGCGATCACGGTAGATTTCGCGCAACGCCTGGAGAAACGTCTGCGCCCCGCCGGGCCAAGCCTGTTCACGTTCACTCAGCCCGCGCAGTTGTTCGATGAATTCAAAGGGCTGACACATGGCCGCGATCTGGATATGTCCGGGATCAGTCATGCGCTGATCGACGAAATCGGACCACAGCAATGGCCCTTCCCAGTCGGTGCCCGGGCAGGAACACCAAGGCTCTACGAGGCCGGTATTTTCCCTACGGCCACTGGCCGCGCTCAATTCATCGCCGAGCCGTATCGCGCAGCCAAAGAGCAGCGTGATGCACGCTTTCCACTGACATTGATCACTGGACGTCTGCGTGATCAATGGCACGGTATGAGCCGCACCGGTACGGCGGCGCAACTGTTCGGGCATGTCAGCGAAGCGGTGTTGAGCCTGCATCCAGACGAAATGCGTCGGCATCGTTTGCAGCCGGGAGATCTGGTCAACCTTAAAAGTCGTCGCGGCGCAGTGATCGTCGCGGTTGGCAGCGACGACAGCGTACGTCCGGGACAAGCGTTTCTGCCGATGCACTGGGGGGACCGCTTTCTCAAGGGCGGCGTAAACAGCCTGACCCTGCCGGCCCTCGATCCATTGTCGAAACAACCGGAACTGAAACACAGCGGCGTGCGCCTGGAGCCGGTCAATCTGCCGTGGCAGCTTTTCGCACTCATCGAGGGTGATGTTCAACGGCATTTCGAGGCCCTACGACCGCTCTGTGAGGCATTTTCCTACGTGAGTCTCAGCCTTGTCGGACGTGAACGATCGGCATTGCTGATACGCGCTGCTAACAGAGAGGCACCGGATGCGCAATTGCTCAGTGAAATCGATCATTGCTTGTCGCTGATCGACGGCCCGGTTTTGGCCTACGACGATCCGCGCCGGGCCATTGGCAAACGCGTGCGTATTGAAAACGGCCGCATCACCGCCATCCGCCTGGCCGGTGAAACCCTTGCCCAGCATTGGCTACAGGGGTTGTGGCTGGAAGGTCGTGCAGACGAACAACTGCGGCGCTGGTTGCTGGCACCGATGAGTGCGCCGCCGGGCAGTGCCGGGGCGCAAATTGCTGCGGATAAAACCCTGTGCAACTGCAAGAACGTCAGCCTCAACGCGATCTGCGCCGGCATTCGCCAGGGTCTGGATCTGCAAGGTTTGAAAAACAATTTGGGCTGCGGCACGCAATGCGGCTCCTGTGTCCCGGAAATAAAACGCTTGCTGGCTGCCGATGTGCAGCCGGTCGCCGTCATCTGATGAGGAAAACACCATGAACGCAAAAGTCTGGCTGGTGGGTGCAGGTCCTGGTGATCCCGAATTGCTGACCCTAAAAGCGGTGCGTGCGTTGCGCGAGGCCGATGTGGTGCTGATCGATGATCTGGTCAACGACGCGGTGCTGGAACATTGCCCTGGCGCGCGAATCATTGCCGTGGGTAAACGCGGTGGTTGCCGTTCGACACCGCAGGCGTTCATCCATCGGCTGATGCTGCGCTATGCCCGCCACGGCAAGTGTGTGGTGCGGCTCAAGGGTGGCGATCCATGCATTTTCGGCCGTGGCGGTGAAGAGGCACAGTGGTTGCGTGAACGTGGCGTTGAGGTGGAGTTGGTCAATGGCATCACCGCTGGGCTCGCTGGGGCGACGCAGTGCGATATTCCGCTGACGTTGCGCGGTGTGGCACGCGGCGTGACCCTGGTGACCGCGCACACGCAGGATGACAGCCAATTGAACTGGCAGGCGCTGGCGCAGGGCGGGACGACGCTGGTGGTTTATATGGGCGTGGCCAAGCTGGGCGAGATTCGCGATCAGTTGTTGGCGGGCGGGATGGCCGCAGATACGCCGGTGGCGATGATCGAGAATGCCTCGTTGCCAGAGCAGCGCGAATGCCGCAGTGATCTGATGAGCATGAGCGATGACGCAGGAATTTTCGGATTGAAGAGCCCGGCGATTCTGGTGATTGGTGCGGTGGCGGCTGCTGGTGAAGATCAAAAGATCGCAGCCTGCGGCAGCTCCTACAGGACGTATGCAGATTTCATGTAGGAGCTGCCGAAGGCTGCGATCTTTTAAAGCTGCAAAGCCAAATCGCAGGCAAAGAAAAGCCCGGCCTAAGCCGGGCTTTTCTCAGAGCGGCAGCTAATTACTTAGCTTGAGCTTCAACCTGCGCTTCTACGCGACGGTTTACAGCGCGGCCAGCGTCAGTTTTGTTGTCAGCAACTGGGCGGGATTCGCCGTAGCCAACAGACTGAACGCGGGACGATTCAACACCGTACTGGTTGGTCAGAACTTGCTTAACGGCGTTTGCACGACGCTCGGACAGTTTCTGGTTGTAAGCGTCAGGACCGACGGAGTCAGTGTGACCTTCAACAGTAGTGGTGGTGGATGGGTACTGCTTCATGAAGTCAGCCAGGTTCTTGATGTCGCCGTAGCTGTTTGGCTTCACAACCGACTTGTCGAAGTCGAACTTAACGTCCAGCTCAACACGAACAACTTCAGCAACTGCTGGGCAGCCGTCAGCGTCAACAGTTACGTTGGCTGGGGTGTCCGGGCACTTGTCAACGTTGTCGCAAACGCCATCGTTGTCGCTGTCGGAGCAGACTTCAGCTGGTGCTGGAACTGGAGCAGCAGCAGGCTTGGAGCCGCCACCGAAGTTCACACCGATACCAACGCTAGGAGCCCACTCGGTGTCGCCCTGGTCGATGTTGTACTGAGCTTCAACGCCGGCACGAGCGTAGAAGTTCTCGGTGAAGTACAGCTTGGCACCGCCACCAACGTTAGCGAAGGTAGAACGGTTACGACCGTTCGAACCGTTCTGGTCGATGCTCTGGTCGGAGAAACCGGCCGAGACGTATGGACGCAGCATGTCGCCTGGGTTGTTGAAGTGGTACAGAGCGTCCAGAGCGGTGTTAGCGCCTTTTACGTTCTTGCCATCATCGGCACGTACGTTGTGCACTTCGTCGTAGCCCAGACGCAGTTCAACGTCGTCGGTCAGGAAGTAACCGATCGAGCCGCCGAACAGGTTGCCGTTGTTCTTGAAGTTACGAGCGCTGTCGAATTGTTCTTTCTTTGCGAAGCCTTCGATTTCAACTGCGCCTTGGCCTTGTGCCAGAGCGCCGAACGAAGTGGCGGCAATCAGAGAACCAATGGCCAAGCCCAAGGTGTTTTTCAGTTTCATCCGTTAAATCCCCATCTGGTGATTGTGAAGCAGTCCCGCAAACCGGGGGACAACTCGGCGGCAAGTCTATCAGAACTTGCCTACACGTAAGAGATATTTGCGCTGAACTAAGTTTCAGCAATGCCTGCAAATTTCTCACGCAATTTATCTAGAGCACGTTTGTAACGCATTTTTGTCGCACTCAAACCCATGTGCATGATGTCTGCGATCTCCTGAAATTCCAGCTCTGCGACAAATCGTAGCACCAGAATTTCACGGTCAATCGGGTTCACATACACCAGCCAGCGATCAAGCCCGCCCTTCTCCTCGGGTTTCGGCGCCTTTTCTTCGGACGCTTCCTCGAGGGGGTCAAGACTCAATGCGTCCATCAAGCGACGCTTTCGCCGTTCCTTCCGATACTGCGTAATACATTCGTTGTACGTGATGCTGTAGAGCCACGTTTTGAACTTCGATTTCCCCTCGAAGTTCTTCAGGCCATACAGCACCTTCAACATGACTTCCTGACAGACATCGTCTGCGTCGCGATCGTTCCCAAGATATCTCGCACAAACGTTAAATAATGTTCGCTGGTAACGCCGCATCAGTTCTTCATAGGCGCGCGTTACGTGAAACAGCTCGGTATGCGAGCGCGCGACCAACTCCTCATCAGAGAGCTCGCGGGGGTCGTAGCGCGTGGATAGCGTTTGGGCTTTATTCAAAACAAGTCGTGCCGACAGTCAGGTCAATGTCCACCGCGACCAGCATCAGCTGGCATTTCGCGGCGGCATACATTAGCAGGGTTTGCCGGATTAGCGGCTACTCACATGCTGTTCCAGCAGGATCCGATTGGAAAGAGAGACTAGCTCACCCTCATCGGTCAGCAATGTGGTTTTCACCGTGCCGATCTCCTCGATCTGCCCTTCGACCTCGCCAACACGCACTTGTTGCCCAACCTGATACAACTCACGCACATAGATTCCCGCAAGAATCTGACCGGCAATTTCCCGGCTTCCCAAACCCATGGCCAGCGCAACCGCCAGACCAACGGTAATCAAAACGATGACAATCACATGGTTCAGCAGGTCGGTCTTGACCTCTAGCTGACTGATCGCGACCGAGATGCTGATGATGATCACCAGCCCCTGGGCAATTCGCCCAAGCCCCGAAGCGTAGTCCAGGCCCACACCTTCTGCCGCCCCGCGCACCAGCCCGTTGGCCAATTGCGCAAGCAATACACCCACCAGCAACACCAGCGCCGCGCCGAATACTTTCGGCAAATAGAGCGCCAACATATCCAGCGTAGCTGAAACTCGCTCAAGGCCAAGGGATTCTGCTGCCGAAACCAGAAAGATCAGCAGAACGAACCAGTAGACGATTTTGCCGATAAGGGTCGAGATCGGCACTTGCAGGCCGGCCCGCGACATTAATTTGGTCAGGCCGGTGCCACCCATCAGGCGATCGAGGCCGAGTTTGGCGAGCAGTTTGGAGAGCAAGGTATCGAGCAGCTTGGCCACGACGAAACCCAACAGCAGCACGACCAGTGCGCCGAACAGGTTCGGAATGAAGTTGGCTACTTTGGTCCACAACGCAGTCATTGCAGTGACGAGGCTCTGAGTCCAGAGGTCGAGTTCCATATTCAATCAGCCTTATCAGCAGTGCGAGCGGTAGGTTTACGAAGACGGGAAACCGGCGAGACATGGGCCGAGCCGTTATTCAGGGCGATCATCAGCGCGGGCAGCCAGCGGCCCAGCAGGCTGAACAGATCACCGGCGCCAACCTGGCGGTTGGCGGTTTTGAGTACGCGGCCCAGACAGGCATCGTCGTCGCGGCTGGACGGCGAAGCGTTGAGCATGTCGCGCAAAGACTGTTCAAACGGATCGTGCATACGCACCTCTCGTGATGTCTGTGAAAGACGCGGGCAGATTTGGTCGGGTCACATGCGCCATTTTCAGACCCAGCGCAAACGACGGAATAACCACCACTGACCGAAGGCCAGAGCGAGCACCGTCAAGCAGGCGATCAGGAAGCCATAAGGGCTGCTGGAGAATGGAATTCCGCCAACGTTGATGCCCAGCAGACCGGTGATGAAACTCATCGGCAAAAAGATGCAGGTGATGATCCCGAAGCGGTACATCGTGCGATTCATGCGCTCGCTCAAACGCCGGTCTTCCGCCTCCAGCACAAGCCCCACGCGCTCCCGGGTCAATTCGAGCTCTTCGAGATAGCGGGTCAGGCTGTTGTTCAATTCGTTCCAGTAATCGGCATCGTCATCGACAAACCAAGGCAGTTTTATCCGCGTCAGTTGTCCGAAAATATCCCGCTGCGGCGCAAGAAAACGCTTCAACCCAGCGGCCCTGCGCCGGATGTGCAAAATGGCACCATGCTCGGGGGTATACCGTTCGTCGGCATCCATCTTTTCTTCTTCCTCATCGGCGATTTCCGAGAGGCAGGTGACCAGATCCTGCACCTTGTTGGTGAGGAACTGCGCCAGATAAAGAATGAGTTCAGAAGCCGTTTTCGGGCCTTTGCCGTCCGCCAATTGCACCAACAGTTCATCAGTGGCACGCAAAGGACGCAAACGCAGGGAAATCACCCGCTGGGCGGAAGCGAAAATCCGCACCGAGACCATGTCTTCCGGCTCGGCACCCGGGTTGAGATTGACGCCGCGCAAGAACAACAGCAATTCGGAATCGGGCAACGGCAACAGGCGCGGTCGAGTGTTCTCTTCCAGCAGCAAGTCGCAGGTGAATTCATTGAGGCCGCTGGATTTGCGCAGCCAGGTCTGGGTTTGCGGATGGCTGCGATCCCAATGCAGCCACAGGCTTTCATGGGCCTGCAGCTGCAAATCGTCGAGCTCAGTCCGGGCTATCGAACGCGCACCGCCTTTACCGTCCAGCACCAGGGCATGCACCAGCCCCCATTGCGCGTTTTCTTCCTCGAACATCCGCATCCCTTTGTCGAAAATCTTATTCAGGCATTTTCAGCGGGCTCGGCGAGACGATCACGCCGTTGTTGTCCGCATAAATGTAGTGGCCCGGGTGGAACGTCACGCCGGCAAACGTCACCGCGACGTTGAGGTCACCAATGCCGCGTTTTTCGGTTTTCATCGGGTGGCTGGCCAGCGCCTGCACGCCCAGATCGGTCTGGGCAATGACGTCGACGTCACGGATGCAGCCGTAGATCACCAGCCCTTCCCAACCGTTCCTGGCGGCTTTCTCGGCGATCATGTCGCCCAGCAATGCACGTCGCAGCGAACCGCCGCCATCGACCACCAGCACCTTGCCGTTGCCTTTGAGTTCGGCTTGTTCCTTGACCAGCGAGTTGTCTTCGAAGCATTTGATGGTCACGATTTCGCCGCCGAATGAATCACGGCCTCCGAAATTGCTGAACATCGGCTCCAGCACCTGCACCAGCTCCGGATAGGCGTCGCACAGGTCAGGCGTAAGGTAATGGTTCATCGAAAAACTCCTGTAAAAAGCAAGACGATCAAGGATGCCGCGTTCTGAAGAGACGAGCTCCGGTGGTCGCTGTTTACCTTAGCTCATTGAATGTTCGCTGAATGGACCTGAACAAACGCTGAAACGTAATCGCTAAACTGCCACCGAATATGACCAGAACCGCACAATTCGTCATATCTTAGCCGCAAGCCGACCTGAACGAAATGCCCTTTACCCAGCCCCGTCTCAGACCGCAGCCGCCAGATCAGGCTTCTCGCCCAGTAACGGCGTGTGCTGATCGTTCAACCAGCGCGCTACCAACGGCCACACTTCATTCTGCGCCGCTTTGCTCACCAACATTTCAACATGACCGAAATTATCGGTGAAACCCTGCTCGCGCCCCAGATTGACGAATTGCTTGTGCTCGGAGCCGATCTGTTCGAACAGTTTGCGACAGGCCCAGGCCGGATCCTGATGATCCCCCGCCGCCGTCACTGCCAGCACCGGCACCTTGACGTCGGCCAGACCCGCCCACCAATCCTTGTCCTTGTCACCAAAACGGCCGAACAAGCCGTACCAGCGCATGCTTTCCAGCGCCAGGCCGATCGGTTCATCTTCCGGGCCTCGTTTAAGCCGCGAACCCGACAATTGCGCAAAGCGCTTGAGAATAAAGCGCCCGCTCCACTCGACCGGCGGGATTTTCAGCGGCCAGTAAGTACGGCTGACCTGGGTGCCGAAAAATGCCGCCGAAGCCACCGCCGGCTCGCCAAGATATTCGCCACCGAGTGCCGCCGCCAGGGTGATGCCGCCCAGCGAATGGCCGATCCAGTGCGGAACCTGCCCGCTCTGCTCTCGCACGAACGCGGCAATCGCCGGCAAGTCGTAACGGGCGTAGTCGGCGACACGGTTGCGCCGGTATTCCTCGTTGCGCTGCGACAAACCGTGACCGCGCATCTCCGGAATCCACACGTCGAACCCCAGTCGCGTCAGATACGCGCCCAGGCCCAGGCCTTTTGGTGAAAACCAGAAACGTCGATTGGAAAAACTGCCGTGCAGCAAAATCACCGGCACACCGCGAGGCGCCGAGTCATCGGCCATGCCCAACCGGGTCACAGCGATTTCCACGGACCAGTCGGGGCTGTTGCCGGGTTTCAGGCGATACACGTCTTCGCTCAGATCGCCGCGCCGTTCGGCGCTGATCAGGGCGACAGGAAATAGGTCACTGCTGCTTTGCATAATGCTCTTGCACAAAAAAGGGCGGCATCTACAGGAGCCCGCCCTACTTGAATCTCAAAACCCGCCTCCTGTGGAAGCGAGCCTGCTCGCGAAAGCGGAGTGTCAGCCAATATCCATGGCGGATGTTGCTCCGTCTTCGCGAGCAGGCTCGTTCCCACAGGGAACGGGCCGTTCACATACTTATCAGGCCGGCGCTTGGCCTTCCGCCAGGAAGAACCAGGTTTCCAGCACGGTGTCCGGGTTCAGCGACACGCTTTCGATGCCCTGCTCCATCAGCCACTTGGCCAGATCCGGGTGGTCGGATGGACCCTGACCGCAGATACCGATGTACTTGCCGGCCTTGTTGCACGCGGCAATCGCGTTGGCCAAGAGCTTCTTGACCGCCGGATTACGCTCGTCGAACAGGTGCGCGATGATACCGGAATCGCGATCCAGGCCCAGCGTGAGCTGAGTCAGGTCGTTGGAACCGATCGAGAAACCGTCGAAGAATTCGAGGAATTCTTCAGCAAGGATCGCGTTGGATGGCAATTCGCACATCATGATCACGCGCAGACCGTTCTCGCCGCGCTTCAAGCCGTTTTCGGCGAGCAGATCCACCACTTGGCTGGCTTCGCCGAGGGTACGGACGAACGGCACCATGATTTCGACGTTGGTCAGGCCCATTTCGTTGCGCACACGCTTCAGCGCGCGGCATTCAAGCTCGAAGCAGTCGCGGAACGATTCGCTGATGTAACGCGAAGCGCCACGGAAGCCCAGCATCGGGTTTTCTTCTTCCGGCTCGTAGAGCTTGCCGCCGATCAGGTTGGCGTATTCGTTGGACTTGAAGTCCGACAGACGCACGATGACTTTCTTCGGTGCAAACGCGGCAGCGAGGGTGCTGATGCCTTCAACCAGTTTCTCGACATAGAAACCGACCGGATCGTCGTAACCAGCGATACGCTTGTCGACGCTTTCCTTGATTTCCTGCGGCAGACCGTCGTAGTTCAACAGCGCTTTCGGGTGTACGCCAATCATGCGGTTGATGATGAATTCCAGACGGGCCAGGCCGACACCGGCGTTCGGCAACTGCGCGAAGTCGAAGGCGCGGTCCGGGTTGCCGACGTTCATCATGATCTTGAACGGCAGCTCCGGCATGGCGTCGACGGAGTTCTTCTTGATGTCGAAACCCAGCTCGCCTTCGAAGATGTAACCGGTGTCGCCTTCGGCGCAAGACACGGTCACGCCCTGGCCATCCTTCAGCAGTTGGGTGGCGTTGCCGCAACCAACCACAGCCGGAATACCCAGCTCGCGAGCGATGATCGCTGCGTGGCAGGTACGACCGCCACGGTTAGTGACGATGGCGCTGGCGCGCTTCATGACCGGTTCCCAGTCCGGGTCGGTCATGTCGGAAACCAGCACGTCGCCCGGCTGGACTTTGTCCATCTCGGAGACGTCCTTGATGATGCGCACTTTACCGGCGCCGATGCGCTGGCCAATCGCACGACCTTCCACCAGCACGGTGCCGGTTTCTTTCAGCAGGTAACGTTCCATGACGTTGGCCTGGGTGCGGCTTTTCACGGTTTCCGGACGGGCCTGCACGATGTACAGCTTGCCGTCGTCACCGTCCTTGGCCCACTCGATGTCCATCGGGCAGCCGTAATGCTTTTCGATGATCATCGCTTGCTTGGCCAGCTCGCTGACTTCAGCGTCGCTCAGGCAGAAACGTGCACGATCAGCCTTGTCGACATCGACAGTCTTGACCGAACGACCGGCCTTGGCCTCGTCGCCGTAGATCATCTTGATGGCTTTGCTGCCCAGGTTACGACGCAGAATCGCCGGACGACCGGCCTCCAGCGTGCCCTTGTGCACGTAGAACTCATCCGGGTTGACCGCGCCTTGTACAACGGTTTCGCCCAGACCGTAAGCGCCGGTGATGAACACCACGTCACGGAAACCGGATTCGGTATCGAGGGTGAACATCACGCCGGCAGTGCCGGTTTCCGAACGCACCATGCGCTGCACGCCAGCCGACAGGGCGACCAGTTTGTGGTCGAAGCCCTGGTGCACGCGGTAGGAAATCGCACGGTCGTTGAACAGCGAAGCGAACACCTCTTTGGCGGCGCGGATAACGTTTTCCACACCACGGATGTTCAGGAAGGTTTCCTGCTGACCGGCGAAGGAGGCGTCCGGCAGGTCTTCGGCGGTAGCGGAAGAACGCACGGCCACGGCCACGTCAGGGTTGCCGGCCGACAGCGCGGCGAACGCGGTGCGGATCTCGGCATTCAGTTTTTCGGGGAATTCGGCTTCCATGATCCATTGACGGATCTGCGCGCCGGTCTTGGCCAGGGCGTTGACGTCGTCGACGTCGAGCGCGTCGAGGGCCTGGTGGATCTGGTCGTTGAGGCCGCTCAGTTCGAGGAAATCACGATAGGCCTGAGCCGTCGTGGCGAAGCCGCCGGGGACCGAAACACCGGCGCCTGCCAGGTTACTGATCATCTCGCCCAGGGATGCGTTCTTGCCCCCCACATGCTCAACATCGTGTTTGCCGAGCTTATCGAGGGAAACTACGTACTCTACCAAGGTGATCTCTCCACTAACTGTGTTGGAAAAGCTCAGAAACCGGCGGCCCGGGGGAGCCTTGGCCGGTTGTATGGCCTGGACCTGGAAAATAAGTGAGAATGCTGGCCATTGGCGGCCGGCAAATCGCGCCTATCATATCCAAGATTGATGACTAGCTTAAGGCCCAAGGTGCAAATGAAACGATCTGCTTTCTTCATCTCCGATGGCACCGGCATCACTGCCGAAACCCTGGGTCAAAGCCTCCTGGCGCAGTTCGAAAACATTACCTTCAGCAAATTCACGCGACCGTACATCGACAGCGTGGATAAAGCGCGAGCCATGGTACAACAAATCAACAAAGCCGCTGAAACCGACGGCTTCCGTCCGATCATCTTCGACACCATCGTCAATCAGGACATCCGTGAGATTCTCGCAACGTCCAATGGTTTCATGATCGACATTTTCTCGACCTTCCTCGCCCCACTGGAGCAGGAACTGACCGAGCATTCTTCCTATACCGTCGGCAAATCCCATTCGATCGGGCACAACTCCAATTACATGGAGCGCATCGAGGCGGTTAACTTTGCCCTCGACAACGACGACGGCGCGCGCACGCACTATTACGACAAAGCCGATTTGATACTAGTGGGCGTGTCGCGATGCGGCAAAACGCCGACGTGTCTGTACATGGCCATGCAGTTCGGCATCCGCGCGGCCAACTATCCGCTGACCGAAGACGACATGGAGCGTCTGACCCTGCCTACTGCCCTGCGCGCGCATCAGCACAAGCTGTTCGGCCTGACCATCGACCCGGACCGCCTCACCGCGATCCGCAACGAGCGCAAGCCCAACAGCCGCTATTCGAGCTACGCCCAGTGCGAATTCGAAGTGCGTGAAGTGGAGAATCTGTTCCGCCGCGAAAACATCCCCAACATCAACTCCACGCATTTTTCGGTGGAAGAGATTTCGGCGAAGATTCTGGTGGAGAAAGGTGTGGAGCGGCGGTTCAAATAGATTTGTGGTGTCTGGGCTGACGCTTTCGCGAGCAGGCTCGCTCCCACAGTTTGATCGCGTTTATCCCGTTGAAATGCGGTCGAATGTGGGAGCGAGCCTGCTCGCGAAGAACGATTACACGGTGTCTGTTAATGCCTTGGCCAGAGCTTCAAAACCTGCCAGCAACAACCGATCATCCCCCACCGCATTACACACACTTACCCGAATGAACTGCGGCACCGCTGAATGCCCGACCGCAAACACCTCGGCGGTGGCTACCAGATAGTTGTTTTCCTTCAACTCCGCCGCAATCTGCGACGCCCGCCACAGCTCAGGCACCTCCACCCAGAAATGCGGACTGTAAGGGTGAGTCTTGTAATTCAAACCCTGCAGAACAGGCGCCACCAACGCTTTGCGCCGAGCGATCTCGCTGATCTGCTCGTCCAGCAAACGCTCGGCCATGCCGCTTTCGATCCACAGGCTCGCCACTTCCATCGATAACGGATTGGCCATCCAGCAGGTGGCGCGGATGGCGGCATTCAAACGTCCGATCAACGCTTGCGGCGCGTGCAGATAACCAACGCGCAAACCCGCTGAAACAGCCTTGCTCAAACTGCCGATCAGCACTGAACGCTCCGGCGCAAAATAACTGAGCGGCAACGGGCGCTGGCGGTCCAGTACTGCGTGGGCTTCATCTTCGATGATCAACAAATTGTGCTGGCGACAGAGCTCGGCGAGCGCCTCGCGCCGTGGGATCGACATCACAGCGGCTGTAGGATTCTGGATCGTTGGGGTGCAATACAGCGCTGAAACACGATGCTGACGGCAAATGTCCTCCAGCGCCGACGGTAAAAGCCCTTCGTCGTCCATCGCCGCGCCAAGGAGTTTTATCCCGAGCTGGCGTGCGACGCCGATCAATCCCGGGTAGGACAGATGCTCGGTCACAACGGTGTCGCCGGCCTTGAGCAAGCCCATCAATGCGCACAACAGACCATGCTGACCACCGTTGACGCACAACACCTGATCGACGTGCGGGACAAACGCCCCGTGCTGCAGCCAGACCGCACCCGCCAATCGGTGCCGTGCCAGCCCACCTTCAGCGGTGTACCCGGTCAACTGCTGTAACACCCGCGGATCGCTGGCCAGCTCCTGCAGGCTCTGGCTCATGAACGCCGCTTCTTGCGCTGGAATCGGTTGATTGCGGCTCATGTCGAAACAGGCTGACGGCTCATCACTGACATTGCGAAAGCCTTTGTCCTGCGGCCGCTCCATCCCGCGCTGACGCACATAGGTGCCATCTCCTACGCGAGCCACCACCAATCCGACACGCTCAAGTTCACCGTAGGCACGGCTGATGGTGCCGATGGTCACCCCCAGGCTGTCCGCCAGCAAACGGTGCGGCGGCAACTTGCATCCCGCATCGATGACGCCCTCATCGATGGCTTGCGCGACTGCATCCGCCAGACGTTTGTACTTCACACCCACGCCGTTGACGAGGCCATCGCGAAGGATTGACACCATGGCAATACTTACTTTGACAGTCATTATCACCCCGAATAGCGTGCTTGAAACAGGTTCAATCAGGAATAGACCGTTTCCGCGATCAGGTCAATTCCACCGTTCGGAGCACGCCGCATGTCGACCGCCGTCAGCACACCGATGAACATCAGCAAACCCTGGCTCGCCGGATTGATCACCAGCACCTTGTTTCTGATCGTCTGCCTGAGTTGGGGCACGACGTGGCTGGGTATCAAGATTGCGGTGGAAAGCGTGCCACCGCTGACCGCCGCCGGGCTGCGTTTTCTGATCGCTTTTCCGCTGTTCCTGAGCTTCGCGCTGTTGCGCAAGGAACCGCTGTTTTTTCCAAAGCAAAGTAGCTGGTTCTTTGTGTTCGTCACGCTGTCGTATTTCAGCCTGCCCTACTACCTGCTCAACTACGGCGAGATGCACGTGTCATCGGGCCTGACCGCCCTGCTGTTCAGTTGCATGCCAGTTTTTATCCTGCTGTTCTCGGCGCTGTTTCTGCGCGAGAAAATCTACCCGTCGCAAATGCTCGGCATCGCGATTGGCTTTGGCAGTCTGTTCATGATTATTCGCAGTCAGGGTCTGCATCTGGATCAGGCGGAATGGCTTGGCGTACTGGCAATTCTGTGTGCAGCGGTGATGCATGCGCTGTGCTACGTGGTGACGAAAAAACACGGCAGCGCGATCAGCGTGATCACCTACAACACGCTGCCGATCGGCATTGCCGGCCTGATGTTATTTATTGTCGGTCTGAGCATTGAGACGCCGGCGTTCAGTGACGTCAGCGCCCGCTCGTGGGGCGCCCTGCTGTATCTCGGGTTGGTGGCATCGGTGGGTGGATTCATCGTTTACTTTTTGCTGCTTAAACGCTTGAGCCCGATCATCCTGTCGTTCGTGTTTATCATTTTCCCGGTGTTCGCCGTGATCATCGGCGCCTGGTACGAAGGGCAAACCCTGTCCCGGGAACTGATGATCTATTCGGCGATTTTGTTGAGCGGTTTTGCGATTAGCAAATTGCCTGTGGAAAAGTGGTTCAGATAACCAACATATCCACAAAGCGGTTGACCGGGGTGGCTTCGAGCCGCGCCTGATCCTTGCACAACGCAAAGATCTCGCCGCTGCGTTGGCCGGTGAAGCGCGTGGCCAGATTGGCTTTGAATTTGTCTTCGAGTAACGGAATACCCTCGGCACGACGGCGACGATGGCCGATCGGGTATTCCACCACGACGTTTTCGGTGCTGCTGCCGTCCTTGAAAAACACTTGTACGGCGTTGGCGATCGAACGTTTGTCGGCCTCGAGATACTCGCGGGTGAAACGTGGCTCTTCGACGATGACCATTTTTTCGCGCAGCACATCAATGACTGGATGCGCCCGGTGGAAATCGTCTTCGTACTGCTCGGCGACCAGATTGCCGAACGCCAGCGGCACGGCGGTCATGTACTGGATGCAGTGGTCACGGTCGGCGGCGTTGGCCAGCGGCCCGACCTTGGAAATGATGCGGATCGCCGATTCGTGGGTGGTGATGACGATACGGTCGATCTCGTGCAGACGATTGCGCACCTGCGGGTGCAAGGTCACCGCCGCTTCGCAGGCGGTTTGCGCGTGGAACTCGGCGGGAAAGCTGATTTTGAACAGGACGTTTTCCATCACGTAACTGCCGAACGGCCGCGAAAAACTGAAAGCGCGTTTATCTTCCGGTTTCAGCGCCAGATCGCTATTGGTGTGGCTGAACAGTACGTCATAAAAGCCCCACTGTTTCGCAGTCAGCACGCCGGGAATACCCATTTCGCCGCGCATGGCGATGTCGGCCAGACGCACGCCACGACTCGTCGCATCCCCCGCCGCCCAGGACTTTCTAGAGCCGGCATTCGGCGCATGACGATAGGTGCGCAGCGCCTGACCATCGGCGAACGCATGGGAAAGCGCCGACAACAATTGCTCGCGATTGGCGCCCATCAGTTTGGCGGTAACGGCGGTCGAGGCGACTTTCACCAGAATGACGTGATCGAGTCCTACACGATTGAAGGAGTTATCCAGAGCAATCACGCCTTGAATCTCGTGGGCCATGATCATCGCTTCCAGCACATCGCGAATCGTCAGCGGCGCTTCAGCATTGGCCAGACGCTTCTGCGAGAGGTGATCGGCCACCGCAAGAATGCCGCCCAGGTTGTCCGATGGATGGCCCCACTCGGCGGCGAGCCAGGTGTCGTTGTAGTCGAGCCAACGGACGATGCAGCCGATGTCCCACGCGGCTTTCACTGGGTCGAGGCGATAAGACGTACCCGGGACTCGCGCACCAAACGGCACGACGGTGCCTTCGACGATTGGGCCAAGATGCTTGGTGCATTCGGGAAAGCGCAGTGCCAGCAGGCCGCAGCCCAGCGTGTCCATCAGGCAGTTGCGGGCGGTGTCGAGAGCTTCGGTGGAGGTGACTTTGAAGGTGAGGACGTAGTCGGCGATGTCCTGCAGGACATGGTCGTAGTCGGGGCGGTTGTTCAGGTCGACGTTGGCGCTCATTGCGGTTCTCCTGTGCGGGAATGATGAGTGGGTGCGGTCTTCCTCAGGGCTTGGCGGGTTTGGTCTGGGTGATTGCAGGTCTGGGGTGCCTGCTCTTTTTGTGTTTCTTCAGTCGGAGGCCCCTCACCCTAGCCCTCTCCCGAGGGAGAGGGAACTGATTGGGGGATGCTGTGGAGGTTCACCGACGTGAACGATCGCCATTGAATCCATAATCGATCTGGTCAATGCACAATTTCAAACACCTCGGTCGGCCCCTCAATCCATAATCGACTCGTTCTTTCAGGTCGATGTACAACCCCAGACACCTCGGTCGGCCCCTTGAACCCATAATCGACTCGATCTTTCAGGTCGATGTACTACTCCAGACACCTCGGTCGGCCCCCTCTCCCTCTGGGAGAGGGCTGGGGTGAGGGTGAAAAATCTCAAATCAGAAAGAATCACCCGGGATGCGCACGTAGCCTTCCATGAGAACGCGTGCGCTACGGCTCATGATGGCTTTCTTCACCACCCACTCGCCGTTTTCCAGACTGGCTTCAGCGCCAACACGCAACGTTCCGGACGGATGTCCGAAGCGCACGGCATTCCGTTCAACGCCACCCGCTGCAAGGTTCACCAACGTGCCGGAAATCGCTGCCGCCGTACCAATCGCCACCGCCGCCGTGCCCATCATCGCGTGGTGCAACTTGCCCATCGACAACGCACGTACCAGCAAATCCACATCACCAGCGCCAACCGCTTTGCCACTCGACGCCACGTAATCTGCAGGCTTGGCGACAAACGCGACTTTCGGCGTGTGCTGCCGCTTGGCCGCTTCGTCCAGATTGGAGATCAGGCCCATGCGCAGCGCGCCATAAGCCCGAATCTTCTCGAACATCTGCAGCGCTTGCGGATCGCTGTTGATCGCACTTTGCAGCTCAGTGCCGGTATAACCAATGTCTGCGGCGTTGACGAAAATCGTCGGGATGCCGGCGTTGATCATGGTCGCCTTGAACGTGCCAACGCCCGGCACTTCCAGCTCATCGATCAGGTTGCCGGTAGGAAACATCGAACCACCGCCGCCCTCTTCTTCCGCCGCCGGATCCATGAATTCGACTTGCACTTCTGCGGCCGGAAAGGTCACGCCGTCGAGCTCGAAATCACCGGTTTCCTGCACTTCGCCGTTGGTGATCGGCACGTGGGCGATGATCGTCTTGCCGATGTTGGCCTGCCACACGCGCACCACTGCTACACCGTTGTGCGGAATGCGGCTGGCGTCGACCAGACCGTTGCTGATGGCGAACGAACCGACCGCAGCCGAGAGGTTGCCGCAGTTGCCGCTCCAGTCCACAAAGGGCTTGTCGATGGAGACCTGACCGAACAGGTAATCGACGTCGTGATCAGCCTTTATGCTTTTCGACAGAATCACGGTTTTGCTGGTGCTTGAAGTCGCGCCGCCCATGCCGTCGATCTGCTTGTCGTACGGGTCGGGACTGCCGATCACGCGCAGCAATAAAGCGTCGCGAACCGGGCCGGGAATCTGCGCCGCTTCGGGCAGATCCTTGAGGCTGAAGAACACGCCTTTGCTGGTGCCGCCGCGCATGTAGGTGGCGGGGATTTTTATTTGTGGTGCGTGAGCCATATTGCTCCTTACCGAAAGCATGGGACTTAAAATCCCATGCCCGCATCAGTTGATTTAAACGGCAACCGCCGACTCTTCAAGGAAGTCCTGAGCGAAGCGCTGCAACACGCCGCCGGCCTCGTAGATCGATACTTCTTCAGCGGTATCCAGACGGCAGGTCACCGGCACGTCAACGCGCTCGCCGTTCTTGCGATGGATCACCAGCGTCAGGTCCGCGCGCGGTTTGCGCTCGCCGATCACGTCATAGGTTTCGCTGCCATCGATGGCCAACGTATGACGGTCCGTGCCCGGCTTGAACTCCAGCGGCAACACGCCCATGCCCACCAGGTTGGTGCGGTGAATGCGCTCGAAACCTTCAGCGGCAATCGCCTCGACACCGGCCAGACGCACGCCTTTCGCCGCCCAGTCGCGGGACGAACCCTGACCGTAATCGGCGCCGGCAATGATGATCAGCGGCTGCTTGCGTTCCATGTAGGTTTCGATGGCTTCCCACATGCGCATCACTTTGCCTTCCGGCTCGACACGCGCCAGCGAACCCTGTTTGACCTTGCCGTTTTCCACGACCATTTCATTGAACAGTTTCGGGTTGGCAAACGTTGCGCGCTGCGCGGTCAAGTGGTCGCCACGGTGCGTGGCGTAAGAGTTGAAGTCCTCTTCCGGCAGGCCCATTTTCGCCAAGTATTCGCCGGCAGCGCTGTCGAGCATGATCGCGTTGGACGGCGACAGGTGGTCGGTGGTGATGTTGTCCGGCAGCACCGCCAGCGGGCGCATGCCCTTAAGCGGACGTGCGCCGGCCAGCGCGCCTTCCCAGTACGGCGGACGGCGGATGTAAGTGCTCATTTCGCGCCAGTCGTACAGCGGCGTGACTTTCGGGCCGGTGTCTTCGTGGACGGCGAACATCGGAATGTAGACCTGACGGAACTGCTCAGGCTTGACCGAAGATTTCACCACGGCGTCGATTTCTTCGTCGCTCGGCCAGATGTCTTTCAGGCGGATTTCTTTGCCGTCCACGACACCGAGCACGTCTTTTTCGATATCGAAGCGGATGGTCCCGGCAATCGCATAGGCGACCACCAGCGGCGGCGAAGCGAGGAACGCTTGCTTGGCGTACGGGTGGATGCGGCCGTCGAAGTTGCGGTTGCCCGAGAGCACGGCGGTCGCATACAGATCGCGGTCGATGATCTCCTGCTGGATCACCGGATCGAGCGCACCGGACATGCCGTTGCAGGTAGTGCAAGCGAAAGCGACGACACCGAATCCGAGCTGCTCCAGCTCCGTGGTCAGCCCTGCTTCGTCGAGATACAGCGCCACGGTTTTCGAGCCCGGCGCCAGCGAGGATTTCACCCATGGCTTGCGGGTCAGGCCGAGCTTGTTGGCGTTGCGCGCGAGCAGGCCGGCGGCTATGACGTTGCGCGGGTTGCTGGTGTTGGTGCAACTGGTGATGGCGGCGATGATCACCGCACCGTCGGGCATTTGCCCCGGCACATCATCCCACTGACCGGAGATGCCTTTGGCGGCCAGATCCGACACCGCGACGCGGGCGTGCGGGTTGCTCGGGCCGGCCATGTTGCGCACCACCGAGGACAGATCGAAGCTCAGCCCGCGCTCGTATTGCGCGCCTTTCAGGCTGTCTGCCCACAGGCCGGTGAGCTTGGCGTACTGCTCGACCAACTGCACTTGCTGGTCTTCGCGACCGGTGAGTTTCAGGTAATCGATGGTTTGCTGATCGATGTAGAACATCGCCGCCGTGGCGCCGTATTCCGGGGCCATGTTGGAGATGGTCGCGCGGTCGCCAAGGGTCAGCGCCGCTGCGCCTTCGCCGAAGAATTCCAGCCATGCGCCGACGACTTTCTGTTTGCGCAGGTATTCGGTCAGCGCCAGCACCATGTCGGTGGCGGTGATGCCCGGTTGCAGCTTGCCGGTCAATTCGACGCCGACGCTTTCCGGCAGGCGCATCCACGAGGCGCGACCGAGCATCACGCTCTCGGCTTCGAGACCGCCAACGCCGATGGCAATCACGCCCAAAGCATCGACGTGCGGGGTGTGGCTGTCGGTGCCGACGCAAGTGTCGGGGAACGCCACGCCCTCACGCACCTGGATCACCGGAGACATTTTCTCCAGGTTGATCTGGTGCATGATGCCGTTGCCCGGTGGGATCACGTCAACGTTCTTGAAGGCCTTTTTGGTCCAGTTGATGAAGTGGAAACGGTCTTCGTTGCGACGGTCTTCGATGGCGCGGTTTTTCTCGAACGCCTGCTTGTCGAAACCGCCTGCCTCCACTGCCAGCGAGTGGTCGACGATCAATTGCGTCGGCACTACCGGGTTGACCTGCGCCGGGTCACCGCCCTGCAAGGCGATCGCGTCGCGCAGGCCAGCGAGGTCGACCAGCGCGGTCTGACCGAGAATGTCGTGGCAAACCACACGCGCCGGAAACCACGGGAAGTCGAGGTCGCGTTTGCGTTCGATCAGTTGCTTGAGGGAATCGGTAAGCGTGGCCGGGTCGCAGCGACGCACGAGGTTTTCCGCCAGCACGCGGGAGGTGTACGGCAGGGTGTCGTAACTGCCGGGCTGAATCGCTTCGACCGCCGCACGGGCGTCGAAATAATCCAGAGGGCTGCCGGGCAGGGTTTTGCGAAATTCTGTGTTCATCGGGTCAGGACTCGGGTCACGGTAGTTTCAAAGGGTGGCTGACACAAACCTGAGTTACACACCATCCACTGTGGGAGCGAGCCTGCTCGCGAAAGCGGTAGATCAGTCGACATCGATGGTGAATGTCAGTCCGTCTTCGCGAGCAGGCTCGCTCCCACAGGGTCTAGCGGTGTTTTCCGGGATCGCGTCAGCTCACCATTTCAGCGACGTTCGATTGGCACGAACTTGCGCTGTTCGACGCCGACGTACTCGGCGCTTGGACGGATGATGCGGTTGTTGGCGCGTTGTTCGAACACATGCGCAGCCCAGCCAGTCAGGCGCGAGCAGACGAAGATCGGCGTGAACAGCTTGGTCGGGATGCCCATGAAGTGGTACGCCGAGGCATGGTAGAAATCGGCGTTGGGGAACAGTTTTTTCTGCTCCCACATGGTCTTGTCGATGGCTTCGGAAACCGGGAACAGCACTTTGTCGCCGACTTCATCCGCGAGTTTTTTCGACCAGCCCTTGATCACCTCGTTGCGCGGATCGCTGTCCTTATAGATCGCGTGGCCGAAGCCCATGATCTTGTCCTTGCGCTCAAGCATGCCGAGGGTGCCTTTGATCGCCTCTTCCGGCGACGAGAAGCGCTCGATCATTTCCATCGCTGCTTCATTGGCGCCGCCGTGCAACGGACCGCGCAGCGAACCAATAGCGGCAGTGACGCAGGAATACAGATCGGACAGCGTCGATGCACAAACACGGGCGGTGAAGGTCGAGGCGTTGAATTCGTGCTCGGCATAAAGGATCAGCGAGACGTTCATCACTTTCACGTGCAGTTCGCTCGGCTTCTTGTCGTGCAGCAAGTGCAGGAAGTGGCCGCCGATGGTCGGCTCGTCGCTGACGCAGTTGATGCGTTTGCCGTCGTGGCTGAAGCGATACCAGTAGCACATGATCGCCGGGAATGCGGCCAGCAAGCGGTCAGTTTTGTCGCGCTGTTCGGAGAAGTCTTTCTCCGGCTCGAGGTTGCCGAGGAACGAGCAACCGGTGCGCATCACGTCCATCGGGTGGGCGTCGGCGGGGATGCGTTCGAGCACTTCTTTCAGCGCTTGCGGCAGGTCGCGCAGCTTGCTCAGTTTGCCTTGGTATTCGTCGAGTTGCGCCTTCGTCGGCAGCTCGCCGTAGAGCAGCAGGTAAGCGACTTCTTCAAATTGCGCATCGGCAGCGAGTTCGCGCACGTCGTAACCGCGATAGGTCAGCCCGGCACCGGCCTGGCCCACGGTGGACAGTGCGGTTTGCCCGGCGACCTGGCCACGGAGCCCGGCGCCACTGAGTACTTTTGCTTCGGCCATTGTGTTCTCCAATCTTGAATTTGTTAGGGAGTGTGGCGAAAAGATCGCAGCCTCGTTGCACTCGACAGCTCCTACAGGGAGCTGTGTAGAAGCTGCCGCAGGCTGCGATCTTTTGATCTTTATTTCTTGGCGGCAAACAACGCATCGAGTTTCTGCTCGAAGGTGTGGTAATCGATGCGATCGTAAAGCTCCATGCGAGTCTGCATGGTGTCGATGACATTCTGCTGCGTGCCGTCGCGACGGATCGCGGTGTAAACGTTTTCGGCAGCCTTGTTCATCGCGCGGAACGCCGACAGTGGATAGAGCACCAGCGACACGTCGGCGCCGGCCAGTTGCTCGGTGGTGTACAGCGGTGTCGAACCGAACTCGGTGATGTTGGCCAGAATCGGCGCTTTCACACGGTTGGCGAACAGCTTGTACATCTCCAGCTCAGTGATCGCTTCCGGGAAGATCATGTCAGCGCCAGCCTCGATGCACGCCGCTGCGCGATCGAGTGCCGATTCCAGACCTTCCACCGCCAGCGCATCGGTGCGCGCCATGATCACGAAGCTGTCATCGGTGCGGGCATCGACGGCGGCTTTGATGCGGTCGACCATTTCCTGCTGGCTGACGATCTCTTTATTAGGACGGTGGCCACAGCGCTTGGCGCCGACCTGATCCTCGATGTGAATCGCCGCCGCGCCGAACTTGATCATCGATTTGACCGTGCGCGCGACGTTGAATGCCGAGGAACCGAAACCGGTGTCGACGTCGACCAGCAGCGGCAGATCGCAAACGTCGGTGATGCGGCGCACGTCGGTCAGCACGTCATCCAGACCGGTGATGCCCAGATCCGGCACGCCGAGCGAGCCTGCAGCCACCCCGCCACCGGACAGGTAGATCGCCTTGAAACCGGCGCGTTTGGCCAGCAGCGCGTGGTTGGCGTTGATTGCGCCGACCACCTGCAATGGATGCTCGCTGGCGACCGCATCGCGGAAACGCTGGCCTGGAGTGCTGTGCTTGGAACTCATGACTCACCTCGTTCAGTGGCTGTCTTATTGTGGGCGCCGTCCTGGTAATGACGGGCGATGTTGCGTTTCGAGGCGCCGATGTGACGGCGCATCAACAATTCCGCGAGCTCGCCGTCACGGTCGGCGATGGCATCGAGAATCCGGTGGTGTTCGGCGAAGGCTTGGCGCGGGCGGTTCGGCGTGGTGGAAAACTGGATGCGGTACATGCGCACCAGTTGATACAACTCGCCGCAGAGCATCTGCGTCAGCGTGCGGTTGCCGCTGCCCTGGATGATCCGGTAGTGGAAGTCGAAATCACCTTCCTGCTGGTAATAGCCGACACCGGCCTGAAACGCCGCATCGCGCTCATGTGTTTCCAGCACCCGGCGCAGTTCGTCGATTTCTTCGACGCTCATGCGTTCGGCTGCCAAACGGCAGGCCATGCCTTCGAGGGATTCGCGGATTTCGTAGAGTTCGAGCAATTCGGCGTGGCTGAGCGACACCACCCGCGCGCCGACGTGCGGTACCCGCACCAACAGGCGCTGGCCTTCCAGACGGTGGATCGCCTCCCGCAATGGCCCCCGGCTGATGCCGTAGGTGCGCGCCAGCTCCGGCTCGGAGATCTTGCTGCCCGGGGCGATCTCGCCTTTGACGATAGCCGCTTGAATGCGCCGGAAGACGTTTTCCGAAAGTGTCTCGGAATCGTCGCCGCTGATGACCGGGGGATCGAGTTGATCCAGCATGATTGTCGACACCTTTAAATCCGATGCGGCAAAAACTAGCCAATTAGCCCGCATCAGTCAAAGGATAAATAGGTATTGTCGACAATCGTCTAATAACCGTAGGCAATCTCCCATTGGTCGATTAATCCCTGTGGGAGCGAGCCTGCTCGCGAAAGCGTACTGTCAGTCAGCATCTGCATGGGATGACGCACCGCCTTCGCGAGCAGGCTCGCTCCCACAGGGTTCCCAAAGGGGTATAGACCGGCTCGGGCGCTGGCGCCATAAAACCACCGTGCTAGAATGCCGCCCGCATTTGCTGGCCATTTGTACGGCTTGTCATAAAAAGCTGCCAGGCACACGAAGGGTCTTGCGCAAGTATTGCCAAGGACCTGAACCGAAAACGGAACGCTGCGCACCAGGATTTATGAGACTCAAGCCCTTCCCCACATTTTTTGCCCTGTTTTGCCTGCCCGGCCTCGCCGCCGCGGGGGAGAAAACCGTGTACGGCCTCAACGAATACGCTTCGCTTGACGGCATCAACCTCGAAGTCGCGGCCAAACTCGACACGGGCGCGAAAACCGCCTCGCTGAGTGCCCGCGACATCAAACGCTTTAAACGCAACGGTGAGTCCTGGGTACGTTTCTACCTGGCGATAGACGCTGCGCATTCACACCCGATCGAACGGCCGCTGGCCCGGGTCAGCAAGATCAAGCGCCGTGCTGGCGACTACGACCCGGAAGAAGGCAAGAAGTACACCGCCCGTCCGGTGATCGAGCTGGATATCTGCATGGGATCAGCGATGCGCAGCATCGAAGTGAACCTGACCGACCGAAGTGCGTTCCAATATCCGCTTTTGATTGGCTCCGAGGCGCTTAAACGCTTCGACGCGCTGGTCGATCCAAGTCTTAAATACGCTGCCGGCAAACCCGCCTGCACCATCGCCGCTCATACCGCCGAGTAATTTCCATGCGTTCTCTAACCTTCCACCTGAAAATCCTGATCACCATTCTGGTGCTGCTGGGCGTTTCGGTTACGGCCTATCAGATTTTCGTGCTCGGCATCCCGGTAACCGAAGACGCCACCGACGACTTGTGGAACATCGACGCCAAGGTCGAGTTCGTCGCCAGCACCAAGGATCCGGTGAAGATCCAGATGTTCGTGCCACCGTTGAGTCGCGATTACGTCAGCCTCAACGAGAGCTTTATCTCCAATAACTACGGCGTTGCGGTGAACCGCGTCGATGGCAACCGCAAGGTCACTTGGTCGGCACGCCGGGCCAAGGGCAACCAGACCCTTTATTACCGTCTGGTGCTGACCAAGCGCTACACCGCGGAAAAAACCAAGATCAAAGGCCCGACCTTCCGCGACAGCATCGCCATCGAAGGCCCGGAGAAAATCGCCGCCGAAGCCCTGCTCGCGCCGATCCGTCAGCACTCGGCCGACGTCGAAACCTTCATCGGCGAAGCGATCAAACGCGTCAACAACCTCAACGATGACAACGTCAAGCTGCTGCTGGCCGGCGATCCGTCGACCGCGCACAAAGCCAAAATAGTCGAGCTGCTGCTGTCCATCGCTCACGTGCCGGTGGAAAAAGTCCACACCATCCGCCTCGTCGCCGACCAGCCGCAAATGCCTGAACTGTGGCTGCGCAGCTTCAACGGCAACGACTGGCTGTACTTCAACCCGGAAACCGGCGAACAAGGCCTGCCGACCGACCGTCTGCTGTGGTGGACTGGCGATGAAAACCTGATCACCGTCGACGGTGGCAAGAAAGCCAACGTGACCTTCAGCCTGAACAACAGCGAGATGAACGCGATTCGTCTGGCCAAGCTGACCGACGAAAACACCGACGCCAACTTCCTCGAATACTCGCTGTACGGCTTGCCGCTGCAGACCCAGCAGACCTTCATGATCATGGTGATGATCCCGATCGGCGTGCTGGTGATCCTGATCCTGCGCAACCTGATCGGCCTGCAGACCCTCGGCACGTTCACCCCGGTGCTGATCGCCCTCGCCTTCCGCGAAACGCAGCTGGGTTTCGGCATTCTGCTGTTTACCGTGATCACCGCGCTGGGCCTGTCGTTACGTTCGTATCTGGAACACCTGAAGCTGCAAATGCTGCCGCGACTCTCGGTGGTGTTGACCTTTGTCGTGGTGTTGATCGCGGCGATCAGCCTGTTCAGCCATAAGCTCGGGCTGGAACGTGGTCTGTCGGTGGCGCTGTTCCCGATGGTGATTCTGACCATGACCATCGAACGCCTGTCGATCACCTGGGAAGAACGTGGTGCCAGCCATGCGATGAAAGTCGCGATTGGTACACTGTTCGCGGCGTCTCTGGCGCACTTGATCATGACCGTGCCTGAGTTGGTCTACTTCGTGTTCACCTTCCCGGCGATCCTGCTGATTCTGGTTGGTTTCATGCTGGCGATGGGGCGTTATCGCGGTTACCGCCTGACCGAACTGGTGCGCTTCAAGGCGTTCCTGAAGAAGGCTGACGCCTGATGTTCGGTTTCTGGAAGACCTGGAAGGCGCTAGAGGCGCGGGGCATCATGGGCATCAATCGGCGTAATGCCGACTACGTGCTCAAGTACAACAAGCGCAGCCTGTACCCGATCGTCGATGACAAGATCATCACCAAGGAACGTGCCATCGAGGCCGGCATTCACGTGCCGGAGTTGTATGGCGTGATCTCCACCGAAAAGGAAATCGACAAGCTCGGCGAGATCATCGGCGGGCGCAGCGACTTCGTGATCAAACCGGCCCAGGGCGCTGGCGGTGACGGCATCATTGTCATCGCCGACCGTTTCGAGGGTCGCTATCGCACGGTGTCGGGCAAGATCCTTGCCCACGAAGAGCTTGAGCATCACATCTCGAGCATCCTCACCGGTTTGTATTCGCTGGGCGGCCACCGCGATCGGGCGCTGATCGAATACCGGGTGACCCCGGACCAGATCTTCAAAAGCATCAGCTACGAAGGCGTGCCGGACATCCGCATCATCGTGTTGATGGGCTATCCGGTGATGGCGATGCTGCGTTTGCCGACCCGGCAGTCCGGCGGCAAGGCCAACCTGCACCAGGGCGCCATCGGCGTCGGCGTGGATCTGGCCACCGGTTTGACGTTGCGCGGCACCTGGCTGAACAACATCATCACCAAACACCCCGACACCACCAACGCGGTGGACGGCGTGCAACTGCCCTACTGGGACGGTTTCATGAAGCTCGCGGCAGGCTGTTATGAGCTGTGCGGGCTGGGCTATATCGGTGTGGACATGGTGCTCGATCAGGAGAAAGGCCCGCTGATTCTCGAGCTCAATGCGCGGCCGGGGCTGAATATCCAGATTGCCAATGACTGTGGGCTGACGTTGCGCACGCACGCGGTGGAAGCGCGACTGGAAGAGCTGAAGGCGCGTGGGGTGACGGAGACGGTTGAAGAGCGGGTTGCGTTTACTCAGGAAATGTTTGGGCATATTCCTGCGGTCGAAGGCTAAGAGCTGAAAAACTAAAAGCCCCTCACCCTAGCCCTCTCCCAGAGGGAGAGGGGACTGACCGAAGTGGATGTTCGAGGTACGCCGACCTGAACGTCTTGAGTCGAACTCAGGCCTTGAAAAGCATGAAGATCGGCTCCCTCCCCCAAGATATCGAGCCGAACCCAAGTTTTGAAAAGCCCCCGATCTGCCCCCTTTCCCCCTCGCCCCCTTGGGGGAGAGGGTTGGGGTGAGGGGGAGGCTTTTGACTTTGATCTGGCATCGGAGAGGACTACAATCCCCTCCCCGCCTCAACGGCCGATCTGCCCCGCCCATGTTGACCTGTTCCGTACACCCGCTGCCCTACCGCGCCAATCCCGCCGACTACTTCGCGGCCATCCGCAACGCGCCCGGCGCCGTACTGCTCGACAGCGGCCGGCCAAGTGCCGACCGTGGTCGTTATGACCTGCTCAGCGCCTGGCCGCTGGAACAACTGGCGGTGTTGCCCGACGAAAGCGGCAATCATTTCCTGCAACGTCTGCGTGACAATCTGAATCGCCTCGGTGAGGCTGATTTGCCAGCAAGTTTCGAGCTTCCATTCGCTGGCGGTTTGATCGGTTACCTGAGCTACGATTTCGGTCGGCACCTGGAAAACCTGCCGAGCCAGGCGTTGGATGATCTGCAATTGCCGGACGCGCGTTTTGGCCTGTACGCCTGGGCACTGATCAGCGATCACCAGATGGCCACCAGCCAATTGGTCTTCCACCCGTCCGTGATCGACGGCGAGAAACAACGCCTGATTGCGTTATTCACTCAGCCACATGCTGATGCGCTGACCCCGTTCAAATTGAACGCCCCGATGACCGCCGACCTCTCGGCCGACGATTACCGCCAAGCCTTCGAACGCATTCAGCACTACATCCAGGCCGGCGATTGCTATCAGGTCAACTTCGCCCAACGCTTCCGCGCTTCGTGCCAGGGCGATCCGTGGCTGGCTTATTGCGCATTGCGCGAAGCCTGCCCGACACCGTTCTCCGGTTTCCAGAGCCTGCCCGAGGGCGGCGCGGTGTTGAGCCTGTCGCCGGAGCGCTTCGTCAAAGTCAGCGAACGCCAGGTGGAAACCCGCCCGATCAAAGGCACCCGCCCTCGCGGCCTGACCCCAGCCGAAGATGCGGCCAACGCCGCCGAACTGCTGGCCAGCCCCAAGGATCGCGCAGAAAACCTGATGATCGTCGACCTGCTGCGCAACGATCTCGGCCGCACCTGCCGCATCGGCTCGGTACGCGTGCCGGAGCTGTTCAGTCTGGAAAGCTATCCGAACGTGCATCACCTGGTCAGCAGCGTCACCGGTGAACTGGCGGATGATCGCGACGCACTGGATTTGATTGCCGGCAGTTTCCCCGGCGGCTCTATCACCGGCGCGCCGAAGATTCGCGCGATGCAGATCATTGATGAGCTGGAACCGACCCGACGCGGTTTGTATTGCGGCTCGTTGCTGTATCTGGACGTACGCGGCGAGATGGACAGCTCCATCGCGATTCGCAGTCTGTTGGTCAAGGATGGGCAAGTGTGCTGCTGGGGCGGTGGCGGGATTGTCGCCGATTCGGATTGGCAGGCGGAGTATCAGGAGTCGATCACCAAAGTCAGAATCCTCCTCGAAACCCTGCAGAACCTTTAAAAGCTATCGCGAGCAGGCTCACTCCTACATTTGGAATGCGATCCCCTGTAGGAGTGAGCCTGCTCGCGATGGCGTCTTTTCAGACGACTACAAACTCAACTCTCTGTTCGAAGCCTTCAGGAATTCCTGCTTCAACTCGGCAAACGTATGCACCGCCGGAAACTGCGGAAACTCGCGAATCACATTCTCCGGCGCATGAAACAGAATCCCCGCATCCGCCTCGCCCAGCATCGTCGTGTCGTTATACGAATCCCCCGCCGCAATCACCCGGTAATACAGGCTCTTGAACGCCAGCACCGACTGGCGCTTGGGATCTTTCTGACGCAACTGATAGCTGGTCACCCGCCCGGTTTCGTCAGTGATCAGACGATGGCAAAGCAAGGTCGGGAAGCCCAGTTGGCGCATCAGCGGCTGGGAAAATTCATAGAACGTATCCGACAGAATCACCACCTGAAAGCGCTCACGCAGCCAGTTGACGAACTCCACTGCGCCGTCCAGCGGCTTCAGGGTGGCGATCACTTCCTGAATGTCCGACAGCTTCAAGCCGTGCTCGTCGAGGATGCGCAGACGCTGCTTCATCAGCACGTCGTAATCGGGAATGTCCCGGGTGGTGGCCTTGAGGGATTCGATTCCGGTTTTTTCGGCGAAGGCGATCCAGATTTCCGGCACCAACACCCCTTCAAGATCCAGGCAAGCAATTTCCACAAGACACTCCCGTTTGTATTGATTATTTGAGTCGAGCGAGGCCGAACTCTAGCGGCTCACATGCAGACGCGCAACGCACAGCACGCCCCCGAGCCGTGCAGCTTTTTGTTACCATCAGCGCCATATAGAGCGCCCAGCGCCACCGACCTGTAGGAAGCCGCCCTGATGAGTGCAATGTTCGACGTCGTGGAACTCGCCACGACCTATGCCAATAAATCCGCCCAGGACATTCTGAAACTCGCGTTTGCCGAGTTCGGCGATGACCTGTGGATCTCTTTCAGCGGCGCCGAGGATGTGGTGCTGGTGGACATGGCCTGGAAGCTCAACAAGAACGTCAAGGTGTTTAGCCTCGACACCGGCCGCCTGCACCCAGAGACCTACCGCTTCATCGATCAGGTGCGCGAGCACTACAAGATCGACATCGAACTGGTGTCGCCGGACTACACGAAACTCGAACCGTTCGTGAAGGAAAAAGGCTTGTTCAGTTTCTACAAGGACGGCCATGGCGAATGCTGCGGCATCCGCAAGATCGAACCGCTGCGGCGCAAACTCTCCGGCGTCAAAGCCTGGGCCACCGGCCAGCGCCGCGATCAGAGCCCGGGCACGCGTAGCGCTGTGGCGGTGATGGAAATCGACACCGCGTTCTCCACGCCGGAGCGTACGTTGTACAAGTTCAACCCGTTGGCGCAGATGACCAGCGAAGAGATCTGGGGCTACATCCGCATGCTTGAGCTGCCGTACAACAGCCTGCATGAACGCGGCTTCATCAGCATAGGCTGCGAACCGTGCACCCGCCCGGTGCTGCCGAACCAGCATGAGCGCGAAGGCCGCTGGTGGTGGGAAGAGGCGACGCAGAAAGAGTGCGGACTGCATGCCGGCAATATCATTAGCAAGGCGTAACGCCCTGCCGCGCTGATTTCCCCCTGTAGGAGTGAGCCTGCTCGCGATAGCGGTGTCTCAGTCGATGAATTTTTTGGCTGATACACCGCTATCGCGAGCAGGCTCACTCCTACAAAGGTCACTAGCGACTCAATAAATGTGTACACAGTAATGTCACCATCGGTGCCATTTATGTGTGCACTTTTTTGTTTCCACGCCCTGAAAAGTTACATCACGCCTAAAAACTCCCCGCCCTCGCCCGCTGTCAAAATCCCCCGCCAAAAATAAATACTTGTTCAATCGGTCAATTTTTAACCAATTACTTTCAGACACTTAGCGCTCCTCGATAATTTTTCGAAATGAACACGGCTGCGCATAGATCGCCAACTGGCACAAATCTGGCTTTAGTGCATACATGTTTTGTATACAAAACTGCAAAACATACACACTTTCGATCCGCAAGCCTGAAGCGCCCTATCCCGTACAGGCTGCAGATGCCCCGTAACCAGTGATGTTCGCTGGCCGCGACGAAGATATGTCGAGCCTGAACGCTCATGCACAGTCATCGCGGCCCTGCACATCAGGAGCCTGCCGGAATGCGTACAAGTCTCTCCAATAACATCGCGCTGAATCTGCCCGCCTCTGCCCTCGACCAACCGTTACCCGATGACGGTCTGACCGAGCCGTTACAACTGAGCCCGCGCCTGCACAACAGCGATCTCGCGCCGACCAAGGCCGAGGGTCGGCGCTGGGGCAAATACAGCATCTTCGCCCTGTGGACGAACGACGTGCACAACATCGCCAACTACTCCTTCGCCATCGGCCTCTACGCTTTGGGCCTGGGAGGCTGGCAGATTCTGCTGTCGCTGGGGATTGGTGCGGCGCTGGTGTACTTCTTCATGAACCTGTCCGGTTACATGGGGCAGAAAACCGGCGTGCCGTTTCCGGTGATCAGCCGGATCAGTTTCGGCATCCATGGCGCGCAAATTCCTGCACTGATCCGGGCGGTTATCGCTATTGCCTGGTTCGGGATTCAGACGTACCTGGCCTCAGTGGTGTTCCGCGTACTGCTCACAGCGGTGCATCCCGGTTTCGCCGAATACGACCACAACGCGATTCTGGGTCTGTCGACTTTGGGTTGGGTGTGTTTCGTGGCGATCTGGTTCGTGCAACTGGCGATCCTTGCCTACGGCATGGAAATGGTGCGCCGCTACGAAGCGTTTGCCGGACCGGTGATTCTGCTGACCGTGGCCGCCCTCGCCGCGTGGATGTACTTCCAGGCCAACGCGACCATCGCCTGGTCGATCCGCGAACCACTGACCGGTGGCGAGATGTGGCGCAACATCTTTGCCGGCGGCGCTTTGTGGCTGGCGATCTACGGCACGTTGATCCTCAATTTCTGCGACTTCGCCCGCTCTTCGCCATGCCGCAAGACCATCAAGGTAGGAAACTTCTGGGGTTTGCCGGTGAATATTCTGGTGTTCGCCGCGATCACGGTCCTGCTCTGCGGTGCGCAATTTCAGATCAATGGCCGGATCATCGAAAGCCCGACCGAGATCATCGCCTCGATTCCCAACACCTTCTTCCTGGTGCTCGGTTGCCTGGCATTCCTGATTGTCACCGTGGCGGTGAACATCATGGCCAACTTCGTCGCCCCGGCCTTCGTGCTGAGCAACCTGGCGCCGAAGTACCTGACGTTCCGCCGCGCCGGGCTGATCAGCGCGACCATCGCCGTGCTGATCCTGCCGTGGAATCTCTACAACAGCCCGCTGGTGATCGTGTACTTCCTGTCCGGTCTCGGCGCCCTGCTCGGCCCGTTGTACGGCGTGATCATGGTCGACTACTGGCTGATCCGCAAAGGTCGGATCAACGTACCGCAGCTCTACAGCGAAGACCCGAACGGCGCTTATTACTACAGCCGAGGAATCAATTTCCGTGCGGTGGCGGCATTTATTCCTGCGGCGCTGATCGCGATCGTCCTGGCCTTGGTTCCCGGTTTCCACAGCGTCTCGCCGTTCTCCTGGCTGATCGGCGCCGGGATCGCCGGAATGCTTTACCTGATCATCGCCAAACGCCAACCGCACTACGCCGACATCAGCGGCGAATCGATCGCTGTCGACAACGTCTGCCATTAACTCCCTCGCGGCCCGGACTTCGGGCCGCAGAACTGCCCGCTATAAGGATTTCCCCATGCGTATTCTCGTGGTCAACGTCAACACCACCGAATCCATCACTGAGGCCATCGCCCGTTCGGCGCAGGCCGTTGCTTCGCCCGGAACGGAAATTGTCGGTTTGACGCCGTACTTCGGCGCCGATTCGATTGAAGGCAACTTCGAAAGCTATCTGGCGGCCATCGCGGTGATGGATCGGGTGATGTCCTACGATCAGCCGTTCGATGCGGTGATTCAGGCCGGTTATGGCGAACATGGCCGTGAAGGTTTGCAGGAATTGCTCAATGTGCCCGTAGTGGACATCACCGATGCGGCGGCGAGTACGGCGATGTTTCTGGGGCACGCGTATTCGGTGGTGACCACACTGGATCGCACCGTGCCGCTGATCGAGGATCGGCTGAAATTGTCCGGTCTGTGGGATCGTTGTGCATCGGTGCGGGCCAGTGGCCTGGCCGTTCTAGAGCTGGAGCACGAGCCGCAGCGCGCGCTGGAAGCGATCGTGCATCAGGCGGAGTTGGCGGTGACGCAGGACAAAGCCGAGGTGATCTGCCTGGGTTGCGGCGGCATGGCCGGGCTGGATGAGCAGATTCGTCGACGTACTGGCGTGCCGGTGGTGGATGGGGTGACGGCGGCGGTGACGATTGCGGAATCGCTGGTTCGACTGAAGTTATCAACCTCGAAAGTGCGAACTTACGCGACGCCACGGCCGAAGAACATTATTGGCTGGCCGGGGCGGTTTGCCCGCTGAATTCTTCATCGTAGACCGAGTCGCTCCATTCGCGAGCAGGCTCGCTCCCACAGGGGAAACGCATTCCAAATGTGGGAGCGAGCCTGCTCGCGAAGGCAACAACTCGATCTGATACCTTGCTCAGATAGCACTGAACCGCTGCGCCAACCCCCGCTCCGCAAACTGCTCAATCAGAAAATCGACAAACGCCCGCGTCTTGCCCGGCAACAACTTATGCTCGGCGTAGTAAATCGAGATGTTGCCGTCATCGACAAACCAGTCCGGCAACACCCGCTGCAACGTCCCCGCCTGCAGATAGCCCACCGCAAACGGCATACTCACCAGCGCGATTCCCAAGCCTTGTGCTGCAGTCCTGCAAGCGGCCTCGGAATCACTCATGGTCATTCGCGCCTTGAGCATCAACGGCCGACAATTCTGTGGATTGCGTCCGGTCAATTGCCAGGAACGCACGCGTCCGGTTTGCGGCGAGCGGATCAGAATGCCGTCGTGATGGCTGAGGTCGTCCGGTTCGATGATCTCGGGATTGGCCTGTAAATAGTCGGTGGACGCGACCAATATCCGATGCGCCGGGCTCAACTTGCGTGCGATCACGCCTTGCGGCAGTTCGAAACCGCCACCGATGGCCGCATCAAAGCCCTGGGCGATCAGATCGACCTGTCGATTATCGAAGTGCCAGTCCGGATTGATCGCCGGATATCGTCGTAGAAACTCACCGAGCATCGGCACGATATGCAGACAGCCAAATGCTGCGCCCATGCTGACTTTCAGCGTTCCCGCCGGACGCCCTTCGACGCTAGAGAGATTTGCCACGGCATTTTGAATCGTCGTAAGACTTCCGCTGACTTGATCCAGAAACAGTTGCCCGGCCTCGGTCAGTGTCAGGCTGCGTGTACTACGCTGGAACAGCCGCACACCGAGCCGCACCTCGAGTTTGGCCACACTCTTGCCGACTGCCGCCGGGGTCAGACTCAAGCGTCGCGCGGCCTCGGCAAAGCTGCCGACTTCGGCGCTGCGCACGAAGCATTCAATGCTGCTGAAGGTTTCCATGATCGTCACTATAAACTTCTGGTTTACACAGACTATAGCAATCATGGTCTACACAGTTGTCGATACCACGCCGATACTCGCCACCAACACCAAGGCATTCCCGCCTTGAACACTCTGGAGATCGAACATGACCACTCAACACCTCAGCGGCAAAGTCGCTCTGATTCAAGGCGGTTCCCGTGGTATCGGCGCAGCCATCGTCAAACGTCTGGCCGCTGAAGGCGCCGCTGTAGCCTTCACTTACGTCAGCTCCAGCGCAAAAGCCGAAGAGCTGCAGAACAGCATCACCGCAAACGGTGGCAAAGCCTTGGCGATCAAGGCCGACAGCGCCGATGCCGCTGCCATCCGCCACGCCGTCAGCGCCACCGTCGAAGCTTTTGGCCGCCTCGACATTCTGGTCAACAACGCTGGCGTGCTGGCCGTCGCACCACTGGAAGACTTCAAACTTGAAGACTTCGACCAGACCGTAGCGATCAACATTCGCAGCGTCTTCATCGCCTCGCAGGAAGCCGCCAAACACATGGGCGAAGGCGCGCGCATCATCAACATCGGCAGCACCAACGCTGACCGCATGCCCTTCGCCGGCGGCGGTGTGTATGCAATGAGCAAATCGGCGCTGGTCGGTTTGACCAAAGGCCTGGCCCGCGACCTCGGCCCACGCGGCATCACCGTCAACAACGTGCAGCCCGGCCCGGTCGACACCGACATGAACCCGGCGCATGGTGATTTCGCCGAGAGTCTGATTCCGCTGATGGCGGTGGGTCGTTACGGTAAAGCCGAAGAAATCGCCAGCTTCGTCGCTTATCTGGCAGGTCCGGAAGCCGGCTACATCACCGGTGCCAGCCTGACCATCGACGGTGGTTTCGGCGCCTGATTTTCCGAGTCGCCTGAACGAAAAACGCCGCCCCTCTTTTCACAGAGGGGCGGCGTTTTGTTGTGTCAGATGTTTACGCCCATTCCAGCGCCGGCAAACCACAGGCACTGGGCGTGAACGCTTTCAGAGTACGAAGAATCCCGTCAGCGTGTGCGTATTTTTCATCGGCCATGGCGGCATCGGGGATGGCGATCGCTGTCATGCCCGCGGCTTTCGCAGCGGTCACGCCAAACGGCGAATCCTCGAACACCAGGCAATCCTCAGGTGCCACGCCCAGACGGCGAGCGGCGGTGAGGAAAATATCCGGTGCCGGTTTGGCCGCGCCGACTTCCGGATCGTCTGCAGTGACGATGAAGTCGAACAACGCAAACCAGTCGCGGTGCAGCGTGGTTTTCTGCCCGAACGATTGACGCGACGAGCTGGTACCCACGGCAATCGGGATGTTGTGCGCCTTGAGATGGCGAATCAGCTCCTCGGCACCGGGCATCGCCTGCGCGGTGGGGAAACGCTCACGCATCAGCGGTTCACGGATGACCAGAAACTCTTCGGCGGTGATCGGCAGATCCAGCGCCTGCACCACGTAATTGGCCAGATCGTTGGCCCCGCGACCAATGATGTTCTGCTTGACGCTCCAGTCGAAGGTGCGCCCGTAACGCTGGGCAATCAGCGAGGTAACCTCGGTATAAATGCCCTCGGTGTCCAGCAGCAAACCGTCCATATCGAAAATCACGGCCTTGATCGGGCCGAACGCCTTCAGCGGTGCATTCATCATCGGATCCGTTAACAAAGACATCCCAGGCGGCAGGTGATGCCGCTGCTCGGATCTGATTAAAGGGTTCAGCAGCATAACGAGCGCGACAGACATTGAGCAACGGGCAATGTTTGTTGGGCGATGAACTACTCGCAGACATTTAGCGAAACATCCTACAGACATCACCTACTCGCCCGACTTCTTTCCTGTTTGATCCCCCGCAAAGTCCCCGCACCTTTTTGATGTGCGCGAGAGACTGCGAATGCTTCCAACCGATCGGCTGCTGGCCCTGAACAACAGCATCGGCCTGCTCGTTGTTGCTGCTTTGAATCCCGATGAGCCGGACTTCGAACATCTGATCCGCGAATTCCGCCTGTGCCTGAACCACTACGACGCCTGGGCCGAGCAGTTCTGGACAGGCGCCGCGCTGGATATCGAGCAGGTGTTCACTGTCGGCAACGACGTGCGCCTCAGCGCGCCGATCAAGTCGCAACAACCGCTCAGTTCATCGATGGTCATGTGCTCGGCCAGCGGGACGTTGACGCTGGTGCACATGTTCGAGGCCGCGCGGTTCGTGCCGATTGGCAACACCCCGGTGACGCTCGAACCGGTGCTTGCCGATGTCGGCGGCGTGCTGACTTTCGGCGAAGCGCTGCATTACACCATCGGCCCCAGCGGCATTCTGCAAGTGACCGACTGCGATCGGGGCCAGCGTTATCGCATCACCTTCTTTCCCGATGTGTCCACCGACCATGTGCGTGCTCTGTATGCCTCTTATGAAGGTGTCATTGCAGGCCTGGAAGGCTGGCTGCGCGATGAGTGGACAGGGTTTCAACCCCAGTGGACGGAGTTTTCCAGCGCCGGATTTCTTCAGCGTTACGGTCAGCTGCAACAGGCCGACTGGCGTGGATTCGAGAAAGCACTGAATGGTGTTTGGGATGACATCAAACAGGTATTCGCCCTGCTCGCCGATCTGCAGGCCAACAGTGAAAAATTGCTGGAATACCTCAGCGAGGCCGAGCTTGAGGCGTTATTGAATGCCTCCAGCGACGCCATTGCCAACGGCTTGTTGATCCTCAGTGACGAACCTCTTCTGTTTATTCATCTGGCCGCGTTTACCAGTTGGCTGAAGATGCTACCGCCGCAGTATCTGGCTGAAGTGGTGGCCGAGGTGCGGGTCGAACTGCTGATCAGCTTTCTGTTGATGGGGTTGTCGGGTGGTGTCGGCGTGCCGGTGCGCCTGAGCAGCAAAGTGCTGGCGAAGATCAAGTCGCCGCGCGCTCGGGAGTGGTTGGCGGCCTCTGCGTTGCGCTTGGCCGAACTGACGTCCTCGGCGGATTTGACGCGGCATGCCAGCGTTTTGAAGCCGCTGATGCTCAATGTGCGTGACGTTGAGTTGAAACCGACACCGGCGATACCGCTGAACATTCGTCAGGCCGACTCGCTGGTGTTGACGGTGCCGAATCCGGCGCCTGTTGTGCGGGACAAGTCTGGCGCTTCGAGCCGGTTGGAACGGCATGAGCCTCACGACGACTCGCCGGATCAGGCGAAAAACCCCAACGGCGACAGCGCCGATTGCGTGCCCTTCACCTGCACCAATGGCTGCCCGGTATCGATGGTCACCGGTGAGGAACTGCTGACCCTGAGCGATGCCGTGCTCGATGGCGTGTTGCCGTTTGAGTTCACGCGGTTGTATCGCTCTAGCGCCGCCGAGATCGATGTCGGGCTGGGGTTTGGCTGGAGTCACTCGCTGGCGCATCGGCTCGCGTTTGAGGGTGACTTTGTTGTCTGGGTCGACCATGAAAACCGTCGAACACGGTTTCCGCTTCCTGGCGTTTCGCGCCCGGCGATTCACAACAGCCTGTCGCGGGCGGCGATTTTCCTGGGCGATGAACCGGAAGAGCTGATCCTCGCACTGGCCGGGGACGCGGCGCGGTTTTATCACTTTCGTGCAGGACGGCTGACAGCGATCAGCGATGCCTATGGCAATCGTCTGACAGTGCAGCGCGATCGATCTGACCGGGTGCAGCGCCTGGACAACGGCGCCGGGCGCTCGCTGCTGTTGCGGTATGACCGCGCGCAGTTGCTCGGTGTTGATTACCAAGTGTTTCGCGACGGTGCCTGGAGTACCGAGCAAGCGCTGGTCAGTTACCGCTACGACGCCTATCAGCACCTGATCGAAGCCAGCAATGCCGTCGGTGAAAGCGAGCGTTACGACTACGACGACGCTCACGTGATCCTGCAGCGGCAACTGGCCGGCGGCGCGAGTTTTTTCTGGGAGTGGGAGCGCTCGGGCAAGGCTTCTCGCTGTGTCAGGCATTGGGCCTCGTTTTCGCAGATGGACACGCGCTACGTCTGGAACGACGACGGCAGTGTCGCGGTGCATTACGTCGATGGCACTGAAGAGACGTACGTTCACGACGAGCGTGCGCGGCTGGTGCGTAAAGTCTCGGCGGACGGTGGCGAACAGCTCAAGGCTTATGACTCCTCGGGGCGTTTGATTGCCGAGCAGGATGCCTTGGGCGCCGTCACCGAATACCGCTACGACGAGGTCGGACGGCTGGTGGCGCTGATTCCGCCGGACGAGGCGCCCACGTCCTACGAGTATCGCAACGGTTTCCTGCATAAACGCTCTCGCGGTGACGCGGTGTGGATCTACCGGCGCAATGCCGAGGGTGATGTCACCGAAGCAGTCGACCCCGACGGCCAGGTCACCCATTACTACTACGACACCCGGGGACAGTTGCTGTCGATCCGTTATCCGGACAGCAGTCGGCATCGCCTGGTCTGGAATAACCTCGGCCAACTCATTGAAGAGACTTTGCCCGACGGCGGCGTGCGGCGCTTTTCCTACGATGCACTGGGGCGGCGGACCACGACTGCGGACGAACACGGTGCGGTCACCCGTCAGCATTGGGACGCCGTTGGCCGACTGATTCAGACGACATTTCCTGACGGTGCGACCCGCGCCTACAGCTACGGCGCCTACGGTCAGGTCACTGCCGAGCGCGATGAGCTCGGGCACATCACCCGCTACGAATACGACGATGACCTGCACCTGGTCTCGCGGCGGATCAACCCCGATGGCACACGGGTGCAGTACCGCTACGACCATGCGCAACTGCTGCTCACCGAGATTGAAAACGAATCGGGGGAAAAGTACCGGCTGGATTACACACCGACCGGGCTGATTCGTCAGGAAAGCGGTTTTGACGGCCGGCGCACGGCGTACGCCTATGACCTCAACGGCCATCTGCTGGAGAAGACCGAGTTCGGTGATGACGGCTCTTGTCTGCTCACCGCTTATGAGCGCGATGCGGCCGGACGTCTTCTGGTCAAAACCCTGCCCGACGGCCTCAAGGTTGTTTATCAATACGACCGTCTCGGCCGACTGATCGGTGTTGATGACGGCCAGCAACACCCGCTGGCCTTCGAGTACGACCGCCAGGACCGGCTGATCACCGAGCATCAGGGCTGGGGCACTCTGCGCTACCGCTACGACGCCTGCGGCCAGCTCAAGCGCATGCGTCTGCCGGACAACAGCGTGCTCGACTACCGCCACGCCAAGGGTGGCGCGCTGACCGGCATCGACCTCAATGGGGCCGAGTTGAGCCGTCACGTCTATCAGTCCGGACGCGAACGGCAACGCCAGCAGGGCCTGCTGCTCAGCGAATATACCTACGACGATCAGGGACGATTACTCGCCCACGCCGTAGGCCATCAGCGCGATGCGTTGTACCGCCGCGATTATGCCTACAACAACGGCAATCTCGCGCACATTGCTGACAGCCGCCACGGCCAGCGCACCTACGGTTACGACGCCCTCGACCGGCTGATCCGCGTACGCCACTCACGCGACGAACTGCCGGAAAGCTTCGCCCACGACCCGGCCGGCAACCTGCTGATGCAGGACCGCCCCGGCCCGAGTCAGATCAAAGGCAACCGCCTGCTGCTGCAAGGCGACCGCCACTACGATTACGACGCCTTCGGCAACCTGATCCGCGAACGCCGCGGCCGCGCCCAGACACTCGTCACCGAATACCGCTACGACTGCCAGCACCGCCTGATCGGCCTGACCCGCCCCGACGGCCAGACCGCGACTTACGCCTACGATGCTTTCGGCCGACGCATCCGCAAAACCGTCGGCGACGCCACCACCGAATTCTTCTGGCAAGGCGACCACCTCGTCGCCGAAAGCAGCGAACACGAATACCGCAGCTACGTCTACGAACCCGGCACCTTCCGCCCCCTCGCGCTGCTCGACGGCAAAGGCCCGAAAAAAGCCTGCCCGTTCTACTACCAACTCGACCACCTCGGCACCCCGCAGGAACTCACCGACTACAGCGGCGACATCGTCTGGTCCGCGCAATACGACGCCTACGGCAAAGTCGCCGCACTGACCCTGGCCGGCGAAGACTACCTGAACCAGCCGCTGCGCTTTCAGGGGCAGTACTTCGACGGCGAAAGCGGCCTGCATTACAACCGGCACCGGTATTACGACCCGAGGCTGGGGCGGTATCTGACGCCGGATCCGATCAAGTTGGCCGGTGGGTTGAATCAGTACCAGTACGTGCCGAATCCGACGGGGTGGGTGGATCCGCTGGGGTTGAACTCCAATTGTCCACCCAAAGGTCGAAAATCGATCGATTGTCCAAAACCTGATGAAGTTGAGCTTCCACAGGTTTCCAGGCGCGGTGCATTCAGGCAGGCAAAAGTTGATGCCGGAATACCGAAAGGGCAACAGCCTGACATTCAAATTGATGAGGTAAGTGGCAGGCAGAAGCAGTTCACCTATGCCAACATGACGGATAGAAAAGGAAATAACATTCTAGACAGCAGCGGAAAGCCGATTATAACCAGAGAATATAGATTCACCCGAGAGGATGGTTTTATATTGACACTCCAAGACCACTCAGCGGGACATAAATATGGAGATATAAATAATCGAGGAGATCAAGGACCTCACATAAACATACGACCCGCGGATGACACACGCAATGGCAAAGTAAAAAACACGAACGATCATTATCCATTCAAGGGAAGATAATGAAATACTGGAATGAGATAGAAGGCAGCAAATTCTTCAATATGGTATTCAGCAGGAATATATCTATTGGGGAGATCAAGTTATTTGCTTTAAACATGGACAACAATCTTTCAACATTGACATTGGCATTTGATATTAGAGAAACGCCGGACACTCCTCCGAAAAAATGGGAATCCATAGGATACAATGCTTGCCGAATCGGAATAACATGCGGTGAAATTAGAGATTTTACGACATCCAACATTCCAACTCAAAAAAACCTAAGTCTATCCATACAAACCATTGAGGACAGATATTTGATTTCAGCTACATCAAGCACTTCGAATGTAACATTCACCACATCATCATTAAGACTGAGAGATCCTAGCGTATATTTAACAGACTTACCTTTCTAAAATTTATTGAGCGACGAGTGCTCTGTTACCGTGAGGCGTCATAAAAATTTTATATAGATACAGAGAGCAGTTCGACATCCAATTGCTCAGCATGATTCTACACAATTTGAAATTCTCTAAATCCGAGATCTCACATTGTTAGCACTACAAAAAAACGCCTATACCTTGACTCGCTCACCAGTTCAATGACTGGCGGGCAGCCGTTTTTAGTCGCTAACAAATTTGTAGGACCTCTTGAACTCAGGCCCTTAAAATCCGGATTCAGACGCTCAGTTCTTCTCAAACATCCGATGACTGCTCATCCTCATCCTCTTCATACTCCATATCCGCCTCATCCGAATCATTCAGCGGCACCGTCGCATCATCCATCAACGACCCCGGGTCCTCATTCCCCGGGTCATTGATAAATGGAAGTCCACTCGAACCTTTCTCTTCCTTGCCTTCAGTTTCGGGAGTCATGGCAAACCTCGTCATCTGGTGGAGTGTATGACTTTCGAAAAGCCCTACAGCCAATCGTTCCAGAGTCCGACGAGCAAATGCAAAAAACCCGGCAAAATGCCGGGTTTCCGTTTAACCCACCATCAATGATGGCGGTTTTTATGTTTGTTCTTGTGTTTGTGACCACCACCCGAATGAGAGCCACCATCGTCACCGAGGTTATTACCGACCGCACCACCCGCCGCGCCGCCCAACCCTGCGCCAATGGTCGAACCCGTAGAGCCGCCGAGGCTGTTGCCGACGACCGAGCCACCCGCCGCGCCGAGACCACCGCCAATGGCCGCTTCGGTTCGATTGCGTTTATTCGCCCCGACGGCACTGCCGGCCGCGCCGCCAACACCCGCACCTACCGCCGCGCCAGTACTGCCACCGAGTTGTCCACCGACCACATTGCCGAGCGCGCCGCCCAAGCCGCCACCCACAGCGGCGGTGCCATCACCGGCGGCCATAGCCCCCTGAGCGACCAGCAACCCGAAAAACAGTGCAGATAATGACAATCGCATATGAACCTCACAGTTCCCGAAGCGGGACAGTCCGCCCAGACATGGGCCTATGTGAGATTGGAGACGCAAACGGGAAAAACGTTCAGCCATGAAAAAGCCCGACATCAAGCCGGGCTTTTTCGGACAAACGATCAGTCTCAGTGACGCTTGTGACCTTTGGACAAGTTGCTGCCCACCGCGCCACCAGCTGCGCCGCCCAGGCCTGCACCAATCGTGGCGCCGGTTCTGCCGCCCAGGCTGTTGCCGATCACCGAACCGCCAGCTGCACCAACACCACCGCCAATCGCCGCTTTCGTCCGGCTACCCTTACGCGCCGCCATTGCGCTACCTGCCGCGCCAGCAACGCCTGCGCCAATTGCCGCGCCAGTGCTGCCGCCCATTTTCTGGCCGACCACATTACCCAGCGCGCCACCCAGACCACCGCCCAGCGCCGCGGTGCCATCGCCGGCAGCCATTGCACCTTGAGCAACCAGAAGCCCCAGAACCAGAGCAGGCAGTGTTAAACGCATGACGAAAACCTCAAAAATTGGGATGACAAAAAGGGCCGGGATTTAATGCCGTCGCCGCGAAAAAGTCCAGCCGAAATCAGTGGCTTCGCGCACTTGGCGCCGATTGGACAGCGATTCCGGAAAAGGTTTTATGACAGGCAAAAAAAAGCCCGCTGGGGAGACGGGCTGGAGACTTGCTTTCTAACGGATGGCTTCACCCTACCGGGGTAGACGTGAAAAGTTTGTGAAAGCCCACTGCATTCGCCACCAAACTGCGTAGGACATGTCCTCACTCAATCAGCCATAAAAAACCCCGTTCAATGACGGGGTTATGCCAGTGACAGATTATTTTCTGGATCGCGCGCTGACTTTGGGCAGAAATTTTGCCTTCGGCCCTTTCGGTGCTGTGGATTTGATCTTGCCGGTCTGTACCCGGTCCTCGCCAAAGCCTGACTGGTACTCGGTCTGACCGCACCGTACACAGTTATTGAAGGAAAATTCAGCGCCATCGTCTTCGATATACGGATCAGTCATACCATCGCCCCTTCGCCACCGGTCGACACCGGCAAAAACCCATTCGCCTGAAAAAATATCGACCTCCAACGCTTTTGAGACTAGCTGGTCATTCCTGGACTTGTTATTCAGATCTCCTGATGCCCGACGAATGGCCTACAAAAACTCAACGCGAAGAATTGCCATTGGTCCTGCACCGCTAAAGAATTCCGGAGGTAGGCCGTTGCCCTTTTTCATACAAATGAATCTCAAGGAGAGAACATGCAAATCAACGGATTCCCGAATCTACCTGTCGTAAAGCTCACGGACGAACAAATCGCAGCCGGCAAAGCCGGGGCGGAAAAACTCAAGGACAAGATCGCTTCCGGTGAAATCACCATCAAATATCCGGGCCCCGATACGCCGGTTCTGCAGCCTGGCGTCATTTACCATCCGAGCCAGCCAGTGCAACCGAACCAACCTTCCGACACACCTCCGCTTGTCGCCATCGACACGCCGCTCACCTATGACGCGAGAGGCGCTGTGATCCTCAAGCCACAAGGCTGATTACACAGAAAGATTGAGCCCGTTCAATCTCTGAACGGGCTCACACACCGTCAAGCAAACTCAGCGCAACTTCACCGCCGTTCCCGTCGCAAACACCACAACCATCCCGCCCTTGCCGCCGGGCATGCTGATCTCGAAATCCACCCCGACCACCGCATCAGCCTGCAGAGCACGCGCACGCTCCCGTATTTCTTCGGTCGCCTGAATACGCGCCTCCTTCAAAGCCCGCTCCAGGGTCTGCGAACGCCCGCCGAAAAAGTCGCGCATACCGGCAAACATGTCACGGATCACATTCACGCCCTGCACCGACTCGGCACTGACGATGTCCAGATAGGCCGTGATCTGCCGGCCTTCAATGGCGTGAGTGGTGGAAATGATCATGGAATGGCGTTCCTTTACTGATAGATAAGTCGGCGATTGTAATCGCTCAACGCTGAACTCAACTCGCCGCCAATAAAATCCGGACGCCAGAATGCACAAAACCCCTGACTTCTCTCGAAGTCAGGGGTTTTGTGTACTTAATGTGGCGGTGAAGGAGAGATTCGAACTCTCGATACAGTTTCCTGTATACACACTTTCCAGGCGTGCTCCTTAAGCCACTCGGACACTTCACCGTATCTCTTCAAACATGTTCTGTCTGTCGAGGCGCGCTAATGTAGTCGAAAGCTTTTGCGATGGCAAACTTTTTTTCAGAATTTTCATGCGGTTAAGAGAAAAAGCCGTTTCGCCGACCGTCAGGCCATGGCAAACCGGCCAATCTTCGGTGGAGGTGACCCTTCTATATAGAAGCAGAATGCCTCGCCGTGCTGGCTACGCCGGGAAACGGTGACTGGCGGGTCAGTCACGGCGCTTTACCTGGCCTGCGGCGGTGGGTAACGTCTGCCCATCTTTCTTACAAGGAATAGCGTCATGAGTGAGTTGATTTCCTACCACCTCGAAGACGGTATCGCGACCCTGACCTTGAGCAATGGCAAGGTCAATGCCATTTCTCCGGACGTGATTGCGGCATTCAACGCGGCGCTGGATCAGGCAGTGACTGATCGTGCCATCGTGATCATTACCGGTCAGCCAGGGATTCTGTCCGGCGGCTACGATCTGAAAGTGATGACCGCCGGCCCTAAAGAAGCCGTGGCGCTTGTGACTGCCGGTTCGACGTTGGCGCGTCGCCTGCTCTCTCACCCGTTCCCGGTCATCGTCGCTTGCCCGGGTCATGCTGTGGCAAAAGGCGCTTTCATTCTGTTATCTGCCGACTACCGTATCGGCGTCGACGGTCCGTTCAGCATCGGCCTGAACGAAGTGCAGATCGGCATGACCATGCACCACGCTGGTATCGAGCTGGCGCGTGATCGTCTGCGTCGTTCGGCGTTCCACCGCTCAGTGATCAACGGCGAGATGTTCGATCCGCAAAGCGCCGTGGATGCCGGTTTCCTCGACAAAGTGGTTTCCGCCGAGGAGTTGCAAGGTGCCGCCCTCGCCGCTGCGCGTCAGCTGAAGAAGATCAACATGCTCGCGCACAAAAACACCAAGTTGAAAGTACGCAAGACGCTGCTGGAAACCCTGGATAACGCGATCATCCAGGATCAGGAACATCTCGGTTAACCCCAGACACATGCAATAAAGAAAAGCCCGACCATCGTGTCGGGCTTTTTCTTGCACGCTCGGTTGAAGACGCCGTGGCTGCTCTAGGACGGGTCTGACAAGCAAGTCTGAAACATGCGCTTAAACATCGGCTATCTCCGCACTCTATAGCGGCAATTGCCGAAAACAGTGCACATCCGTACACTGCGCCACCTTTTGTCCCGGTGGGGCCTGAAAATGCTGTTCGTGTTTCGTATGTTATTGATGGGCCTGCACTTTATTCTGGCGGGTGTGCTCGGGGTGATCCTCGGGATCTGCCGTCCGTTCAATCCGGACAACAGCCGTCTGTGCGCCCGCCTCTACGCATTGCCAGCCATGTGCATTTTGCGCCTGCGGGTGAAAACAGACGTCAGTGGCTTGATGAACAAGCCTGACAGCTGCGTGATCATCGCCAACCATCAGTCCAACTACGATCTGTTCGTGTTCGGCAACGTCGTGCCCCGTCGTACTGTGTGTATCGGCAAGAAGAGCCTGAAGTGGGTGCCGCTGTTCGGGCAACTGTTCTGGCTGGCTGGCAATGTACTGATCGATCGCGGGAATGCGCACAAAGCGCGCCAGTCGATGCTGACCACCACCAATACCTTGCAGAACGAAGACACCTCGATCTGGGTGTTCCCGGAAGGCACGCGCAACCTCGGCGAAGAATTGCTGCCCTTCAAGAAAGGCGCGTTCCAGATGGCAATTGCCGCTGGTGTACCGATCGTTCCGGTTTGCGTGAGCAGTTACATCAAGCACATGCGTCTGAATCGCTGGCGCAGCGGGAAAGTCCTCATACGCTCGCTGCCGGCAATTCCCACAGCCGGATTGACCATGGATGACATGCCCATGCTCATCAATCAGTGCCGCGAACAGATGCGCGAGTGCATCGATTCGATGGATCGACAGCTACAAGCCGCGTGAAAAGCAAACCCGCCCTGTGCGGGTTTTCTTTTGCCCGGTGAACTGTACAGATTTCACTGACTCTCAAGCAGCGACACGGCTAAGCTGAAGCCTTGCATTCCCTGCCACCTGCCAAGAAGAAGTGAATCACCACCATGGGTCGAGTTGTTGCTGCTGCGGTGTACAGCGCAGGCAAGAAAGTCACCAATATTAGCCTCGACGAAGGCGCCGCCTGGGCCGCGAAAACCGGACATTTTGTCTGGATCGGTCTGGAAGAGCCGGACGCTCAAGAACTGTCCAATCTGCAACGTCAGTTCAACCTGCACGAACTGGCCATCGAAGATGCTCTGGAAAAACACAGTCGACCGAAGCTGGAAACCTTTGGCGACGCTTTGTTTATCGTCACCTACTCGCCTATACGCGAAAACGGCGTTCTGCAATTTATCGAGACGCACATCTTTGCCGGCAAGGGCTACATCATCACCGCGCGTAACGGCCACTCGGCGTCCTACGCCCATGTCCGCCAACGTTGTGAGGCGCGTCCACTGTTGCTGGAGCATGGGGAAGATTTCGTACTCTATGCGCTGCTCGATTTCGTCATCGAGAACTATCAGCCAGTCGGTGAAGCGATCCATGCCGAAATCGATGAACTGGAGCGCAACGTGCTGTGTAGCGCACTGAATGAGCGTGACATTCAGAGGCTGCATGGCTTGCGCCGTGACGTTGTACGCCTGCGCCGGTACGCGGCGCCGATGGTGGAGATTGGCGAGGAACTGCAGAAGCTGAGTTTCCCGTTCATCGACAAGAACATGCGCCCGTACTTCCGCGATGTGCAGATCCACGTCACGCGGCAGATGGAAGACCTGAGCACGCTCGCCGACATTGCCAGCCAGACCATTGAGATTGGGGTATTGCTCGAGGCCTCACGGCAAAGCGTGGTGCAGCGCAAATTTGCTGCCTGGGCGGCGATTCTGGCGTTTCCGACGGCGGTGGCGGGGATTTACGGGATGAACTTCCAGAACATGCCGGAGTTGAGTTGGCACTACGGCTATTTCGGCGTGCTGGGGTTTATTGCGGTGGGGTGTGTGAGTTTGTGGGCGAGTTTCAAGAAATCCGGGTGGCTGTAGAGCAGACCGAGTTGTCTGGAACATTCGCGAGCAGGCTCGCTCCCACATTGATCGGTGGCGCACCGAAAATCTAATGCGGGAGCGAGCCTGCTCGCGAAGCTTTTGGCCTTAGACAGTTTCTGGCTTATGCGCCACAAAACGCATCATCCACTCCGCAACCGTCGCACCATGGTGCTCTTGCTCCAGACTCGCCACGCCTTTGCTGTATATCTGCGAACCGAGCGCCTCCTGGCGCAAATCGAGCAATGCCCGCGAATAATCGTGGATGAACTCCGGGTGCCCCTGGAAGCACAGCACCTGATCATTGATGTGATACGCCGCGAACGGGCAGAAATCGCTGGAAGCAATAACCGTCGCGTTTTCCGGCAGCGCTGTGACCTGATCCTGATGGCTGATCAGCAGCGTCAGTTCCTCACGCACCGGGCTCATCCAAGGCGCCTTCGCCGCCAGTTTGTAGTTATGGGTGCCTACACCCCAACCTTGCGTCGCACGCTCGCTCTTGCCACCGAGCAACAGCGCCAGCAGTTGATGGCCGAAGCACACGCCGAGCAGTTTGTCGCCACGCTCGTAACGTGTCAGCAGATATTCCTTGAGGGTCTGGATCCACGGATCAGTACCGAACGAGTCAGCCTTGCTGCCGGTGACCAGGTACGCGTCGAAGCTCAGGTCGTCGCTCGGGTATTCGCCCTGCATCACGTTGTAGACGGTGAACTCGGCGGCAATCGGTTGCTGCGAGAACAGGCGCTGAAACATCTGCCCGTAACCCTGATATTGATCGACCAGTTCCGGACGCAGGATGTCGGTTTCCAGAATGCAGATGCGTAGCGACATAAAAAATACCTGACACGTGATGGGAATAATGAACACCCCAGAGCCTGCCTTGAAACACCCTGGCAAGGCAAGCCCCGGAATGCTCGCTGCCCTTAGAACATTTCACCTTTCGCTGATTTATCCAACAGCAACGCAGGCGGCGCAAAACGCTCGCCATATTGCTCAGCCAGATACTGCGCGCGAGCGACGAAATCTTTCACGCCATACTGGTTGATGAACTGCAACGCACCGCCCGTCCACGCGGCAAAACCGATACCAAAGATCGAACCGACATTGGCGTCCGCCGTCGAAGTCAGCACACCTTCCTCAACACAGCGCACGGTTTCGATGGCTTGTACAAATAGCAGCCGATCACGCACATCCTTGGGCGAAATCTGCCCGTCGACCTTCTCGAAACGCTCCTTCAGTTCTGGCCACAAATGTTTCTGTGCACCCGCTGGGTAATCGTAAAAACCGCCACCCGCCGCTTTGCCCGGGCGCTTGTATTCATTCAGCAGCAAGTCAATCACGGCGAAGGCCGGGTGCTCAATCAGCGATTTCCCTTCTGCTTGTAGGTCCTTGGCAGTTTGCTGACGGATATGGCTCATCAGGCTGAGGGAAACTTCGTCGGAGATCGCCAGAGGTCCGACCGGCATCCCGGCCTTGCGCGCTTCGGTCTCGATCATTGGCGCGCTCACGCCTTCACCAAGCATGGCAATGCCTTCATTGGTGAACGTGCCGAATACCCGCGAGGTAAAGAAGCCGCGACTGTCGTTGACCACAATCGGGGTCTTCTTGATTTGCAGGACGAAATCGAAACCTCGAGCCAGGGTTTCGTCGCTGGTCTGCGCGCCTTTGATGATTTCCACCAGCGGCATTTTTTCCACCGGGCTGAAGAAGTGCAGACCGATGAATTTTCCAGGATCAGGCACAGCCTTTGCCAGGCCGGTGATCGGCAGCGTCGATGTATTCGAGGCGATGACAGCTTCGGCGCCGACAATTTGCTGGGCGGCAGAGGAAACCTTGGCCTTGAGATCGCGATCTTCAAACACCGCTTCGATGATCAGATCGCAACCCGCGAGGTCCGCATCACTTTCGGATGGGGTGATGCGCGCCAACACCTCATCACGCTTCGAAGCATCCATCTGACCGCGAGCGACTTTCTTGTCCAGTAACGCTGCAGAATGTGCTTTGCCCTTCTCGGCGGCCGCCAGATTGACGTCCTTGAGCACCACTTCAATACCCGCCGAAGCACTGACAAAGGCAATCCCCGCGCCCATCATCCCTGCGCCAAGCACGCCAACCTTACGCGTGACATACGGCGCAAAGCCCTGCGGCCGCGAACCGCCAGCATTGATCTCATTGAGCTGAAACCAGAACGTGCCGATCAGGTTTTTCGAAATCTGCCCGGTGGTGAGTTCAGTGAAGTAACGGGTTTCGATCAGATGTGCAGTGTCGAAATCGACCTGAGCGCCCTCGACTGCCGCGCAGAGGATTTTCTCCGGCGCCGGCATTGTCCCTTGGGTCTTGCTGCGCAGAATCGACGGCGCAATCGCCAGCATCTGCGCGACTTTCGGGTTCGACGGCGTGCCGCCCGGAATCTGATAACCCTTCACATCCCAGCGCTGCACTGCCGTCGGGTTGGCAACGATCCAGGCGCGCGCCTTGGCCAGCATTTCATCGCGGTTCGCCGCCAGTTCATCAATCAAACCCGCCTGCAACGCCTGTTGCGGACGCACTTTCTTGCCTTCGAGCAAATACGGCAGCGCCTTCTCGATGCCCAGCATGCGCACCATGCGCACCACCCCGCCGCCGCCCGGCAACAGGCCGAGAGTCACTTCCGGCAGACCGAGCTGCACCGATGCATCGTCCAGCACCACGCGATGATGACAGGCGAGGCAGATTTCCCAACCGCCGCCCAGCGCCGCGCCGTTGATCGCCGCGACCACCGGTTTGCCAAGGGTTTCCAAAGTACGCAATTGCGCTTTGAGGGTCAGCACCATGTCGTAGAAAGCTTTGGCTTCAGGCTTGCCGACCTTGATCAGCTCATTGAGGTCGCCGCCGGCAAAGAAAGTTTTCTTCGCCGAGGTGATGATGACCCCGGCAATGTGGTCTTTTTCATCCACCAGACGGGCGACACATTCGGCCATCGCCTCGCGGTACACGGCGTTCATGGTGTTGGCGCTTTGGCCCGGCATGTCGATGGTCAGCACGACGATAGCGTCCTGGCCTTTTTCGTAACGAATGGCTTCGCTCATAACAAGGTTCCTTGTATTCGGGGCTCAGAGGCGTTCGATGATGGTGGCAATGCCCATGCCGCCGCCGACGCACAGCGTCGCCAGGCCATAGCGCAGGCGCCGGGCTTCCAGCTCATCGAGCAAAGTCCCGAGGATCGCGCAACCGGTGGCGCCCAGCGGGTGGCCCATGGCGATGGAGCCGCCGTTGACATTGACCTTGTCCGGATCGACAGCCATGTCCTTGATGAATTTCAGCACCACCGAAGCGAACGCTTCGTTGACCTCGAACAGGTCGATGTCTTCAACGCGCAACCCGGCTTTGGCCAGTGCCTTGCGCGTCGCCGGCGCAGGGCCGGTGAGCATGATGGTCGGGTCGGTACTGGTGACCGCTGTGGCGACAATGCGCGCCCGCGGTTGCAGGCCCAGCGCCCGTCCTTTGGCTTCAGAGCCGATCAACATCAGCGCCGCGCCATCGACGATCCCGGAACTGTTGCCCGGCGTGTGCACGTGGTTGATTCGCTCGACATGGCTGTAGACCCGCAATGCCGTCGCGTCGAAACCCATCTGCCCGATCATTTCGAAGCTCGGCTTGAGCTTGCCCAAGCCTTCAAGGGTCGACTCGGCACGAATGAACTCATCATGATCGAGCAGGATGATGCCGTTCTGGTCCTGCACCGGTACCAGCGACTTGTTGAACGAGCCGTCAGCCCGCGCCCGTGCGGCTTTCTGTTGCGAGTGCAAGGCGTAGGCATCGACGTCCTGTCGACTGAAGCCTTCCAGCGTGGCGATAAGGTCCGCGCCAACACCTTGCGGGGTGAAATGACTGTGCAGATTGGTCTGCGGGTCCAGCGCCCAGGCGCCGCCATCGCTGCCCATCGGCACCCGCGACATCGACTCGACGCCACCGACCACCACCAGGTCTTCGAAGCCCGAACGCACTTTCATCGCGCCAAGGTTGACCGCTTCCAGTCCCGAGGCGCAGAAACGGTTGATCTGCACACCCGCGACGCTGACGTCCCAATCGGCCACTTGCACGGCGGTTTTGGCGACGTCCGAGCCCTGATCGCCAATCGGCGTGACGCAGCCGATCACCACGTCATCGACCTGACTGGTGTCCAGCGAGGTACGTTCCTGCAGCGCGGTCAGCAGACCGGCCAGCAGATTCACCGGTTTAACGCTGTGCAGAGCGCCATCGGCCTTGCCTCTGCCACGGGGCGTGCGTAACGCATCGAATATCAAAGCTTGGGTCATGACGTCCTCGAACCTGTGCGTGGAGTGGTTTCTTGCCTCCACTCTTCGCCCGAGCGCTCTCGGATTCAATGACCACAGCGCTCAATGCGCTTGACGCACCCGCTCAGACGGACGGTCATTGGCCAGCGGGTGAACCGGTTCAGGTCGGCGAGTTGTCTAGCCAGCGGGCGGCAAAGAAGCTGGCATTACGCCTCATGCCTTTTTAATCGCAGTTTCCCAGCACTCCATACGAAATGGATCTAAGCCAAGCGTGACGCGGGCCCTAAGGTAGTACATGTACGTCAGGGTCGTCGGGTTTTGCCGAGGCCGACGTTCTTCAACAGGAAGTGCAGCGCTTGCCGTCATGGATATGCAGGCAAGCATCAGGAAATAACAATAAAGGCGGTCAAGCCATGTTCAAACAACCGAAAGTTCGTCAAGCAGGGCTCATTCTTTTCGCCACGACGCTGTTGTTGATTTTGCCGAATCTGACCAAGGTCATCGGCTGAATCGAGCGGCAGGTGCTGTTCATCGCCACTGAAAATGTGACTGGCCCGCTACCCGGGCCAGCGTGGCTGTGCCAACCTTTGCGCACTCTCACGACATGGACGGCGATCATTTGAAAGCGCTCATTGTGTTCGGGGCAATGCTGCTGAGCATGCCCTTGTCTGCCGCACAGTTGGATCTGCAGCTGGGCGCAAACAGCCGCACCTGGCAGACCGAGGAATTACTCAAGCATCCTCAAGTGCAAACCCTCACCATCAAAAACGATGTGTCCTACAAAAAGGACATGACCTATCGCGCCGTGCCCGTGGCCGCGCTGCTGACCGGGATCAAACCGCAAGATCACCTGCAAGCGGTGGCGCTGGACGGGTTCGCGGCCGAGCTGGCCGCAGCGCCGCTGCTCAACGCAAAAGGCGCACGGGCCTGGCTGGCCATTGAGGATCCGGCTCAGCCGTGGCCAGCGCTGTCAGAGGGCAAGCACAGCGCCGGGCCGTTCTATCTGGTCTGGACCGATCCGCAGGCCGGTAATATCAGCCCGGAGCAATGGCCGTTCGAAGTCGCGAGCATCAAGCGCATGGCGCCGGTGGCTGAGCGCTTCCCGGCCTTGTTGCCCAATCCTGCGTTGAAGGCGGATGACCCGGTGAATCGCGGGTTTGCGCTGTTTCAGAAGAATTGTCTGGCGTGTCACCGATTGAACGGTGCGGGGGATGCGCAGTTCGGGCCGGACTTGAACATTCCGTATAACCCGACCGAGTATTTCGGCGCGGATTTCCTCAAGCGTTACATTCGTGATCCGCAGAGTTTGCGTCAGTGGCCGCAGGCGAAGATGCCGGGGTTTTCGGTGGAGGTGTTGCCGGATGGCGATTTGCAGATGTTGGTGGGATATTTGAAACACATGGCTGGGCGCAAGGTTAAGCCCTGAGCACATTTCCTTGTAGGAGTGAGCCTGCTCGCGATAGCGGAGTGTCAGACACTGATAATTCAACTGTCAGACCGCTATCGCGAGCAGGCTCACTCCTACAAGGGTTTTGTGTTAGCCCGTTACTGTTGTTGTACGGAGATGACTGGGGTTGGTGAGACGAACACTTTCGCATGCATCTGCTCACACCCACCGCCCCGGCGCATGCCGCGCACCGGGCAGGCATCCAGATAATCCAGACCCACCGCCAGTTTCAGATGCCGCTCCGGCCGCGCCAGTTCATTGGTCACGTCAAAGCTGTACCAGGCGTCATCCAGCCAGGCCTCCGCCCAGGCATGGCTGGCCAGATGCTCGCAATCTTCGCTGTACAAGTAGCCCGACACATAACGCGACGGAATCCCGAGACTACGTGCACAAGCCAGGAACGCGTGAGCGTGATCCTGACAAACCCCGGCACGCCCGGCGAAGGCTTCCGCCGCGCTGGTGTCGACTTCGGTGGAACCCGGAGTGTAGGTCATGTGCTGATTCAAACCGTGCATCAGATCGATCAGCGCGGTGCGATCGCGCCGCTGCTTGCAGGATCTCTCGGCGAACGCGCGCAATGCCTCGTCGGCCTCGGTCAATCGGGTAAAGCGCAGGAACGGCAGCGCCGACTGACTCTCATGCTCGGCCTCGCGCAGCTCATCGATATCAACCTGACCGCGAGCACCAATGATGATCGCTTCGTGCGGTTCATCCATGGTCAGCACGTGCAGGATGTTGCCGAACGGATCGAGTTGCGCGCGCACCGGGCGTGGCAGGTCGAGTTGCCAGCTCAACACGTGCTGACGCTCGCTGTCGTGGGGTGTCAGCCGCAGGTACTGGATGCTCGCCCGCACCTGATCTTCGTAGTGATAGGTGGTCTCGTGGCTTATGGAAAGTCTCATGCAGCCTCCAGGTAGGAACTGTGAATGGCGTTACCCAACTGGCGCACCAGCGGGATGAATTCGGTCAGCCAGGCGTGCAGGCCTTCCTCGAGAATTTCGTTGATGCCGGTGTAGCGCAGGCGCGCGTCCATCTCTGCCGCGAGGCGCTGGGCCGGTCGGCCATTGGCGCCGGGCAACTGCGCGAGAATCTGATCGATCTCCTCGGTGCAGGCGCGCAGTGAACGAGGGACATCGGCACGCAACAGCAGCAACTCGGCGACGTGACGGGCGCCGGGCGCATCGCGGTAGATTTCGGTGTAGGCCTCGAATGACGACAAGGCGCGCAGCAAGGCACTCCACTGGTAATAAGCGTGTGCCGTGCCGTCACTGACCGCTTCAGCCTGATCGCCGGCCATTTCATAACGTGCATCGAGCAACCGCAGGGTGTTGTCGGCGCGCTCGATAAACGTGCCGAGACGAATAAAGCGAAACGCATCGTTGCGCATGATCGTGCCGTAGGACGCGCCACGAAACAGGTGCGAGCGTTCCTTGATCCATTCGCAAAAGCGGCTCATGCCGTAACGGCTCAGACCCTGCTCGGCGATCCCGCGAATCTCCAGCCACGTCGCGTTGATGTTTTCCCACATGTCTGCGGTGATGCGTCCACGTACAGCATGGGCGCTGGCCCGCGCCGCGCCGAGGCAACTGTAGATGCTCGCCGGATTAGCCGCATCAAGGGCAAAAAAGTGCAGCAGGCGTTCGGCATGCAACGCGCCGTGACGCTCCAGATAATCATCAAGGGTGCCGGTGATCAGCAGCGGCATCGCCAGTTCGTGCAGACCATCGCCGCGACCGTCCTGCGGCATCAGCGACAGCGAATAACTGATGTCGAGCATCCGGGCGAGGTTTTCCGCCCGCTCCAGGTAACGCGACATCCAATACAGATCCGAGGCAGTTCTACTTAACATGGCAAGCTTCCTTCAATCCTCGACCACCCAAGTGTCCTTGGTTCCGCCGCCCTGGGAGGAGTTCACCACCAGAGAGCCTTCGCGCAGCGCGACGCGGGTCAAACCGCCGGGCACCACGCGGGTTTCGCGACCGGACAGCACAAACGGACGCAAGTCGATATGGCGCGGCGCAATGCCGTTTTCGACAAAGGTCGGACAAGTCGACAGCGACAGCGTCGGTTGCGCGATATACGCGTGGGGCTTGGCCTTGATCCGCTCGCGGAACGCGTCGATTTCGGCCGTCGTCGACGCCGGACCCACCAGCATTCCGTACCCGCCGGAGCCTTGGGTTTCCTTGACCACCAGATCTGGAAGATTGGCCAGCACATGGGAAAGTTCAGACGGATTGCGGCACTGCCAGGTCGGAACGTTCTTCAGGATCGGTTCTTCGTCGAGATAAAAACGGATCATGTCAGTGACAAACGGATACACCGATTTGTCGTCCGCCACACCGGTGCCGATGGCGTTGGCCAGTACTACGTTGCCGGAGCGATAGGACGACAGCAGCCCCGGCACGCCGAGCATTGAGTCCGGGTTGAACGCCAGAGGATCGAGGAAAGCGTCGTCGAGCCGGCGGTAGATCACGTCCACCGCTTTCGGGCCGTCGGTGGTGCGCATGAAGACCTTGTCATCACGCACGAACAGATCCGCGCCCTCGACCAGCTCCACGCCCATTTCCCGCGCCAAAAACGCGTGTTCGAAGAATGCACTGTTGAAGCGACCCGGCGTCAGCACCACCACACTCGGGTCGTCAATCGGGCTCGAGCTCTTCAGGGTGTCGAGCAGCAGGTTCGGGTAGTGATCGATTGGCGCAATGCGCTGGGCGGCGAACAGCTCCGGGAACAGGCGCATCATCATCTTACGGTCTTCGAGCATGTAGCTGACGCCGCTCGGTGTGCGCAGGTTGTCTTCAAGCACGTAATAGGTGCCGTCGCCATCGCGCACCAGATCGACGCCGGAGATGTGCGAATAGATATCGCGGTGCAGATCCAGACCTTGCATCGCCAACTGATATTGCTCGTTGGCCAGCACCTGTTCGGCAGGAATGATCCCGGCCTTGATGATGCGCTGCTCGTGATAGAGGTCGGCGAGAAACATGTTCAGCGCCTTGACCCGCTGGATGCAGCCGCGCTCGACGATCCGCCACTCGCTGGCGGGAATGCTGCGCGGAATGGTGTCGAAGGGAATCAGGCGCTCGGTGCCCTGCTCATCCCCATAGAGCGTGAAAGTAATGCCGGCGCGATGGAACAGCAGATCGGCCTCGCGTCGCCGTTGAGCCAGCAGCTCGTCAGGCGTGTCGGCCAGCCATCGGGCGAACTCCCGATAATGCGGGCGAACCTGGCCGCCGGCATCGTACATCTCATCAAAATAGGTGCGGATCATGCCGTACTCCTTGTCACCCGGACCTACAGGCCTTCGCAAGGCCCGTGCCATCGGCATAAACGCTTTGATTTCAATCGGTTGGATATTCACGCTACAGACACCGCACCATTCCTGTGCGGCAAATGCCCCGACCGGATTGCCCCCGCTTCATTGCGACGCACTGCATCGCCTATCACCAGCATAGTCAGAGTTGATTTCACTGCCCGGCGCTGCCTGCGGATAATCCGCGCATTCGCTGCAAAACTTCGCCGACTACCACGTCACGAAGCGCCCAGCTCAACTGATCGGGATTGCCTCGGCAGCCCGCCCCGCTGTAACCCTGACCGGTTTCCTCTCCTTATCGGTCTTCCCTTTTAGCCACCCTCTCCGGTGGCTTTTTTTTGCCTCGGTTTCTTGTTTCAGGGTTTTGCCACAGCATTTTGCTTACGCCGGAAATGACAACGGCCAACCCGAAGGTCAGCCGTTGTTCAACAAATGAAACCAGAGATCAGTTCAAACGGTGGCGGTTGCGCACCTCCTGTTTCACACCCCAGCCTTCGATAATGCCGCCCAGAGGTTCAACCACGGCAGAGAATCCCTGCTCGAAGTCGCCGATATCGTCATAGGTCGCGTACATCACTTTGCTTAATTCCAGCGCCCACGCACCGTCATCACGCACGCTGACCTGGGCATTGATGGATTCACCGCGAAATTTGCCTGCCGCCCTGCGCGCCCGCTCCTCGTCCGGGAAAATCGCGTAGAACTCGATGGGATGGAATCGGGAAAAATCGAAACCGCCTTCTTTCATGCGGCGCAGAACATTGCTGCTGATGTCTTCTTGATAGGCTGTGCTCATGAATCGTCCCCCTCGCATAGATGGATAGACTTTCCGTATTCCCGCCCCGGGCCTGTGGCCAAAGTACGACGGCAACGTGGTTGCACGCGGGAACAAGCATGTAGCTGACAAGACCAGACCTTAGCGATCCGTTCGCTGATCTCGCTTGCAGAGTAGCCCCAAGATAGAGCTGCTGCCAAGGCCTGGTTGCTTCGGATGAAGGAAGATTTTCAGATTGGGGTGATGCTGCGGATTTCGATGCTGTTCTGGGTTTTCAGGCTTTTGACGCCAGCATCGGCGGTGCGCCCTTCCAGATCGTTCAGATCCAGTTCGGCGGCGACGGGCAGGAGCCGTGCCTTGATCAATCGAGCGGCCTCATCGTCGCTGGGGCATTCCGCGCGCTCGAACACCTCATCGACAATTTCACCATGATCGTCCACGAAAGTGACTTTCCACTTTTGCATCGGTGCCTCCTCGATCAAACCCGCAAATGGGCTTACCACTATCTCGACTGTGAACGCCGAAAGTTGGTTCAAAAGGATTACAGCGGACAAAGATGAAAAAAACGACATCTATCGTGTGGCGCAAACTAATGTGGGAGCGAGCCTGCTCGCGAAGGGGCCTGTCCAGTCACCATATTCCTTGACTGACCTGACGCCTTCGCGAGCAGGCTCGCTCCCACAGGGGAGTTGCAGTGTTCTTTTAGTCGTTGCTTGGCTTGTTGATCGCCTGCAGCACGTACTGCGGCAAGGCGAAGGCGCCGATGTGGATTTCCGGGTTGTAGTAGCGGGTGACGATGCCGCTGCCGATGAAGCGCTGTTGCAGGGTTTCACGGCTCAGCTTGCGGTAAGCCGGGTTGGTCGAGCCCCAGGCAAAGGTCATCGAGCCGCCAATGTAGGTCGGCACCGCAGCCTGATAAAAGTGCCAGTCCGGGAACAGGCTGTTCAGGCGACCGGCCGTGGTTTTCACTTCGTCGATCTGCATGAACGGCGTGCCGTTCTGGGTCACGAGGATGCCGCCCTCGTTCAGGCAGCGGTGGCACGCCTGGTAGAAGTTTTCCGAGAACAGCACTTCGCCCGGGCCGATCGGGTCAGTGGAGTCAGAGATGATCACGTCGAACTTTTCCGTGGTGGTGGCGACGAAACGCATGCCGTCGTCGATCACCAGGTTCAGACGCGGATCGTCGTAGGCGCCGCTGGAATGGTTCGGCAGGAACTCTTTGCACATGTCGACCACGGTGCCGTCGATCTCGACCATGGTGATGTGCTCGACGCCGGCGTGTTTGGTCACTTCACGGAGCATGCCGCCGTCACCACCGCCGATGATCAACACGCGCTTGGCGCTGCCGTGGGCGAGGATCGGCACGTGGGTGAGCATTTCGTGGTAGATGAATTCGTCGGCTTCGGTGGTCTGAATCACGCCGTCCAGTGCCATGACACGGCCCATGCGCGGGTTCTGGAAGATCACCAGGTGCTGGTGTTCGGTGCGCACTTCGTGCAGCAGTTTTTCCATGCGAAAACGCTGGCCGTAGCCTTCGTAGAGGGTTTCCAGGTACTCGCTGGTTTTGGTAACGGTCATGGTGAAGTGCTCCGATGAATGCGCGGGCGTCAATCGTGGGGACGATTGCCCGGGAAAGGCGCGCATTCTACGTTGCCGAAGATGACAGGTCGAACCTCACTTCATCGGCCCACCACAATCCCATGTGGGAGCGAGCCTGCTCGCGAAGGCGGCGTGTCAGCCAACATTGTCGATGACTGATCTACCGCGTTCGCGAGCAGGCTCGCTCCTACAGGGGTATTGCGGTGTTAGCTGATTCAGATCCGCACGTTGCCGCGCGGTCCGGCGATCGCCCAGATGATCAGGCCCAGCACCGGCAGGAGGATGATCAGCAGCACCCAGACGATTTTCATCCCGGTGGTCGCGCCGCTTTTCAACACGTTGATGATGGCCCAGATGTCGAGGGCAAGAATGATCAGGCCAATCAGACCGTTGAACGTGGAACCCATGGTGTCGCTCCAGAATAGTGGCATGCACTTTTAGGATAGACGGTCGCGCGCAGGGTTCCCTTTTATTGCGTTCAGACGTGAACGGCGATCTTCAAGGCTTCCAGCGAAGGAGCGGCGGCGATGCCGACTTCGGCGCACAACTCCAGTACGCGAGGTACGTCGTTGCCGTAGACCAAAACCATCTGCAGTTCGTCGTCGAGCAACTGGCTGAAGTTCATCAGCGTGTAGCCGCCGTTTTCCTTGTTCATGCTGCTCATCTGCACCTGGATGCGGTTGAGTGCAGTCAGGGCTTCGGTCTTGGCCAATTGCTTGGGCTTGAGGTTGAAATCCACACCCGGGCCAAACGAGGCGACGATCTGCGCGAACAGGTCGACATAGGTGTCTGCCTGGAACAGCACGGTTTCCGGCAGGCTGCCGACCACGACCCACTCGCCCAGCGGAATCGGGAAGGTGTCGTCGTAGTTGATGTCCGGATTGGCGGTCAGAAAGGCATCCGCATCGGCGTAGGCCTGCGCCGCTTCGTCGGCGACTTTCAGGATCTCGTCCTCGCCCATGCAGCCGGAGCTGATTTTGCTGATGAGTTCGGCGAGTGCGGCTTTCATGAGGGCGGATCCTGTGGCAGGTGAATTTCGAGGGCGCGGAGGATAGCGCACAAAGCAAAAGATCGCAGCCCGCGGCAGCACCTACAAGGGATCCGTGCAGGAACTGCCGCAGGCTGCGATCTTCTGATCTTATCAACCCAACAGTTTTTCCAGCTGTGCGGTGGTGTCGACCGCGCCCATGGTGCGGGCCGCGTCCAGCGCCGTCACGCCGTTGGCGTCCTTGGCTTGCGCGTTGGCGCCTTTGCTGATCAGGTAATCAACGATTTCAACACGGTTGAACATCGCCGCCATCATCAACGCCGTACGCCCATCGAACGACGAGCCTTCAATCTCGGCGCCCGCCTCGACCAACGCCCTGACCACCGCCAGATCGCCTTTGAACGCCGCACCGGCAATCGGGCTCTGGCCGTTGCCATTGCGCATTTCCGGGTCAGCCTTGTGTTTAAGCAGTACGTTCACCGCATCGACATGGCCGTAGTAACTGGCCAGCATCAGCAGCGTGTCACCCTTGCTGTTTTTCAGGTTGACCGGCAAACCGGCGGTGACCAGGCGATCGAGCATCTCGGCATCACCGTCGCGCGCCTTGTTGAAAACCTGCTCGGTGAATTCGGCAGCTTCTTCAGGGGTCATCTGGCGGCTTTGGTCGGACATGGGGCAACTCCACTTTCGGTCAATCGGAAAGCCGACAGTTTCCCGAGCGAGACGGTGGCTGTCACCCCCTTTTTCTCAAGCCGACTCATAGCCAGATTCAATAACGATGCTTGCCTTGATGAATTTCCGCCAGCACCTCATCGGTGACCCGAACGTAAGTCTGCGTGCCAGGCAGCCATGCGTAGATCGGATCATCGCCCGTCTGGCCAGGGTCGAAACCTTCATTTTTCAGTCGGGTTTTCTGGTATTTGAAGGTCCCGGTGGTTTCCATTTTCACCTTCACCCGCAGGAACAACGGTACCGCGTAGGCCGGCATACGTTCGCGGGCGAAGGTCAGCAACTCGGCGAAATCCAGGGTCGCGAGGGATTCCGCCGGCGTAATCGCCGCCATGCCGGCGCGGCCGTTGGTATTGCGGATCTCCACGCCATACGCCACCGCCTCGGAGATGTGCGGATGTTGCAGCAGCAGGTTTTCGACTTCAGTGGTCGAGACGTTTTCGCCCTTCCAGCGATAGGTGTCACCGAGGCGATCAACAAATTGCGCGTGACCAAAACCGATGTTGCGCAGCAGATCGCCAGTGTTGAAAAAACGATCGCCTTTGCTAAACACGTCGTGAAGGACAACTTTGGCGGTTTTTTGCGGATCGGTGTAACCGTCCAGCGGTGCCTTCTCGTCGATCCGCGCCAGCAACAGGCCCTGCTCGCCCCTGCCGACCTTGCGCATGAAACCGTCGGTGCTGCGCAGCGGCTCACCGCTGTCATGGTCGTAAGCCACCAACTCCCAGGCCATCAGCGAAAAACCGATGGTGTTGTCGAAGTTGAGAATGTTAGTGAAGCCGATGTTGCCGTCGCTCGCCGCGTACAGCTCACAGATGTGGTCGACGGCGAAACGGGTCTTGAACTCGGCCCAGGCGCCCGGGCGCAAGCCGTTACCAATCATTTTGCGCACGTCGTGGCGGTTGTCATCGGCGCTGGCCGGTTGATCGACCAGATAACGGCACAACTCGCCGACATAGCCGATCGTGGTCGCGCGATAACGGCGCACATCGTTCCAGAACTGGCTGGCGCTGAATTTGCGGCGAATTGCGAAGCCTGAGGCGCCGTTGACTGCCGAGCCCCAGCACACGCAGAGACCGGTGGCGTGGTACAGCGGCAAGGTGCAATAGACGACATCGTCGGGGCCCATATTGAGGGCGATCATGCCGAAACTGGCAGAACTGCGCATCCAGCGGCCATGTTTGAACACCCCGGCCTTGGGCAGGCCGGTGGTGCCGGAGGTGTAAATGTAGAAACACGGATCGTCGAAAAACACCTGCTGACTGCTCGACGGATTCTCGCTGGAGGCATCGGCACTGGCGCTGATCAGATTGACGTAGCCTTCGGGCGCAATGCCCGGATGGCTATAGGTGTCCTGATCGGCGACAAACCAGGTGCGCGGCGCGGTAATCGCCACTTGCTCGCGAATCGCCGCATAAGCCGGAAGCAGTTCTTCGCCGACCACAATCGCCACCGGCGCCACCAGATTCACACTGTGGATCAGCGTGTCGCGCGTCTGCGAGGTATTGAGCAGCGCGCTGACCGCGCCGACCTTGGCCAGCGCCAGAATGGTCACCAGCAATTCCGGGCGGTTTTCAATAAACACCGCGACTACATCGCCCTTGCCGATGCCCTGCCCGTTCAGATAGTGCGCGATGCGGTTGGCCCACTGGTTGACCTGCGCATAGGTCAGCCGCACATCGCCCTGCAGTAACGCCGGGCCCTCGGGATTGCGCAGCGTCGCTTGTTCGAATGTCCAGCCAAGGCCACAGCTTTGAGTCGGATCCGTGACGTTGGCCACCTTCATGCCCTTGACCACTCGCGGAATGGCTTTGGCAATCATCGGCAGTTTGCGGAGCATCATGCCCCAGGTAATCGTGTCGCTTGGCGCGTGGCTCATGAAAGCTCCCCGTCCGACCTTGGCGTGCAGGTCGATGTTTTTATTTTTCGGGCTTGCTTGAAGCAACCAGCGCACTCAAGCGCGGGTCGAGATCGAAAATACGTCAGCGCTTCTCGGGCTGTACACGCGGTTTTTGCAATGTTTTGTATCCGCTGATCGGCCGACGGTGGCGGTGATCATCGGGTAAGCGATTGGTTCCGTTGTTTCGATAACGATCCCGCAAAATGCAGGATGCACGATGGCCATTCATGCAGTTTGCACGACGACTTGAATTTTCATAGTTTCTAACTTATTGATTTATAAGAACTTTATTATTTTCAAATGCTGGCACAATCGCTGCAACCTCCTCTGCATGCTTGCCATTCAAGTGCATACGGAGCTGATAGACATGAGCCTGATCCAAGAAAAATTTACCTCCCTGTTCTCCAACTTCGACGTCACCACTGCGCCACGTCCCGATGGCGGGATTCTGCTGACTCTGCGCAGCAGCGACGGCAAAGTGTTTAAGCGTGCACTGACTTATCAACAACTGCATGCCGGCGACCAACTGTCGTGGGCGATCAGTGCAATTCGCCGCGACCTGGCTGAACAAGCCAGTGAACTGCCGCAAATTGCCATGCTGCAGAGCCAGCAGCGTTTTGCCCTGCCGACGTATCACTCGCTGTAATTTTTAAAGCGCTTTAAACAAAACAGGCCGTGGAGCTTTCGCTTCACGGCCTGTTTTTTTGTGCCTGATGCAAAACCCTGTGGGAGCGAGCCTGCTCGCGAATAGGGTGTGTCATCCACTGAAAATGCTGGCTGAACGGACGCTTTCGCGAGCAGGCTCGCTCCCACACTAGATCGGTGAGATCAGAAGGCTTCGGGTTCGATGCCGGTGAAGGTGTCGACGGTGACGTGGCTTCCCAGCTCCCCGCCTTCACGGGCCAGGCCGCAGGTTTGCAGGCCGGCTGCTTGAGCAGCGTCGAGTTCTTCGACGATGTCCGAGAGGAACAGGATCTCCTGCGGTTGAACGCCGATGGCTTTCTGGATATTGGTGTACGACTGCGCCTCACGCTTGGGCCCCGACGTCGTGTCGAAGTAACCACTGAACAGCGGTGTCAGATCCCCCGCCTCCGAGCAGCCGAAAATCAGCTTCTGCGCCTGAATCGATCCCGACGAGTACACAAACAGTTGATAACCGGCAGCATGCCAGCGTCGCAACGCTTCAACGGCATCCGGATAAACATGCCCCTTCAACTGCCCGGCGTGATAACCCTGGGCCCAGACCATGCCTTGCAAGGCCTTGAGTGGCGTGGCTTTGCGATCTTCCTCGATCCAGCTCAAGAGGATTTCAACAACCCGTTCAACATCGGCTTGCGGCGCATTGCTGTCACGGCGTACGGCGTCGAGTTGCTCGGCAACATCGGCACGTTCGGCGTTCTGGCGGACGAAATCCGGCAGGTGTTTAGCGGCATACGGAAACAGCACGTCGAAGACGAAACTCACCGCGCTGGTGGTGCCTTCGATGTCAGTGACGATGGCTTTGATCGACATCGAATCAGTCCTCCAGACGCGGAAAGCGGCCGGCGATGTCTTCGCCGGTGAAGTTGGCAACCCAGCCTTCCGGGTTGTTGAACAGACGGATCGCGACAAAGTGCGGATGCTCGCCCATGTCGAACCAGTGTTTGGTGCCGGCCGGAACCGAGATCAAATCGTTCTTCTCGCACAGTACGGCGTAGACATAATCGTCGATGTGCAAGGTAAACAGGCCACGGCCGGCGACGAAAAATCTGACTTCGTCTTCGCCATGACGGTGCTCTTCGAGAAACTTGGCGCGCAATTCGGCTTTTTGCGGGTGATCGCTGTTCAGGCTGATCACGTCGACGGTGATGTAACCGCGCTCGGTCATCAGTTGGTCGATCTGCTCTTTATAGGCGCTGATCACTTCTTCCTGGGTGGCGCCGGGCTGAATCTTTGCGGCGGCTTGCCAGCGGTCGAAGCGCACGCCCTGCTCGGCCAAGGTCGAGGCGATGTCTTCGAAATGGGTCAGCACCTTGTTCGGAATGTCGGGGCTGGAAACGTGATAGACGGACAGGCTGCTCATTGGGGCAATTCCTCGGTATCGGCCTTGCCGTCCGGTTCTTGCAGACCGGTCGGGCACAGCATTTCATCAGGCAAATGGGCTACTTCTGGTGAAGTCAGCCTTGGCGGTTCATAACGCTGCGGGTTTTCAACTCGCATTCAAACAGAAATTCAAAGGCCTCGATCTGCCGCAGCGCGTCGCTCATCTGCGCGCCCCAGGTGTAGAGGCCGTGACCGCGAATCAGATAACCGACGCAATCAGGATGGGCGTCGAGCCAAGGCTGCACCTTGGCGGCGAGGCGCGCAATGTCCTGATCGTTGTCGAAAATCGGCACGCGCACTCGCGATTCGTGGGTCGAAACACCGCTGAAGGCTTTTTGCAGTTCGTAGTCTTCAAACTCGATGAAGTCTTCCGGGGTCAGGCGCGACAGCACCGTGGCGTTCACCGAATGGGTGTGCAGCACCGCGCCGATCTCCGGACGCCAGCTGTAAAGCTGAGTGTGCAGCAGGGTTTCGGCGGAGGGCTTTTTGCCCGGTTCCAGGCTGTTGCCGGAAAGGTCGGTGGCGAGCACATCGTCCAGGCCCAACTGGCCCTTGTGCTTGCCCGATACGGTCAGCAGTGCTTCACTCGGCGACAGGCGCGTCGAGTAATTACTGCTGGTGGCCGGCGACCAGCCGCGACCATACAGAAAACGCCCGGCGTCGACGATTTGCTGGGCGAGTTGTTCACGCGTAAGGCTCATGGCCTGTCCTCTTGCATACGTGTGGCAATGATAACGGCAGCAGCGAGTGCCGCGAGACTGGCAATACTAAAGGTCAATGTCGCGCCGAGGGCATTCCAGCTGTAACCGGAATACAACGCGCCGAGCGCACCGCCGGTGCCGGCCAGCGCCGCGTACAGCGCCTGGCCCTGCCCTTGCTGGCGGGCGCCGAAGCTACGTTGCACGAAGGCGATGGCAGCGGCGTGAAAACTGCCGAAGGTTGCTGCGTGCAGAATCTGCGCGAACAACAGCACCCAGAGAAACTCGGCGAACGAACCTAGCAGCAACCAGCGCAGCGCCGCCAGCAGAAAACTCGCCATCAGTACCCGACGCAGGGAAAACCGCGCAAGAATCCGGCTCATCGCCATGAACATCAGCACTTCGGCGACCACACCCACGGCCCAGAGCATGCCGATGGTGCCGCGTGTGTAGCCGAGTCGTTCAAGGTGCAGGGTCAGAAAGGTGTAATACGGGCCGTGGCTCATCTGCATCAACGCCACGCAACCGTAAAACGCCAGCACGCCGGGATTGCGCAGCTGTTTGAGAAAGCCCTCGCCGTTCGGCCGATTGCCCTGCGGCGGTTGCGCATTCGGCACCCACAGACTGCTGAGGACGATGCCGGCCATGATCAGCACCAGCGCCGCCGGGTAGATATCGAGGCTGAGCCATTCGAACAACCGGCCGAGCGCGACCACGGTGATGATGAAACCGATCGAGCCCCACAGGCGAATCTGGCTGTAACGCGAAGTCTGCCCCTGTAAATGCGCCAGGGTGATGACTTCGAATTGCGGCAGCACCGCGTGCCAGAAGAATGCGTGCAGCGCCATGACCATCGCCAGCCAGGCGTAGGTCTTGCTGACGAAAATCAACGAGAAGGTCAGCAGCGTGCACACCGCGCCGAAGCGCACGATGGCCAGGCGTTTGCCGGTGTAATCGCCGAGCCAGCCCCAGATGTTCGGCGCCACACAGCGCATCAGCATCGGGATGGCGACCAGTTCACCAATCCGCGCCGGACTGAAGCCGAGGTGATCGAAGTACAGCGCCAGAAACGGCGCTGTCGAACCGAGCAAGGCGAAATAGAACAGATAGAAACTGGACAGCCGCCAGTAAGGGAGCGCCGCCACGGTTATGCCGCGACGGCTTTAAGGCCTGCCATCAAAGCTGACCCAGCACCGGCGTGCTCACGCGCACATCGGCGTTCTGGCCACGGTGACGCAGCAGGTGATCCATCAACACGATGGCCATCATCGCTTCGGCAATCGGCGTGGCGCGGATGCCCACGCACGGGTCGTGACGGCCCTTGGTGATGACATCGACCGGGTTGCCGTGGATGTCGATCGAACGGCCCGGGGTGGTGATGCTGGAAGTCGGCTTCAACGCCAGATGCGCAACGATCGGCTGACCGGAGGAGATACCGCCGAGGATGCCGCCCGCGTTGTTGCTGAGGAAACCTTCCGGGGTCATTTCATCGCGGTGTTCGGTGCCGCGTTGAGCGACCGACGCAAAACCGGCGCCGATTTCCACGCCTTTGACGGCGTTGATGCTCATCAGCGCATGAGCCAGCTCAGCGTCGAGGCGGTCGAAAATCGGCTCGCCCAGACCCGGCATCACGCCTTCGGCGACGACGGTGATTTTCGCGCCGACCGAGTCTTGGTCGCGACGCAACTGATCCATGTAGGCTTCCAGCTCCGGGACTTTGTCTGGATCGGGGCTGAAGAAGGCATTCTCCTCCACCGAATCCCAGGTCTTGAACGGGATTTCGATCGGGCCGAGCTGGCTCATGTAGCCACGAATGACGATGCCTTGGCTGGCCAGATACTTTTTGGCAATCGCGCCCGCCGCCACGCGCATCGCGGTTTCGCGCGCCGAGCTGCGGCCACCGCCACGGTAGTCGCGCTCACCGTATTTGTGGTGATAGGTGTAGTCGGCGTGGGCCGGGCGGAACAGATCCTTGATCGCCGAGTAGTCCTTGGACTTCTGGTCGGTGTTGCGGATCAGCAGGCCGATCGAGCAACCGGTGGTGCGTCCTTCGAACACGCCGGAAAGGATTTCGACTTCGTCGGCTTCCTGACGCTGGGTGGTGTGGCGGCTGGTGCCCGGCTTGCGCCGATCGAGGTCGCGCTGCAGGTCTTCGAGGGAGATCTCCAGGCCCGGTGGGCAGCCGTCGACAATGGCGACCAACGCCGGACCATGGCTTTCGCCAGCGGTGGTGACAGTGAACAACTTGCCGTAGGTATTGCCGGACATGCAGGACGCTCCGTGAAATCAAACCCAAATTCGTGATGCGCGCCAGTATACGCAGGCTAACCGAGTAGTTCATCCTCGAACCTTAGTGGTGCTGGCGAGTCCAACCGGCACCTTAGCGAATGATGGCGTGATGATGCTGCGAGTTTTGATCTTGAGTCTTACCCTCTTTACGGGCTTTGCCCAAGCGACGGTCCTACAACGCCCGGTTACTTTGGATACCGGCACCGGCGAACTTTTCGGTTCGCTGCTGCTGCCAAAATCTGACAACCCGGTGCCGGTTGTCCTGATTATTTCTGGCTCGGGTCCTACAGACCGTGACGGAAACAACCCCGACGGCGGGCGCAACGATAGCCTCAAGCGCTTGGCCTGGGTGCTGGCTAAACACAATATCGCCAGCGTGCGTTATGACAAACGCGGGGTGGCCGCGAGCCTGGCGGCGACGCCGGATGAGCGCAATTTGTCGATAGAAGCCTACGCCGCGGATGCGGTGGCATGGGGGCAGAAGCTCAAGGCCGATCCGCGTTTCGGCAAACTGATCCTGCTCGGCCACAGTGAAGGCGCGCTGATTGCCAGCCTCGCTGCGCCGAAAGTCGATGCAGCGGCGGTGATTTCTCTGTCCGGCAGTGCCCGACCGGTCGATCAGGTGATCCGCGAGCAATTGGCCCGCAGCCTGCCACCACCGCTGATGCTGCGCAGTAACGAACTGCTCGACAGCCTCAAGGCCGGTCACACCGATGACAATGTGCCGCAGCCGTTGCAGGTGATTTTCCGCCCGAGTGTGCAGCCGTATCTGATTTCACTGTTCCGTCAGGATCCGGCAAAAGCCTTCGCGCAACTGAAGATGCCGGCGCTGATTGTTCAGGGCAGCAACGACATTCAGGTCGGTACCGAGGACGCGAAACGCCTCAAAGCCGTCAAACCGGACGCCGATCTGGTGGTGATCGAAGGCATGAACCACGTCATGCGCATCGTGCACAACGATATGAAGCGGCAATTGGCTTCGTACAAGGATCCTAATTTGCCGCTGGCTGCGGAACTGGGCAGCAAAATCATCGAATTTATTGACGGACTTCGCGCCAGTTAACCGTTGTTTGCCCTCTAGTCCTGCAAAAAACGGCCGATAAGCCTTTGTCGCCAGCGCAATGGCTGGCGGCAAGCAGGGCTTGGACAGGATCTCGCCGTTATGACTGATACCCAGACTTCACCCGACACCACCGCTGAAAAAGACGCACCGCCAGCGGTCGAGCTGCCGTGGGCGGATGTCCACGTCGAGCACCACAAGATGCTCCGCCTGGCCCCGCTGCAAACCGACCGCAACACCGGCGGCCGCCCCTTGCGCTTCGTCGAGTTCGGCTATGCCGAGCGCAGCAGCAAAGAAAAAAGCCTGATGCGCATGGCGATCAAACTACCCGGTCAGCGTGTGCGCAAAGAGCAGAATCAGCTGGATGTGTGGGTTGATCACACCACCAAGCGTGTGCACTTCGGCCCGGACAGCGGCCTGCAGATCGAACCGATGAACCGTGGCATCGGCCGTTACATGGCCGCGCAAGGTATCAACTGGGCGAAAAAGCGCTGGCCGACCTACACCGTCGACGGCATGGACTTGAACAACAAGGACGCGCTGAACGAAGACACGCGCCTGCGCCGCGATCATTTCCTGCGTGTGCATGGTTTTGATGTGGTGTATGCCGATGCCCAGCACTTGAAGGGTAGCGTCAAGGAAGTGCAGGTTGGCGATTTGCTCGGCGACTGGAACAGCGAAAAGCTGCAGATCGTCGAGATTCTTGAAGCGGCGCAAATGCTTCAGCAAGCGGAACAGAATCTGGCCGAGCAGGAAGTGAAGCTGAAGAAGCAGGAAGACAAAGTCAGCAAGTTCAAGCGTGAAGACGCCGGGTTGCGCTTCACGATTACGTGTCTGGTGGCGTTTGCGGTGTTTCAGGCGGGGCTGTTGATCTGGATTGCAACGCACCGCTGATGGCTTGAGACCGCGTCGCGGCCATTCGCGAGCAGGCTCGCTCCCACAGGATTTGTGTCGTACACCAACCCTGCCTGATCGTTCCCACGCTCCGCTTGGGAATGCAGCCGGGGACGCTCCGCGTCCCAACAGCGGACGCAGAGCGTCCATTGAGGCATTCCCACGCAGAGCGTGGGAACGATCAGTCTCGATTAGATGCGGGAAGCGAACAAGGCCTGATGATCGCGGCACTGTTCCGCCGTCAGCATGAACACCCCATGCCCACCACGCTCGAATTCGAGCCAGGCAAAATCGACTTCCGGGTACAGCGCGTCAACGTGCACCTGGCTGTTGCCCACTTCGACAATCAGCAAGCCCTTCTCGGTCAGGTGATCCGCCGCTTCAGCCAGCATCCGCCGAACCAGATTCAAACCATCATCGCCACACGCCAGACCCAGCTCAGGCTCATGCTGATACTCGTCCGGCATGTCAGCGAAATCTTCCGCATCCACGTAGGGCGGGTTCGACACGATCAGGTCGAAGCGCTGACCCGGCAAACCATCAAAACCATCACCCTGAACGGTATAGACGCGCTCATCAACGCCATGGCGCTCGATGTTCTGGTTGGCCACTTCCAGCGCTTCGAACGACAGATCCGCCAGCACCACTTCGGCGTTCTGGAACTCGTAGGCACAGGCGATACCGATGCAACCGGAACCGGTGCACAGGTCGAGAATCCGCGCAGGTTCGGTGCCGATCCACGGGGCGAAGTGGTTTTCGATCAACTCGCCAATCGGCGAACGCGGGATCAACACACGCTCATCGACGATGAACGACATGCCGCAGAACCACGCTTCACCCAACAGGTAAGCGGTGGGAATGCGTTCTTCGATACGGCGCTTGAGCAGGCGTTGCAGGTTGACCAGCTCGTCGTCTTCCAGCGCGCAATCGAGATAGCTGTCGGCGATTTCCCACGGCAGGTGCAACGCGCCGAGCACCAGTTGCCGGGCTTCGTCCCAGGCATTGTCGGTGCCATGGCCGAAAAACAGATCCTCCCCATGGAAGCGGCTGACGGCCCAACGGATGTGGTCGCGCAGGGTACGAAGTCGGGAAGTGATCACGGGGCAGAACTCCAGAAAAAACGACTGGCGATTCTACCAGCCAAAACGCGTGACGACGACGCAGGAAAAACATCGCCCCGACGGTAGGAGTTTTCTGTTTTTTGCATCAGCTATTGAACAGAACGTGTAACTTGACAAGGCTGCAGGCCAGTAACGACGGTGCCTACGATGGTAGCGATTCACAGAACCGCTCAGCCAGAGGACAATGTCGCAAAAGCCCCACCCCAAGGAGCCCCAGAATGTCCGTTCCAAAAACGATGTTTCAACTCAGCGGTCGCGGTTACGCAGCGGCCACACTGAGCCATGCCACCGTGGTCATCATCGATGCCCAGAAAGAATACCTCAGTGGCCCGCTGGCCCTGAGCGGCATGGACGCGGCCGTCGCGAACATCAAACAAGTGGTTGCCGCAGCCCGTGCAGCCGGTCGGCCGATCGTGCACGTGCGTCATCTCGGCACCGTCGGAGGCCTGTTCGACCCGCAGGGCGAACGCGGCGAATTCATCCCGGGCCTGGAGCCACAAGGTGATGAAACCATTATCGGCAAACTGCTGCCGAGCGCGTTCCATGGCACCGAGTTGCTCGATCGTTTGCAAAACCTTGGCTCGCTGGACTTGATCGTCTGCGGTTTCATGAGCCACTCCAGCGTCAGCACCACGGTGCGCGCGGCTAAAAATCTGGGCTTCCGTTGTACGTTGGTAGAAGACGCCTGCGCCACCCGCGACTTGCCGTTCAAGGGCCGTGTGCTCAGCGCCGCAGTCGTGCAGGAAGCTGAAATGGCGATCATGGCGGATAACTTTGCCACCCTCGCACTGACTCAAGACCTGATCTGATCTGCTCTGATGAGCGGCTCAGCACGCCGCTCATCCGCAAATCCCTCTCATTTGCCGCAAATGCCATAGCCTCAGGAACAACCCGGTCAACTCCCGGTCGAAGGGCCGATACCCATTGAGGAAGGTCGGAATGAAGTTATCCGATGGATTTGACGCACGCCGCTTGCGGCCCAAAGGCCAAAGCAACTGGCGATTTCGATTCGGCGCGGCGATCGCGGCCATTCTGGCGACGTTCGGCGTGCTGCTGGCGATGGCCGGGGCGGCCAGCCTGCTCGGGCGCCCACCGGCACTCGGTGACTTGAACGCTACGCCGATGGGCTCGGCGATCATTCTGGCGGTCGGCTTGCTGTTTCTGTATTTCGGTGTCGCCCTGTGGCGCCGCTGCCGCCGTCGCGCACGGCAATCGCGGGAACTGAACATGTCCCCGCACCTGATGAAAAAACACGACTGACTCACCGGCCTGGCTTTTTGCCGGGCCGTTTTGTTTCGACTTGGGTAAACTGGCCGCCCTTCGCGGAGGCTGACATGCAAGACGACGATTTTTCCCTGTTCAAAAGTGCGATCCAAGGCGTCAAGCCGATCAAGCACGACCGCGCCGACACCGGCAAACCCAAGGCTGACCGCGCGCAAATTGCCAAGCTGCGCCAGTCCGCCACCGTGCGCACCGACACCGCTACCGTGGACGGTCTGTCCGATCAATTCGTGATCGACGTCGGCCCGGAAGACGAGTTGATGTGGGCCCGCGACGGCGTGCAGGAAAGTCAGATGCGCAAGCTCAAGGTCGGCCAGATTCCGTTCGAAGGCAGCCTCGACCTGCACGGCATGAGCGTGGAAAAGGCCCGCGAAACCCTCTGGGCGTTTCTCGCCGAAGCGACCAAGTTCGAAATCCGCTGCGTACGCGTCACCCACGGCAAGGCCGTGCGCCTGGACGGCAAGCGGCCGATGATCAAAAGCCACGTCAACACCTGGTTGCGCCAGCATGCCCAAGTGCTGGGTTTCTGCTCATGCCAGGCGAAACACGGTGGTGCCGGCGCGGTTTACGTGATGCTCAAACGCACCATGATGGAAGGCCGCGACGAATAATCGCGTTACACCGAACTTGCAGGGTTGTGTCCGCCACCGTACCCTTGCCCTTTGCGAAAATCCCCACAGGTAGTTTCATGTCCCTGGAACAGAATTACACCGCTATGTTCTGGGATTTTTAACCGGTACGTAAGGGCCATGAACACTGACTTTGGGTACCTATGCATACCCTATTTTCCGTACCAAAACTCTATCTTTGGTACGGAAATTGGTACAAAAGTCATATCGTCAAGGAGGACCGATGCATAGCCCGAGGCTCGAACGCTGTCGAAAATCTTGCTATTGGAAAAAGACTGGTACTCAGTCAGTTCCAAGCCATTTTTCAGCATCATCAAAAACAATCCAGCACTCGCCAGTCAAGCTGGAGCATCTCTTAATCAAAATAAGTACTCCTCATGCTCGATAAATATGATCGCTGGATTCATTTCTATACTGCGTCATTAGAGACTGTACCTCTCGGAGGTCCGAAATTCGAGATGAAAGAGGTCTTTAAAAAACTTGGGCAGAAACTCAAAAAGGGAGAGTGCTACAAACTGGTAGACAAAGGGTCTGCGTGCATCAGAATCACAAAGCTGAAATTCAATTCAAATGAGTCCTCTGTAGCTTTGCTACTGCAGTACTCAGACTCCAAAGCATCAGATCCTTCTTTTGGCGATTTAACGTCAGGAAAGCTTCGTCAAGAGCCAAAATTGGCAGGTGAAGGTATTGCTGTCTCAGCACACATGCTCATCAAACTCGTATCTCTACCAAAAAAACCTCTTGAATTTTTGCTTCTTTTGGAAGATGTACCTGGCATCGGCAAGACCAGGATCATTCCTTTTTTCAACGGAATGATAAAAGAGTTAATGACAAGAGACTTTGTGGACCCAACGGATGGAAAAACCAGGCCATTTTTTCCTATTTTCGTAATGGAACACCACGCATCTCAAAGCCTTAAGGAAGACTTAGACTCCGGTCAACTTCGCTTTATAGAGATGAGCAAAAACGAAACAGTTTCCAATATGGACGAAGAGCCTTACCTTGTCCGAGGAACTAGCAGCATTAAAGTCAAGGTCGTAAACAATCTTGACGGTGCCGATGCAGTTGGAGTCGTAAATCGACTACGCGCAAAATACGGCAAGCAAGGCTATGAACATTTTAAAGTAATATTTAAACATAAAGAAGGCAAACAACGGACCGTTGACGTTAGCGGAGCACGCCAAGATGCTGGCGAAGCGCTATTTGGCAAAGTAGAAATGATAACGATGACCAGTGCGCTTCCTCAATGTTCTGATAAACTGAACGATGAGATCCTTCGCTTAATGGCACACCTCAAGCAATAGGAGGAATTATGCGTAGCGTAAAGAGACTCCTCACACCACTTTCTTACTTGCGTATAGATCGACAGGACAAGTTTTTTGACGAGATCGCGCTGCCGTTGCTTTTACTCATTATAAGCCTATCCGTTTTCTGGCTTTTGGACTGGAAGCTTGTCATTTTTGGAAGCAGCGGACTAGTTGCAGGCGTAGGTAGCTACCTACAAGTCGTAACCGGATTCTACATTGCTTCGCTAGCAGCCATTGCCACATTCAATCAAAAAAACATGGACTTGCGGATGGCGGGAGAAAGCCCCACCTTAACGGTTGAATGGATGGGTATAAAACGTGAAGAAAAGCTAAGTCGGCGTCGATTCTTATGCTTCTTGTTTGGGTATCTATCTTTTCTTTCAATATTTCTTTACTTCGGCGGAGTGGGAGCCAACTTACTCGCCCAACCAATACTATCATCAATCCCTGCAACCGCTATTTTTTGGGTTAAATGGTCGTTCGTGTCAGTTTATTTATTCATCATTTATAATTTGATATGCACGACGCTGCTGGGTCTATATTACATGACAGAACGCATTCATCGGCCAGAGGCAGAATCCGCACAACCCCAGATCTCCACCGATCCACAGAATTGTATTGATGACGTAGTTGAGGGGAGCAAAGAAAGCTCCGAGGGTTGGTAAGTATGACATAGACAGTCTTTAGCGATTCGCAAACGCTCTGAAAAATCGCAAAGAATGAAGCTTTACCCTGACACAGCAGCTAAATTTTGCGAGGCTATCTGCCATCAACTGGGTATGTGCGTTAATATGGTGAAAGGATGACCACTGCGAATCAACACATTTAGATGGAAAGCGCAACTATGGATTTTTTCGGCGACTTAAAATTCTGGGCGATAGTTATTTCAGTCGTTTCACTAGCTTTCTCAACCTACCCTACGATTCGGAATTGGTGGAAGGGAAAGATGCTCCAAATCGAGCCACAGGACGCGGTGGCCCTATCTCACAGATGGGGATACACAAACATAAACTGGGCGCTTACCTTAATCAATTCCGGCGGCGTGACTATCCGGATAAAGAAAATATATATAGTTCTAAAAAAAGATGGAAAATCATTGACGATCCCAGCGCGTAACTTTTTTAGAACCACTGATGCAAAAACTTCATCACTGTACTCCTCTATTACATTGAAGCCCGGCGACGAAGCTAACCACGTTTTTTGCTTTTTTCACAAACTCCCTCGATCCGAAGACAAAGCAATTCGGGAAATAATATCGCAAGCAAATCAGGAGTTCTCGCAACCAATCCAGTCTTCAACGAGCAATTCATTCACTGTTTTAGAACCACGAAAATTATCAGAAACAACTATAAGCAAGATTGACGCCATATTCAAAACTAATTTCCATCTTACGTGCGGCGAATATGAAATCAGCGTTTATGCCAAAGACGAAAATAACAAAGATATTGCCAGCATAACCAGTAGGTTTACCATTTTCGAGTCTGACGAGCGCGACCTTAGATCAATAACTGAACGCTACTCCTCCGGCGATGGAGTAACTTATCACTCAGAGCAAAACACGTGGTTTTTTATGAACCTGACAGACATTCAGTAATACCCACTTAAATTAGCACCTCAGACGCGAACCTAGAATACGTTAATGGGACTACTCTAAAGCTGTAGATGTAACCCGAGATGTGGATTTACACTACCATCTTTTCTATAACAAGGTTCGATGAGCACTAACTCGAGATCGCTGGATAGGGATTCGAACCCCTTCTGGTCCTTAACAGGACCGCTTTAGGCCACATAAATCAATGCTTTCAGCCTTTGTACATGGCGTATTGCGGTCCTGACCGGTCCTGAATATCCCCTACTTTTCCCTAATATTTCACGCACCAGCGAACCTAGCAGTGCTGGAGCCCTCATGCCTGGAGACTGCCGATAGCCCCTACGCGGCACAATCTAAAAACTCGGCAGGCGGGCACCCTAAAAGACGAAGATCGTGTGTACTTAAGGCGCTACCCCAAGGTCGTCGAACCAATAAGCGGCCTTGGGGATAGTGATTGGTAGTCCCAACGCGGCAACCGCCGTCTCTCTTCCTCGAACTCGACTTTCTAATACCCATAGTATTAAGCTAGAGCAAGTCCTAGGCTTGTGATTTTTGCTATCTGAAAAAGGGCCACATGGAAAAAATATGGGACAGATGCTCTATTCGTTGCGAAAATTAGAGCTTGGTAAATGTACTGCGGGGTAATCCCGGCAGCTTACGATCTGGTAAATTCGTGGCCGCCTTCGATCAGTTCCAGTTGATGAAGCCCATCGTTTGAATCCAGCCAAAAGCGGTCATTCACCAACGACCGCTTCCGACTTAAACTGTGTAATCCTCCCAAGGGGGCGCTAAGACTTAAAGCGAGGCTAAAACATCGTGAGTATGATTGTGCATGATAGCAAAGATCATTCAGTCATATTTAACAGCTAAAGATCATAGTTTTCCGCCCAAGTGATGGAGTAGTTATTTCTAACGCAAAAGTCATACATACCCGCAAAATCTTGAACGCCGAGACGTGTCAACTCAGCATGAATCTCTTTGAGAATTATAACTCCATTATCAACATTTAACGCCAGCAGCGGTGCAGTTGCAACACTTTCCACATGAGCAAACTGAACTGTCGAGGCATCGAAGATAACTGCGCCAGTAAATTCGCAGCAATTGATGTTATAGCGGCTAATTCGCTGATTCTTCAGTTGGCTGCGCTGGCCATTGATATCGCCTATGAATGACGACCTAAGATCATGAAAAGTTGGCGAGGAAGTAATAGATATATAAAGAGCCCTTACATACCTTAGGTATAAATTTATTGTACCAGTTGTTGATTGTATTCGGGCATCAAGTAGACCAAAAAAATCAGGACCCGATATGTATATATCGCCACCTAGTGTGTGCGGCACTGAAGGTGAGGAGTACCCTGCGATCCCCTGTTGCCAATAGTAGTTCGACGCGCCAGAACTGGTCCTAAGCAGATTATTTAACTCTGAAACTTTTATATAGCATAGCCCATTTCGCCAAACCAGCACCCCTCGAGTAAACGCATTTTTTATCGCCGATAGAGTCCTTGAACTTAAACAATTGAGCAGGGCGACATTGTAATCAACCACTTGTTTCCGCAGGTCAATATCAAGATTGGCTAAAGTATAAAAATGGGTGGACGGAAGATTAGTTGTCATATTTTTCCACCCGAGACGCGATGAAATGTAGCATCAATATCTGCGGATATCTCATCATAATTCAATCCCGTCTCATTCTGCCCCTTACGATCAGGATGAAACATGCGCAAGTAAGCATTTTTCAGCTCCTTAGCCTTGCGCATGTCAGTCATGTGAATTTTCTTTATCCCAAGGCACTTGTCAAAAATCATGTTATTAACCTTAAAATAGAAAGCAATTTCTTGCTCTCTAGTCTTAAAGTACCTTGAGTATTCAGTATCTGCTAGCAAGATTACTCTTTTTTTTGGATCTTTACTTTTATCTAGCGAAACTAAGACTTCCATTTTTTACCTCAAGTTAATGACATCACTCTATTGACATGGCTTTACCTCTCACTGGACTTTAAATGTAATAAGCGTCACTTACAATGATCGCGGCCATTTTTCGCATTTCGCTTCCGCAGTTGACATTTTAAGGCTGAGGTCAGCGCAGGGCCTATATCCGCCGATGGCGACGGGCAGAAGTCGGATCGTAGCGACCATTCGCTAGCATTGCTTTCGTTTCAAGACTCTATTTAAAGGAACCTATCCTTAGACAGCAGCAGATGATCTAGGCTTCCTAAACCACCTCCAAGGATGACCGCCATGACAGACAACTCAGATTGCAACATCGCAACAGCAGATGCTTTAACGTTGCTTTTGCACAACCAGCATGCTCTGGGTGCGGCTATTGAAGAGATCACCAAATGGCTATCAGAGAATGGGGTAGAGAGTGTTGCCGAAAACGCAGTTGCTGCCATGGAAACCCTTGATAGAAATGCTGAAAGGATCACAGATGCGATTCTGCGAATACGACAGTCCTAGGGGCGCGCGCCCAATTCTGCAAACAGGAATGATTAGCCACCGATTGTTGGCGCCCATGAAAGATAGATTGCGCCATTTATGTTCAATAGCCCCCACCTCGCCCCGGTGTGGGGGGCTTTTTTCTGAGGCACGGCAACCAAACCGGCCTACATTGGATGACCAGGCGCCGGCAGGCTGGTTCCGCCGCTCTGCTCATCATCAAAACAAGCCTCCCAGGGATTCTGGTGTCCAGTTCATAATCACCAACTCGCCGCTCACCTCGGCTTTGCCTTGGCGCTGATTGGCAGTGGTGTAGCGAATGTCCAGCGTTTCAAAATGGAAGCCCTCGAACACACGGCGGATATCCGGGTGGTCGTTGATGCTGACCATCACTTTACCTTTGCAGCGACGCATGAATTCGGCCATCCGCTCGTAACTCTCGAACGGAAAGTCCACGCCGTAACCGGCGGTCCGCCAGTAAGGCGGGTCCATGTAGTGGAACGTGTGGGCACGGTCATAACGTTCCGCGCATTCAAGCCAGGGGAGATTTTCGACGTAGGTGCCGGACAGGCGCTGCCACGCAGCCGAGAGGTTTTCCTCGATGCGCAGCAGGTTGATGGCCGGGCCAGTCGTCGCCGTCCCGAAAGTCTGACCGGAGACCTTGCCGGCGAAGGCGTGGTGCTGCAGGTAGAAGAATCGGGCGGCACGCTGGATGTCGGTGAGAGTTTCGGGGCGGGTCATCTTCTGCCATTCGAACACCTGGCGCGAGCTGAGCGCCCATTTGAATTGACGCACAAATTCTTCGAGGTGGTTCTGCACGACGCGGTAAAGCGTGACCAGGTCGCCATTGATGTCGTTGAGGACTTCGACCGGCGATGGTTGAGGCTTCATGAAGTACAGTGCGGCACCGCCGGCAAAAACTTCGACGTAGCATTCGTGTGGCGGAAAAAGCGGAATGAGGCGATCGGCCAGGCGGCGTTTGCCGCCCATCCAAGGGATGATGGGTGTAGACATATATAGCAAGGCCTTTACTGTATGGATAAACAGGTGCTAGGCTCCCGGCGCTTTGTGCACGAAGCAGGAGCCTTGGCTGGACTTGCAGGGGCAATCTGCAGGGACGGCGGTCGGAATGGATGTTGACGCATCCAGTCCGACCGCTTCTTTTATTGATTAAGGACGTTGCCTCTATGTTGAAAAAAATGCTGGTTCTGCTGGTTGTATCTCAACTGGCGGCATGCTCCAACCAACCATCCAGCGCTTATGAAAGTGGCTGGACCAACGACACCAATGAAGACGCCTATGCAGCCTGTGGCAGTTTTCGCATCAAGAAAGGCTTCCAAGATCCAACCGTGATGGAGCATCTCGTCGCTTCGCGTCAGCTCAGTAGTGAACAAGCATCGCGAGCAATCCAGCGGGACGTACGGACGGGAGACCCAGAGTGCTTGGCCTATGCCGCTTTCGGTCTGGATCGACATAAGATTTCGTTCTACAAGAACAAAGCGGGTGAGCTGACAGCCAAGTCGGTCACTTACCAGTGCAGCCAGAGTGACGTGCCCTGCCCCGGGCTGAAGGTAGTGTTCACTGACGGAAAAGTTACTAGTACCAGCGCCACAAGCGAATAACGCGACTCTCCAATAAGGTTGCGCCATCGAAAATAAATAAGTGAGTTTTCATGGCGCAACATCCTCAGCAAGCTTGGTAGTCGAGACACGCCTTGCATAGTCCTGACACGCTCTTAAGGCAATCAGCCCCCGGTCGCCATCATCGGTGACGTCGATAACTCGTTGAGCATGCGCTGGGTCAAGTTCGGCTCTTGTGGGGCCATGAACCACGCCGCCGGTGGCGGTGGTGGCTGACAACGATCCGTTGCCGGCGCCGGTGGTGGCGTCGAGTAGGACTGACAGGCGCAGATCAGCAGTGGCAAGGCGGTCGCGCAGGCGACCTTGATCACGTTGGGCATCGCTCAAGGCTCGGTAATGGGTTTGTTCACTGGTTGCCAGGCGCTGCTCGAGCGCGAGGCGTTTGTCCTGTTCGGCTCGCTGCTGCGCGACCGAGGCCTGATTCAGTTGATTGAGGGTTTCGGTGTGCTGCCGAGCCTGCTCTGAAAGCTGTTTGCCGTAGCGCCAATCCTGTAATTGCCAGGCGAAGGCTGCGGAAGCACCGGCTAAAACAACCAGCAGCACGCCTTTGGCTAGCAGGCGATACGGCGCCGGGATCAGCTCGCTGAGACGCATAGCACCGCCCTCGCCCGGCCCCACAACTCAAGCCGATCCTGCAGACCATTGAGGCCGCCGTTGATCCTGCGGGTGATCGTGTTGAATTCGTTTTGATCGGCCAGTGAGTTCAGCCCATTTACGGACCAGAACCACGCCGCCGATTCGGCGGCCCACTGCGGCAGTTCCAGCAGTTCAGGTGTGCGCAGTAATCGCTCGTCACCGAACAGCGCCAAGCTGCAGCGCAAGTAATTGTCGTGGCCGGTGACCTGGATCAGGCCGCGACCGCGATAGCGCTGGCCATCACCATCCCCTGCCGGCGTGTTGCCCAATTTCGCAGCCAGGCTGCCGGTGTCATATTTGCTCAGGTACTGATCGCCGCCCAGTTCTCGGACGTACTGCAGCTGACCCGACTCGTGACCGACTTGCGCCAGAAACGCGGCTTGGCGTTTCGGCGTGTTGATCTGCCGATGGGCCATGGCTGCGTTGAGGGCGGATACAAAAACGCCCGCTTGGCGGCGGGCGTTGGGCATGATGCTTTGCAGCTGTTGTTCAGTGATGGACATACAAACTCCAGACGTAAAAAAACCGCACTCAGGCGGCGATGGGATGCGGCTATTGCTTCTCGATGTTCACAACCTTGAGCGGTGGTTTTGGCCCTTTCTTTTTCTTGCCCTTGGATTTACCGGCTTTGCCGGCATTGCATTCGACCGTGGTCGACCAGCCGGACTGGGTGAACACCTGCTCAACCGAATCCGCCAGGTATTCGCCGTCAAGTCCGACCTTGAAACCCTGAGCGATGATCGGACGCTCAGCGAAGATGTCCGTCCGGCCGGGCATCTCAAACCGCACATCGGCGGTCGATCGGTTGAACGCCGACAGACGTGCCTTGGCCGCCGCTTCAGCAGCGCCTTTGTCCGGGTAGATATGGCGGTCGGTATGCACTGCCGGCAATCCGTCCGGAGCGTCATCGTTGTCGATGGTAACCACCGCGAGCTTGCCGTTCTTTTTGTCCTGATGCTTGGTGGCCACCGCCTTGTGCGAATTGCGATCGCCGAGACTGAATTGCCAGCGGCTAAGGTCACTGCGGGTCAGCGTGATAGCGCCAAATGCTTTGCCGCTGGCCGTCTGGCCACCTTGGCGCGGCATCACCAACAGCTTGCCGTCGGCCACCTTGGCCGTGCAGTCGTATTGCTTGGCCAGACGGGTGATGAAATTAAAATCGGACTCGTTGAGCTGGTCGACCCGGGCGACCTTGGTCGACACCGGACACACCGGCGTCCAGCCATTGCGCGCGGCCACGTCAGCCACGATCTTCGACAACGGCACGCCTTCCCAGCTTCCGCTACGGATGGTTTTGCCACTGCCACGCACGTCGCTGGCCTTGCCCTTGATCACGATCGAGTCCGGCGGGCCTGACACCTCGACCGTGTCGACGGTGTAACTGCCCATACGCGTCAAGGTCGTTTCGGCATAGCCCAGGTAGATCTCGATTGAGCTGCCACGCCGTGGCAATTGCACTTGCCCATCACGGTCGTCGATACGCAACTCAAACTCGTCGGACTCCATGCCCGGCTTGTCAGAGGTACGCAGCAACAACAGCCGATCATTGATCTTGGCCGTGACGTCGGCGCCATCGGCGACAATGCGAAACATCGGAGTCATTGATTTTTTTCCAATAAAAAACCCGCACAAGGCGGGCCAGAAAAACAAGGTGTCGTTACGCGTAACGCGACGCGGCGCCGGCGAAGGCATTGCCCCAGGTCAATCCCACAAGCTAACGCCTTCATTGGTCGGGCTGGGCAGATCCGGCAGGACGATGATCACGCCCAACCGGAACGGCTGAGGCTCATCGGCCAGCCCCTGATTGGCATCGAGCACGGCCTCGACGCTGCCATTCAGATGGCCGTAAACGTTGCTGCAAATGACATCGAGCATGTCGCCGTCAGACGTCCTGCATGTCGTCGCCATAGCGCTCAAACTCCAGAGTGAAGCCCTGTTTGCGAGCAATCCCGCCGTGCAGCAGCGCGGACTGTTCCTCGTTGATGTTTTTCAGGCACCACGTCCCGATCACCTCGCCATAGCCCGTGGTCAGGGTCAGCGGTTGCAGCCTGGCCCCGATGGAACGCAGCGTGTCGAGCTGCTTTAAACCGCCTTTGAAGCCCGGATAGATGGTGCCCTTGAGCGTCAACTTTTCATCACCCATACCGATGGCCTGCTTCGCCGGCCGGCGCGTCAGCCGCTCCTGCGAAGCCCAGCGGAACTCGGTCGAACGGCTCAGCTCATCAAACGCCGCCGTGTCCAGGTTGAAGTAGTACGGCTCAATTTTCGGGTCGCGCGGCTGAATGATCATCAGATGCGGGAACGGCTTCACCGCCTCCGGCGCCGGCGTGGCCTCCACGGCAAAGGAACTGGTGGGCACGATGTTGGCCAGAGACGGACTGACCTTACCGGCGACGTTGTTGATCGCCGTGGCCGCCTTGCCCGCCTGTTCCTTCAATGTGCCCAGCCGCTCCTGCACTTCTGCCGCCGCCCGGGTGGCGCGGCCGTACACCGCCGCCACCTGACCGACCTTGGCTTGAGCTGCGTCGACGCCGCGCATCACTCGCTGAAGTTTGGCGCCGATTGCCGGGCCAACAAACGGGATGTTCTCCAGCTCGGACGCGGCGCCGGTCAGTTCGCGGATCGCGCCGTTGACCGGGGTCAGCATGCCGTCGGCACTGCGCCGCCCGGTTTCCGCTGCATCCACCAGATACTTCAGACTTGATTGCATCTGCTCCATGTAAGCCATGAAACCTCCTTAGACATGGGGTTCGTCGTACAGCTTGGCGGCGTTACTCCTCGCCGCATCCGCCATCATTCGCTGCATGTGCGGCATGAGATCCTGCGCTAGGCGCTGAGGGTCTTTGACATCTCCCTCTACCGTGACCGGCATGCTCAGCGAATACTCAAACTTTTGATCCACCTTGGCCGGCTCCGGCTTCGCCGCCTCCTTGGGCTGGATGGCCATCGCCGCCGACTTGAGCGGCGCCGTCACTGCCATCGAGCGCGCGACATCCCCCAGCAGCGGGCCTTGCTGCGCCGCTGACGCCATCATGAGCGGCGTGGTCGGCACCGGCACCTTTGCCGTTTGCTCGGGCTTTTCATCCTCACCGCCGAACAGCGACTTACCCAACGACCCGCCCAGCGCCGCACCGCCCTGACTGCCCAGGTAAGCACCGATCATGCCGCCGATCGCGGTGCCGATGATCGGCACAACCGAACCGATGGCGGCGCCTGCTGCTGCACCGGCCATGGTGCCGGCCAAGTTGCCAGCGGCCGAACCGTAACCTTCGGCTTTTTCGTCCTTGGTCTTGGCGTTTTGAAAGGTTTCAAGCGCCATCGCGCCGGACTCCAGCAGCGTGCCGCCAGGAATGACCTTGGCCGCCTTGCCGACCTTACCGACGGTTCCTGCGACGACGCCGAGCTTGGACAATGCCCCGCCAGGAACGGAAGGGACTGATGGCGATGGGATCGAAACAGGTGGCCGCGAAACAGGAACAGGTGGACGAGGCACAGATGGGCGCGGACCTCTCGAACTCGGCAACGATCGGCGCCGCGCGCTGCGCCTTGACCCACGTCCACGGTCGGCGCGATTCGCCCGACGCATCCACACCGCCACCCATAGCGCCGGCATTGACGACGAAAACCTTCTTGACGCCGTCGTTACCTGAACCACTTTCAGCACCAAGGCCACCGCCTGCTGCCGCTTCCTTCACCCGCGAAACAACATCTAGGCCAGTCGCTACCAGATCAAGTTCTCCGGGGTTTTTATTTGGGGCTTCGCTTCCATTCCTGCCACCGCGAGCCCCACGCGCAAGGTTTAGCAGCCCCTTGCTGATCTTGATCGTGTTGAAGATACCTTTTAAGGCGATCAGCCCCGCCCCGACCGTGGCGATACCGGCAACCACCCCGGGCGCGCTATCCGTCAGCGACGTGATGCCTTTAGTAACCTTGGTCAACGACTCGGCCACGGTGTCCGTGACCGGCCGCAAGGCATCGCCGATGCTGCGCATGGCGTCATCCATCGATTGGGCCATCTCCGCCCATTTCTGCGATGACGACTCGCGCCGCTCGGCGAGGTTCTTGTCGAGGATCCCGGTCGCTTCGCGCGAATCGTTTTTGAGCTGGCTGTACAGCGCCTTGTTCTGCATGTAGGCCGACAGCGCTGCCTTGACCTGCATGTCGGCGAACAGATCACCGGTGCGCAGAGATTCTTCCAGCGAGGCCATCATGGCCTTGGCCTTTTCTGGATTGGCTTCCTTGCTGATTTTCGACGTCGCTTCGGCCATGGCCGCCGCGCGCTTTGGATCGGTTGCCTGGATGTATTTCTGAGCCAGCGCCATACTGGTTTCGAGCGTCGACATGCCGTTTTGCAAACCGGTCTGCATCGATCCCTTGTAATCAATCCCGGCTTTTTCGTAAGCCTTGACCGTGTCGGTCGAACCGATTTTGCCCATCCAGTTTTTCAGGTTGTTGGCCGCCTCGTCCGAACTGCCGGCCTGTTTCATTTGCACCTGCAGCATGGCACCCAGTTGGGTCACCGCATCCAAGCCGGTGATGCCGTTGCTGGCCATGTTGGCCAGCAGTTCCGGGAACCACTTGGCCATGTCGGCCGCTTCAAAGCTGCCCGCCTGCCCTTGGTAAGCAATCGCCTCCAGCGCCTGCTGCATCTGCTTGGGGTCGGTGATCTTGGCGTTCTGCCCCAGGGCGTTGATCATTTTGGCCGTGTCGACGCCGCTGGATCCCTGCCCCACGACAAACTTGGCCGCGACAGACGCGTATTCCAGCGCTTTGCTCAAGTCCATGCCGGCGCCGACCAACTGATTGACCACGTCGGCCACATCGTTGCGCGCCATGCCGGTGTCGCGTGAAGTGTCGATGATCTTGCGCGACATCTCCTGCTCTTGCGGCTTGTTGGCAATGCCGGCCTTGATCGCGATGTCACGCACAATCGCGCCAAAATCAGCGCTGACCTTGGCCGGTACCGCCATGGCACCGACACCGACGACCGCAGCACCGACGGCGCCCTTCATGCCCTTTACGCCAGAATCGATCTGCTGATGACCCTTGGCTTTCAGCTCGGCTTTGTTGGCCATCTGCCCCATCGAACGATAGGCTTTTTCCAGCCGGCCGACCTCGACCCCCTGCTTTTTCAGGCTGTCGAGGTTCGAGTTCAAACGGCTGAGTAATTTGGAAGCACCGGCCGCGCCGGTGTCGTGAGCCTTTTTCCATTCTTCGCGCAGGCGGATGGTGTCGCCAATCGTGCGCTGCAGCACGCGCGCTTTGTTGCCTTCAGCCTCAAGGCGCTTGATGCGCCCGGTCACATCCTTGAACGCGGCGCCGACCGTTGAACTGACGGCACCGCCGATCACCAGCCCGAGGGCGAGTTTGTTTGCCATGTCTTGGCCCTCATGTGCCCAGCACTACCGATGGCGGCTCAATCCGTGAGCCACCACACCATATCCGCGAACGGCATCGACTGGATCTCAGCGGCGGAAAATCCGGTTTCCGCCGCCAGACGTTTCGCCGCCGACTTGATAACGCTGGGGTTAAAGCCCGTCGTCGTTGTCCATGCGAAAATAGCCGGCCTGCAAGCGGTTAAAATCCACCAGCTTCAGCCCCTCCAGATCCGCCACACGCGCACCGGACAACGCAGCAAACAACATCAGCTCGCGCTGCTCATCATCGCCACCCACTTCACGGTTGGCCGCCCGTACGTCGCCCACGGTCGGCGAACGCAAGGCCAGCTTGTCGACGGTCACGCCGTTGATTTCACTCGGGCACGAAAGTGTCACCAGCACCTGGTCGGTGGTCAGCGACAACCAAGCCGGCATCGAATCTGAATAATCGGTTTTCGGTACCAGGTGCGAATACGCCGTTTGCACGCGGCGATAATCCGTCAGCTTGAGGCCTTCCAGATCCTTCAGTCCGACTTCGGCCAGACCGGCGAACAGCATCAGTTCGCGTTGTTCGTCGTCGCCGTTGGCGGCACGGTCGGCCGCGCGCACTTCACGCACAGTCGGGTTACGCAGGTTCAACGTCTCGACGTCGACGCTATTGGCTTGGCTTGGACGGGTCAGCGTTACAACAGCGCCGAGCGCACTTAGCGACAGCCAGACCGGCAGGTTTTTAGCGATTACTTGATTCATCTGGATCTATTCCTTACATGCCGAGTGCTTGGCGCACTTCGAGCAGTTGGTCTTTGCCGTCGATCACCTGAATGCCGGCGACCATGTCGATCTCGTACATCAGGCGCCCGTCGATTTCGAGCTTGTAGTACGTGACCGAAACGGCGTGTTTAATCTCGGCCGCATCACCGGCTTTCCAGTCACCGAGATCGACCTCTTTGAGGCGACCGCGCAGAGTGGCAACGACCGCTGTCACCGCGCCCTTTTGGCCCTTGAAGGCACCTCGGAACGTAGCGTTGAACGCCGTGCCGTCAGCCAGGCCGAAGTACTTCAGCGACTCGCGGCGCACGCCCTTGGTGACAAACGAGGCTTCCATTTTTTCAAGCCCCTGATCCATGTCGATGGGGCCGGCCATGCCGCCGCCACGATATTCGTCAGTCTTGGTGGTCAGCTTGGGCAGCGTCAGGCTCGGCACGTCGCCGGAGAAGTTCACGCCGTCGACGAACAGGTTGGTGTTGTACAAAGTCTGAGGAATCATTTGCTACGCCCCCTTAGGCTGCTTCAAGCACTTCGGTCATCCACTGATCGGTGACTTCGAAAAGGAAATTCGGGTTCTCTGCCGGCGGCACGTCGGTGAAACGGATGCGCCAATACACCTTGCCCTGGGCGATCTGGCTGGCCGTGTTCAGTTCGGTGTCGGGGAACACTTCAAAGTTGATGATTGCGCCCTGGGCTTTCAGGTCGCGCATGAACGCATCCAGACCGTTGGTGACATCGGTCACGTAGGTCTTGGTGATCGAGCGGTCAACCGCCCACTTGTGCCCGGCCTGCACCGCGTCCATGAGGATGAACAACGTGCGAACGCGGGTAACGAACGCCCACTTCGGATCGCTCGACAGCGTGCGGTTGCCCCACAGGCGGTAACCGTCGTCGCGAATGATCGTGGTGATATTGGCGTTGTTGAGCAGGTTTGCCCGGCAGGTCTCGTCGCCGTCCAGGTACTCGACCGCGCGGCCGGTGCCGGTGATACCGGTCAATTCCTTGTTCGATGGCGAAGCCCAGAAGCCGTATTCAGCATCCGTCCAGGCAAACAGCCCCGCCGCCCAAGCCGAACCGGGCGCGTCGACGGTCTTGCTGGTGATGGTGTCCCAATACTTGACGCCCGGGTCGACCATGAACAGGTTGCGACTACCGAAGTTCTCGGCGTAGGCCATAGCGGCCTCGTCGGTCGTGCCCGGGCCATCGATGATGCCAATGGCGCGCAGCTTCTGCGCCAAGCTATCGAGCGCCGTGGCCACAGCCTGAGTCGCCGTATGACCCGGCGCGATCAACAACCGCGGTTGGGCGTTGAACAGGCTTTTGCCATCAAGCAGCGCCTGTAAGCCGGTGCGCTGACCCGAGGCCAGAACGCCGCCGATGATCGCCGAGATCTGCATCGCGGGGTCTTCCAGCTTGGCCACGCCGATGGCAACGATCACGGCTTTGGCTTTGACGTAGATCGCCTGACAGGCCTTGGTGATCGCCGAATCGGGGCCAAAGGCAGCGATGGCTTCGCGTTCAGTGGTGATCAACTTCAGTTCGCCGGCTTTCGCCGTGCCGCCGCCGAGCACGCCCGGGGTGAACGTGTCACACAGACCGATAATCGATGACGACGGCAGCGAGATGGTGCGCGCGCCAGTGTCGACCGACGTGGTCGTGACGCCGTGGAAAAAACTCATAAGGGTCAGTCTCCAGAAACGAAAAAGCCCCGCGATGAGCGAGGCTGTGAGGTTGTTGGTGTTACGCGTGACGAAATGAAAAACGCCCCGTCAGTGAGGGGCGTTTAGGTGGTTTGTGCTGCCAGCCAGGTCGGCGCCGGCGGCCGGTGTTCGGCGAGCGGGAATTGATCTCCTTGCGGCCAGTCGCGCAATAGCCGTCGGTAGCCTTGCAGCTCGGTATATTGCTCAGGCGTGATCGAGGTCGACCCGCCTTCCTCAACCTCGTCGCGATGGCGTGAAACCAGAGGGTCAGTAGCCGCCAATTGCCGATCCCGCCAAACACGCTCAGCGGCGGCCAGCACCTCTGCAGTAGGCGCCGGCCGCTCGACAAGGATAGGGCCGCCAAACTCGTCAGCAGCAATGGCCATTCCGGCAGACTGACCTTCCAGAATTGCGCGACGGCGCTCCTCGGAAACCTCAACGCCATCGTCTGGCATGTCGCTATTAATGGTGCCTTCGTAAAAGCCACGCTCAGACGCACTAAAAAAAATCATGATCAGTATCCCCAGGCTCGCCAATAAATGACTGGAATAACAGACGTGGTCGGCCCCGAGTTCGCATTGACCAAAATGCTGTTGAGACTGCCGCCGTTCTTTCGCGCTCCAGCAATAGAAAACTCTGCCGCCCCTGCTTGTGCCGAGTTGGATACCCCGGCCAAAGCCCCTAAAATCGCGTTAGGGAACGCAACGGGAAGGACAATACTCAGCTCCGCATTATCTTGAACAGAGACGGTTCCCCACTGCTCGATCAGCCCCGATGGGTGCCGCTGATAGCCGTTAGCAAAAAGAGCGGCGAGTCCAGATCCGCCAACGGCCAGCCAGTTCACACCCGTTGCGATAAATTCTGACGCAACGCCGTTACCCAGTACCACACTGTTTGAACCCACCTGATTGCCATTTGGCCCAGTAATCGCGCCGTTAATGGACCTGACAGTGCAGACGGTCATTGCTCCCGCCTGAATGTAAATACGACTTCCGAGGGGCAACAGCGTGGCATCAGGCAGCGTGAGAGTGACAGTGGCCCCGCTTGCATAGACGTACTTGCCGACATCGGCGGCCGTCAAAACCGTAGTTGCCGGATAGGCGACATACCCCGCCAAACTGCCCGCCGAGCGCTGCACAAACTCAGTAGTTGCTAGCGCCTTGGTGCTATCGAATTGAGGCCGGGTTGTGAAGCTCTCCCCCGCCATGATGCCGGCAAAACGCAACGCAACAGTGCCACCGCTCAGCCGCCACTGATCTTGCAGCCGAATGAATTCGGCCGTGTCGCCCAAGGCCAGCACCAACGGACCGGCAATACCGCTAGAGGTGTAAACCACATCAGCTCCAGCCCCTACAACTCTCAGGCCGCCAGCACCCGCACAGGCAAGCGTGACAGTAGCGCCCTGCGCGATACCTGCCGTAGGCGGCAAGGTCGCGGTGAGTTGCACGGCACCGGAAAAGCTGTGAAGGCCGCCGACATGTGCAGCCGTAAGCGCCAAATCCGCGCTGCTTGAGGTGAAGCCTGAAAACTCAACCCCGCTGCGCTTCACGAATTCAGCCGTAGCCAGCAACTTGCTGCTGTCAAATTGCGCCGGCGTCGGCGCCGTTGGGTTGCCGACAAAGCTCGGTGAAAACAAACGGGCGAGGCCGTCGGTGACGTCCTTGAACGTCAAGGCCGTGACACCCACTACAATCGCGCCATCTGTCACCAACTGCCAGATTGTGTCGGCCTGAGTAGCACCCACCTCAACCGCCAGCGTCATATTCGGCGTGACCTTGGCATTGCTGTCGGCATCTTTGGCCCGCGTCCAGGCACCAACCGCCACCACGTATGGCCCATTATCCTTCGCAACCGTCTGATTCTTCACCAACACCCGATCGCCGGCGTTCAGCGAAACACCATCCACCACCTGCAAACCGAGCAGAGCAATATTGGCCGTCGTTGCGGCGCGCACAGATTGCTTAATGTCGAGCCTGCTCAACTCATCCAGAAGACGCGAGTCAACATATTCGCGGGTTGCCAGTACCACCGCCGGGTCAATCTTTAACGTGATATTCCCGGCGTTGCTGACCACAAAGTTCATGCGCACGACTTGCGTGCGGCCAGAGCCTTGCGACAGCAGCGGCTTGAAGCTTGGCGCACAGTTGGCCACCGCCACCAGATCGCCGTCCGCATCATAGAGGCCGATTTCGCGGATCCACTTACCTCCCTCATCAGCGGGAATGATCTGCTCAGCGATGATCACCGCCGGATTGACCGGGTCAATCTTCAGTTGGTTGAGCGGCTTTCGGCGCCACTCATTGAGCAGCTTGGTTTGTATGGCCGACGGCACCGGATTGGGCGGATCTGCCAGCCCGTTCGGGTTGGCATCACCCACGCCCATTTCGGTGAGTTTCCAGGGAATGCCAAGCGCGTCGGCGTTCGCCTGCTTGGCCATCCCCACGTTCGTGAGGATCGCAAAAAACTGCGAGTTCGCATCAATCATAATAAACGTCCAGGGTGTCTATAGTGTGTTCGCGGCCGACCACGCCAAAGCTGCCAGTGACCTCAATGTCACGCATGACGGGTGGGTAAACGTCGATTTCGTCGCCGTCGTAGAGGGACACGGCAATGTCCAGATTTCCTTGGGTCTCCAGGCTGATGGCCAGCCCGGTCAGTTGCCGTGTGACGGGTTTGGCATCGTCAATCAGGCGCTCCAGCTCCTGATACATTTCTTCGGTGATGCCGGTATCCAGCACCCCGACCTTCAGCGCGAAGGTGCCCGGCACGCCCGCGGGCACGGTCTGGAACCACTCGACAATCTCGATCAGGTAGCCCAGCGGCTCGACCACCCGGCGCAACGCGCCGATGGTGCCTTTGTGCTTGTGGATGTAGTACGACGCCTTGATGGCCGCGCGCTTGGTCGCCTCAGTCCACCGGTAATCCCAGCGATCCACCGACCATGCCCATGCCAGGTGCGGCAGCAAATGCACCGGGCAGGTTTCAGCGTTGTAGAGGTCGCGCAGAGGGACAATCGTCTTGTCGAAAAACGCGGCCTCCATGGCCCGTTCCAATTGCGTGCTGTTGAGCGGTAGGAGACTTTTCATATCAGCCCGCCAGCCTCACGTTGTAGCTCGTACAGAAAGCCGCTTGCGCCTTGGTCGGGGCCAGATCCTGCCACCCGACCAACTCAACCCGGGCAACGCCGGCAACGTGCAACTGAGCGTCAACAGCCGAGCGGGCGATCTCAACGCCCAGCCGCTTGCGTGGATTGATCCAGGCTGCCAAGCGGCTTTTCGCCTCGGCCAAACTGGCATCCGCTTCAGGGCCAGCGCTGGCCATGTGCAAAATGGCGTCAATCTCGTAACGAATCACCTCTGCGCTCTGCACAGTCACGCGATCACCGACCGGGCGCACGTCATCGTCATTCAACGCAGCGGCCACCGTCGCCAGCAGATCCGGCGCAGCTTCGCCTTCCCCGTCCAGCCCCAGCACCGTTACCGTAACGTAACAAGGCGCCGGACTTTCAGCCGTGGCATCTGCCACCAGCCCCGAGGCGTTACGCGCGTGCAGGATGTAGCTGTTACGCGGTCCGGCCGTGGTCAACCCCTCATAGGCCAACTGGATACGCTCGCGAAACGGGTCGTCGTCTTCCATGACCTTGGGCACCGGTGGCACTGCCAGCAGATCCTCGGCCTGAATGACCAGGCGCTGCAGATTGACGTTTGCGCCCAAGTGGTCGAGGTCGCCGCGAATGGCGTGCGCCAGTAACAGCGCCTTGCCGGCGTCATTGACTCGGGCGCGGTTACCGACCTTGTTGTAAGCCCCGACCTCAAGCACTTTGACAACTGGATCGCTTTCCAGCGCGGCCGTCCAGTTACCGCCCATGTACCCGCGAAACACGCTCAGCCCGTCCTGATAAACCTCTTCAAAATCCAGAGGCTCCAGCACGGTCGGCGCTGGCAGCGACGACAGATCTACGGTACTCATGCGGCCACCTCCAACGTAACGCCGTCGCCCAGGTACTTCCCGACGATTTGCAGATTGATTTGCCCACCAATGACGGAAAGGACACGCACATGGTCGAGCTTCAAACGTGGCTCCCAGCGCCCCAAGGCGCGGGCGACCTCAGCCTGTACGGCGCTTTTCCAGCCCTCGTTAACGGGCAAATCGACAAACCGGCGCAGCTTGCTGCCGTACTCCATGCGGTGCCGGCGACTGCCCAGCGGCGTGCTCAATATGTCGGCAATGGATTGCCGCAGGTGCTCGATGCCGGATATGGGTAGGCCGGTGTGGCGATCCATTCCGATCATCGATGTCACTCCTTGAACGGCTCGTATTCTTCGCTGGCTTTCAGGAACTTGACTGCTTCGATGTCGGAAGCCGGCACCACGACCGTCGCCTTGTCGACCGGGTAGGCACGGTCAGTGCCGGGGACGATCAACAGTCGCGACGTGTAGAGCTTGTCGCGGTATTTCAAGAGTTCGGGCGATGAGAACGGTGAGGATGCAATTGCCAGTTCCGAGGACGCTTGCACCTCGGTGACGGTCGTATCGATCTTGGCCATCTGTTTCTCCAGGCATGAAAAAGCCCGCACTGGGCGGGCTGTCGTGAATGAATTAATGCGTGTGGTGATTACTGTTGCCGGTGGCGTCAATGATCGCGCCGGCGCTGGTGATGCCCTTAGTAACGTGTAACGCACCGTCGATCATCACCGCCGCTTTCAGATTGATGTTGCCGGTAGTCACGCTCACGGCCGCATCGGTCACGACCGCTTCGGTGCTGGCCACTTTGATGGTGACCGTACCGCTCGGGAGCGTGATGCTGTAGCTCTTGGCCTGCCAGTCGTAGACCAGCGACCCGCCATCATCGAAACGCCAGACCTCGACGTGATCGCGATTATCTGGCGGGGGTCCGGCATTGCCATACAGGCCCGGGACAAACGTGCCTTGCGACACGTCACCGCTGGGACTGATCAAACTGCCCTGCTCGCCCAAAGACGGTGCACGCCAGTGCCTGGCCTTGCCCGCTGCAATGCTGTGCCACCGCACCCAAGCGCTGACCCATTCACTGCCATCCGACACGCGACATACCGGCGGTGAAGCGGACAGATCCACCGCGACCACGTAGCAAGCCTTTACCGCCCCCGCGATCATGCGGTCATGCTGGGCGCTCGCGTAACTCACGGCAGATCCTCGGGCTGGAATGGTCCGTCACCCGGCTCAACGTCAAACACCAACGTCCCCGGTGGCTGATCCGGCCAAGGCCAGCAGGTTTCACCGAGGTAGATCTGCTGTGTCCATTCCACGACCCAGACCGTGTAGCCGTCCAGTTCGGGTTTGGTCCAGTCCTGCATGGCCTGAACGAACTCGGCTGGCTCGACCTCTACGCCCCAAGACTGCGCCCGTAGTAGAACGGCCAACTGACCCGCCAAGAACACTGCTTGCTGATGATGGTCGGGCTGAATCGGATCGGTGATCACCCGCGCCTCAAACTTGCAGGCCAAGCAGGTTTCACCCGTCCCCGGATCAACGCCCGGCTCCATTTCTGCCAGTTCCACCAGCACCGCCGGCAAGGCGATGCGATCATCAATGTTGGGCCAGACCGCGACCGTCTGAACGCCCGGCAAATGATCATGAAGGTGTCGTTCGATGGCTCGATACAGCTGCTCAAGACTGAATGGTTCGTCGACTGAATCCATTACGTCATTTCCCCTTCAAGTACTTCTGCACTTCAAAATTGAGTTCCTGCTGCAGGACATGCACCAAATGCTCGTCTGCTTTTCGCACCCAGCTATCGAAGTGCGGTCGGGCTTGCTCCAGCGACACCTTGGCCTTGGCCAGCGGGAAGCGGTTGTCATGTTCGGCAATCCAGCCCGAACTCGCGCCGCCGGCTGCACTGACATCGCTATCGGGGTAATCCGAAGATTTGAAATGCTTGCTGCCGACGCGGATCCAGACATCTGCGCTGCTCCCATAGACTCGCTTGTGGAACGCGCCCTGGAAGCGTCGCCCCGCGACTGACACACCGGATCGGGTTTGCCGTGCCCGGCCTATGCGGCTGGCTTCCATGGCGTTGAGGCCGAACCACAATTTTCCGCTGTTTGCGCCGCCGCTGACCGGGTAGGCCCGCAGACGTTGCCGTACAGCGGCGACCGCAATGCGTTCCTGCCGGCCGACGGCGCGAGCGATGTGGGTGGCAAGCCAGCGCAAGGTTTTATTGATCGCGCGACGCTGGGCATTGGATGCTGCTTTCGGCACCAGGGCGGCAAAGTCCTGAAAGGCTTTCAAGTCTGCCGCCGAGGTTTGCAGCGAGATCATCCCGCCACTGGCTGAAGGTTTGAAATAGCTGCCGACGCTCATGCTTTAGCCCTCAAAAGCAATGCCACCCAGCCTGAACCATCTGGCTCCAGCTTGACCAGATCGTACTGGCCTCCCCCGTCCTGCTTTGCCAGATCTACAACGACCAGTTGCCCCGGCTCAACACCCGCCGCATCGACGACGCGAATCTCAAATTGCGGCTCGCGCAATGCGGTGTTGATCCGCCCCATGCGCGGCTGCAGCCATGGCGCGGAAAAGAAACCGGCGATCTCTCGACCGCCGACCGTTGCCATGTCGCCCAAGCCATCCAACACCAGGGCGTCCATATCGTCGCTCAATTCGCGAAAACCCATCACTCACCGCCGCTGTCGTCGTCCTCATTGGCAACGCCCGATTTCTGGCGCAGCAGTTCTTGGGCTCGGGGGTCCTTGAGCGGAGCGATACGCCCTTCGGCGAGTAACGCTTCCTCAATCCCTTTACTTGGCGGACTGTAAGGCTCGCCCTTCACAACAACGACGCGGCCATCCTGCACGCAACCGTCGATCACCAGAAAATCGGCTTTCTTGGCCATGTCACACCACCTTGGCGTAAATGAACGCATCCGGTTCGAGCAGGCCAGCCAATGCCGCACTCTGCAGCTTCAGCCAACGAGCGCTCGGCTCTTGGGTCACCCAGCTCTTCGGGAAGCGCGCCGCTTCGACCAAGCCACTTTCCACGGCTTCCAGATCTTGAATCGCCCCGTAGAGCATGGCGTTGCGCGTGGACGTCGAGCCGAGAATCAAGCCACCTGCCGGAATCATTGGTTGCTCGTCATCCTCGTCGTCCAGATACCACTCGTCATAACCATAAAGGTCGACGCCGGGATCATTCAGGTAGCCCAGGTAAGTCACGCCGTCTGGCAGTTCCTCTGGCTTGATCAAGCCCATGTCAACGCGGCGAGTGTTGAGCTGTTTCATCACCATCGCACTGGATTGAAAGGCGTCCAGCGCCTCGCCGCTCATAGCTACGGTGTTTGCCGTGCGCCCGGAGTCCTTGGCGATCTTGCGCTTCCAGCTACGAAGATTGGCAATCGGGTCGCCGTCTTCGGTGCCCCACTGACCGCTACCCAGGCTGATCTTGTGATCGGGGGCCATCAGGAAGTCGATGGTGTCATCCACCCCTTCCCCCACGACGCGAACCTTTCCGGTCGTAAGTGCCTGGGCGCACATCCATTCTTCCCGGCGGATGATTTCGTCGTCCAGATCGCGCAGGTCCTTACCGAGCAATTGCCCGGCACGCTCCAGCGGAGTACGCGAGGAAAACGGGTTGTCGCCGGCCGAACGCTTGAGCACCAGCTCGGCGGTGGTTTCGCGCTTGGGTTGAATGTACGGCGGGCTGTAGGTGCTGGTGGTATAGCCTTCGCGCAACGACACACTGCCCGGCAGGCGAGGATTAACAAACGGCGCCATTTTGCGTTTGCCCTTGATGATGTCGATGTCCACGGTTTTGGTCGGGAACGTGACAGGACTGCCGCCGTTGAAAAATGTGTTCAGCAAAAAGCGCCGCGCGGTTGGCATTTGCTCGACCGCTTCAAGCATGGTGCGGGTATCAAAAATATCCATCAAAGACTCCGAATTAACGAACGAACAGGCACAGGGGACGCAGCGCAGCTTTTGCCTGCGCCAAAGTAAAGCCCTCGCCGAGAGTGAGTTGACTGGCCAGCACTTCACCGGTCAGGCGGATGGGCGCTACCTGCGCGCCTGAGGTCGTATCAGTGGACTGATCCAGTACAGCCGCAGGAGCTTCGGAGCCATCGGTCGCTGCGGCCTTGCACAGCACATATTCACCACTGGCCGTTACTTGCCCAAGGACGGCGCCTCGACTGAGCTTCTGGCCGGAAGCGATCACGGCGGTGTCGATCATCACCGGGAAGGCACCGGCGGACAGTTGGTCCGGGACATAGGTTTGGCGTTCTGGGTTGCTCATGAAATTCTCCAATCAGCGGCGCGAGGCGCCCTCGACGATGGCGTTCACGACGGCCTTGCGCTCACCCTGAGCGGCATCGCCCGCAGGAGTGGACGTCGATGCACCGGTGGCGTCGGCCTTGATGGCGTTAAGGGAAATGCCGCGATCCTGCGCAGCCTTGAACAGCTGTAGCGCTGTAGCTTCAACCGTGGAGCCTGCTTCGATGGCAGCGGCGATTTCAGTTTCGAAACCCTTGCTGGCCATTGCATTGATGCCGGTGATGCGTTGCCGCTCTGCAGTAGCGCCTTCCTCGCGACTTTGGGTGCGGATACTTTCGAGATCCGGCTGATTGGCCTGAGCGATTTCGATGGTTTGCGGATCCGTGCCGGCGGCCAGCGCCTCACGCAACTCCGCCGTGCTGCTGACGGTGGTCATGTTGTATTTCCTCGGTTGAGTGGCGGCCGGTTTGGCCAGTTCGGTAATCAATGTTTCAAGCGACCCCAGACGGTGGGCCAAGCCGGACTCGACAGCCGCGGCGCCAACGCGCAGGCCGCCGAAGTCGCCCATCGCTGGGACACGCTCCGGCTCCACGCCCAGGTTGCGGGCCACCTTGGCGACGAACACATCACCCATGGCGTCGACCGTTTCGCCGACCTTGGCTCGCCCTTCTTCGGTAGAGAGATCTACACGCTTGTTCGGGGCATTGCGGCTGACGATCTGATAGCGCTTACGGCCGTTGCCTTCCTCGCCGCCGACCACAGCTTCAACGACTACACCGATACTCCCGGCGAGCGCCGTTTCGTCGATGACGATTTCGCTGGCAGCTGACGCAATCCAATAGGCCGCGCTTGCACCAGTGCCGCCGATGTAGGCAACGATGCGTTTACGGTCACGGGCCGCATGGACCTGGTCAGCCAGTTCGTTGATGCCGGCGGCAACGCCGCCTGGGCTATCGATGTTGAGGATGATCGCGCTGATCTTGGGATCATCGAGCGCGGCCTGCAGGTCGGTGGCCAGCAACTGAGTGCTGGTCGCACCGCTGATCTCGGTGAAAAGGTTGGCATAGCGAAACACCGGACCGACTACCGGGATGATCGCCACACCATTGCGTACGCTGACAGTGCGGCTGTTATCCAGTCGCATGCCAGTGCGTGTTTCCAGCGCCGCCGGATCGCCCATGCGGTCTGCAATGGTCAGCAAGTTATCCAGGGCGCCGGGCAGCATCAGCCACGGCTGCGATGCAGCCAGCTCGAATGCGCGGGGCATGGTTATTCCTCGTTGGGGTTGGCGGACGGCGGTGTTTCCTGCTCCCGCCCTTTGGGTAAAACGTGCAGGCCATCGTTGCGCCGCTGGGTGACTTCGCGCACGCGCTGCCGATACACCTGCTGCCACGGCTCGCCGGTCATTGCGGCGGTTTCCAGTGTTTCGTTGCTGACACCAATCTCGATGCGCTTACCGGCAGCGTTGGCTTCCTTCAGCTCATCAATGGCGCCCCGCGCGGGGCCGATCCAGATGGCCTGGCAGTAGGCTTTGCGTTTCGCCGGATCCGCATAACCCGGCAAATTGATCAGTCCACGGGCCACTGCCTCATCGATCAGCAATTCACGACTGGGCTGGCAAAAGTCACAGATCAACCACCAGCGTCGCAGGCTGTAAAAGCGCCACGCCTGCAACATCGCCGCACGGGCTGCGCTGTAGCTGCTGCTGTAGTGCAGCAACAGCTCTTCCATCGGTTGCTCTAAAGCGGCGCCGATTTCCTTCACCACTGCCGTAAAGAACGGATCGAATTGCGCATTAGGCCGCGCAGGATTGGCGATTACCGGTTCCTCACCTTGGCCCAGGTCAACAATCGCCCCCTCGCCCAGCGCCAGTTCGCCATCTGCTGTGGTATCACCTCCAGCGCCTTCACCTTCGTTAGCTAATGCGGTCAGCGGGAGATTCCCGACTTGAAAGTCGTTGGTCTTTTTGATGAACACCGTGAACATTGCGGAGATCACCGCCGCCATCAGCTCGGCGCTGCTGTAGCGCTCCAGCTTCTGCAGCGGTTCAAGCACCGGAGCCAGGTAAGGCGCTCCGCGCTTCTGTCCCGGACGCTCCTTGTCGGCCATAACGTGCATGACGCGGCGCCGGCCCGTTGCCTCGCCAAAGGCTGGCAGACGCTCCCATTTCAGCGCTTGGCCGGCGGTGTATTCGTTGGGGTATCCGGTGCAGACGTGATACGCCAGCGGCGCCCCCAGCCGGTCGAACTCGACACCGTCCACGAGGTTTGCACTGTCCAGTTGCCCGGCTGGATTGCAGACCCGGTCCGATTCGATCAACTGCAAGCGCGTGCTGAAGATGCAGCCCGGGCGCTCATCGTCAGGACTGGCAATCAGCACGTCACCACCCACCATGGACGAGATCAATACCAGTGCTTGTAACTGGTAGTGGTTGAGTGTCGCCTCGGCGTCGCATTCGCGTGGATCATCGGCGTACAGCGACCACAAGCGATCAAGCTGATTGTTGATTTTCTCAGCCTGCGTCTCGTCGATACCTAATGCGTCATGATCGATCTGTGACCGGCAAACCAGCCCGGTGCCTACAACATTGGTGCGCAAGCGGGTGATCGCCGCACGGGCTATCAAGTGATTGCGCATGGCGTCTCGCGAGCGAGCAACCAGCATTCGACGCTCGTTTTGGTCGAGATCTCGACGCGGACTGCCGAGACCGGGAATCCAGCTGGCCATGCTGCGCAATACGCGAGAAGCCCCGCGCCAACGCGTCTCAACACCGCCCCCGCCCCCTTGGGCGACGATAGGCCTGGACTCGTTTGCCGACTTGGCGAGTTTGAGGGCCTCGCGCATCAGCAGCTCGGCCGGGTCTTTTCGAAAAAATCCCATAGTCAGATCTTCATGTAGGAGACACGGTTGCGGCCACGTCCCTGTTGTTGAGCCTGTTCCAACGCGACCTCTCTGGCGTACTGCTGCTCCAGAAGACGCAAGCTGTTCAGCTCAGCGCGATAAAGCTCGCGATCCGCACGGCGCAAGCGCTGGCCTTTTTTCAGGACGTCAGAGATCGCCGCCCGGACTTCCGCGAGGCGCTGTTGTGCGTCTGTCATATGTGTTTCCTTAATAGCCCGCGCGACTGCGGGTGCCCCGCCCACGAGCGACAGCTCGGCGCGGTACCGGTGCGACCGGTTGTTCGGTACTGAACAGGGTTGGCTGCAGCAACTGCTGCTCCAACTGGTCCCATTCGTGATCGCGTAACAGGTGAGTTTTCAGGCTGCGAGCGGCGTGCAAGGCATACACCTCGCAATCCAGCGCTTCGTTGCGACGGCCGGCTTTCTTTTGCCACACCATTTTGCTGGGGTTACGCGGGTGCGGTGCCAAGACTTCGTTGGTGAGTTGTTCGTAGTAGTCCGAGCGGATCTCGCTGTACCAATGCATGCGCCCCGGTCCGGCACCTTTGAGGCGCAGCCGTCCATCAATGAGCGTCTTCGCTTTGTGCGTGCCAACGATGTGGACGCGCAGGCCGTATTTCGCAGCCTTGGTGTTGTCCTGTGAGGTATCCACCGACTGCGGAGGCTTGGTAAAGATCTCCTTGTCGCGACTGTCGATAGAGGCGCCTTTGATCGCCATCACGTTGTAGCGTTGACGATCCCGCACGTAGGCATACACCGCGTCACTGGTATTGCCGTCAGAGCTATCGATGCTGACCGCCGATACCGCCAGTTGCGCACCGCTTTCGACCGGTATGGGTTGGGAAATAACCCGATCCAGTTCTTGCCAAACGGCGTCATGCGGGTCGATGGGGTTGCCGTGAAGCTCACCCCAGTACAAGCGCCACGACTCTTCGCCTCGTCCCCAACCGATGATTGTGAGAGCAAGGCGGTCGCCTTGGACGTCAACGCCAACGGTGATCAGCAGGACACCTTTCGGCGCTGTCAGCTCCGCATAAGGCTCCGCACGCTTTTCCAGCTCATCGGTCTTCGGTGCATCGCTCTGATACTCGTAGCTTTCGCCCTTGGAGCTGTTGACGAAAGCGATCATCGGTCCGATGTTGCCTTGTGAAGCCGCGTGTTCGGCCTGGAGCTTTTTCTCCATCAACACCTGGAAACGCGATCCCCAAAACGTCGCGTACAGCTCGTTGAGGATGTAACCGGCGATCCCCCGAAATTCTGCTGTAGCCGACCAGCGCCCGTGCTTGAGGTTGGCGTTCTTCTGGTTGTCATCCCAGATTCCACCGCAGTGCGGGCAAGAGTAGAAAGTTTTCTCCGGCCGCTTCTTGCCGTATACCTCATGCAGGTATTCCGGATCCTCGTCGCAGTGCAGGTTGTCGAAGCTCAACGCGTGTTCTTGGCCGCATTCTTGACACGGCACCAGGCCGACGCGCTTGTCCGACAGTTCCAGCTCCGCATCGATAGCGGACAAGCCCTTGATGGTCGGTGTACCGCCGATGATGATCTTCGAGCGGCGGAACGTTTTCAGTCGTTCCTTGGCGAGCTTGATACTGTCGCCCTGGCCTCGCAGGTTCAGGTTGCAGTCGTCCGGCTCTTCAATGGCAACTCGCGGCACCGGCGTAGACTTCACGCTGGCCGGGCTGTTGGAACCCACCATTTTCAGGAAGCCGCCAGGGAAGCGCTTGAAGTCCTGTCGCTGCTGTAGCTTGCGGCTTCGCAGGTCGACTTTCTTGCGCAGGCGCGGCGTGGCTTCGATCATCGGCTCGAGCTTTTCACCAACGTACTGCTTGGCCGCTTCGGCCTTGGGAAACAGAACCAGAATCGGTGACGGATCAATGTCGATCCACTTGCCCAGGGCGTTACCCAGAACACCTGACGTCCATGCCACCTGCGCCGACTTGCGTCCGACGATCTCACTGACAGCGGGATCATCCAGCGCTTCCAATGGACCGCCGGGCCAGATCAGGTGAGGAGTAACGTCAAAGCGATATTTGCCGGGGCGCGCTGCCTCTTCTGGTGCGAGCCAGCGGTACTTGTCCGCCCACTCGATAATGCTCATGCGAGGCGGCGGCGCCCACTTGCGGCAAGCGCCGCGCAGCGCTTTAGTCGCCGTCTTCCTCAAGGCCCTCCGTATCGTCCGGTTCGTCAGAATATCCATCTGACGCGGCATCATCCTTGTCATAGTCAGAAAGCCTCCTCAGGATGGCTTCAATGGGGTCGCGAATCAGTTGCTCGTCGACTTCCACGTCGTATCGCGCCGAAAGTTCGGCGGCCAGCACGTCGGGGAAAGAGTTGAGCAGCTCCACTTTTGCAGCGGTGATCATTGCTTCGAAGCGCTCAATCAGATCGGCAGCGATGACCACCTCGCCAAGATCCTTTGCCATAGCGAGTTCTTCGCGGTCAGCGCGGATCCGATCAAGTCGGTCGCGGGAAGATTCTTTTTTGCCGTTGAGTGCGGCTTGGTGCATCAGCCACTGAATCACGGCTTCGGTGTCGTATTGGTTTTCGTTGCCCCGACCGAGGCCGAACTCGGTCACTGGCATGCCGTCGTTCTGCCATCGGGTCAGAGTGCGTTCATCGCGACCGACGATCTCGCTCAAGTCGGCCTTGCTGACTGTCTTTCCCATGTCTAACCCTTTGAAAAGACGGACATCCCTGTGAAATTCTCAGCTGCAGAGATCCCGCGAGTTCCGTAACCCGTGTAGGGGGCGGCCCTCGGGGAGGACCCGGAAAAACTGCCCCCCGGCCGACCCCGCACCTAGGTTCGGTCGGTTGATGCCGACTCGGAAACGCCCAGTCGCTTGGCGGCCCATCGTTCGTACAACCCAATGGCCACATCCGCGCCGGCCATTGCCGTGAGGCATCCCAAGGCGCCCGCAGTCCAGATCGTCATACCGGCTGCGATCATCAACATCATCGCCGACACCCCGCAGACAATGCAGGCGCCAGACCGAAGTGCAAGCCGGCGCAGCAATGCCCAGCCTCGCGCCCCATCCTTATCGGCCCGCCACATCTCACCCGATACGCCGCCGACCAGGGCCAGGACGATCACTAACCAAATTGGCATTTCTGCCAGTGCTTGCTGCTCGCTTGTCATATGATTTCCCGATTCATTATCGATGTGACACTGGTGATGAGTTACTCAAACAGGGCATTTTTTGGAGGTATTCATGACCGGTTTAGAATTGGTGAGCCTTGTAATCGGTGTTACAGGCTTAGTTGTAGGGGCAGTTGCCATACCTGCTTTTATCTTGGCTTGGTCGCAAGCAACAGTTGAGCACAAGCAGAGGTTTTGGAGCTTCATAGCCAAGCTCAGAAAAAAGGCTTATCGCGGTTGGGTCTACGTTTCATGTGCCGTGCTCGTTGCTACCGGGGTAGGGAAAGTTGCGGCATTTGTAACCAGCTCTGAACCGATGACGCGATTCGACGTTTTTATGCTGCTGATGAATTTGATGAGCCTCACAGTATTTTCCGCTACGTCCCTAGCCCTGTTCGTTATTTTTCAGTTAGAGGACAAGAAGAAAGGCCTGCCCGTGGCGAAAGCCTAAACGCAAAAACCCGGCGCGATGGCCGGGTTTGGTGGTGTGGTGCCTGCCGCTCTCTGCGGTCGCACCTATCGAAGATGACTACTTTTTACAGGTCGATTCCGGTGGCGGCAACCCTGTTTTAATGCCACCCGGTGAATAAGTGGGTAACGCAGGGTGAACGCCTAGCGAATGTCGGTGAATACACCTCCCCGGCATTCTGTTGTTGCGGTGGTGTCCCATACGTCCCACTTTTCAGAATCGAAGTGGGACGTCTGAGAGTGCCTGAATTCGGGGCTTCGCCCCACTGTCCTACTTATCTTTCTTCTTTCTCGTGTAAAGGAAGAATTTTAAAGAACACGCGTTCGCGCGTAAGCGCGTAGTGCTCGCCCGCTATGCTCACACGGGCGGAAGGCACTACTAGGCGGGACGGTGGGACAACCCAACAACGACAAGGCCCCCACCTGTCCCACTGCATCAAAACGCAGCGAGACAAGACGGGCCAGTGGGACAACCACAACCGGAGCAATGCCTGGGGTCACGCAGCCTGCCCCATCATCACGCCGAAGATCTGCAGATGCGCGTCATGCAAGCGTTGGTAATAGGTGTCGCGGCCACAACCGCAGTGGGCATACCGCAAGCGCATATCCACATCGACCATGCAGTAATGTTCCCGCACCACCGTCACCAGCTCCGGCGCGAGATGCTTGTTCACGATCAGTTCAATATCCAACGAGCTTTCCATCGGCGCACGGAAGGCACGTCGCCCCCGAATCAGTTGCCCGTTACTCTCCATCATCATGGCAACCATGTTCCCCCCAGCGAGCCCCCCCTTCGAATGTTCTGAATGCAGCTCCTCAGCCCACAACCTCAGCAGCGAATCGATCTCCTTAATCAAAGCAAGGCTCCTCAAACTGAACCTGCTGCAACGCCGAAGCACCGCCCCACCCTGCCGGCTTCTTGTAAGCCCATGGCCGCTGTCCACTCTTCACCAATGCAGGCAACCGCACACGCCGCCAACCCAATCGATGCATGATCGCGCCGACGCGCATCTGCTCAGGTTTGCCCCAATGTCCAAAGTCCAACTTAAGCGCATTGGCCAGCACCTCGCTCCCGGTGGTGGTCTCACCGATCTGCGACTCTTCCAGCCAGGTCAGAATCGGCCCTTCCCATTCATCCACAACAAAACGCTCGTCCTGCTCTTCGCCGAACATTGCAGCCTCATCGAGCGTCACCCACCAGAGGTCGCCCGCGTCGTAGCAGAACACCGCCTCGGCCCACAGCTGATCGCGCATGGAGCGCAACAGCTCCAGATCCACCTTGGTACACGCAACCGGCCAGTAACGCCGGTTGCCGGTGGCATCTTTCAGGTACTCGTCCTGGTTGGTTGTACCCACGAAAACACACTGGCGTGGCACGTCCATCGTTCTGCGGCCGTAGCTCTCGCGATAAGTGTCAGTGGACGCCGAAAAGAACTGCTTGGCCTTCGTACTCTCAGCCTTGTTGAAGCTGTCCAGCTCGCCCAGCTCGACGATCCACTTGCCCCGAATCGCCTGAAAGCCGTCCTTGTCACCCAAAGCGAACGGCGTGTCCATAAACCACTCACCGCCGAGAATGCTCATCGCGGTGGACTTACCGGCGCCCTGCGCGCCCTCAAGAATCATCACCGAGTCAGCCTTGCAACCTGGCTTCATCACCCGAGCCACCGCCGACAACATCCAGCGTTTGCCGACCTTGCTCGTGTAATCGGTGGCCTTAACGCCCATGACATCGGTAAGCCAACTTTCAAGCCGGGGCACCTGATCCCACTGCAGCTTGCGCAGGTACTGGCGCACTGGATGAAATGCATGGTCATGCGCAACCACGCTCACCGCCTCAATCACATGCGAAGCCTTGACCCGCAAGTTGTACTGCTGCGCGAGCCACTTCATCACCCGCACATCATCAATATCCGCCCAATCGCCCGTGCCGCCGCCATACGGGGCAGCGCGCAATTTCACGATCTTCGAGCTGAAAGCGCTGTAACTGATGACCCCGGCCCAACGCTCATCGTTGGCCAGAATCAGCTCAACGTTCTGCATGTGCGCAATCAGCGCGCCGCTTTCACTGCGGGCCAGCATGTCCTTCCAGCCACCAGCAGCCGGCGGCTTGACCACCGCCAACACCTGACGGCGCACAGCCTCCAAACCTTCCGCGACATGCAGGTCGTTGAAGTCGGTCCACTTGGCTCCCCGCTCACTGGAAAAGATCGGCGCAACCACTTGGCCACCGACGATCAGCGCCGCGTTATTGGCCTTCTCTTCACCGGGGTTCCAGGCATCGCCATTGGGCTTAGTGGTCTTCCAATCATCGTCGCGGCAGATGATCAGCGGGCAGCCGGCAAACCGCTCGCGCATAGCCTTGCAAACCACCAACAGGTTGCCGGCATCAAACGCAATGGCCACAGTCAGTGACGTGGCCATGTGCAGGCTTGCGCCGGTAGCGTATCCCTCACACACCAGCACCGGCTCGCCCGGATCTGGATGCGGCCCGATCAGGTGAAACGCGCCCTCCTTCGACATGCCGTAGGGCCAGAAGGATTTATCCCGCCCGGTGTCTTCTTGAATGGTTGGGAACACCACCTGCAAGCCGACGATCTCGTCGCGCACATTGCTCATCGGCACTAGAAACGCGCCGGTACGCGGCGCATACCGAACGCCGAACCCCACAATCTGCTTACGATCCAGGTAGTCGCTACGGCCCTTCTCCGGCATACGCTTGAACATGCCGGCAGCGCGTTTCGCTGCACGACGTGCCGCGTTGGCCGAGATCTCTGCCGCGCGGCGTTTGGCCTCTTCCTGCCGAGCGCGCATAACCTCGCGCTCTTCAGGCGACATCCGCCCGGCCTTGACCTTAATCTTCTGAGACTCGCCCGAACGCCAGTCACCAAACGCACCGAAGATCAGCGTTTCGCCTTTCTCGGTGCGTTGCTCATGAACAACATACCAGCCGTTCTTTTCCTTGCCCTTGTCCTGCGAAGTCTTACACCGGGTCAACTTGCCGAACACCAGCGGCTGCGCAGGCTCAAGGCCGTAATCAGCGAATTGCCCCAACACCTCATCGAGCATGACGAGCCTCCATCATTTCCTCAATGGCAAGGCATCCCACGCACTGCGTACAGCCGGGCTGCGCCAAACGGCGAGCTTCCGGGATAGGGTCATCGCACGTTTCGCAAAAGAGAAACGAATGCGCCGCCAAAGCAGGCTTGGCGGCGAGAAGACGTGCAGCCAGCGCTTGATCAACACGCTCCTGCACCAGGTCATTAGCGAAGTCAGCAATGTCAGCCACGATCAACACCTCGCGTCGTCTGGTTGACATACGTGGCGCGGTTGAACAACCCCAACAGCCCCTGAATTCCACGAAACACCTGCAGGCGAATCGCGGCCAGTTCCTCATCGGAAACCACCCCATCGCCAATGCTCTTGGCCCAGGTATCCGCCAGATCCGCCACCTGCCGGAAGTACTCGGCAATTCCAGTGGTCAACGTTTCAGGCATGTCGTTGGTGTACGCCTCAGCCAGTTCCTGCCAAGTCGTGTCACCGACCAACGCATGCACCGCATCCAGAATGCGACGATCCTTGGTCAGCTCCAGGATCTCGCCGAACTCTTGAATGTTCACCGTGTGGCTGGGATGGGTTGGGGACAGCTTGTGCTGCAGCGTGGTCGCATTCCGGCCGGTGGTGGCGGCGATGGCTGCGGCTCCGCCGGGGTAGTCCCGGGCAGCATGATAAAGCGCGAGATCGAGCGGCAAAACTTCCCGCTGCGCCCGCTCAACAGAACTCAGAGCGATACGGCTCATGGCATTAATCCTTGTAAGTTGCCAGTGCCGCGCGACATGCAGTGGTGATACATTTGCCGCGTGGCTTGAAAGGGCCCAAACGCCGGCTAGATCTTCGGGATCGACACCGGCACCGTGCCGGGGCGAGCAATCCGTTGCTCACCCCTGGCGCAACAGCTGCCAAATCTGTGGTGGAAGAGGCAGCAACACCAAGGCTTCCGAGCCTTGGAAAAGCGCGATAAAGAAAGGTGGTTGCATGTGGTGTGCCCGCCTTTCTTTATCGCGACCCGACAGCGCTGTGGTGGTGCGTGCCGGGAGGAACTGGGCGACCTTTTGGTCGCCTTTTTTCTTGCTACGCTGCAGCTTTGTGAGGGGCCGAAGCGTTCAGCAGCCAAGCTGCTTGGAAGGCGTTGCCTTTCTGCTTTGCAGCGGTAGCCAGCAGCTCGGCGTATTTGGTTTCACCTGTGTAATCCGTTCGCGGCAGGCATGCGGCCTGACGCCATTTGTTCAATGCCTGATAGCTTCTATTGCATATCTTCGCGGCGGCCCCGATGCCGCCTACGGCTTCAAACGCAAATGCAATCGCGCTCGGAAAATCTGCGGGGTCCAGCATGACAACCTCCATTTATCAACTTGTGGTTGATGTTATAGATCAACTGACTATTGCGCAACCTTTATGAGACTCTCAACTCATGGTTGATAAAAATACACTCCGCGCAGCTTTCAGCGAGCGCCTACACGAAGCCCTTAACGACGCCGGCGTACGCAGCCGAGGTCGTGGAGTAGATATCCATCGACAGTTGAAAAGCATGGGGCTTAACAAAACCACTCAGGCCATAAGCAAGTGGCTTAACGGCGAATCCATGGCCGAGGCAGATAGCATGTCTGCGCTTTGCTCATGGCTGAAGGTAAGGCGGGAATGGCTGGAGTATGGCGTGCTACCGAAAGAGCAGACAGGCGAAAGCAATGTTCGTCATCTGACATCATGGAGTGAGAGTAACGTTAGCGAGATTGATCAGCACTTTGGAAAAGTACCATTAATATCTTGGGTGCAAGCTGGCGCCTGGTGTGAAGCGATCTCAAACTTTGAGGCCTATGAAGCAGACTCTTGGCTTTCTTGCCCAGTTAGCATTAGCAATCATGGCTACGCGTTGAAAGTTCTTGGTGATTCAATGACCAACCCAGGCCCGGGCCGCAGTTATCCCACCGGTTGTATTATTTTTGTTGATCCGGAAGCAGAGACCAAAACCGGCGATCGTGTCATCGCCAGGGTGCCACGAACCAACGAAGCAACATTCAAAATTTTGGTTGAAGATGCGGGCCGTCAGTTTTTAAGGCCGATAAATCCGCAATACCCAATCATTGATATAACGGAAGAAACACATATCTGCGGCAAAGTTGTTGGATCATTCATACCCGAGTGACGGGCAATACAAACCCAGCTTCAAAGCCTCACGTAATTGGTGAAAGCATAAGATTCATTTTCATCAGCAACATAATCAGCCATATAAACTGCATAACCCTGTTTTACTATATCTTTTGCCAGCAGATGATAGTACTCAAGGTTCGCTTCCGCTCCACTCAAGGTCAAAAGCTGTTGTCCAAGCCTAGTGACCATGAACGATGTCACAACTAACTCGCTCTCATTACTGGCGGCCTTCACCACCAACGCTTTTTCATTACTTATAACAAAAAAAGTTCGATATGGCTTATCAGATTTATCAACGGAACCAAATGTAGTACTTAAATCCTCAGCTTCTACTCCGGACAATATCCCTAGATCCTGCAACTCCATCAATTGATCGAAAGTAACCCCACTCGCCTCAAGTACATCTAAGTCTCCCCAGACAATATCATTGAATGAGACAGTGGAAATGAGTTCGACGAGTTTCGCCTCATGTTGAGAAAGATTTTTTATAAAATCTAAACATCTCATGGAAAAGGTACCAGGCTGCTCAATTTCTTCCGCTAGTAACCTTCCCCACAATCGATGCATTTCTTCTGAGGAAACTTCGCCGACCAAATTTTTCCAACGATACATCCAATCTTTTTCTATATCTTTTCCAGAGACTTTACTAGAGCTCCTATTTAAGCTCTCCTCTGCATAAATAACCGCCTTTGAGATATTTATGTTTCGCATCACATTATCACCAGCAACTTGACGACAGGTTTCATCTATGATGCTAGCAATATTCAATGTTGGTTCAACTCTATGAGACGACGTCTCACCAGAGAAAGAGTTACCAATTCTTAAAGTGGGGGAAAAATCTTCAAATTTTTTCTGTCCAGACTTTATAGATTCCGCATCAATTTCCGATTGTGCTAGAGACAACATTTCTAAGCGTCTCAACTCAGCGCGAGCGACGCCTTCTCTTTTTATTTTCCAAGGTTCTAGCAAAGTGCTTATCCCGTTGACTGCTAGGGTGTCCCACAGTCTTACAACTAACTTTTCACCGGGAAAATCCATTTAGAACTCCATTCTGTACTCAGAGTAATCAGCATTTACGTTTTGCCCTAAATAGTAGCCCAATGCCATGCGACGCAAAACCCTCACCAAATATATCAACCAACAGTTGACATTCTGTGAGTGACGGTTGATATTCAGCTCACTCTTCCACCACAGAGCGAAGCAACACTATGCACACCACAGCAACCCTGCACGTCCACCCGGCCGCTGCTAACCCCTTCCAAATCTTTGAGATTCGCCGCCTTGCCCGAGAGTGCGGCTGCGCGTTTGTCACCACCAAACCGAAGCTGAAAGCACGCACCACTCCCGCCCCATTCGACCCGAACGGCGGAGGGAACGCAGCATGATCAAGTTCAAGATCGACAACCGCACCCTGCAGTTGCTCAACGCCCAGGTAAACCTGACCGAGACCTTCAACCACGTCCTGCGGACTGCGCCTAGGCGCGAGTGCCTGGCGTTTCGCCTCAAGGTTGAACGTGGCATCTCGGAAAGCACCTTCGTCGTGGAGCTCGGCAGAGAACGCCACACGCTGACCCTGCCGAACGAAAAGAAGATGCATCTCAAGCTGGCCGACTTCATCGAAGAGATCGCAAACGGCCCGTTTAACGCGAGCAATACCAGCGACCTGCTGCATCGCCCCCACGCCAGCCGCGAATACGGCCGCTTTGAGGTATCGGACAAGCAGCGGGTGTTCGAGCTGGTGCGCACCGGCGGCGTGCTGAACCTCGACATGGGTTTCGACTACCCGCTAATTGTCGCGCTGCACCGCACTCAGTCTCGATCAGGTGTCACCACCATCCTGAGCATCGGTAACAAAAGCCCGCACACCCGATGCTTCACCGTGTACGGCAGCGATGTCGAGATCTACGGCAAGGTCAGCGAATCCATTAACCACCTTGCTGCAGCGGCAACTCCAGCTGCGCACGCGGCATGAGGGGCACACCATGGAACGCACCCTCTCCCAAGCCGCAACCCACCTCGGCCTGACCCGGCCCAAGCTGATCGGACGCATGCGGGAAAAAGGCCTGCTCAACGAGCGAAACCTGCCGGCCTACCCCAACCGTGACCGCGACTACCTGCGGATCAAGGACGGCCAGTGGTACCACGATCAGCTCGGCATGCAGTACAGCCAATCGACCCGGATCAAGCAGCCCGGTATCCGTTGGCTGGCTGAACAGTTGGGAATCGACCTACCCGCCATTCCGGCAGACAGCCGTGACGTGGCCTAGGGAATACGCCCGCCAGATCATCGCCATGCGGACACGAGAGGAGCGCAACGCCGCGCTCCTCGAAGTGCCCGAACATCTGCGCGAGCTGACCAGAATGCATTGCCTGAACGCCTGGAACCACCCGGCCAGAACAAAACGCAAGGAGGCCCAACAGAGCCATGAGTAACACAGCACAGAACCCGCTCCGCCTGCACCCGGCGCCGGAATCAGCCACCGTCGAATTGCTTTACCGCATCTTCGGCGACGTCCTGATCCCGCTCGACAAAGTGCGCGAGCAGTACTTCCGCAACCTCAACGAGCAGTCCTTCGTCGCCGAGATCAGCAGCGGCCGCATCCAGCTCCCCATCACCACGCTGGACACCAGCCGCAAGGCACCGAAGTACGCACACATCCGGCACGTCGCCTCACTAATCGACATCCGCGCCTACAAGGCCGACGAAGACATGCAGCGACAGCAGGATGACACCAACGAGTGACCCCCCGCAAAACCGAACGGCTGCCACCACCAGCCAAAGACATCACCAGGAGCACACCAGATGACTACAGTTCAGATCTACGCGCTGATAGCGATCGTCTTCTTGACGGGCGCCATCTACTGGATCGCCTTCCGATGCGGCGTCAGCAATGGTCGCACCGTGGGCTACTCAGAAGGCTTCAGCGAAGGCATAGCGGTTCAAAGCGCCGACAAATCGGAAGAGATCCGCAACCTGACGCTTTCCTTGAAGCAGGCTCACGACCAACACGAGCAACTCTACGACTTTTACAAGCGCGCCTTAGAGGCTTCGAAACTTGGAGAGCCTGCACGAATCACGCTGATGGAGATTGCTGAAAAATTGCGGATTGCGGCCGAGACGTTCGCCGCCTTCCGCACCGGCAAAAAACTCGAACGTGAAAGCCTCGCCCTTCGCGACCAGGCGCTCGCCATCGCAGCCCTGCTGGAGCCTGCAGATCAGGAGAACGCTGCATGAGCCAGATCAGCATTCAATCCAGCATCCACCACAACCCGGCTAACGCCCCATTGGCGGCAGATGAACCAACGCGCACTCGAACCTCGGAGGAAAGCGGCATGCAAAAGGACCAGCACACCAACCAATCCACGACCGCTTTGCTCTGCGAAGAAGCCAGCGTCAACACACTAGAAACAAACAGTCTCTGCTGCGAAGCAGCAGGCATTATTGCTCCTTCCAGCAGCACCACCGAGGCGCTTATACCCCACGAAAAGCTGCGCGAGGCAGCCACACCCAATGCAACGCTAATCGCTCAGAATCGCCCGCCCGCGCAGCCTGCTGTGGGGTATACGCACCCTGACAGCCCATCACAAAAAGCCGTCGACGTGATGCAGATCGATGAGCGCGCTGAGTTCGAGAAAGAGTTCCCAGTCCCCGAAGACCTGCAGAACTGCGCCCAGCGAGGCACGTACATCACCGCACCAGGTGCGAAGACATCCGACTCGTTCGCCCGTGAGCATTACGCGTACCGGGCAGGCTTCGCAGCATGGAAGCGCAGAGCCTGGAAACACGCGGCACTCCTTGGGCAGCAAGCTGAAGGAGTCCACCCATGATCGAGCGTACATTCCAACACTTCCACACTCAGAAACACCCGTCCGCGCAGCATGGTGAAATCTATGCCCACATTGAGGAGTCTGCTGAGTCATCGGTACTCACCTATCACCTGGACAAGATTCCAGAATTCAAGATGGCCGAGCTCATCGGGACTAGCCGCCGGGCGCTACAAGGAAAACGCGCCAGAGGCGTCATCCCCAAAGGGGTGTGGAACACCATCGATAGCCGCATTTACTACAGCATCAGGAGATACGAGGCATGGCTCGAAAGCCAATGGGATTGCCCACCGGAGTTGAATTTGCTGGACAGTCTGTCCGCATTCGCTTCACCTGGAACGGGCAACGCCGTTGCGAAACCCTCCCCTATCCCCAAACGCCGAAGGGGATTAAGGCTGCCGCCGACCTACGCGCTAACGTAACCAGCCTGATCAAGCATGGCGTGCTGGATGATCAGCGATACGCTGAACTGTTCCCAAACTCCACCTACGCCAACTACTCTGCGACTCCCCGTTTCGGGGAGTACGCCCAGGAGTGGCTCAACAGTCGCGAGATCGTGTCCGGCACACGCAAGAACTACCTCGGTTCGCTCAATCTGTATTGGATGCCGTATCTGGCAATGCTGCCAATCGACAGCATCACGTCGGTGATGCTGCGCAAGGTCGTGGCCAACACAGAATGGCCGACACCGGGCGTAAAGCGCGCGGCGATCCAGCGCCTGACCACAGTGTTCGGTACCGCAGTAAAAGATGGCCTTATCACCCGTAACCCAGTGGAGTCCATCGAACTGCCGGTGAAGGCCAAAAAACCTATCGATCCGTTCACAGTCGGCGAGGCCAATCAGATCATCGATCACCTATATAAGACGCTGACCCACTCGATGCGGATCTACGCGGCCTACTTCGAGTTCGCCTTCTACACCGGCATGCGCCCCAGCGAGATCGCAGCGCTGCGCTGGGAAGAGGTCGACAAGGAAAAGCGGCTAGTCAACGTGTGTCGAATCGTCGCGGACTATAAGATCGAGGAGCGTACCAAAACTCGTAACGGGCGCCAGGTCATGCTCAACAGTCGCGCCCTGCACGCCATCGAGCAAGCCGAGCTGGTAGCGCAACAACGTGCCCTGCAGAGCCGACGCAAACGCACCGAATCAGGCTACGTATTCCCACCAACGAAGAACTTCGAGTTCATTCAACAGTCGAGCGTGACCGATAAACACTTCCAGGCTGCATTGACCGAATTGGGGATTCGCGCCCGCCGGCAATACAACTGCCGACACACTTACGCTACCATGTGCCTCATGGCGGGTATGAACCCTGCGTTTATTGCCACTCAGCTCGGTCATAGCGTTCAGATGTTGCTATCGACTTACGCCCGATGGATCAATTCCAGCACTGACTGGGGTGAACTCGGTAAGCTCGAAAACAGCTTGATTGGTACAAAATTGGTACAGACAGAAACAGTACCCCTCTGAAACCCTTATGGAATCAGCCCCTGTGACACTGGAACAGAATTACACCGCGATTCTCGGCCAATTGGGCGAGGACGTGTCCCGCGAGGGCCTGCTCGACACGCCAAAGCGTGCCGCCAAAGCCATGCAGTACCTCTGCCGCGGTTATGAACAGACGCTCGAAGAGGTTACCAACGGTGCCCTGTTCAGCTCCGACAACAGCGAAATGGTGCTGGTCAAGGACATCGAGTTGTACTCGTTGTGCGAACACCACCTGCTGCCGTTCATCGGCAAGGCGCACGTTGCGTACATCCCGAGCGGCAAAGTGCTGGGCCTGTCGAAGGTCGCGCGGATCGTCGACATGTACGCCCGCCGTCTGCAGATTCAGGAAAACCTCAGCCGTCAGATCGCCGATGCAGTGCAACAAGTCACCGGCGCGCTGGGCGTTGCCGTGGTGATCGAGGCCAAGCACATGTGCATGATGATGCGCGGTGTCGAGAAGCAGAATTCGTCGATGATCACCTCGGTGATGCTCGGAGAGTTCCGTGAAAACGCAGCGACCCGCAGCGAATTCCTCAGCCTCATCAAGTAATTTGCGGCACGAAGAAAACCGGCATTCATCGCCGGTTTTTTTTCGTCCGTGAAAAATCGGGTAAGCTGCGCGCCTTTCTCAATATGCACCGTGAGGCTTCAACGTGTTCGTCAAAGCGCTTCGTGTCGGCCTCGGCCAACTGGTTATCTTCATCGACTTCATCACCCGTCCGGGCAAGAAAAAGCGCCCCGCCGCTGCTCAGGCTCAGGTGGATGCAGCTGCAAAAGACCTGACCTTGTATCAGTTCCACGCCTGCCCGTTCTGCGTGAAAACCCGCCGCACCTTGCGTCGTTTGAATGTGCCGGTGACGCTGAAGGATGCGAAGAACAATGAACAGGATCGTCAGGCCCTGCTGGATCAGGGCGGCCGGATCAAGGTGCCTTGCCTGCGGATTGAAGAGAACGGGCAGACGACCTGGATGTATGAGTCCAAGGTGATCATTGATTATCTGGATAAGCGCTTCGCGGCGGTCTGATGTTTCTGTATTGGGGCTGATGGCCCCTTCCCACCATTGGAATGCATTTCCACTGTGGGAGCGAGCCTGCTCGCGAAGAGGCCCTCTCAGTCACCACGAATCCCAGTCAAAAATAAACCGGCCTGTGAGCCGGTTTATTTGTTTTCAGGCAGCCTTATCCAGCTGCGCCTGACGCACCACCGCCGCCAATCGCTTCAATCCTTCATCCAGCCGCGACGGATCAATGTGGCTGAAATTCAAGCGCAAGTGCCCATGATGGTTATCCGGTTCTGGAAAGAACGGCTCCCCCGGCATAAACGCCACATCATTGGCCAACGCCTCATTGAGCAACGTTCGCGTGTCCAGCGGCTGCTTCAACGTCAGCCAGAAAAACAGCCCGCCCTGTGGCGTGTTCCAATCCGCCAGATCAGAAAAATGTGTTTCCAGCGCCGCCTGGAAGGCATCCCGCCGCTGTCGATAGAAGCCGCGCAACTCGCTCAGATGCTGCTGATACTTGTCATTACCGATCCACTGCAACGCCTGCCATTGACCGATGCGATTGGTGTGCAGATCCGCCGATTGCTTGAGTTTGAGCAAGTGCGGAAACAGATCGGGACTGGCGATCAGATAGCCAACGCGCAGACCCGGCAGCAGGGTTTTCGATACGGTACCGGTGTAGATCCAGCTGGATTTTTTCAGTCGACCAGCAATCGGTTTGGCGCTGCCGCCATCGAAAGTCAGTTCGCGGTAGGGTTCGTCTTCGATCAGGGTGACGCCGAATTCATCGAGCAACGCCGCGACCGCTGCGCGTTTGGCTTCGCTGTAGCGCACGGCTGACGGGTTCTGGAAGGTCGGGATCAAATAGATGAACGCCGGACGATGTTGCTCCAGACGGTCGCGCAATTGCGCGAGGTTGGGGCCATCGGACTCTTGCGGCACGGTCAGGCAATCAGCACCGAACAACTGAAAGATTTGCAGCGCGGCGAGATAGGTCGGCGCTTCCAGCAAAATCTCCGTGCCCTTGTCGATATACAGCTTGGCCGCCAGATCGAGGGTTTGCTGGGAACCGCTGACCACCAGAACCTGACTCGCCTGACATTCCAGGCCAAGCGCCCTCGCCTCCGCGGCCAAGGCTTCGCGCAATGCCGGCTCGCCTTCGCTCATGCCATATTGGCCGAGCGACAGCGGCATTTCGGCCCACTCGACCTTCGGCAACATGGCTTCGGCGGGCAAGCCGCCCGCAAACGACATGACTTCCGGGCGCTGGGCGGCGGCAAGGATTTCACGAATCAAAGAACTTTTAAGGCGCGAGACACGTTCGGAAAAAGCCATGGAAGTCACCGGTAGCGAGGCGTGTGAAATATGAGTCAAACTGGTTGACTGAAATTACGACAGCTTGAGCGAGTACGTCAACATGCTTGACCTTAAAAACCCCTCCAGTCAGCAACAGGCGATGGAAGCTTTTTTCTTCGGCTATCAGGCGTTCACCGCCAAGGCTGATGAAATGCTCGAGCGGCGCGGCCTCTCCCGAGTGCATCAACGCATTGTGTTTTTCATCGCGCGGTATCCGAACTTGAGCGTGAAGGAGTTGTTGGCATTGCTCGGTGTGAGCAAGCAGGCGCTGAACATGCCGTTGCGGCAGTTGCAGGAAATGCATTTGGTGGACAGCGTGGCGTCCGAGGCCGACAAGCGTAAGCGCCTGCTGGAGTTGACGGCAGAAGGCGCGAAGTTTGAGCAGGCTTTGCGGCGTGAGCAGGTGAAGTTGCTGGAGCGGGTGTTCGCCGAGGCTGGGGAGGCGGCGGTGAATGGCTGGTTGGCGGTGAATCTGGCATTGGGGAACAGTCAGACACATCTCGACTGACAGGTGCGCCCTCTTCGCGAGCAGGCTCGCTCCCACAGGGGAACGCATTTCAAATGTGGGAGCGAGCCTGCTCGCGAAGGGGCCAGTACAGGCGATATATCGCTATCGACGGAACTTTCGTAAACAAAACCAAAAACAATATTTGCTTTATTTGTACACAAAAGCATAATCCACAGCGTGCGAGTTCCTGACCGCATGGTCAACAAATTCGCGTATGCCTCAAAGGGCCGCTGCCACCCCTCATGGGTCCGGCCCTGGAAATAACAATAAAACTCTTGAGGAGTACTCGCTGTGGAAAGCCGCAAATCCGAAGCATCGACGCTGGACCTCTCGCCACCATTACGCAGTGGCTTGCTGGAACGTCTGTTTAAACTCAGCTTGCATGGCACCACGGTGAAGACCGAGCTGATTGCCGGTCTGACAACCTTCATCACCATGGCCTACATCATCTTCGTCAACCCGAACATCATGGCCGATGCCGGGATCGATCACGGTGCAGCCTTCGTCGCCACCTGTATCGCCGCTGCATTGGGCTGCCTGTTGATGGGCCTCTACGCCAACTGGCCGGTGGGTTTGGCGCCGGGCATGGGCCTCAACGCGTTCTTCACCTACACCGTGGTCGGCACCATGGGCTACAACTGGGAAACCGCGCTCGGTGCGGTGTTTGTCTCGGGCGTGTTGTTCATGATCCTGACCTTCTCACGGATTCGCGAGTGGCTGCTCAACAGTATTCCAGTCAGTCTGCGTTTTGCGATGGGCGCCGGTGTCGGTCTGTTCCTCGGCCTGATCGGTCTGAAAACCGCAGGCATCGTCGTCGACAGTCCGGCGACGCTGATCAAACTCGGCTCCCTGCGTGAACCCGGCCCGCTGCTAGCGGCCATCTGCTTCCTGATGATTGCAATCCTCAGCTATCACCGTGTATTCGGCGCGATCCTCATCAGCATCATCACCGTGACCCTCGCCGGTTGGGGCCTGGGCATCGTGCACTACGAAGGGATCATGTCGACGCCGCCGAGTCTGGCGCCGACCTTCATGGCCATGAACGTCGCCGGCGTGTTCAACGTCAGCATGATCAGCGTGGTGCTGGCCTTCCTCTTTGTGCACATGTTCGACACCGCCGGCACCCTGATGGGCGTGGCCCAGCGCGCCAATCTGGTCAACGCTGATGGCCGTATCGAAAACCTCTCCCGCGCCATGAAAGCCGACAGTGCCTCCAGCGTTTTCGGCGCCGTGGTCGGTGTGCCTCCAGTCACCAGCTATGTGGAAAGTGCTGCCGGCGTGGCCGCTGGTGGTCGGACTGGTCTTACCGCCGTCACTGTAGGTGTGCTATTTATAGCGGCGATGTTTTTCGCACCGCTGGCCGGCATGATTCCCGCTTACGCCACCGCCGGTGCACTGATCTACGTTGCGATGCTGATGATGGGCGGCATGGCCCACATCGAATGGGACGAAGCCACTGATGCGATCCCGGCCATCGTGACCGCAATCATGATGCCGCTGACCTTCTCGGTCGCCGACGGCATCGCGCTGGGCTTCATCACCTACGTGGCGTTGAAGGCCGGTACCGGCAAGTACAAGGAAATCTCCGTCAGCCTGTGGGTGCTCTGCGCGATCTTCATCGCCAAGTTCATTTTCCTGTAAGCGCTACGCGGTTCAGGTTTCCAAACAGCCTCACCTTTGCGGGTGGGGCTTTTGTGCATCTTGATAACAATAGAAAGGAGCAAAGTGATGAGTCTGGAAACCTGGCTGCTGTTCAGCGGTGCTGCATTGGTGGTGATCCTGATTCCGGGGCCACTGTCGTTGCTGATGATCAGCAACAGTCTGAATTACGGTTTGCGTCGTTCCTACCCGGCATTTCTCGGCGGCGTGACGGCTTCGATCTGTCTGCTCAGTGCATCGGCATTGGGCCTTGGCGCATTGCTGCTGGCCTCGGAGCAACTCTTCAGCGTGCTGAAAATCGTCGGCGCACTGTATCTGTTCTACCTCGCCTGGCAGAGCTGGCAACAATCGCGTCAGCCAGCAGTCGGCGCTGACGTGCCGCAAGCCGCGCCTGTGCCACGTTTTCGCGCGTTGTTCGGACGCGCTTTCGTGCTCGGTGCCAGCAACCCCAAAGACATCCTGTTCTTCGCCGCGTTTCTGCCGCAGTTTCTCAGTGCCGAGCAACCATTCCTGCCACAACTGCTGGTGATGATCGTAACCTGGACCCTGCTGGATCTGCTGTGCAAACTGGCCTACGGTCTGGGCGCCCACGGTGCCGCGCGTTATCTGCGCAGCGGCAAAGGACAGAGCTGGTTTAACCGGATCAGCGCCGGTTTGTTCGGCGGCGCTGGGGCAGCATCGTTACTCAGCAGTCACTGAGGCATTTGAATGGTTGTTTGACTGATTGTTACTTGGCTGCAGCCAGCCAGACTTGAAAGTTCCGAGTCTGGCTGGTGTTCTCCACGACCGATCGGCATCGCGCACTACAGATTCCCCCGACAGTAATTGCATGCCTTTGATATGCAATACACCGCAACAACCCGTTTATATACATTCCTCGTACGTCCCCCGTACTATCTCGGCCTGCTTTTCCCACCCGCCAGAACAAGGAAGTTCAAATGGCCACCCTGATAAGCGAAGCTTTAATAGACAGTGATGCAGTCGTCATTACCGATATGCACGCCGAGTCGAACAAACATACTGATTCAACCATCGATATCAACAGCAATTCCGACAAGCCACTGGACCAGCCTCAAAAGCGAAAAATCGAACAGTTAAGAACTAACGACTCGGTGTTCGGGCCAATACAAATTGGCGAGATATCGATAACACGGGTATCCCTCGACGCCTTGGGTGCGACAATTGACGGGCACCCGCTGAACGGCACAAACACATTCTTCCGCATTCCCAAGCGCTCATTCATCAACTCGTTACAATTCAGCGCCAGCGATATCGCACATCATATGAAGTCCGCGACGGGTTACGATATTTATCTATTGCCTTCTTTGCTGTTCGACATGGCCAGCCACCGCCCGATAACCGCCCCAAACATAACCCGAGAAACATCATCAATCGAGGTTGATCCTGGAAACTACCGCAGCAAAATCGAGAAGCTTCTGAGCTCTGCGCAGAAGCTGGATTTGCAGCACACGCAACTACCAAACAATACTCGGCGCTGGGTCGCCTCGGTAAAGGCCCACTTGACAGTCGGCTCCAGTGTCGGACTCCAGGCATTCGGGATATACACGGGATTGCGCGGAATATTGGTTGCGATGAAATCCGGCGATACCAAAGAGGTTGTAATCAACGCCACAGGTGTTGCCTCGGAAATTGGCTCTATCGCCGTTGACGTTGGCGTCAGCAAGATTGCCAACGAGATGCTGGCGGCCGGAAAAAATGCTTTCAAGGATTTCGCCAAAACCAGGTTTGCGCTGAGGTTGAGTCGATCCGGTGGCTTGATTGGCGGGGCGCTGACTTTGCCATTTGATGTGTACACCACCGTCAACTCCCTGAAGGCAGCAAGCAATGCCACCGGCAAAGAAGCCATGGATCATTACATCAGCGCCGGGTTGAGCATCACCAGCGCGGCCATGACCGTTATCCTCGGTACAGCGGCAATGGCAGGATTGTCTTTTGTGGGTCCGGCGGGCCTTTTGTTCGGTGCGTTTCTGGCAATCGGATCACAGGTGTATGGCGCGGTGCGCATTGTCGATGACATTGATGACTACATTGAACTGACCCTGGGTGAGCGGTGGCGCTCAGGCTTCCTTTCATTCTGCATGTGGGACGTCGAGCAAGGCGTCAAGGACCGCTACAACCAGGCAAGAACCCTGATCCAGCACACGGAACAGCTAAAACGCAATGCTCGCAGATTGCTCGACGTTCAGCTAAAGGATTCCACCGAAGCCGTCGTCAATGGCTCGTTTGAAGTTGATCTCGTTCCCACGCAAGTCTGGAAGCGCAACTGGTGGACGAAAATAGACTCTTGGCAAACGGAAAACGTACCCGTAATACGCGGTGGGGACGACACTATTGATGCTAGCGACGGCGTTACCAAGGATATGCCCGGCGCAGTAGTAGGCGTTGCCGGGGAAAACAAAAATACCTTGTGGTACTTGGGTGACGGTCGTGATTCGATCAAAGGAGTGATAAAAAAACCGAATATTTTCCACTATGGCTCGGGGATCAAAGACCTGACAGGTGGTGAAAAAAACGATCACTTCGTGTTCGAGGCTGCCGCCGATCTGATCAAGAAAAACATCGAAGTATCAACCTATTCGAAGGTGAAGGGGGGCGCCGGTAACGACACCCTGTCTCTGAACGGTGTTCACCAGACGCCGAAAGGATATGACATCGATTTAAGCGCAGGCACACTGCAGGTAAGAACTCCGAATCCCGATGCAGAGGACGGCGCGACTTATAAATTTCACAGTCTTTTGGAAAATATCGAAAACGTTGAAACCCTGAGCGGCGCGGCGAACGTAGTGACAGGCACCCATGAGCGCAACATTATCAAGTCTCGCGGCCAGGACGTCATAAAAGCGGGGGCTGGGAACGACCAGATACAGTTGTTGCATAAAAGTGCAACAGCCTCGGGTGAAGAAGGTATCGACGAGTATTTCATCGACCACCTGGAAGGTCGTGTGTGCATCTTCGAGGATGGTAAACAGCAAAGTACCATTGAATTGAACTGGCCGATCGATCTCATTGAAAGTTGGGTAATCGAAAAGAATTCGCTGATCATTACCTCCGGATTCTACTTTTACGACAAGCCAAAAAGCGTCGTCGTCATCCACGACATCTATGAAACAGACGAGAAAGAAACCCGACTGAAAAACGGCAAACTGGTCTTTTTGACCAAGGACCGTTATCAGCTGAAACCTGATCTGCCTGAAACAATCGAAAGCGGCAAAAATATCGATATCGAAGTCGACATCATTAAACACGGGCAACCCGCGAAACCGCTGATTGTTTACAACTCCGAATGCTGGACAAAGCACCAGCATGAAGCGCGTTATTACATTCCGCGCTCCGAGCAAAGTGTCACATTCTATTCAGCCGATCGTCCCGACGTCGTCACCTTCGTTTACCTGGATTACGCCAGCGACGAATTGAGCAAAGTTGAAGCGCACTTTAGTGCAAGGCAGTCCGAAAAACGTGAAGATCTGATAGCCGGCTGTGATCTGACCTATCACTTTGGCGAAAAGATCGTGACGCTAAAACACTTTTCCTGGGCGCGTGGCGGTTCTGATCCAAAGAACATGATCAAGATCCTGCGGACCATGGCTGTTCGCCCCAGTCATAAATATTTGCTGATTTTCAACGACGGCGTCGCTCTTAATGCCGGGCTTACACCTGAAACAGACGTGGCTCCGGCCGACGACAATTACGAGATGCATTCCTTCAAGCACTGGACAACACCACTTCGCTTGCCCTTGAAATTTCGACAGAAGCAATTCGCCTATGAGTTGCCGTCAAACGAGGCGTACAAGCTCAATGCACTGAATGCTTGCGCCAGCATCGAGTCCAGAGCCATTCGGACCGCGATGGAAAGCCTGGAAGGTGAAGGTGCCACCTACCTGGTCCATCTGGTTGCCAATATGACCTTGAAACTCACGACCCCCGGTGCGTTGGCGAACGCTGTGACAAGACTGCCTTACTCATCGACCTGGGAACTCGATGCGACCAAGCTCGGCAAGGTCGAGGTCAAACTGGAAAACAATCAGTTACTTATCGGCTCCTGCATTGTTCATCTACCGGTTTACGAAAACGAAGAAGACCTGATCGATCAGGTACGCGTTATTTCCGAACAAGGCATTGTCCATGTAGTGGATCTTTCCTTTGACCGGATCTATCTGGATGGGCTTGATGCGCGGTTCTTTGAAGAGCCTGACTCGACAAAAGCCTTGCCTGACGCTTTTGCGTCAATGGCCAATCAAGAGGTCAAAGTGCGCAATATCATCTTTGCCGACAACTGGCCGGGAGCGTTCAGCTACAGTTTTTCCGCTTACAGCTGGATCCTGCGTAGCGACAAATCCCGCGTTGAGTTTTCAGAACTTCGGGTCGTCAATCGTTGTACCCATCAGGCCCCCCTGATTACCTTGCTCAAGGTTCCTCCTGCGTAACCTGCCTCCATCAGCCAAGCCCCATTCCCCTCGCGCACTCCGAAATTGAAGTAACCCGACTTCTTCATCTCGTTCCCGGCCAAGGCTCTGCGGGATGTCGACGAGTGCGCCTGAACAATGCGACGAGACGCTTTTTGCGCTCGATATCACCCCTCCACGAGTAATTGAGTATGGTCAAGCCCCCCAAGAAAGTTTCTGTGACAGCAGCCGCCGCCGATACAACAGTTACAACAAGACCTGTGCAAGCAGGTTCAGGCGCTCCTCACAGTATTCACTTGCCCGACACCCCGATGTCTGGCATCGATTCGACCACTGGATCTACGGCGTCCGGTACCTCAGTCACACGGCCGCCGGCTGTTACCGTCAGCGAAATGCCGGGACTCGGTAGCGACACCTACAGCTCCGCGCGCAGTGCGATAGCCTGGCCACAGAACCGTTTGAATGAGCTGACACCGGTCGCAGAAACCCCCGGACTGTTCACCGGACCGGATCAACGAACCTACGCCCAACTTGGCAACGAAGGCCGGTTCGTCGTCGAACAGGATCGGCAAGGCAACTATTACGTGCCGCTGACCTTTGCACCCGGTGTGCCGGGACCGGTGGTAACGAGGTCTGAAGGCCTGACCAGTTGGCACATTCAGCGCCCCGGCTGGCAACCCATGCGGACCCGATCCGAGACGCCTGTCACAGCGCAGCCCCTCGCCTACCTGTCGCCGGAGGATGCAAACACCCTGACCCGAGCGGAACTTTCATCGGAGGGGATCCGTTACAACAAGCTCAAGCAAACCTTCGTCGATACGGCAGAAGGCACGGTGATGGTGCGTAAAAACCAACAGGGTGAATACCGATATGCCTCAGCGACCAGCAGAGACTCGCTCAATCTGACGTTTGAACAGATGCCCGGCACGCTACTCTGGCGCCAAAGGGTTCAAACAGCACAGGCCGCTGACAGTCCTGTTGCGGGTCAGTCCCGGCCCGCCGCGGAACCGGACGAGCAAGTACCCGGCCCCAGCAAACGTCCACGCCTTGATACGTCCAGGCCACCCGAGCCATTTCCAGCGGCCACTCTCGACGCCACCGTCCCGACCGAACAGACACCGTTCTTCTGGTTACCGTGGGGGCATTTGAACAAGCCGCCAGTGGTCGAGTCGGTGCAGCTTGGCTGGTTTCATTATCCGATCGTGCCGATTGGCTCCAACCGCTCACCAAAAGTCTATTTTGTGCAGCACCCTGACTTTGCCCCGGCCGGCTTCGTTGCCTTTGAAACGATGCTGCGCACAGCACCGTCACTGCAACCTGTTGCCACCTTTCGCATCGGTAACGATCCGGGAGAAGTACACCCCGGCAAACGCTTTTTCGAGGAGCCTTTATCGCAGTCGGTGGCCAGTGCGTTTCCCGACTTTTCTGCGCCGACCTCATGGGCTGTTGCGAGAAGACTCTACGAACTGGCAGACAACTCCGCCGTCATTACCGGCACCGGCCTGGTCAATATTCAGGCTGTCCTGCATCAGTGGAAGCAGAAGCCGTTTCCCACCGCACCGGCGTACGCCGACCCGCTCAATATGCTGGCGGTGGCGCCATCCATCGATGCCGGAAGAAAAAAGCTTATTCCGATGCCCTCCCAGGTGGACAGCGAACTGCAACGGCTCACCTTCGATCCACAGCGGTTTCCCATCGAGTGGGGCCACTATAAAACGTACCCCACAGACCTGAACCTCAGACGCCTGCTCGGTGCCTTGCTGATTCGCAGCGGCTACGACGTTTTTCCACTGACACACGAACATCACATGCCAACGCTGGTGTTCAGGCATGCCACCCATGATCAGGTTTACTTTCTGAAATTGGGCTCGGTAGAACATGTCGGCCTGTCGCACACCCCGGGGAATGAACTGGCAGACCCGGGGTTGCCGGCGAGGATTGGCAACGATGCGTTTCTCGCCCTGACCACCGCAACGGCACAAAACAAAGTGGTATGGCTGATCGGTGGCGTCTTGAAGGTCGAGTCGACTCCGGACTCGGTATTCATCATCAGAGAGCGCTGAGGAACGATAAAAACGCTCGTCGGCCGTGCGCCGGCGAGCGTTTTTTCACACTTGGAAGATTGTGCAACATCGTGCGGCACTTGCTGGCAGAGCAATACATATGTACCGCACATCCGGGAGATTTTTTCACGAACATGCCCCCTCCACAGTCAGTGGTCAGAGAGCTTCACCGCGTCGACCTGATCATCTGCCTCTATGCAAACGACCGGATCAGCAATTCCAAGGAGTCACCCAATGGCCAAGCCACCCAAGAAAGTTCCGCGCACGCTTCCAGCCGATTCGTCCGGGACACCCACCGAACATTCAGGCAATCCTCGAGGGGCCACTACCGGCGAAATCGTTCATCCTGTTCCAGGCACTGCTAGCCTGCCTGCCGCAGCCGGTTCGCCTTCTTCAAGCGCCTTTGGGGCGTTGCCCGAACACCGCCCCACTATCACCATCCACCACCTTCCGGCTCCCGTCGCCGAGCGCCCCTCGGTCATCGTTCACCACTTCCCTGAGGGTGCTGGCCCATCAAATGTCGCAAATTGGGTAGCCCTTCACTACAGCGAAAAGCAGCAGGCAGCGGTCGCAAGCAGCTCCACAAGCGGGCGAGTGCAACACCCGGTCTTTATCAACGCCGAATCGGCAAACCGGCTGAAGTTGCAGCCAGACACCAAAGAGGGAATTCGGTACGACAAGCACAATAAAGTGTATGTCGAAATGCAAGGCGGCATGATCATGCTGGGCAGTACCCCGGACGGCTGGAGGCAGACGTATGCCGGAGAATCGACGCCGACGGGTAAAAGGGTTGAACAGATTCCAGGCTCTAAGCTCTGGCGTGAAATTGACGGGCCTCGACAAGGCCATCGAGCCGCAACCGATGCAGCGTCCACTGAAACGACCGATGCCACGCCCGGTCCGAGCAAGCGCCCACACCTGTCCGAAGAAGTCGACGTGACATCGAATGCAGGCACGCTGGTCAGACGCCTGTCGGTCCAACGGTCACCTGCGCTGGATTTGTCCACGGCACAGTGGAAGAACTGGGGGAAAACCACGAAACCGCAAACGGGTGAGTCGATCGAGATAGATGGACTGCATTATCCGACGGTGAAGCAGGTTTTACGCGCCGATACCGAACTGGTTTATCTGCAACACCCGGGGTTTAAACCTGAGGATTTTGACGGGTTCGAAAACATGCTGCGCCATGAACCCTCGAAGCAGCCGAAATGGGTGCTTAAACGCGATGGCCAATGGAGGGTGGTGGATAATCAACTGCCGTTTGAAATGTCGCCTACGCAATATGCATCCCGGGCCATGAGCCACCTGTCTGAACATTCGGCAAATAACCTCGCCAGAGCCGTGTTTGATCGTGTGTCTACACATCAAGGGATTGATGCCGCTGGGCTGTCGGTAATAACGCAGACGTTTCGGCACTGGACAGACAGAATCAACAACACCTCGCCCCAGCGCGTTCTTTCCGACCCGCTGATGCTGCTACCCACATTGCCCGCCCAGCACCATGCCCAATATGCCGGCGGAACACTCTCCTTGCCGGCGTACTCCTCGAACCGATTGCAGCGCCTGGACTTCGACGTCCAACAACCGGATATCATGCCGAACCCTTCAAGCACACGCGACTTGTTCGAAAGGTTCCTTGGGCTCAGCGGCTACAGCATCAATCCGAAAAGACATCCGCATCCGAGTGGCGAAGACGTCATGATCTTTCACCGCGAGGGCATCGCCGCTGTGTTCGTGTTGAGGTTGTCCCCTGCTACGCAGGGACCTGTTCCTCGTTATACCGCCGTTGGTTCCGAACTTTCCCAACCGCTTTTCCTGAGCACACTCAGTGCAAAGGATAAACAGGCGCTGGCCGAGCATTTGCAAAAATACGAAGTGATTTATCTGCTGGGCGGCAAAGAGCAGATTTCCCCCGATAGCTCGACCCTGTTCATTGTCAGAGAAGGTTGACTGCGCCAACTGGCTTTTCAGCGAGTTGTCCGCAAGTGCCTGTGGGCAACCCTCAATCTGAACAACCGCTCATTTCACACAGCGAGATTAAATCAATGGTCAAACCACCGAAGCGTGTGGCAGGGATTACTGCGCCCGATATCCGTCCGAACACCGGGAGCACCTCCCACAGACTCTCGGGCGAAAGCCTGATCACCACACAATCCTCCACAGGTTTGCCAGACACACCTGCGCGGCAACCGTCAGTGCACGTCAACGAAATACCAGCGCCTTCGCCACTGTCAGTCGCAGCCGCTCTGCGCTCAATCACCTGGCCTGCCGATCAAGTACATCTGCTGCAGCGTATGGATGCCGAAAGCGGACTGTTCATCAGCCCTGACGGCAAGCTATATGCCCATGTCGAGCATGAAGGGCACCTGTTGGTCGAACTTCAGCGCGATGGTCGCTACCAGATTCCTTTCCCGTTCGCTCCGCACCTGCCTGGACCCTTTCTGGTCAAAGCAGAACGCCAACCCCTGTGGACTTTCGAACGACCGGCCTGGATGACGCAACACTCAGAGAGCGACAGGCGAAATGCGGGCGCTGAAGGGCCCGCTGTCGAACAGCCAATGTACCTGGCCCCCGATGACGCCGCCCTGCTCTCTTCGCCCCTGTATACCGCCGAAGGAATCCGCTACGACAAGCACCGCAAGACCTACATCGACACCGCGCATGGCACCGTCAGGGTGCGTAAAAACGCCGACGGTCAGTATGAGCAAACCTCTGCGACGACACGCAACTCGTCCACGTTGCTGTTCGAACAGATTCCCGGAACCCGACTGTGGCGACGCAAGTTTGCTGACGACCCACCTGACTCGCAGAGTTCCACCGTGGAAGCGGGTGTCGTCGCGACCGAAATGCCAGAAGCCACGCCAGGCCCCAGCAAACGCCCTCATGTGGACGAAGGGGCAGATACCACGCATGCGCTGACCGAAAGCTTGCTGTCAGCCAATCCCGAGGCGATCAACCTGAGTTTCGGCTTGTGGCGAAACTGGGGGCGCAGTATCCGGCCGCAGTTGGGTCAGCACATTGAAATAGACGGACAGTTTTACCGGATCGTGCAACAGCAACTGGGACCGGACCCGCATCTGGTGTATCTGCAACATCCCTTGTTTTCACCGGCCCTGTATGACGCCTTCGAATACATGCTGCGGGATAACCCGTCGCTGCAGCCAAAATTCGCCGTTAAACGATCCGAACACTGGACGGTACTGGACGACGTCGTTCCGTTTGAAATGCCGATCACGCAGTACATTTCCAGAACCTTCAAATACCTGTCGGATCTATCGGTCAGTTCACTTGCCCGGGCCATGTTCAATCAAGCGAACCGCTCCGAGATCATCATCGGCCCGGGGTTGGCAATGCTCAATCAGGTGTTTCGCTTTTGGGAAAACAGGGGGCTGCGCAAGGCGCCACATCGAGAACTGGCTGACCCACTGTTGATGTTACGCAGCCAGCCCGAAACGGCGGATACCCTGGCGATTCCCTTAGCGCTCGGTGAAGGTCTGATGCGCCTGGATTTTGATCCGGGACGCTTCCCCAGGCACTGGAACGACTACGCCAGCAAGCCGACTGCGGCCCACCTGCGAAGACTGTTCAGCCAGCTTCTGAACGATGACGGTTACGTCGTGACCCCAACGGAGCAGAGGCTCGATGGCGACGCGTTAGTGTTTCATCGCGAGAAAATCGATCATGTGTTTGTGCTCAAACTGCCAGCTCTCGTCAACGGCAGACTGCCGCGATTTAGCGCAGAGGGTGCCGAACTGAATGGAGCGTTATTGCAAACCCCGATCAGTGGACAAAAGCCTCTCGCGGCTTACCGGCAGGAAAACCGGATCAGCTATCTGCTCGGTGGAATCCAGACCGATGCGTTGGGGCAAATCACGCTTTTTATCATCAGGGATCGATGAGAAATCAATCGAGCCAGTCGGCGATATGACGAAGGACCGTTTTAGAGTAATTGCCATGATTAAAACGAGCAAAATCACCGTTCGCCCTGTGTCGCCCGACACATCCACAACCACCAGGCCCGTGATCGAAGTCGATGTCGTCACGGACCGTGCAAGCAACACCGGACATCCTGCCACTTTATCTCCTGACCCCAATCGAGTGCCCGACCCGTTGATTGCCACTGCATCAAGCCGCGACGTCGTAGCCGAGCCCCATGTGGTGGTGAGCTACATTACCGATCCGCTGATTACCGAAGCCAACGCCCGGCTGGCAGAGATTTCCCTGCCAGGATTGCAGGCTCACCTGTTACGGGCGCACGAATCCGTTGACGGGCTGTATGTAACACCGGAAGGGCAGATTTACGCACAGCTGGAAGAAGGCGGATATTACCGGGCAGAACTCAACAGCGACGGTATCTACCAGATCCCGTGGCCCGCGGCACCGGGGGTAACGCCGCCTATTCTGAGAAAAATCGACGGCCAGCCACGCTGGCGCCTTGAAGCACCGTGGTATGTCGCCCGATCCGCGACGGGACGCCTGCCAGTGCCTGGAGTGGCTGCCGAGCTGCCATCAACGATTCTCTTCGTCGACCCGTATCTGGCGACATTGCTTCCGGCCGCACATGAATCCCCGAATGGCATCAGAAAAGGGCCACGGGGGAAAACCTACGTCGATATTGCAGACGGAACCATCATGGTTCGCAGGAATGAACGAGGCGAATACAAACTCACCTCTGCGACGACTACGAACGTGCCCGATTTAACTGTCGAACAGATTCCCGGGCAATTTCTCTGGCGCCTCCAGTTGCAGACCGCAAGTGCGCAACCGGATCCACAACCGGGCACCTCGCGAACCCTCCAGCCGCCGGAAGAGGCCAGCCCAGGCCCGAGCAAACGTGCGCGCTTGCCCGGAGACAGCGACCTGCCCGGCCCATCGATTCCTGTAAACAATCCTGGCGACTGGCAAACCTGGGGGAGCGCCACAAAACCCATTGCAGGCGACTCCATCGAAATCGCCGGCAGGCACTTTTCCATACTTGATCAACCCACGCACGCTGTTGACGCGCTGGCGTTTATCAAACATCCACAGTTTTCTGCCACACGTTTCGATGCTTTCGAAAACATGCTCCTCACTACTCCACAGTTACAACCCCAAGGCGTGGTGAAGCTGGCGGATTCGAGAACCGGCCACGCTGCAGACTCATGGCGAATCGTCGATGGCCTGCCATTTCGTAAAAGCTTGACGCAGTACGTCAGCGACCACTTTGCTTATCTTTCAAATCGCTCCGCGAACAAGGTGGCGCGGGAGATTTTCAATCGGGCCAGTCACTCGGAAGAACTGACTGGTCCGGGTATCAATGATTTATTCGACACGATCAAGTACTGGGAGAATCGCCCAACGTCGGTAAGCGATCAAAGAACCCTGCGCCAGGACTTGAGCGATCCGTTGATGCTCCTTTCCCCCCTTGCGGTCGACGCGAACGATTACGTCCATATGCCTCTGCCTTCCGCTGAAGGATTGCAGCGAATCGACTTCAAGGCACACACGTTTTTCGAAACGCACTATCTGACAGAGGGTCACTCCATACGCGATTTGTTCAACGTTGTTCTTCGCGGAAATGGCTACCGGGTGTCTTATAGCTTTCGCAATAAAGCGCAGGATGCACTGCTGATCCAGCGACAGGGTATCGATACGGTGTTCATCCTGCTCACCAACAAATTCAGGGGCGACAGCATGTTTGCCGAGGACCCGACTGTCTGGCTGAAGAAAAAGGCACTGGTCAATAAAATCGCAGTCCACGACAAAATAACCCTGCAAGATCATCTCGCTGCGGACAAGATCATTTATTTAGTGGGTACCAACGATCCGCATTCCGCCAAGGGAAACAGTCTTGTCATCACCAGGCTTCGCTGACTTTTCCTCGACGCAACGCAAACTGGCGAAATTCACTTGAACTGAAAAATCTCAGCCACCTCTTGGCCTGCCATTCATTGACAGGCAAGTGCGCAGACGAAAAAAAGCCCGCAGTGTGAGCGGGCGAAAGACCAAAGAAGCTATATGCGCAGTCGCTTCCCGGTGGGGGCAGCTGCTTGGGGGTCAGCTGCCCCGGTACGTGGAATAGCTGTACGGCGAAATCAGCAATGGCACATGGTAGTGATCCTGTTCGGCAGAAATGCCGAAGCGCAGCACAACCACGTCCAGAAATGCCGGTTCCGGCAACTGAACGCCACGGGCGCGGTAGTAATCGCCCGCGTGGAACTGAACCTGATAAACGCCGGTGCGATAATCGTCGCCTTGCAGCAGCGGCGCATCGACCCGGCCATCGCTGTTGGTTATCGCACTGGCGACCAATTCCAGGTGCGAACCTTCAACGCGGTACAGCTCGACCTTGATCGAACTGCCCGGGCAACCGTGTGCAGCGTCCAAAACGTGTGTTGTCAAACGTCCCATTGATTCTGCGCGCCTGCCTGCGTGGAGCAGTCAGACCTCGCGCCTCCCGAAGTCAGATAAAAAGGAGACCGCACCGATTCGGAGCACGAAACGCTGCGGCGAGCGATTGATTAAGACACTTTTCAAAAAAATTGTACACAATAAAAACGACATTTTTCTCATCACCCCCGCCATTCGGGGGTTTCCTGCCGATGAGCCAGCGATACGCCTATTCATTGAACCTCCTATCCATTAGCTGACTGGTCAGGCAGGTTTCTTGCAGGCTCACGCCAATAACAGTAAAAGATGACAGTCGGTGAAAAATGCGAAAATTCAGGCTTACAAATTGCGAATAAAGTTGTATACAATCAGCCCATCGCTGTGACGCCAGCCTGCCAGGCCGCCACATACATCTGTCAACGAACAAGAAGGAAGACTGCAGTGAGCGCTGACTACCCACGCGACCTGATCGGTTACGGCAGTAACCCTCCTCACCCACACTGGCCGGGCAATGCCCGCATCGCTCTGTCGTTCGTACTCAATTACGAAGAAGGCGGCGAGCGCAACATTCTGCACGGCGACAAAGAATCCGAAGCCTTCCTGTCTGAAATGGTTGCCGCTCAGCCGCTGCAAGGCGCGCGCAACATGAGCATGGAATCGCTTTACGAGTATGGCAGCCGTGCCGGCGTCTGGCGGATTCTGAAACTGTTCAAGGAATTCGACATTCCGTTGACCATCTTCGCCGTCGCCATGGCCGCCCAGCGCCACCCGGACGTGATCCGCGCGATGGTCGATGCCGGCCACGAGATCTGCAGCCACGGCTACCGCTGGATCGACTACCAGTACATGGACGAAGCGCAGGAACGCGAGCACATGCTCGAAGCGATCCGCATCCTCACCGAAATCACCGGTGAGCGCCCACTGGGCTGGTACACCGGCCGCACCGGGCCGAACACCCGTCGTCTGGTCATGGAAGAAGGTGGTTTCCTCTACGACTGCGACACTTACGACGACGACCTGCCCTACTGGGAACCGAACAACCCGACCGGCAAGCCGCATCTGGTGATCCCGTACACCCTCGACACCAACGACATGCGCTTCACCCAAGTGCAGGGTTTCAACAAGGGTGACGATTTCTTCGAATACCTCAAAGATGCGTTCGACGTGCTCTACGCCGAAGGCGCTGAAGCACCGAAGATGCTCTCGATCGGTCTGCACTGCCGCCTGATCGGCCGTCCGGGTCGCATCGCTTCGCTCAAACGCTTTATCGAATACGCCAAAAGTCATGAACAGGTGTGGTTCAGCCGCCGCGTCGATATCGCGCGTCACTGGCACGAAACCCAGCCGTACCAAGGGGCCGCCCAATGAGCCGCTTTCAAACCCTGCAACCGTCGAGCCTGAGCCGCGACGCTTTCGTCAAAGCCTTCGCCGACATCTACGAACATTCGCCATGGGTGGCCGAGAAGGCCTACGACCTGGGCGCGGACACATCGATCGACGAGATCGAAACCCTGCACCAGCGCATGAGCGACATCCTGTTGAGCGCCGATCACGCCAGTCAACTGGCACTGATCAACGCTCACCCGGACCTGGCCGGCAAAGCCGCCGTCCAGGGCCAACTGACCGAAGCCAGCACCAATGAACAGGCTGGCGCCGGTATTCACCAATGCACGGCCGAAGAGTTCCAGCGCTTCACCGAGCTGAACGACGCCTACAAAGCCAAGTTCAAGTTTCCCTTCATCATGGCGGTAAAAGGCAGCAACCGGCATCAGATCCTCGCGGCGTTCGAAACGCGTATTCACAACTCGCAAGACACCGAGTTCAAATGCGCGCTGGCGGAGATCAACAAGATCGCCCTGTTCCGTTTACTGACTCTTTAGCGAAGCCTGACCCGAGTGCATCAGACGCGGAGAGCACCCAGGGTCTTGCAAGCATCCCCAGCCACTTATTTAAAGGCAGACAAGAAGAATGAAAGCTTACGCCGTACCTTTCGAAAAATTCGTCAACCTGGCCGATGCCCGTCTGGGCACCAAAATCATCTCGGTCACCGATGACTGGTTCGCAGACGCCAATCGTCTGTTCCAACCGACCCCGGCCGTATGGAAGGAGGGCGTGTTCGATGACAACGGCAAGTGGATGGACGGCTGGGAATCGCGCCGCAAGCGCTTCGAAGGCTTCGACAGCGCAGTGATCCGTCTGGGCGTACCGGGCTCGATCAAAGGCGTGGACATCGACACTTCATTCTTCACCGGCAACTTCCCGCCATCGGCCTCTCTCGAAGCGTGCTTCCTGGCGTCGGGCGAGCCTGATGAAAACACCCAGTGGACGGAAGTGCTGTCGGCCGTCGAGCTGCAGGGCAACAGCCACCACTACCACGAAATCAGCAACGACCAAGCGTTCAGCCACCTGCGCTTCAACATCTACCCGGACGGCGGTGTCGCCCGTCTGCGCGTGTATGGCATTCCGTTCCGCGACTGGTCCGCTGTTGGCGACAACGAGCAAGTCGATCTGGCAGCAGCCCTCAATGGTGGCCGCGCCCTCGCCTGCTCCGACGAACACTTCGGCCGCATGAGCAACATCCTCAACCCGGGTCGTGGCATCAACATGGGCGACGGCTGGGAAACCGCACGTCGCCGCACGCCGGGCAATGACTGGGTGATCGTCGCGCTGGGTCACCCGGGCGAGATCGAGAAGATCGTCGTCGACACCCTGCACTTCAAAGGCAACTACCCGGACACTTGCTCGATCCAGGGCGCGTTCGTCAAGGGCGGTACTGACAGCCAGATCGAAACCCAGTCGCTGTTCTGGCGTGAACTGCTGCCAAGCCAGAAGCTGGAAATGCACGCCGAGCACACCTTCGTCGAGCAGATCAAAGCGCTGGGCCCGATCACTCACATCCGCCTGAATGTGTTCCCGGATGGTGGTGTGAGTCGCCTGCGCGTTCTCGGCAAGGTCGCTAAATAACACCGCAATGATCGTTCCCACGCTCTGCGTGGGAATGCATCACTGGACGCTCTGCGTCCACTCTGGATGTGACGCGGAGCGTCACGGGCTGCATTCCCACGCGGAGCGTGGGAACGATCACTCAACGAAAAGAAGAACAGCATGCGCACACTAACGATTGAACCGCTGACCAAAGAAGCCTTCGCCCCTTTCGGTGACGTGATCGAAACCGACGGCAGCGATCACTTCATGATCAACAACGGTTCGACCATGCGCTTCCATAAACTGGCGACGGTCGAAACCGCTCAGCCTGAGGACAACGCGATCATCAGCATTTTCCGCGCCGACGCGCAGGACATGCCGCTGACCGTTTGCATGCTGGAACGCCATCCGCTGGGCAGCCAGGCTTTCATACCGCTGCTCGGCAACCCCTTTCTGATCGTGGTCGCGCCAATTGGCGATGAACCTGTATCAGGCTTGGTCCGCGCCTTCGTCACCAACGGCAGGCAGGGCATTAATTACCATCGCGGCGTTTGGCACCATCCGGTGCTGACGATCGAAAAGCGGGATGACTTCCTGGTGGTTGATCGCAGTGGCACAGGCAATAACTGCGATGAGCATTTTTTCAAAGAGGATGAGCGTTTGATCCTCGCCCCCCACCAATAAGAGAAGGTCTGATCACTCGACAACAAGAGTGACAGGCGAGAGGTAAAGACTGTGGAAGCACATCTGTTGGAATGGCTGAACCTGAGCGTGCGCTGGGTTCACATGATTACTGGCGTGGCCTGGATCGGCGCGTCGTTCTACTTCGTCTGGCTGGAGAACAACCTCAACCGCGTCAACCCGAAAACCGGTCTGGCCGGTGACCTGTGGGCGATCCACGGTGGCGGTATCTATCACCTCGAAAAATACAAACTGGCCCCGCCGACGATGCCGGAGAACCTGCACTGGTTCAAATGGGAAGCCTACTTCACCTGGATGTCGGGTATCGCGCTGCTGTGCGTGGTGTTCTACTCCAATCCAACGCTCTACCTGCTGGCTCCGGGCAGCACACTGAGCGGCCCTGAAGGCGTGGCCATCGGTATCGGCTCGCTGTTTATCGGCTGGTTCATCTACTCCTTCCTCTGTGATTCGGCGCTGGGCAAACGCCCTGCTCTGCTGGGCTTCATTCTGTTCGTGCTGATCATCGGCGCGGCGTATGGCTTCAGCAAAGTGTTCAGCGGTCGTGGTGCGTACCTGCACGTCGGCGCGATCATCGGCACCATCATGGTCGGGAACGTGTTCCGCATCATCATGCCGGCGCAACGCGCACTGGTCGCGGCGATTGCCGAGAACCGTACGCCGGATCCGGCGCTGCCAGCCAAAGGCTTGCTGCGTTCGCGTCACAACAACTACTTCACCCTGCCGGTGCTGTTCATCATGATCAGCAACCACTTCCCGAGCACGTATGGCAGCCAGTACAACTGGTTGATCCTCGCCGGGATCGCCGTGTTGGCGGTGTTGGTGCGTCATTACTTCAACACCCGTCACGACAGCCACAAGTTTGCCTGGACCTTGCCTGTGGCAGCGGTGGGCATGATCAGTCTGGCGTACGTCACCGGCCCGATGCCGATGTCGACCGCGCCGGAAGTGGCCAAGGCACCAGCGAAAATCGAGTACCAACCGCTGCCGGAAACGGCACTGGGCGGTGGCGCGAAACCGGCTGAAGCAGCACCGGCAGCCCCTGCTGAACCTGCTGCACCCGCACAAGCCTCCAACGCAGGTCCTGGCTTTGACAAAGTCCACACCGTGATTCAAGAACGTTGTGCGGTTTGCCACTCGGCCAAACCAACCAGTCCGTTGTTCAGCGCAGCTCCAGCGGGTGTGATGCTCGACACCCCTGAGCAGATCCGTCAGAACGCGGCGCGCATCCAGGCGCAAGCCATCACCACGCAGATCATGCCACTGGGCAACATCACTCAGATGACCCAGCAGGAACGTGACCTGATCGGTGCATGGATCGCCCAGGGAGCACAGACCAACTAAGCAACAAAGCTTCGCGAGCAGGCTCGCTCCCACAGAGATCGCGCATTTCCTGTGGGAGCGAGCCTGCTCGCGAATCGCCTTAAAGCGGTTTACCTGATGCACAGAAACAGCTGTGAGCAACCCGGCAGCTGTTCAATCACAAGAATAAAAAGATCCGAGGTGTTGCATGTCCGAGCTGTCCAAAGCGCGCATCCCCGACGCACCCGCCATTCAGCGATTGCCCCTTTTGCAACTGATCCTGGTCGGTTTGCAACATGTTCTGCTGATGTACGGTGGTGCCATCGCGGTGCCGCTGATCATTGGACAGGCCGCTGGCCTGAGTCGTGAAGAAATTGCCTTCCTGATCAACGCCGACCTGCTGGTCGCCGGTATCGCCACCATCGTGCAGTCCATGGGCATCGGCCCGATGGGCATTCGCATGCCGGTGATGATGGGCGCCAGTTTTGCAGCTGTCGGCAGCATGGTCGCCATGGCCGGCATGCCCGGTATCGGTCTGCAAGGCATCTTCGGTGCGACGATTGCCGCCGGTTTCTTCGGCATGCTCATCGCGCCGTTCATGTCCAAAGTCGTGCGCTTCTTTCCGCCGCTGGTGACCGGCACGGTCATCACCTCGATCGGTTTGTCGCTGTTCCCCGTGGCCGTGAACTGGGCCGGTGGCGGCGCCGCCGCAGCGCAATTCGGCTCACCGATTTATCTGGCCATCGCCGCCCTGGTCTTGGGCACTATTCTGCTGGTCCACCGCTTTATGCGCGGTTTCTGGGTCAATATTTCCGTGTTGATCGGCATGTGCTTTGGCTACCTGCTGTGCGGTGCGATCGGCATGGTCGACCTGAGCGGCATGGCCAACGCACCATGGGTTCAGTTCGTCACCCCGCTGCATTTCGGCATGCCGAAATTCGAACTCGCGCCGATCCTGTCGATGTGTCTGGTGGTGGTGATCATCTTTGTCGAGTCCACCGGCATGTTCCTCGCCCTGGGCAAAATTACCGGCCAGGAAGTCTGCCCACGCATGCTGCGTCGCGGCTTGCTGTGTGATGCCGGCGCCTCGTTTGTCGCCGGTTTCTTCAACACCTTCACCCATTCCTCGTTCGCGCAGAACATCGGTCTGGTGCAGATGACCGGCGTGCGCTGCCGTTCGGTGACCATCGTTGCCGGTGGCTTGCTGATCGTCCTGAGCCTGCTGCCGAAAGCAGCGTTTCTGGTGGCGTCGATTCCACCGGCGGTACTCGGCGGCGCAGCAATCGCGATGTTCGGCATGGTCGCGGCCACCGGCATCAAGATCCTGCAGGAAGCCGACATCGGTGACCGTCGCAACCAGTTGCTGGTCGCGGTGAGCATCGGCATGGGCTTGATCCCGGTAGTGCGTCCGGAGTTCTTCGCGCATCTGCCACTGTGGATGAGCCCGATCACTCACAGCGGCATCGCCATGGCGACCCTCAGCGCGCTGACGCTGAACCTGCTGTTCAACATTCTCGGCGGCAAAGAGCGCGCAGCGATCAACGACTGCCACGCCCACCAGCACTGACGGAGTCACCACAAAACCCTGTGGGAGCGAGCCTGCTCGCGAAAGCGGTATGTCATTCAACAGTGATGGCGACTGACACGCCCTCTTCGCGAGCAGGCTCACTCCTACAAGGGCGCGCAACAGCTCTGCGCCTCAAACAATAAAAACAAGAGGGAGCAACAGATGATTCGCACGCAAACCAACGTTCTGTTGAGTGGCGGCCTGCTGGCCGCGAGTCAGGCCATGGCCGGCGATTTGCTGCTGTGGCAGACCAACAGCCTCAGCTATCTGTACGGCAAGAACTTCGCGATCAACCCGTCGATTCAGCAGACGCTGACCTTCGAGCACGCCGACAAGTGGAAGTACGGCGACAACTTCCTGTTCGTCGACAAGATCTTCTACAACGGCAAAGAAGACGCGAACAAAGGCCCGCACGCGTTCTACGGTGAATTCACCCCGCGCTTCTCGTTCGGCAAGATCTTCGACCAGAAGCTCGAGTTCGGCCCGATCAAAGACGTCCTGCTCGCCATGACTTACGAGTACGGCGAAGGCGACAGCGAGGCCTACCTGATCGGCCCCGGCTTCGACCTCAAGGTGCCCGGTTTCAACTACGTCACCCTGAACATTTTCCGCCGCCAGACCGAAGGCCCGCGCCCCGGCGACGGCGTCTGGCAGATCACCCCCGGCTGGTCCTACAGCTTTCCCCTGGGTAACTCCGATGTGCTGATCGACGGCTACCTCGACTGGGTGGTCGACAACGATGAGAACTCGCGCGGCACCTACCACGCCAACCTGCACATCAATCCGCAGATCAAATATGACTTGGGCAAAGCCCTCGGCTGGAGCCACAAGCAACTGTATGTCGGCACCGAATACAGTTATTGGAAAAATAAATACGGCGTTGAAAACACGCACAACTTCGACACCAATCAGAACACCGCCAGCCTGCTGGTCAAGGTGCACTTCTAAGATGGCCCGCAACCGTGCCCCATACCTGTCGTCGGTGCTCTGTTGCGGGGCACTTGAGGCCTGGCCGTTGAGTCAGTATTCTCCGCGGCCTCTTGAATTCGGTCTAAAAAAAAGCCCGGATTTAATTCCTGACCGAAAAGCCAACTTATCCCGGCCCCGGTCAGTACCGAGGCATCCCGAAAACACACTCAATCGACTGTTTTTCAGCAGCCGAGCGGGTGTTTTTTTGCTTTTCGAAAGCCTTGGCTCGGCTCTTGCTAACAGCAACGAAGCTGACCGATCGGATGACTTTTGCAGCAACGAAAAAAGGCGCCACACCAGAGCGCCGATCTTAAAAAAATAAACGTGGAACACCTACTTTGGGAGCAACCGAATGAAACGTATGTGCACCAGCCTGATGCTCGCGGGATCGATGTTGGCCGGCGGCCAGGCCATGGCCGAGGGCCTGCTGCAGTGGCAGAACAACAGCCTGACCTACCTGTATGGCAAGGACTTCCAGGTCAACCCGCGCATCCAGCAGACCGTTACCTTCGAGCACGCCGATGCGTGGACTTATGGGGACAACTTCTTCTTCTTCGACAAGATCTTCTACAACGGTGGCAAGGACTTCAGCAACGGTCCAAACACCTACTACGGTGAGTTCAGCCCGCGCATCTCGCTGGGCAAAGTGCTCGACCAGAAAATCGAGTTCGGCCCGATCAAAGACGTCCTGGTGGCGATGACTTACGAGTTCGGCGAAGGCGACACCGAGTCGTACCTGATCGGTCCAGGCTTCGACCTGGCGATTCCGGGCTTCGACTACTTCCAGCTGAACTTCTACCAGCGTCACACCCAGGGTGCTCGCGCCGGTGACAACGTCTGGCAGATCACCCCGGTCTGGTCCTACACCATCCCGGTCGGGAAGTCGGACATCCTGATCGACGGCTTCATGGACTGGGTCACCGACAACGACTCCAACTCCAAAGGCGACTACCACGCCAACCTGCACTTCAACCCACAGGTCAAATACGACTTGGGCAAGGCGTTGAGTTTTGGCGAGAAGCAGTTGTATGTCGGTGTTGAATACGACTACTGGAAAGACAAGTACGGCATCGACGACACCGGTGCGTTCAAGACCAATCAGAGCACCACGAGCTTCCTGGTGAAGTTCCACTTCTGATTTCAAGAGCTTCGCGAGCAGGCTCGCTCCCACATTCGACCGAGTTCCAATGTGGGAGCGAGCCTGCTCGCGAAGGCCTCCCCGCAGATTTCAGGCCGGGACCACCGCTTCGGATATGCCCAAAAACCGGCACAGCTCCTCACGCTTGGCCAACGCATCCCTGCGCCCCAGATCAATCAACTCGCTGCAATACCCCGCCTCGAACAGCAGATAACTCAACACCCCTGCCCCACTGGTCTTGGTCGCCCCCGGCCCACGCAGAAACAAACGCAACGCCGCCGGCAACTCCTGGCGATGCCGCGCCGCGATCTCATCGATCGGCTGACTCGGCGAAATCACCAACACCTCCACCGGTGCCACGCCCAACTCGCGCGTCGGCGTGCCGGCAGGCATCAAGTGGCTGAACTGGTTGAGACGCTGGAGTAACTCGATATCGCTCTCGAGGCTGTCGATGAACGTGCTGTTGAGCATGTGCCCGCCAATCTGCGCCAACGTCGGCTGTTGCCCCGTGTAAGTGCGCTCCAGCGGCTGCTGCGGATCAAACCCGCGCGGGTTGCCGCTGACACCGACCACCAGCACCCGGCTCGCCCCTAAGTGCAGCGCCGGGCTGATCGGTGCCGATTGCCGCACCGCGCCATCGCCAAAGTATTCATCGCCAATTTTCACCGGCGCGAACAACAACGGAATCGCCGAGCTGGCCAGCAAGTGATCCACCGACAGTTGCGTCGGCACACCAATGCGCCGATGGCGCAGCCATGAATCGATCGTGCCGCCGCCCTGATAGAACGTCACCGCTTGCCCCGACTCATAGCCGAACGCGGTCACCGCCACCGCATGCAATTGCTTGCGCGCGATGGATTCGGCGATGCCGGGCATGTGCAGTTTTTCATTGAGCAGTTTGCGCAGCGGTGAACTGTTGAGCAACGCCACCGGTAGTTGCCGCCCCATCCCCAACAAGCTGTGGCTGACAAAGCGGCTGGCCTGACGAATAACACCGGGCCAGTCACTGCGTAGCACGCGATGGCTGCGAAAGCCTTGCCAGAACAAGGTGAGACGCTCGATCGCAGCGCGAAAATCGGTTGCGCCACTGGCGAGGCTGACGGCGTTGATCGCCCCCGCCGAGGTGCCGACGATCACCGGAAACGGATTGTCCGCACCCAACGGCAGCAATTCGGCAATCGCCGCCAACACGCCCACCTGATACGCCGCCCGAGCCCCGCCGCCGGAAAGAATCAAACCTGTGACCGGTTCAGCTGGGCTCATCGCAACGCTCCATGGTGCTTATAGGGATGGGTCAATCAACCGCGTTTGGCGTACAACTTCGGCTCGCCCGGTGGACGGCTCTTGAAGCGTCGATGCGCCCACAGGTATTGCTCAGGGCAGGCACGTAAAGCGCTCTCGACCCACTGATTGATGCGAATGCAGTCGGCTTCTTCGGTTTCGCCGGGGAAATCTTCCAACGGCGGATGAATCACCATGCGATAACCGCTGCCGTCGGCCAGACGCTCCTGCGTGAACGGCACCACCAGCGCTTTGCCGAGACGCGCGAACTTGGTGGTCGCCGTCACGGTCGCCGCCTGAATGCCGAACAGCGGCACGAAGATGCTCTGCTTGGCGCCATAGTCCTGATCCGGTGCGTACCAGATCGCCCGACCGGAACGCAGCAACTTGAGCATGCCGCGCACGTCGTCACGCTCCACCGCCAGCGAATCGAGGTTGTGCCGCTCACGGCCCTGACGCTGAACATAGTCAAACAACGGATTCTTGTGCTCGCGGTACATGCCGTCGATGGTGTGCTGCTGGCCGAGCAGCGCTGCACCGATTTCCAGCGTGGTGAAATGCGCGGCCATCAGGATCACGCCTTTGCCTTCGCGCTGGGCCTTTTGCAAATGCTCCAGGCCTTCGACATGGGCCAGCTTGGCCAGGCGCTCACGCGACCACCACCAGCTCATGGCCATTTCAAAAAAGGCGATGCCGGTGGAGGCGAAGTTTTCCTTGAGCAGACGTTTGCGCTCGGCAGCGGATTTTTCCGGGAAGCACAGCTCAAGATTGCGCTTGGCGATGCGCCGCCGGTCGCCAGCCACGCGATACATCAAGGCGCCCAAAACTCGACCGATGGTCAGCAACGCCGGATAAGGCAGCTGCACGATCAGCCACAAAAGCCCCAGACCGCACCAGAGCGGCCAGAAGCGTGGCGATAAAAATGCTTTTCGAAAACGCGGGCGATCCATTAAAGCTTCCGTAAATACAGTGGCCGCGCATTCTACATCGTTCGACCCGGCTTGCGGCTCGCGGGCGTTCTCGTTATAAGTCTCGGCACTTTTAGTGACAAGCCGTTGTATGCCGACATGAGCCAAACCGAACCGTTAGACCAAGATCCCGTATTCCAGCTCAAGGGCAGCATGCTGGCCATTACTGTGCTGGAACTGGCCCGTAACGACCTCGAAAGCCTCGATCGGCAATTGGCCGCCAAAGTCGCCCAGGCGCCGAACTTCTTCAGCAACGCGCCGCTGGTTCTGGCGCTGGACAAACTGCCGCCGAGCGAAGGCGCCGTCGATCTGCCGGGCCTGATGCGCGTCTGCCGTCAACATGGCCTGCGCACCCTGGCGATTCGCGCCAGCCGCATCGAAGACATCGCCGCCGCCATCGCCATCGACATTCCGGTGCTGCCGCCGTCGGGCGCCCGCGAACGGCCGCTGGAAACTCCCGAAGCCGAAGTCAAAAAGAAGCCGGAAAAACCGCCGGAGCCAACGGTCAAACCGACCCGCGTCATCACCACGCCAGTACGTGGTGGCCAACAGATATACGCGCAGGGTGGCGATCTGGTCGTGGTGTCTTCGGTCAGTCCGGGGGCGGAACTTCTCGCCGATGGCAACATCCATGTATACGGCCCGATGCGTGGTCGGGCGCTGGCCGGCGTGAAGGGTGACACCAAGGCACGGATTTTCTGTCAGCAATTGAGCGCTGAACTGATCTCCATCGCCGGTCATTACAAGGTTTCCGAGGATTTGCGCCGCGACCCTATGTGGGGCTCGGGCGTACAGGTCAGCCTGTCGGGCGACGTGTTGAACATCATTCGGCTTTAACGGATACTGCCGCATTTTCCAAGCATCTCTAAAACGTAGCGAAAACGGCTCAAACGAAGTAGGAAAAAGGCTCAACGCCGAATTCCAGCCAAGGCTGTCCGACTGCAGTAGTTTTCAAGAGATGTTTTTCAGGGGCTAAAAAGTCCTTCTTCCTTAGGGGTGAAACACCTTGGCCAAGATTCTCGTGGTTACATCCGGCAAGGGTGGTGTGGGTAAGACCACCACCAGCGCCGCTATCGGTACCGGCCTCGCACTGCGCGGCCACAAAACAGTGATCGTCGACTTCGACGTGGGCTTGCGTAACCTTGACCTGATCATGGGTTGCGAGCGCCGCGTGGTGTATGACTTCGTCAACGTGGTCAACGGCGAAGCCAACCTGCAACAGGCCCTGATCAAAGACAAGCGCCTGGAAAACCTCTACGTACTGGCCGCCAGTCAGACCCGCGACAAAGACGCGCTGACCGTCGAAGGCGTGGAAAAAGTCCTGATGGAGCTCAAGGAACAATTCGAGTTCGTCGTCTGCGACTCCCCGGCGGGCATCGAAAAAGGTGCGCACCTGGCCATGTACTTCGCTGACGAAGCGATCGTCGTGACCAACCCGGAAGTGTCTTCGGTACGAGATTCGGACCGCATGCTCGGCCTGCTGGCGAGCAAATCGCGCCGCGCCGAACGTGGCGAAGATCCGATCAAGGAACACCTGCTGATCACCCGCTACCACCCGGAGCGTGTTGAAAAGGGCGAAATGCTGGGCGTTGAAGACGTCAAGGAAATCCTCTCGGTAACGCTGCTTGGCGTGATCCCGGAGTCCCAGGCGGTGCTCAAGGCATCCAACCAGGGTGTACCGGTGATTCTCGACGACCAGAGCGATGCCGGTCAGGCGTACAGCGATACCGTCGACCGTTTGCTGGGCAAAGAAAAAGCCCACCGTTTCCTCGATGTCGAGAAGAAGGGATTCTTCGAGCGCCTGTTTGGAGGTAGGTAATGAACCTTTTTGACTTCTTTCGTGCCAACAAAAAGCCAAGTACCGCCTCGGTAGCGAAAGAGCGTCTACAGATCATCGTGGCGCATGAGCGCGGCCAGCGCAGCACGCCGGATTACTTGCCAGCCTTGCAGAAGGAACTGGTCGACGTGATCCGCAAGTACGTCAACATCGGTAACGACGACGTACATGTTGCACTGGAAAGCCAGGGCAGTTGCTCGATTCTGGAACTCAACATCACCCTGCCTGATCGCTGAGTCGATCCGGTAGGTACGACGGCGGTTCAGGGCCATCCCCATGCGGGAATGGCCCTGAACCGCCGTTGGCATTTGTTACGAGGCTGTTTTAATGCCGCTGTCCAACATCCACATCATCCATCAGGACGCCGCCGTACTGGTGGTGAACAAACCGACGTTGCTGCTCTCGGTGCCCGGTCGCGCCGACGACAACAAGGATTGCCTGATTACCCGTTTGCAGGAAAACGGCTACCCGGAAGCGCGCATCGTCCATCGCCTGGACTGGGAAACCTCCGGCATCATTTTGCTCGCGCGTGACGCCGACACTCATCGCGAACTGTCGCGCCAGTTTCACGACCGCGAAACCGAAAAGGCCTACACCGCGTTGGCCTGGGGTCAGCCGGAACTCGACAGTGGCAGCATCGACTTGCCGCTGCGTTACGACCCACCGACCAAGCCGCGTCATGTGGTCGACCATGAATTCGGCAAGCATGCGCTGACTTTCTGGCGTGTGCTGGAGCGTTGCGGTGACTGGTGTCGTGTAGAGCTGACGCCGATTACTGGCCGTTCGCATCAATTGCGCGTGCACATGCTGTCGATCGGGCATCCGCTGCTCGGTGATGGGCTCTACGCCCATGAGCAGGCGCTGGCGGCATGGCCCCGTTTGTGCCTGCACGCGAGCATGCTCAGCTTTACTCATCCGCAAACCGGCGAACGCCTGCGCTTCGAGTGCCCCGCGCCGTTCTGAAAGACCACACTGACTCCCTGTGGGAGCGAGCCTGCTCGCGAAAGCGGTTTCACATTCAGCATTGATGTTGACTGATCAATCGCTTTCGCGAGCAGGCTCGCTCCCACAAGGGTTCGGGTGCAGATTCAATTCCCCGGCCGATGCGTTAAACTCCCGCCCATTGCTGTCTGGAGTTTCTTATGCGCGAAGAGTTGAACCAAGGCCTGATCGACTTTCTCAAGGCCTCCCCTACCCCGTTCCACGCCACCGCCAGTCTGGTTCAGCGTCTGGAGGCCGCCGGTTTCGTGCGCCTCGACGAGCGTGAGCCATGGACCACCGAGCCTAACGGCCGCTACTACGTCACCCGTAACGACTCTTCGATCGTCGCGATCAAAATGGGCCGCACCTCCCCCCTGCACGGCGGCATCCGCCTGGTTGGCGCACACACCGACAGCCCGTGCCTGCGGGTCAAGCCGCAACCTGAACTGCAGCGTCAGGGTTTCTGGCAACTGGGCGTTGAAGTCTACGGCGGTGCGTTGCTGGCACCGTGGTTCGACCGCGACCTGTCGCTGGCCGGCCGCGTGACCTTCCGCCGCGACGGCAAAGTCGAAAGCCAGTTGATCGACTTCAAAGCGCCGATCGCCATCATTCCGAACCTGGCCATTCACCTCAACCGTGAAGCCAATCAGGGCTGGGCGATCAACGCGCAGACCGAACTGCCGCCAATCCTCGCGCAGTTTGCCGGTGACGAACGCGTCGACTTCCGTGCCGTGCTCACCGATCAACTGGCCCGCGAACATGGCTTGAACGCCGACGTCGTGCTCGATTACGAGCTGAGTTTCTACGACACGCAAAGTGCTGCAGTGATTGGCCTCAATGGCGACTTCATCGCCGGCGCGCGCCTCGATAACCTGTTGTCGTGCTACGCCGGCCTGCAAGCTTTGCTCACCGCCGAAACCGACGAAACCTGCGTGCTGGTGTGCAACGACCACGAAGAAGTCGGTTCCTGCTCGGCCTGCGGTGCCGACGGCCCGATGCTCGAACAGACCCTGCGCCGTCTGCTGCCGGAAGGTGACGAGTTCGTCCGCACCATCCAGAAATCCCTGCTGGTCTCGGCCGACAACGCCCACGGCGTGCACCCCAACTACGCAGAAAAGCATGACGCCAACCACGGCCCGAAACTCAACGCCGGCCCGGTGATCAAGGTCAACAGCAACCAGCGCTACGCGACCAACAGCGAAACCGCCGGCTTCTTCCGTCATCTGTGCATGGCCGAAGAAGTCCCGGTGCAAAGCTTCGTGGTGCGCAGCGACATGGGCTGTGGCTCGACCATCGGCCCGATCACCGCCAGCCACCTGGGCGTGCGCACCGTCGATATCGGCCTGCCGACTTTCGCCATGCACTCGATCCGCGAACTGTGCGGCAGCCACGATCTGGCGCACCTGGTCAAAGTGCTGAGCGCGTTCTACGCCTGCCGCGAGTTGCCGTAAAACTTCGCCAGCAGACTGGCTCCCACCCTGGAATGCATTCCAAACTGTGGGAGCGAGCCTGCTCGCGAAAGCGCCAGTTCAGACCCTACAAATTTCATCCTGAAACCGGCTCAATTCTGATACACATCAGAACCGCTCCGCCAAAACCGACCTAGACTTACATCATTCATTTCGACAAGGCAGTCTCCATGATCTCGATGTCTTCGTTCCACGCCATGCTCGTTCCGATTCTGAGCGGAATGATCCTGCTGGCCATCGGCTTCAACTTCCGCGACAAGAACGCCGGGGTGTTTGCCATGTGGGTCGGCATGCTGACGATCCTCGCCACCGTGGTGTACAAGATCCTCGCCAAACTCAACGAATAAAATCCGCGCCCGGCTCGCATTGCTTTAGTGGGCCTCGTACACTCCAGCGAATCCGCCCCTTGCGAGGTTGACCGCCTAGTGTTCGCTCGTCTTTTTGCTTTGCCCAGTCTGTTCCTCGTCTGCCTGATGACGCTGTTGCCGCTGGCGCCCGCCCACGCGGTCGGCTTGCCCGGTCTGCTCAACACCAACAAGGCACAGCCAGAAGCGCAGGAACCGCTGGGTCAATCCCTCGACGAAGTCATCAAGTCGCTGGAAAACGACAAGCAACGCGCACAGCTGCTGACTGACCTGAAGAAGCTGCGCGACGCCACCAAAAAGGCTCAGGCCAGCCCCGAAGAAGGCGTTCTGGGCTTGATCGGCGGTACCCTCGCTAACTTCGAAAAACAATTCACCGGCGCCGACAGCCCGCTCAACCGCTGGGGCAACGAGTTCGACCTGGCCAAGGAAGAGCTGAGCGGCATGATGCTGCCGGCCAACGAATGGCTGCCGATCATCTTCGGTTTTGCCATGATTCTGATGGTGTGGAGTCTGCTCGCCGCTGCGCTGATCTGGCTCGGTCACCGGGTGCGCATGCGCTTCGGCCTCACCGAAGAATTGCCGCAACACCCCAAGGCCCTCGACATGCTGCGCTTCGCTTTGCGCAAGCTCGGGCCGTGGCTGATCGCGTTGGTGATGACCGTCTACATGAGCTACGCCCTGCCGTCGTCGCTGGGCAAAAGCCTGGCGATGGTGCTGGCCTATGCGCTGGTGGTCGGCACCTGCTTCTCGGCGATCTGCGTGATCGCGTTTTCCCTGCTCGATGGCCCGCACCGCCATCGTGCGCTGTATATCCTGCGTCATCAGGCGTTCCGTCCGCTGTGGCTGATCGGCAGCTTCGCCGCGTTCGGCGAAGCGCTGAATGATCCGCGCCTGATCGAAAGCCTCGGCGTGCATCTGGCCCACACCGCCGCGACCATCGCCAATGTCCTCGCGGCACTGTCGACCGGCCTGTTCATTCTGCGTTTCCGTCGACCGATCGCGCACTTGATCCGCAACCAGCCGCTGTCACGACGCCTGACCCGCCGCGCCCTCAGCGACACCATCGAAATCCTCGGCACCTTCTGGTACGTGCCGGCGCTGGTGCTGGTCGGCATCTCGCTGTTTGCCACGTTCGTTTCCGCCGGCGACACCAGCACCGCACTGCGCCAGTCACTGATCTGCACCGTGTTGCTGGTGTTGTGCATGGTGATCAACGGCCTCGTCCGCCGTCACTCACTCAAGCCGCAACGCGGGCCGAAACGTCACGCGCTGTATTCGGAGCGGCTGAAAAGCTTCTTCTACACCCTCGCGCATTTGCTGGTGTGGCTGGTCTTCATCGAACTCGGCCTGCGCGTCTGGGGCCAGTCGCTGATCGGTTTCGCCGAGGGCGAAGGGCATGACGTCAGCGTCAAACTGTTCAGCCTGATCGGCACACTGATTTTCTCCTGGCTGATCTGGATCCTCGCCGACACCGCTGTGCACCACGCCCTCACCCGCTCGCGCAAAGGCCTGGCGAATGCCCGTGCGCAAACGATGATGCCGCTGATCCGCAACGTGCTGTTCGTGGCGATCTTCATCATTGCGCTGATCGTCGCGCTGGCGAACATGGGCATGAACGTCACGCCACTGCTGGCCGGTGCCGGTGTGATCGGTCTGGCCATCGGTTTCGGTGCACAGTCGCTGGTCGCGGACTTGATTACCGGCCTGTTCATCATCATCGAAGACTCGCTGGCCATCGATGACTACGTCGACGTCGGCGGCCACCTCGGCACCGTCGAAGGCCTGACCATCCGCACCGTGCGCCTGCGCGACATCGATGGCATCGTCCACACCATCCCGTTCAGCGAAATCAAAAGCATCAAGAACTACTCCCGCGAATTCGGCTACGCGATCTTCCGCGTCGCGGTGCCGTACAACATGGAAATCGACGACGCGATCAAACTGATGCGTGAAGTCGGGCAGAAGATGCGTACCGATCCGCTACAGCGGCGCAACATCTGGTCGCCGCTGGAGATTCAGGGGGTCGAAAGTTTCGAATCCGGCAGCGCGATTCTGCGGGCGCGGTTCAAGACCGCGCCAATCAAACAGTGGGAAGTGTCCCGAGCCTTCAACCTGTCGCTCAAACGCCATCTCGACGAAGCCGGACTCGATCTGGCAACGCCGCGCATGAGCGTGCAAGTGATCACTGCCGGTGGCGGTCAGCCGAAGGAATAGCACTCAGGCGCGCGGTTGCAGTCACAGGCAGGGAAGCCCGACAACAATAATCAAGGAGAACCCGATGCAACTGACGCGCATTGCCCAAGCCGTTCTATTCACCCTGTTCGCCAGCCACGCTGGCGCCGCAACGCTGGAAAGCACCCGCACGCAAATCGCCGAACAAGCGCAAAAGCTCGAGCCGGAACTGCTGGAAACCCGCCGCGACATCCACGCTCATCCAGAACTCGGCAACACGGAAAAACGCACCGCCGAACTGGTCGCCAAACAACTCAAGGCCATGGGCCTGGAAGTGAAAACCGGCGTCGCCCGTACCGGCGTGGTCGCCGTCCTCAAAGGCGCCCTGCCCGGCCCGACCGTGGCCCTGCGCGCCGACATGGACGCGCTGCCGGTCAAGGAAGTCGCCGACCTGCCGTTCGCCTCGAAAGCCAAAGGCATCTATCTGGACAAAGAAGTCGACGTCATGCACGCCTGCGGCCACGACGCCCACACCGCGATCCTGCTGAGCACGGCGAAAATTCTCACGGGCATGCGCGACACCCTGCCCGGCACCGTGGTGTTCTATTTCCAGCCCGCCGAGGAAGGCCCGAGCGACTTCATCCCCGACGGCAAAAACACCTGGGGCGCGAAAATGATGGTCGAGGAAGGCGTGATGAAATCACCGAAACCCGACGCCGTTTTCGGCCTGCACGTCTGGGCCGGCGTCCCCGCCGGCCAGATCGCCTACCGCCCCGGCGCCACCCTCGCCAGCTCCGACGACCTGCGCATCAAAATCCTCGGCAAACAGACCCACGCTGGCCGCCCATGGGACGGCATCGACCCGATCACCGTCGGCGCACAAACCATCGTCGGCCTGCAAACCGTGGTCAGCCGCCGCACCGACATCTCCTCTTATCCGTCAGTGGTCAGCATCGGCACAATCAACGGCGGAACGCGCTACAACATCATTCCCGAAACGGTCGACATGACCGGCACGATCCGCTCCTACGACTACGGCATCCGCCAGAAACTGCATGCCGACGTACGCCAGACCGTGGAAAAAATCGCCGAAAGCGGCGGCGCCAAAGCCGACGTCACCATCATCGAAAAATACGACCCGACCATCAACAATCCGGTGCTGACGGAAAAGATGCTGCCGACGTTGAAGTGGGCGGCCAAGGATGATGTGGTGAATGCACCGCTGGTGGGGGGCGCGGAAGATTTTTCGTTCTTTGCCAAGGAAGTGCCGGGGCTGTTTGTGTTTCTCGGCGTGACACCGATGGATCAGGACATGAGCAAGGCAGCGCCGAATCATAATCCCGGGTTCTTTGTGGATGAGTCGGCGCTGGTGGTGGGCGTGAGGACATTGGCCTCGTTGGCGACGGATTATTTGTATGCCAATGCGGGGGCAGGTAAATAGGGATGAGGTGACTGTGGGGGCGCTTTCGCGAGCAGGCTCGCTCCCACAGTTGGACTATATGCACCCTTCCAGAAATTGGTCGGCTGTCAGGCCGCCATCGCCAGCAGGGCTGGCTCCCACAGTTTTGATTTGCGAACAACCCACGCGGCAAAGCCGCCCCACTCAACACAATGAGCGCAAGCTCGAGTACCGCTCTTGATCTTGCCGTGCCGGCCCCTTCGGCAGGCTGAGTGGAGGGATTGATCCGGGGGTGGGCGCGCAGCGCCGTTCGACGAAGTCGAACACATCGAAAGGAGGTGCAGCGAAGCAAACCGGAAGCGATGCCCCCGGATCGATCCCGGAGCGAAGGAACCCCGAGCCCCAGCGAGCGGGCCGAACGCCGGGGCCCAGCCTTTTGCTTACTTTTCGGCGCCTGGAAAAGTGAGTCGCTGTAAAAGCGAAACCGCCAACCGCGACACCCGCAGAAACGGATATTCACACAGAACCCAATAGCCTGGTCGGCCCACAGGCCGCCAAGGTCAAAGGTCAAAGCTCAAACAACATCAACCCCTACGTGAATCGCATCATGCCGCCAAAACTCCAGATCACAATCAATCAACCGCTCATGCTGATCATAATTGACCCGAGCAATCCGCAACCCCGGACTCCCCACCGACACCCGTAAAGCCGCCGCCGCATCCACCGACAACGACGTAGGCACAATCTCAAACCGCACCCGCCCATAGTGCAAATCGTAATGCCGCGCATACAACTCGGTCATCGACTGATTCAAATCAAACTCAAGAATCCCCGGAAAAAACTGCGGATTCAAATAGTGCTCCACATACAACACCAACCGCCCATCAATCCGCCGTGACCGACAAATCTGAATCACACTCGACAACGCCGGCAACTGCAACCAGGCACACACCGCCGCCGACGCCGGCTGCAAACGTGCCGAAATCACCTCGGTCGACGGCACCCGCCCCTGCGCACTGACCATTGCGTGAAAGTGACTGCGCTGCATCAGGTTGTACGCCAGACGCGGCGGCGAAACGAACCAGCCACGTCGCTCCTCGCGATAAATCTGCCCCTGCGCCTCCAACTGCAACAACGCCTCACGCACGGTAATCCGCGTCGTACCGAACAACTCACTGAGCTTGCGCTCGGCCGGCAACTTGCTGCCCGCCGCCAGCAACCCGTGATCGAGTTGTTCCTGCAGCACCTGGCCAATCGCTGTCACCGCTTTTGTTGCCTCATCGCGCATCAACGTTACCTATCTGGACTAGACCAGCACTGTTTCAGGGCAAAATCGCACGGCAATCGAGCCGTTGCGTGATATTGCAAGCCTAGGCAGTGCAGATGACCGAGAGATGACAAAACTACCGAACGGTCGTCCTCATGACTTGCAATACATCGGCCAAGTCCCTTGTCCGCCGGGGCTTGGGCATGGTCTACGCTTATCTGGCAACCGCTGATACCGAGCAAACAAAAGACCTGCCGCAGGGCCGCCGACATCAAAGTGTCATCCAGCCCGCCTAAATTGGCTCAGGTATTGCTGACCTAGACCAACACACACCGCAATCGCAGCGTTGAACACGACCAAGGAGCTTCGGAATGAAACAGCTTTTCCTGGCAACACTGTTAGGCTCGACCATTGCAATGTGCACCTCCGCCATGGCGGCCGGCACCGATCTGAAAACCCTCGAAGCCGCTGCGAAAGCGGAAGGTGCCGTCAACAGCGTCGGCATGCCCGATGACTGGGCCAACTGGAAAGGCACCTGGGAAGACCTGGCCAAAACCTACGGCCTGAAACACATCGACACCGACATGAGCTCGGCCCAGGAAATCGCCAAATTCGCCGCAGAAAAAGATAACGCCACCGCCGACATCGGCGACGTCGGTGCGGCCTTCGGCCCGATTGCGGTCAAACAAGGCGTGGTGCAACCGTACAAGCCAAGCACCTGGGATCAGGTTCCGGACTGGGCCAAGGACAAGGACGGCAACTGGGCGCTGGCCTACACCGGCACCATCGCCTTCATCGTCAACAAAAAACTGCTGCACGGCTCCGAAGTACCGACCAAATGGGCAGACCTCAAGGGCGGCAAATACAAGGTTTCCATCGGTGACGTGAGCACCGCCGCACAAGCCGCCAACGGCGTTCTGGCTGCAGCACTGGCCAACGGTGGCGACGAGAAAAACATCAAGCCTGCGCTGCTGCTGTTCGCCGACATCGCCAAGCAAGGTCGTCTGTCGATGGCTAACCCGACCATCGCCACCATGGAAAAAGGCGAGATCGAAGTCGGTGTGGTCTGGGACTTCAACGGCCTCAGCTACAAAGCCAAGATGGCCAACCCGGATGACTACGTGGTGCTGATCCCGTCCGACGGTTCGGTGATTTCCGGCTACACCACGATCATCAACAAGTACGCGAAAAACCCGAACGCCGCCAAGCTGACCCGCGAATACATCTTCAGTGACGCCGGCCAGACCAACCTCGCGCGCGGCAACGCCCGTCCGATCCGCGCCGAGCACCTGCAACTGCCAGAAGACGTGAAGGCCAAACTGCTGCCAAACGAGCAGTACAAAAAGGTCACCCCGATCAAAGACGCCGATGCGTGGGAAAAGACTTCCAAGGCCCTGCCACAGCAGTGGAACGAAGAAGTCATCGTAGAGATGAAATAAAGCGACTGATCACTACTGTGTGATCTGAAACAAATCCCCATGTAGGAGTGAGCCTGCTCGCGATAGCGGTAATTCAGTCAACATTGTTGTTGAATGTTCAACAGCTATCGCGAGCAGGCTCACTCCTACAGGGGATCTCGGTTGAATCTGAAATTTCCTGTTTCGCGGAGTTTTTGCCCCTATGAAGCACAACGTCATCCTTGTCGTGCTCGACGGCCTCAACTACGAGGTCGCGCGTCACGCCATGGGGCATCTGCAGGCTTATGTTGGCGCAGGACGCGCCGCGCTCTACCAGTTGGAGTGCGAACTGCCGGCCCTGTCCCGACCGCTTTATGAATGCATCCTCACCGGCGTGCCGCCGATCGACAGCGGCATCGTCCACAACAACGTCTCGCGCTTGTCCAATCAGCGCAGCATTTATCACTACGCCCGCGATGCCGGCCTGAAAACCGCGGCAGCGGCGTATCACTGGGTTAGCGAGTTGTATAACCGTTCGCCGTTCGTGGCAGCACGCGACCGCCACACCGACAATCTGTCGCTGCCGATCCAGCACGGGCATTTCTACTGGAGCGATCACTACCCGGACTCGCACCTGTTCGCCGACGCAGAAAACCTGCGCCTGCGCCACGATCCGGATTTCCTGCTGATCCATCCGATGAACATCGACGACGCCGGGCACAAACACGGCCTCGACTCTTCGCAATACCGCAACAGCGCGCGCTTCGCCGACATCATCCTCGCCGACTATCTGCAGAACTGGCTCGACGCTGGCTATCAGGTATTGGTGACCGCCGACCACGGCATGAACAACGATCGCTCGCACAACGGCCTGCTGCCGGAAGAGCGTCAGGTGCCGCTGTTTGTCCTCGGTGACGCGTTCAGCCTCGACGCTGACGCCGCACCGAAGCAGACCGAAATCTGCGGCACGGTCTGCGAACTGCTCGGCGTGCCCCATGACAAACCGGTGTGCCGGGAGTTGCTCAAGTGAACTCAATGACTCGCGGTAAATGGCTGGCAGCCCTGTGCGTGGTGCCCTTCGCGCTGTTCTTTATCGTCTTCGAAATCGCTCCGCTGACCTGGGTGATGATCAGCAGCCTGCAATCAGAAGAATTCGGCTGGGGCTTGGCCAACTTCAGCAAGATCTTCAGCTCGAAGTTCTATTTGCAGGCGATCCAGTACAGCCTCGAAATCAGTTTCTGGTCGAGCGTGTTCGGCATCATCATTGCCGTACTGGGTGCGTATTCCCTGCGCCGGGTCGATTCGAAACTGCGCAATTTCGTGAATGCCTTCGCCAACATGACCAGCAATTTTTCCGGCGTACCCTTGGCCTTCGCGTTCATCATCCTGCTCGGTTTCAACGGCAGCATCACGATCATGCTGAAGCAGTCGGGGATCATTCAGGATTTCAACCTGTACTCGAAAACCGGGCTGATTATCCTCTACACCTACTTCCAGATTCCCCTTGGTGTGCTGCTGCTCTATCCCGCCTTCGACGCCTTGCGTGAAGACTGGCGCGAGTCCGCCGCACTGCTTGGCGCCAATGGCTGGCAATTCTGGCGGCATATCGGCTTGCCGGTGCTGACCCCGGCGCTGCTCGGTACATTCGTGATCCTGCTGGCCAACGCCCTCGGTGCCTACGCCACGGTGTACGCGTTGACGACGGGCAACTTCAACGTCCTGCCGATCCGGATTGCGGCGATGGTCTCCGGTGACATTTCCCTTGACCCGAATCTGGCCAGCGCTTTGGCCGTGGTGCTGGTGGCGCTGATGACCATCGTCACCGTCGTGCATCAACTGCTGTTGAAGAGGAGCTACCATGTCTCGCGCTGAATCCGGCCCGGCCGGCCTCTACCACCGCGTCGTGGTTTATCTGTTGTTCGCCATCCTCTTGCTGCCACTCGTGGGCACGCTGGTCTATTCGATCGCCAGCAGTTGGTCAGCGACCATCCTGCCCAGCGGTTTCACCTTCAAGTGGTACATCCAGTTGTGGAGCGATCCGCGCTTTCTTCACGCCTTCGGCCAGTCGCTGCTGGTGTGTGTCGGCGCGCTGGTGCTGTCGGTGGTACTGATCCTGCCGCTGCTGTTCGTGGTGCATTACCACTTTCCGAAACTCGATGCGCTGATGAACATCCTCATCCTGCTGCCCTTCGCGGTGCCGCCGGTGGTGTCGTCGGTGGGACTGTTGCAACTTTACGGTTCCGGGCCGATGGCGATGGTCGGTACACCGTGGATTCTGATCGGCTGCTACTTCACCGTGGCGCTGCCGTTCATGTACCGGGCGATCACCAACAACCTGCAGGCGATCAACCTGCGTGACCTGATGGACGCTGCGCAACTGCTCGGCGCCAGCACCTTTCAGGCAGCGTTTCTGGTGGTGCTGCCGAACCTGCGCAAAGGCCTGATGGTCGCGTTGCTGCTGTCGTTCTCGTTCCTGTTCGGTGAGTTCGTCTTCGCCAATATTCTGGTCGGCACGCGTTACGAAACCTTGCAGGTTTATCTGAACAACATGCGCAACAGCAGCGGCCACTTCACCAGCGCGCTGGTTATTTCGTATTTCTTTTTCGTGCTGGTCCTGACCTGGATCGCCAACATCTTGAACAAGGACAAAAGCGAATGAGCTATGTCAGCGTCCAACACCTGCAGAAAAGTTACGCCGGCACCACCGTGTTCAGCGACATTGACTGCGAGATCAACAAGGGCGAGTTCGTCACCCTGCTCGGCCCCTCCGGCTGCGGCAAGTCGACCCTGCTGCGTTGCATTGCCGGTCTGACGCCGGTCGATGGCGGCAAGATTCTGCTGGATGGCGTCGATATCGTGCCGTTGAGCCCGCAGAAACGCGGGATTGGCATGGTGTTTCAGAGTTATGCGCTGTTCCCCAATATGACCGTCGAGCAAAACGTCGCCTTCGGTTTGCGCATGCAGAAGGTCAATGCCGACGACAGCCATAAACGCGTTTCCGAGGTGTTGAAACTTGTTGAACTGAACGACTTCGCCAGCCGCTATCCACATCAACTGTCCGGCGGACAATGTCAGCGCGTGGCCCTCGCCCGCTCGCTGGTCACACGTCCGCGTTTGCTGCTGCTCGATGAGCCGCTGTCGGCGCTCGATGCGCGGATTCGTAAACACCTGCGTGAACAGATCCGCCAGATTCAGCGCGAACTCGGCCTGACGACGATTTTCGTCACCCACGATCAGGAAGAAGCGCTGACCATGTCTGATCGCATTTTCCTGATGAATCAGGGAAAAATCGTACAAAGCGGCGATGCCGAAACCTTGTACACCGCACCCGTCGATGTGTTCGCCGCAGGCTTCATCGGCAACTACAACCTGCTCGATGCCGACGATGCGTCGAAGCTGCTGCAGCGCCCGATCAGCCACCGCATCGCCATTCGCCCGGAAGCCATCGAACTGAGCCTCAACGGCGAACTCGACGCGCAGATCCGCAGCCACAGCCTGCTCGGCAACGTCATCCGTTACCGGATCGAAGCGCGCGGCGTGGAACTGGTGGTGGATGTGCTCAACCGCTCGGCGGCCGATCTCCATCCCGACGGTCAGCGGCTGGCACTTTCCATCGATCCAACGGCCCTGTGTGAGGTAGCCTGATGACTTTGCTGACGTTGAAGAGAGAACTGCACTGATGGCCCTGGCAATTTTTGATCTGGACGAAACCTTGATCCACGGCGACTGCGCCACCCTCTGGAGCGAGCAGATGGGGCGCCTGGGCTGGGTCGATCCCGAGTCGTTCATGCGCAAGAACAACGAACTAATGGACGCCTACAGCCATGGCAAATTGCGCATGGAAGACTACATGGAATTCAGCCTGGAGCCCTTGATCGGGCGTACGCCGGAAGAAGTCGAACACCTGGTCGGGCCATGGGTTGAAGACTTCATCGAACCGATCATCTTCAGCGACGCGACCAAAACCATCGCCGCCCACCGCAAGGCCGGCGACCGGATTCTGGTGATCTCGGCGTCAGGCACGCACCTGGTCAGACCGATTGCCGATCGATTGGGCATTGATGAAATTCTGGGGATTGAACTGGAAGTCGCCCATGGCGTTTACAGTGGGCATACCGTTGGCACCCTGACCTACCGCGAAGGCAAGATCACCCGTTTGCTGGAATGGCTGGATGCTGAAGAAGAGAACCTGGAAGGTGCGAGTTTCTATTCCGACTCACGCAATGATCTGCCGTTGTTGCTGAAAGTGGATTTCCCGCACGTGGTGAATCCAGACCCAGTGCTGCTGGAACACGCCGAAAAGGCCAACTGGCCAATCCATCTCTGGAAATGACAAAGATTTAATCTGCACAGGCAGGCTGATATTCCAAACCTGAGTTCGACCCGATGCATCAGGTCGATGTAGCCCGACAGAACAACCCGGCCAGTCCCCTCTCCCTTTGGGAGAGGGTTAGGGTGAGGGGCTTTTCCGTGCTCAGCTCAGACTGTCGTCGATCACCAAAACCAGTTTTCCAGCAACAGTATTGCTCGCCAACTCCGCAAACGCCGCCTCGGCATCCTTCACCGCAAACGCCTTGGCCAACTGTGGACGCAACCGCCCTTCAGCAAACAACGGCCACACCTGCTGGCCCAGATCACTCAACAGATCCGCCTTGAACTGATCGTCACGACTGCGCAACGTCGAGCCCAGCAGTTGCACACGCTTGGCCAAGACCTGCGCCAGATCCAGTTTCGCCTCACGACCGCCCATCAAACCGATCAACACCCATCGCCCATCCAGCGCCATCAGCTTGAGATTCAACGCCGAATAATTGCCACCCACCGGATCGAGAATCACATTGAACGGCCCGAAATCACGCAGGCTCTCCAGATCATCGGTGCGCACCACCCCGCCCTGCGCGCCCAGCGCCTCGCAATAAGCCAAACGCTCGGTCGAACCGACGCTGACCCAACACGGATTGCCAAACGCCTTGCACAACTGAATGGCGGCTGAACCGATTCCACTTGCGCCGGCGTGCAAGAGAACTTTCTCACCCGGTTTGAGCGCCGCAAGTTGAAACACATTCAGCCAGACTGTTGCATAAACCTCAGGCAATGCAGCGGCCTCGATCAGCGAGACGCCTTCGGGAACCGGCAGCACGTGCCGCCCGTCGACGACCACCTCTTCGGCCATGCCGCCCCCGGCCAGCAAGGCGCAAACCCGGTCACCGACCTGCCACGCACTGCCCGCGCCGACCTCGCTGATGACCCCTGAGCACTCAAGACCGAGCACTTGGCTGGCTCCTGGGGGCGGCGGATAGAGCCCTGCTTTCTGTAATAAATCGGCGCGATTGAGGCCGGCTGCCGCCACTCGAATGCGGACTTGTCCTACATCGCACGTAGGACTCGGCTCTTCAACCCATGCCACTTGACCGTCAACGCCTTGCAATGCCTTCACAGTGCCTCCATAGTGAGTCTGGACTGAGCCCGAAGCTGTAGCGCCGGGCTTTTTGCATTATGCGACCGGCTCTCGTAGAACCGGCGACTTCAAAGACGGCCTAATATGCGTTATCAATTGTCCCCGCGTCGAATCAGCATGAAGCATTTGCTCCCCAGCACCGCCCTCGCTCTTTTCATCGGTATCGGTTTGTTGCCGGTGTCGGGCAATACATTCGCAGCCAACAGCTGGGACAAATTGCAGCCTGATCGCGATGAAGTCATCGCCAGCCTGAACGTCGTCGAGTTGCTCAAGCGTCACCACTACAGCAAGCCGCCGCTCGACGATGCGCGCTCGGTGATCATCTACGACAGCTACCTCAAGCTGCTGGATCCGTCGCGCAGCTACTTCATGGCCAGCGACATCAGCGAATTCGACAAGTGGAAGACGCAGTTCGACGACTTCCTCAAAAGCGGCGACCTCAACGCCGGGTTCACCATCTACAAGCGCTATCTGGACCGCGTCAAGTCGCGTCTGGACTTCGCCCTTGCCGAGCTGAACAAAGGCGTCGACAAGATGGACTTCACCACCAGGGAAACCTTGCTGATCGATCGCAAGGACGCCCCTTGGCTCAAATCCACCGCTGAACTCGACGACCTGTGGCGAAAACGCGTCAAGGACGAAGTGCTGCGGATGAAGATCGCCGGCAAAGAGCCGAAGCAGATCCAGGAAACCCTGACCAAGCGCTACAAAAATCAGTTGGCGCGCCTGGACCAGACCCGTCCGGAAGACATCTTCCAGGCGTACATCAACACCTTCGCCATGTCTTACGATCCGCACACCAACTATCTGTCGCCGGATAACGCGGAAAACTTCGACATCAACATGAGCCTGTCCCTCGAGGGCATCGGTGCCGTGTTGCAGAGCGACAACGACCAGGTGAAAGTCGTGCGTCTGGTGCCGGCAGGCCCGGCCGACAAGACCAAACAGGTCGCCCCGGCCGACAAGATCATCGGCGTTGCCCAAGGCAACAAAGAAATGGTCGACGTGGTCGGCTGGCGTCTGGACGAAGTGGTCAAACTGATCCGTGGTCCGAAAGGCACCGTGGTGCGTCTGGAAGTGATTCCGGCGAGCAATGCGCCGAACGACCAGACCACCAAGATCGTGCCGATCACCCGGGAAGCGGTGAAGCTCGAAGACCAGGCCGTGAAGAAGTCCGTGCTCAACCTGAAACAGGACGGCAAGGACTACAAACTCGGCGTCATCGAGATTCCAGCCTTCTACCTAGACTTCAAAGCGTTCCGTGCCGGTGATCCGGACTACAAGAGCACCACCCGCGACGTCAAGAAGCTGCTCACCGAGCTGCAGAAAGACAAAGTCGACGGCGTGGTCATCGACCTGCGCAACAATGGCGGCGGTTCCCTGCAGGAAGCCACCGAGCTGACCAGTCTGTTCATCGACAAAGGCCCGACCGTACTCGTACGTAATGCCGATGGCCGTGTCGACGTACTCGAAGATGAAAACCCGGGCGCGTTCTACAAAGGCCCGATGGCATTGCTGGTCAACCGCTTGTCCGCCTCGGCTTCGGAGATCTTCGCCGGCGCCATGCAGGACTACCACCGCGCGCTGATCATCGGTGGCCAGACCTTCGGTAAAGGCACCGTGCAGACCATTCAACCGCTGAACCATGGCGAACTGAAGCTGACGCTGGCCAAGTTCTACCGTGTGTCCGGTCAGAGCACCCAGCATCAAGGCGTGCTGCCGGACATCGACTATCCGTCGCTGATCGACACCAAGGAAATCGGCGAGAGCGCCCTGCCGGAAGCCATGCCGTGGGACACCATCCGCGCGGCAATCAAACCGGCGGCCGATCCGTTCAAGCCGTTCCTGGCCCAGCTCAAGTCCGAGCATGACACGCGCACCGCCAAGGATGCCGAGTTCGTGTTCATCCGCGACAAGCTGGCCCTGGCGCAGAAACTGATGGAAGAAAAAACCGTCAGCCTCAACGAAGCCGAACGCCGTGCCCAGCACAACGACATCGACGCCAAGCAACTGACGATGGAAAACATCCGTCGCAAAGCCAAAGGCGAAGAGCCGCTCAAAGAACTGAAGAAAGAAGACGAAGACGCCCTTGCAGCCGCCGACCCGGACAAGGTCAAACCGGAAGACGATGCCTACCTGAGCGAAACCGGGCGCGTGCTGCTGGATTACCTGAAGCTGAGCAATCAGGTGGCCAAGAAGTAAGATGATGGCAATTTAATGCTGACGATCCCCGGATCGTCATCAAACAGTCATCATTCTGTCGTGCAATAAAGGACTGGGAGCCACTCTCTTCATCGAGAACGCTCCCAGTCCTTTTTTTATCGCCAGAGATTGCCATGACCACGACCGAACAGCTGAGTGCCTTGAGCTCGATCCTGACTCAAAGCGGTTTACACAGCCTGTTCCAACCGATCATCAGCCTCTCCGAACGCCGCATTCTCGGCTACGAAGCGCTCACGCGCGGCCCTTCCAACAGTCCTCTCCACTCGCCGATCGCGCTGTTCGCCGTGGCACGTCAGGCCGGACGTTTGAGCGAACTGGAGATCGCCTGCCGCCAGAGCGCTTGTCGCCGCTTCAACGAGCAGCAACTGCCAGGCAAGCTATTTCTCAACGTCTCGCCGGAATCCTTGCTTGAAGCCGCGCATCAACCGGGGCGCACGTTGCAGTTGCTGCAGGATTTCGGCATTCCGCCCAGCCAGGTCGTCATCGAACTGACTGAACAAACGCCGATCGACGACTTTCAGTTGCTGCAAACTGCCTTGCATCACTATCGGGCAATGGGGTTTTCGATTGCACTGGATGATCTCGGTGCCGGCTATTCGAGCCTGCGGTTGTGGTCAGAACTTCGTCCGGACTACGTGAAGATCGATCGACACTTCATCGACGGCATTCATCAGGATGCGTTGAAGCGCGAGTTCGTCGGCTCGATTCTGCAAATCGCCAAAGCCTCTCGGGCGCAAGTCATCGCCGAAGGCATCGAGTTGCCGGAAGAACTCGCGGTGCTGACCGAGATGGGTGTCGATCTGGTTCAGGGTTACTTGCTCGGCCGCCCTCAGGAACACCCACCGCGCGATGCCCGCGCCTTGATGCCCAAACACGACAGCAGCAGCGTTGCGCTGAACGACGAAGGCAGCGACCTCAGCGCCCTGCTCAACGAGCAACCGGCCGTGCATCGCGACACACCCACCGCCAACGTACTGGAGGCCTTTCGCCGCCAGGCCAACCTCAATTCACTGGCGGTACTCGACGAACAAGGCCAACCCTGCGGCATCGTCCATCGTCATTCCCTGTCCGATGCCCTGCTCAAACCGTTCGCCACCGACCTGTTCGCCCGTAAACCGATCAGTCGCCTGATGAACGACGACTTCCTCGCCGTGGAAATGAGCCAGTCGCTGCAACAGGTCAGCCGCCTGATCACCAGCCGTGCCCGCCAGCGCATCGAAGAGGACTTCATCATCACCCTCAACGGCGGGTATCTCGGCCTTGGCAGAGTGATCGACGTGCTCAAACTGATCACCGAACTGAAAATCCAACAGGCTCGCTACGCTAACCCACTGACTCTGCTGCCCGGCAATGTGCCGATCCAGCAATGCTTGACGCGGTTGCTGCAGCAGGGGCGCGAGTCGGTCATTTGCTACGTCGACATCGACAGTTTCAAACCCTTTAACGATATCTACGGCTACGGACGGGGTGATGAAGTTCTGCTGTGTCTGGCGCAATGCCTGAATGAACGGGTCGACCCGTCCCGCGACTTCGTTGGCCATATTGGCGGCGACGACTTCCTTCTGGTCCTTGGCCCGGAAGACTGGCGCAAACGTCTCAATCAACTGCTTGATGACTTTCAGAGCCAATGCCGACGCTTCTATCGCCCCGAACACCTTGAGGCGGGATGTTTTATTGCGCCGAATCGCCAAGGGGTGCGGCAGGAGTTTCCGCTGTTGTCGCTTTCCATTGGCGTGGTGCATTTGCATCCCGAGGCTTGCGCACACCTGGATGCCAGTCAACTCGCGGAAATGGCCTCGCAGGCGAAACATCATGCGAAGAATGTTCCGGGGTATAGCGTTCATTTATTGGATAGCCTTACAACCTCAGTACTCCACCAGCCACAGCTAAGGGGTCAACGCTGATCCCTCAAACGACACACTTACCTGTGGGAGCAGGCTTGCCCGCGAAGGCGTCAGTACAGTCACTCTAGGCTCTGCTTTTTATGCCGGCTACCACGTTGAGCAGTCTTCCTGACCGGCTAGGTATAAATCATCAGTCCAGACTTCGGACAGGATAGAGTATATGTGCTCAAAAAAAATCTTAGGATCTTTCATCTCGTTCCAACCAAATGGGAGCAATGAATGAGAAAACGGATCATGTTTAAAGACTTTAGCAAGATCACTTATTTCGCCATCCAAAGCCTCACCCAACACGGAAAACAAGACAAACTTGTGCCGATAAGTCAAACCAGAAAATCTTTTCACAACAAACTTAGATATCAGACCCACTCTATCCGAAGGACACTCAGGGTCGTACTCCGCCAACTCCGAGCCCAACGTCTCCTCGCGATCGTATATATCGAACCCTCCAAGAAAGTGCTTCAACTGGGGATTATATGGAACATCAAGATAGGGATGCATCAACATCAAAAGTTCTCCACCGGATACAGTGCGTAGGGTTGTAACGTTTCAAAATCAAACTTCATTTCAAACGCATTCATTTTAGGCATGAATCTAGGCTCTGTCGGTTCAGATGGATTGGGTTCATATCCTTCACCCACTCCTTCCGCGGGCATCCGCACGACCAAATTCCCCATACTGTCCTCCCCCGTAAAGCGCGGCATGTTTCTGACCTCCCTTGTCAGCGCTTCATTATATGCGCTCATTTGCGCCCGATTACTAATAAACCTAGAACTAGGAACGCCTCTGAATGTATCTCTTACAATGTCACTTTTTTTATCGGCTGATTGATGACCCCCAAGACCGAAATTTTTCCCTTCATCACTATCTTTACTCATAACCTTCCTCTTCCGTACCAAAGCAACATTTAGTTCACAGTAAACCGACTATTACATAAGAAATTTTTCCAACAACAACCTAAGCCTAACGCTTAATCACTAACACACCAAAAGCTCGATTACTTTCGCATCACTCAAGAAGTCATCCAACTCAAATAAAACTGCCGCTGCTCATCGGGATCGTTTGACAAGTCTTTCTCCTCATAATCAAAGATAAATACGAGATCATCTATTGACGGTTCTTTGCCAATTTCCAACTCGTAAGCTTTCAGCCCAAGAGACATTTGCGAGGCCATGCTTGATGGATGAACATTAGTCTTAGCCCCCTTACAATGAAAAACCAAACCATCATTATCTTTTCTTAATGCCGCAAAACACCTATAAAAATCACTTCCGAAATATGTCTTTCTTGGCCCACCACCAATCTTGATTGTTATAGATATAGCTACCCAGTCACAAGCAAGATCAACTCTCTTCTTATTACCATTCACCACAACGTCAACAGTAAATATTTTTCTCACTTGTTTATTTTCCTGTGCGGATTAGGAATTGAGTAACCAAATTCTCTGCCGTCATCAATAATCAGTGTAGCACCAAGAATATCTTCCCTTTTGATCTGACCTGGGATGGCAATTTCCTGCTCCTTACTAAATCTATAAGACGCACCTAACTCTTTTTTCAAATCATGGCCTGGGATCATTTTCAGCGTGTAGAGAAATCCGGGACGTGTGAAATAGCTGGTAGCGAATGCCTTCCCCATCTCTCTTGAAAGAGAGGTGCTAATAAAATTACTTGGAGGAAAGTCACTATCGATTGAGTGAAGAAATAGGTCGTTGCTATTTCCTTTGCTTTTAAAGCCGTTCTCGAAGATTTCTGATGGATCTGTTCCAGACCCACGGTACAAGTAAGTTTGTTGCGGTACTGAGCGGGAAGAGTCTTCCTCTCCACCCTTTATATTTTTGGTCGGATCGATTGACTCGAGGGTTGGTTTCTTGCAGCCATCGCCACCCGGACATCCATTCAACCCCAACGGATCCACCCACCCCGTTGGATTCGGCACGTACTGGTACTGATTCAACCCACCGGCCAACTTGATCGGATCCGGCGTCAGATATCGCCCCAGCCTCGGGTCGTAGTATCGATGCCGGTTGTAATGCAGCCCGCTTTCCCCGTCGAAGTACTGCCCCTGAAAACGCAGCGGCTGGTTCAGGTAGTCCTCGCCGGCCAGGGTCAGTGCGGCGACTTTGCCGTAGGCGTCGTATTGCGCGGACCAGACGATGTCGCCGCTGTAGTCGGTGAGTTCCTGCGGGGTGCCGAGGTGGTCGAGTTGGTAGTAGAACGGGCAGGCTTTTTTCGGGCCTTTGCCGTCGAGCAATGCCAGCGGGCGGAAGGTGCCGGGTTCGTAGACGTAGCTGCGGTATTCGCTTTCGCTGCTTTCGGCGACGAGGTGGTCGCCTTGCCAGAAGAACTCGGTGGTGGCGTCGCCGGCGGTTTTGCGGATGCGTCGGCCGAAGGCATCGTATTGGTAGGACGCGGTCTGGCCGTCCGGGCGGGTCAGGCCGATCAGGCGGTGCTGGCAGTCGTAGCGGTATTCGGTAACGAGTGTCTGGGCGCGGCCGCGGCGTTCGCGGATCAGGTTGCCGAAGGCGTCGTAATCGTAGTGGCGGTCGCCTTGCAGCAGCAGGCGGTTGCCTTTGATCTGACTCGGGCCGGGGCGGTCCTGCATCAGCAGGTTGCCGGCCGGGTCGTGGGCGAAGCTTTCCGGCAGTTCGTCGCGTGAGTGGCGTACACGAGTCAGCCGGTCGAGGGCGTCGTAGCCGTAGGTGCGCTGGCCGTGGCGGCTGTCAGCAATGTGCGCGAGATTGCCGTTGGCGTTGTAGGCATAATCGCGGCGGTACAACGCATCGCGCTGATGGCCTACGGCGTGGGCGAGTAATCGTCCCTGATCGTCGTAGGTATATTCGCTGAGCAGCAGGCCTTGCTGGCGTTGCAGTTCGCGCCCGGACTGATAGACGTGACGGCTCAGCTCGGCCCCATTGAGGTCAATCCCGCTCAGCGCGCCACCCTTGGCGTGGCGGTAGTCGAGCACGCTGTTGTCCGGCAGACGCATGCGCTTGAGCTGGCCGCAGGCGTCGTAGCGGTAGCGCAGAGTGCCCCAGCCCTGATGCTCGGTGATCAGCCGGTCCTGGCGGTCGTACTCGAAGGCCAGCGGGTGTTGCTGGCCGTCATCAACACCGATCAGTCGGCCGAGACGGTCGTATTGATAAACAACCTTGAGGCCGTCGGGCAGGGTTTTGACCAGAAGACGTCCGGCCGCATCGCGCTCATAAGCGGTGAGCAGACAAGAGCCGTCATCACCGAACTCGGTCTTCTCCAGCAGATGGCCGTTGAGGTCATAGGCGTACGCCGTGCGCCGGCCGTCAAAACCGCTTTCCTGACGAATCAGCCCGGTCGGCGTGTAGTCCAGCCGGTATTTTTCCCCGGACTCGTTTTCGATCTCGGTGAGCAGTAGCTGCGCATGGTCGTAGCGGTATTGCACCCGCGTGCCATCGGGGTTGATCCGCCGCGAGACCAGGTGCAGGTCATCGTCGTATTCGTAGCGGGTGATGTGCCCGAGTTCATCGCGCTCGGCGGTGACCTGACCGTAGGCGCCGTAGCTGTAGGCGCGGGTCGCACCGTCAGGAAATGTCGTCTGAATCAGTCGGCCAACGGCGTCCCAATGCTGACGGGTGACCGCAGCGTGTTCGTCTGCGGTTGTGGTCCGCCGCCCCAATGCATCGTAGGACAAACGCCGCACGCCGCCGTCGGGCAAAGTCTCTTCAATGAGTTGGCCGAGGTTATTCCAGACCAGGCGATGGCGGCTGCTGTCCGGATAGCGGATCGACAGCAACTGACCCCGGGTGTCGTAGTAGTAATGGGTGACCTGGCCGTCGGGGTCGACCGCTTCGGTGACATCACCCTCGGCATTGCGCCGGTAGATCCACACCGCGTCACCGCGAGAGCGTTTATGCAGGAAGCCGTTGCGATACTCGTAGGACGTGGGCGCCTCGTCCGGCGGAATCAGCGCCACCAGCCGTCCGACCTCGTCGTAGCGGTATTCGGTGACCGCGCCCAAGGCATCCTGCTCGGCAATCAAGCGACCCGAAGAGTCATAGGCCTTGAGCTGCTCGCCACCGTCGGCCTCGACCTTGCGCACCAGCCGCGCCCGCTCGTCGTGGACGTAAACCTCTTCGGTGCCATCGACGTAATGCACCGCGACGCTGCCGTCGTCATTCCAGACGTAACGGGTGTCCATCTGCGAAAACGACGCCCAGTGACGCACGCAACGCGCGGCTTTCCCCGACCGCTCCCACTCCCAGAAAAAACTCGCGCCGCCGGCCAGTTGCCGCTGCAGAATCACGTGGGCGTCGTCGTAGTCGTAGCGCTCGCTGTCGCCGACGGCGTTAGTCGCTTCGATCAGGTGCCGATAAGCGTCGTAGCGGTAACTGACCAGCGCTTGCTCGGTACTCCAGGCACCTTCGCGAAACACCTGATAATCCACACCGAGCAACTGCGCGCGGTCATACCGCAACAGCAGCGAGCGCCCCGCACCGTTATCCAGTCGCTGCACCCGGTCAGATCGATCGCGCTGCACCGTCAGACGATTGCCATAGGCATCGCTGATCGCCGTCAGCCGTCCTGCACGAAAGTGATAAAACCGCGCCGCGTCCCCGGCCAGTGCGAGGATCAGCTCTTCCGGTTCATCGCCCAGGAAAATCGCCGCCCGCGACAGGCTGTTGTGAATCGCCGGGCGCGAAACGCCAGGAAGCGGAAACCGTGTTCGACGGTTTTCATGGTCGACCCAGACAACAAAGTCACCCTCAAACGCGAGCCGATGCGCCAGCGAATGACTCCAGCCAAACCCCAGCCCGACATCGATCTCAGCGGCGCTAGAGCGATACAACCGCGTGAACTCGAACGGCAACACGCCATCAAGCACCCCATCAGTCAGGGTCAGCAGTTCTTCGCCGGTGACCATCGACACCGGACAGCCGTTGGTGCAGGTGAAGGGCACGCAATCAGCGCCGTCACCGTTGGGATTTTTCGCCTGATCCGGCGAGTCGTCGTGAGGCTCGTCTTTCTTCAACAAGGTGTTGCGCTGCGCATCCCAGCGCAACTGCATCCGGCCCTTTTTCACCCCGGCGGCGATGCCGCGGGCGGCAACGGCTTTGTATTGATCGACGTATTTGATGAACCCTTCGACGATGCCGAACATCGCCTTCACCAAACGCTTCACCGCCGACAGCAATTGAACGGCGCGATCCGCCAGACGCAACGTCAGATAAGCGATGCCTGCGCCACCACTGACGAACGTCAGAACGACACTGATCAGCACATCGATGAGCAACTGCACCATCATCATCGACGCCGCTTCCGCGGTTTTGCCGGCGATTTCACTGGGCGGCAGCATCTCCAGCCAAAGGCTGGCCGTGCGCAGCAATAAACACAGTGCAGCTTCGTCACTGACCAGCAGTTGAAGCTTTTCCATGACGTCGGGGGCTGTCGCTGCCAGCGCCATCAACTGCGTGGCGCCCTCACCCAGCCGCTCGGCGAACGCTCCGGGATCCTTGAGAATGTCCGACAGCAGGCCAATGCTGTCCCACACCCCCTCGATCGCCGCCCAACTCCCGGCAAGCATGCCGTTGCCCGCTGCCGTCGCCACCGACTGCGACCACTGCGGTTTGAAACCCTGCCACTCGCTGCGTAACCAGCCGTCCAGCTCAGCGGTCAGGCCGTCATAGGCTTTGAACAGGGCCTCGACCTGACTCTCAGTGACCTCGCTGTGCACCTGCACCCGGTAGAACTTCCCCGCGACGCCTCTGAACGAGCCCTTGCCCTGCGCGTCGAGCGTCACGGGCGTGGTTTCACCACCATCCATGGCGATCACATCGACCACAATGTTGCCGAGCGCAATGTCGTACACCGACTCGAACTTGCTCTCGATCTCCATCACCCCGCCCTTCGGGCACTGGACGACGCCGGAGAAAAACTCGTTGTCGGTGCTGCTGACGACAGTGCTGTCGGCACCGAAGCGGATGACCCGCTCCATCCCCATCAACGACGGCAGATCCGCCGCGTGGCTGACCTTGTCCGCCGCTCGACTGGCCCAATGCCTGAGCTGTTCGCGGTAAATACTGAGGGTGGCGGGAAAGCTGTCGAGTGCTTGCTCGATGCGGGTGACGGCTTCCATCAGCGCACGCGGGTGTGCGAAGTGGACTGAATAAGTGGATCAAACATGAGCGTTCCCTCGCGCAAAAAAATTAGGCGCGGGAACTGTGCGGGGGATCAATCAGGAAAGAAGTCAGGCAAGTAGGCGATGGCTGTAGGACTTGTCTGTAATAAATGAGCAATAGATAAACAGTCACGCAAAACGCAAACGCGGCGTGAGGAAAACCTCACGCCGCGTTTATCAGGACGGACACAATTGGATTTACTGCGTTGAATCCCGAGCGCTCAGCTCTTTCAATTTGAGCTCAGCCAACGGGTGTCTGGCCTTGGCAGCCATACCCCACCAGCGTGCGGCTTCGACAGGATCCGGTGACTTGCTCGGTGTTCCCGCCAGGCTGATCACACCGATCTGGTAAGCCGCTTTGCCATCACCCGCAAGTGCCGCCAGCCGCAATAGGCGCACACCTTCTTCACGTGCTCCGAGGCCGACGCCACGAAAGGTCAGGATGTGCCCATAAAAGCTTTGCGCACTGACATCGCCGAGATTGGCCATGCGCGCAAACTGACCCTCAAGCCAACGCCAGCCACGTGGCTGGCGGACAAACCATGACCAGTGAAACAGCCGGCGGGCCAGCCAGTAGCTCGCCCGCGCCTTGAGTCGTAAAAACACTCAGGCCTCCGCCGATTCCGGGTACTCGTATTCAAAAACCCGGACGACTTCCGAAGCATGCCAAGAGGCCGCAGCTACACCATCGGATGGCCCGGAAAAACGCCCCAGACGTTCGACACACTCAAAGAAACCGGTGCGTGGCAGACGGCTCGCGCCCTGACTGATCACCAGCGAACTGCGCAACGGTTGTTCGGCCTTCGCATCCAGCGCGGCCAGATGCTCGAGGGCGGCGGTCAGGGTCTGCATCGCCGGTGTCGGCAGTTGCAACCGCTCCAGCAAGGCCCGATAAGTCAGCAGATGGCGCTGGCGACGCGCCTGATCCAGTTCCCCCAGCAATCCGTCCCAATGTTGACGACTAATGCGTACGCTCACGATTCATCCCTCCACCCTGGCACCGTCAATTCCCAGGCCAGGCTGCGGCGAATCGCGGCGTCGGGCTGACGCTCGCCACTTTCGATCATGGCCAGATATGACGGGCTGATGCCTACCGTGCGGGCCAACGCCTCAATGGCGATGCCCTTCCCTTCGCGCAAACTGCGTAGTTGATCCAGACCTGGAAGAATCGTGTCTGGTGAGGCCGCGAGCGGCGTGGCTGCCGGACGCGACGGTGCTTCGTTGATGCCTGCTGCTTTTAGTAGAGCCTGATACTGAGCCCACGGCAGAACCGCGTATTCGGGTTCGCCATCGCGTGCAATTATCTGAATATCCATGACTACCCCGTAGGACAACAACACTTAGCGAGTCGGCACTTTTCCCTAGAAGTGTAATCCTAACAGCGGCCAAGGTCGCGGGGGGTATCTATCTGTAAGAGGCGGTTGATAATCAGGACTTTTTCGGCCCCTGAAGTTGCAATTGTTCGGGGGTATCCGGCAGGCGTTCGACGACTGCCAGTTTTTCCGGCTGCTGGCGGTTGCGCCAGAGGCGGAAGGCATTGAGTTCATCGTCGAGGGTTTTCATCAGCCAGGCGAGGACAGCGATGTCGTCAAGCATGCCGAACACGGGAATGAAATCCGGAATCGCATCGACCGGGCTGAGGAAGTACATCAGACCCGCCACCACCGAAACCAGTGCTTTGCCGCTGATGGCCCGATACTCACCGCGCCAATAGGCCAGGCACAATGCCTGGAGTAAACGTAAATCGTCTTTGAGTTTGCCGAGGCGATTGCCTTGCGCGGCGCCTTTGCTGGCGACCGCAAACAATAAGGTTGGCAAACGTCCACGGGCTAACAAACGGCCGGCCAGAGGCAGGAATCGAGCGAAATTCCACGGAGCTTTCATCTATTCCTCCCGTTGAAATGTTATCCACACAAATTGTGGATAACCTTGTGAACAGAGCTGCATTTCAGCGCTGAAAGCCCCGTTTCATAAGGGCTGCGCTCAGATCGGGCGTTTTTTACTCACATAAAAAACCCCAACATTTCATTGACTTGGCTGCTCAGGGCGGCTAGCGCGGGCAGCCTCAATGGCTATGACTCTCGCGACCGCCATCGGTTCGCTCTGTTTACCCTTGCCAGACTCCAGATGCAACAACGCCCCGCATAAGCGAGGCGTTGTTGTTGAAGCCTTTGCCAATTACTTGGCAGCGGCAGCTTCTTTGGCTGGATCCTTGATGGCCAGCAGTTCCAGGTCGAAGACCAGAACCGAGTTGGCCGGGATTGCCGGGCTTGGCGACTGAGCGCCGTAAGCCAGATCGCTAGGGATGTACAGTTTGTACTTCTCGCCAACGTGCATCAGTTGCAGACCTTCAACCCAACCCGGAATCACGCCGCTTACCGGCAGATCGATCGGGCTGCCGCGCTCGACGGAACTGTCGAATACGGTGCCGTTAGTCAGCTTGCCGGTGTAGTGAACGGTCACTACGTCAGTCGGCTTAGGCTGTGGGCCGTCGGCTTTCTTGACCACTTCGTACTGCAGGCCCGAAGCGGTGGTAGTCACACCAGCCTTCTTGCCGTTTTCTTCGAGGAATTTCTTGCCAGCCGCAGCCGACTCTTCGCTCATCTTGGCCATGCGCTCTTCAGCACGCTTTTGCAGCGCGGCAAAGGCTTCGACCAGTTCTTCATCTTTCAGCTTCTGTTCTTTCTTGCCGACGGCATCTTCGATGCCCTGGGCTACCGCTTTGGAGTCCAGATCATCCATGCCTTCCTGAGCCAGGCTCTTGCCCATGTTCAGGCCGATACCGTAGGAAGCTTTTTGCGCCGGGGTTTTCAGCTCTACGCTGGTCTGCGAATCACAACCCGCGAGGACCAGGCTAACCAGGGCAACCGCCGCCGCCAACCGATGCTGTTTCATGCTATTTCCTTGTTCATGCGCCGAAAGGGCAATCGAGTAAAGCCGCGAGCTTATCAGGCCGCCACGACCAATGGCTACCGGCATGAGAGCAGTAAAGCGACGATAAGTTCAGGGATTAAAACGCATTTGGGCAAAGGCGCGATGAAGCTTCTGTCATCTTGTCCCGACAATGCCCGGCGACTCTGCTTGCATCATCTGGCGTAATGGCCACTTGCCGCATAGGGTCCGGCTCAGGCATAACTGCGCAACAATTCGACAAGGATGTTTATCTTGCGCCTCTTAATCCGTGTGCTGACCCTGATCGTCGTGCTGCTGGTGCTCGTTCTCGCCGTGGTGCTGTATTACGTCGCCAACCCGAAATTGCCCTTCTACACCCCCGCCGAGCAGGTGCATTACCTGAATCAGTGGAGTGACGAAGAGCGGCAAACCTACTATTTCACGCCTCAGGGCACGCAGGTCAAAGGCCTGCGCTATGAATGGTTCCAGGCGCTGGAATTGCCCTTCTCGCAGCAACGTTTCGCCGCGCCCGATTACCTCGCACGCTTTGGTTTTCTGATCGATCCGCAGCAGAAAGCCACGACGAACAACCCCGGCAACCTCCCCGTCGGTTTTGCCCGGCATCAAAATCCGGGCAGCTCCGAGCAATATCTGGACATCACTTGCGCCGCTTGCCACACCGGCGAATTGCGCTTTAAAGGCCAGGCCGTGCGGATTGACGGCGGTACTGCGCAACACGTGCTGCCTTCCAGTGTTCCTACTTTACGAGGCGGCAGTTTCGGACAGGCTTTGGTGGCAAGCCTGACCTCGACTTACTACAACCCATGGAAATTCGAACGTTTTGCCAGAACCGTGCTGGGCGACGAATACGACGCGCGCCACGAGCAATTGCGCAAAGACTTCAAAACCTCTCTGAACACATTCCTCAAGGTCGCCTGGAACGATACCCATCGCGGTCTCTACCCGACCGACGAAGGGCCCGGCCGCGCCGACGCCTTTGGCCGCATTGCCAATGCCACGTTCGGCGATGCGATATCCCCGGCCAACTACCGCGTGGCCAATGCGCCAGTGGATTACCCGCAACTGTGGGACATGTGGACATTTGATTGGGTGCAGTGGAACGGCTCGGCGCAGCAGCCGATGGCGCGCAACATCGGCGAGGCACTGGGCGTCGGCGCCACTCTGAATTTCTTTGACACCAACGGCCAGCCACTGCAAGGCGATGCGCGTTATGCCTCGAGCGTGCGCGTGCGTGATTTGCACAAGATCGAAGAAACCCTGCAAAAGCTCAAGCCGCCCGCCTGGCCAGAGGAGCTGTTTGGCGCCATCGACAAGCCCCTCGCCGCCAAGGGACGCACGCTGTTCAGCGAAAATTGCGCCGGCTGCCACGTCCCGCGCCAGACTCAGGAAGGTGATCGCTGGGTGCAGCATTTGCACATGCTGCCGGTCGCTGTCATCGGCACCGATCCGAATGCCGCCAACAATATCGCCACTCACCGTTTCGATCTGACCGCCCTGCAATGGGACCTGAAGGAACTCGAAACCATGGACGTCAAACTGCACCCGACGCCCAAGGAGCCGCTGGACCTCAGTCAGTTGTCGGTGGCCAAGGGCCTGGCTTACGTCACCGCTTTTGTCGAAGAGCGCGCCTACCGCGAAGCCAAGATCACGCCGCAGGAAAAACCCCGCATGGACGGTTTCGGCCTGCCCATCGGCGTGCGCGAAAAAGTCGCCTACAAGGCGCGCCCGCTGGCTGGCGTGTGGGCCACCGCGCCGTTCCTGCACAACGGTTCGGTGCCGAGCATTTATCAGTTGCTGTCGCCACAGGACGAGCGCGCCACGACCTTCTTCAAAGGCACCTTCGAATTCGATCCGCGCCACCTGGGGTATCGCACTGAAGCGTTTACCAATGGCTTCCTGTTCGATACGCGGATCACCGGCAACCATAACAGCGGCCATGAATTCCGTGCAGGCGAGCGCGGTAACGGCGTTATTGGCCGGTTGTTGCAGCCGGAAGAACGTTGGGCGCTGCTTGAATACCTGAAAGTCCTCGGCGGTCCACTGGAGGCGCAATTGCCATGATCTCGACCTTCAAGAAAGAACAGTCACTGCTGGCCAGAATCTGGTTATGGCTTGGGCGTCTGCTTGGCAAAGCGCTGCTGATAGCGCTCGCCATTGGCCTGCTCGGCTGGGCCATCGCCACAGCATGGTTTGCCTGGCAACACCGCGGCCCGGTGTCGGCGCTGGAACAGATTCCACCCGGCGAAGCGGCAATGACCCAGGACGTGATCCAGACCGCCGTGCGCATCGTCGATCAGCATCGCGAAAGCACACGGTATCTTCGCGACGCCCATGCCAAGGCCCATGGCTGTGTGAAGGCGCAAGTGCAGGTGCTGCCGGAACTCGCGCAGTCGCTGCGACAGGGCGTGTTCAGTGAGCCAGGCAAAACCTGGCAAGCGATGATTCGCCTGTCCAACGGCAATGCCTACCCGCAGTTCGACAGCATTCGCGATGCCAGAGGCATGGCGATCAAACTGCTCGACGTTTCCGCAAAACAGCTGCTCGGCAACCGCCAGGCACAGCCTGAACAGGACTTCGTGATGTTCAGCCACCCGAACTTCTTTGTCAGTGATGTCGCCGAGTACCGTCAGAATGTGGCGGCGCAGGCTGAAGGCAAAAAGGTCATGGCGTTTTTCCCCGGATGGGATCCACGCACCTGGCAGATCCGTCATTTGTTTATTGCACTGGCAACCTTGTCGCCGCCGCCGGACAGCCCGACCGGGACTACCTACTTTTCAGTTTCGCCCTACAAATTCGGTGAGGCGAATGCAAAGTTCCGGGTCGCGCCGGATCCGGACAATTGCCCTGCGTACACATTGCCCAAACAGAACCACGACCTGCCGAACTTCCTGCGCAGCGCGTTGAATCAGCAGTTGTCGACGGATCGCGTGCCGGCCTGTTTCGTACTGCAGATCCAGCGTCAGGATGCCCATCAATACATGCCGATCGAGGACACCAGCATCGAATGGCGCGAGCAGGATTCGCCCTTCGAAACCGTCGCGCGGATCACTTTGCCGCCGCAGGATTTCGATACTCCGGCGCTGAATCTGCAATGCGACAATCTGGCGTTCAACCCGTGGTTTGGCATTGAGGCGCATCGACCGATCGGCGGAATCAACCGGCTGCGCAAAGCGGTTTACGAGGCCGTCAGTGACTATCGCCATCAGCGAAATGGCGAGTGATCATTGTGTAATGGCAGTGGCTGATACGCGGATCCTTCCAGTGTCGGGCCAGGTTTTGCTTGCCAGCAGGACGCTGAGAATGCCGGCGCTCGCCACTTTGTCGACCAGCATCTGCGGTGCGATCGCACCTGAGATTATTTTCTGCTCAAGACTGTCCGCCAACTCAACGAGCAACGCCCGGACCTTGGGCATTATTGGCTTGGCAAAACGCAGCACCGCCCCGTCGGGGGTGACGACAAATAAACGTTGATGCGGTGCCACGCTGACACGTTCCAGACCGGCCTTTAGATCCGCTGCAGAAAAGAAATTCTGCTGAAGTTCCGCCTCACGAGGTGCCAGGAGTGCCGCAGGCAGGGGCAGGATTGAATGGTAAAGGCCATGCATCCGAAACTCGCGAGGGATCAATGGCGTGCCCTGCCGCCCCTTGGGAAACATTCGCTCTTGGTCAAAGGTGGCGTAATCACTGGAAACCGGCTCGGTGACGATAAAGAAGTCACTGACATTATGTTTAAGAATGAAGCCTGTGTTGGGCAGAACAGCGGTCGGCGCAGGCAATTGGTTTCGCAGGTAGAGCGCAACATCCTTGGCATCGCGAAAAATCGGCCCGAAAATCGGCATTGATTCGATTTTAGCCGGCACCTGCAGAAGGTCCGCCCTCCAACTGGCTTTGAGCTGCCCTCGGCGCCGCCAAAGATCACCGTTTACCACGACCCTTACATCCCCGGCCGCCAAAGCCAGCAAGATCCACAGACTGCTGGGAATCGAACCATTTTCATACAACGTCTCGAATTGTCGTGGCTGACCATCATTTTTCCTGGAAAGCCGGGGCGCTAGCTCCTGTTCAAAAGGCCGATTTTTCGATGTGTAGGAAAGCAGGCCACCGTTACGTGCGGCCAGATAACATTTTGAATATTTACGATGCGAACTCATCACGGCCGACAAATCCGCTATCGCGAAAAAACGAGTGCGCTGAATCCATTCGGCGGTGGCCTCATCAATACCTTGAGCTTTGACAGGACGGGCGTGAAAACTTGCTTCGAGAGTGAGACCACTCGGGATAATCAGCTCCCCCGCTACGCTGACTGTTACAGCCGGTGCGCCGCTCTGAACGGATGCCGTGGCGCCCGGATGGTTTTCGGCTGCGGTTATTGGCGCTTCGATAAGCTGTGCGCAAATGAATCGCGCATCGCGAGTTTTCAGAATGAATCCATTGAACTCACTGTTTCGCGGATGCTTCAACAGAGCGTGCAGGCATGCCGCGGCGTCATCGCTCGAAAGAAAGGCTGGGCTGGACGACAGAAAGGACAACGCCTGCACATCATCGGCGACGGGCGGAGCAAGGGTTTCAGCAGGATTTGCAGACATTGGGGCAGCTCTCGTCAGGCAATGGGTTTGATTTCATGACGGCAGAGAGTCATGAAAAACATCGCCCATTCTCCGAAAGCGGCACGCCCGGCAGGCACTACATAGTTATACGCAGCGAAAAATACCCAAACGCCAGACAGCAAAAAGCCCGCACAAGGCGGGCTTTCTGTGGAATCTGGCGTTCAGTGTTCCAGATTCCGAATATGGCGCAGCGGACGGGACTCGAACCCGCGACCCCCGGCGTGACAGGCCGGTATTCTAACCGACTGAACTACCGCTGCGCGAAACGCTTGAAACGAATGGTGGGTGATGACGGGATCGAACCGCCGACATTCTGCTTGTAAGGCAGACGCTCTCCCAGCTGAGCTAATCACCCTTCGCTTCGTTACGGGACGCATTATGCCACAAGTTTTCGTAAAGTGTTGATTTAATTGAAGTTTTTTTCAAATAAATCCGAAAACCGGTGAAACGACACATCCCGCGGGTACAACCTTGGAGCAGAAAAAAACCCGCCTTGGCGGGTTCTTCCGTGGTGACCTGGCGTTCAGTGGTCCAGGTTACCGAATATGGCGCAGCGGACGGGACTCGAACCCGCGACCCCCGGCGTGACAGGCCGGTATTCTAACCGACTGAACTACCGCTGCGCTAAACACTTGAAACGAATGGTGGGTGATGACGGGATCGAACCGCCGACATTCTGCTTGTAAGGCAGACGCTCTCCCAGCTGAGCTAATCACCCTTCGCTTCGGTGTGGCGCGCATTCTACGGAGCGACCCAACCTCTGGCAAGCACTTTTTTAAATAATTTTCTCAGGCCTTCCAAAGGCTTAGAGAAGGGTTGGCCTATGAGACGGCGAAGACAATAATGCCCCCCTTTGTATAAAGGAGAGACTCACCCCATGTGGTTCAAAAACCTGCTTATCTATCGCCTGACCCAAGACCTGCCTGTCGATGCCGAGGCGCTGGAAACTGCACTGGCCACCAAACTGGCGCGTCCATGTGCAAGCCAGGAGTTGACCACCTACGGTTTCGTCGCGCCGTTCGGCAAAGGCGAAGATGCTCCGCTGGTGCACGTCAGCGGTGACTTCCTGCTGATTTCCGCGCGTAAAGAAGAACGCATTCTGCCAGGCAGCGTCGTGCGCGACGCGGTCAAGGAAAAGGTCGAAGAGATCGAAGCCGAACAGATGCGCAAGGTCTATAAGAAGGAACGCGATCAGATCAAGGATGAAATCATCCAGGCGTTCCTGCCGCGCGCCTTTATCCGTCGCTCGTCGACCTTCGCCGCCATCGCGCCGAAACAAGGCCTGATTCTGGTCAACTCGGCCAGCCCGAAACGCGCCGAAGACCTGCTGTCGACCCTGCGCGAAGTAATCGGCACCCTGCCCGTCCGTCCGCTGACGGTAAAAATGGCACCGACAGCCGTCATGACCGAGTGGGTCACCACGCAGAAAGCGGCCGATGACTTCTATGTACTGGACGAGTGCGAACTGCGCGACACCCACGAGGACGGCGGCATCGTCCGCTGCAAACGTCAGGACCTGACCAGCGAAGAAATCCAGCTGCACCTGAGCACCGGCAAAGTCGTTACTCAACTGTCGCTGGCCTGGCAGGACAAACTGTCGTTCATGCTCGATGACAAGATGACCGTCAAACGTCTGAAGTTCGAAGATCTGCTGCAGGATCAAGCGGAACAGGACGGCGGTGATGAGGCACTGGGGCAACTGGACGCCAGCTTCACCCTGATGATGCTGACCTTCGGCGACTTCCTGCCAGCGCTGGTTGAAGCGTTGGGTGGCGAAGAGACTCCGCAGGGGATCTAACGCCTTGTGATGTCCAAACTGTAGGAGTGAGCCTGCTCGCGATGAGGGACTGACATTCAACTAATGTGTTGATTGAAAGACCGCTATCGCGAGCAGGCTCACTCCTACATTTGTTTTGTGTTGCTCATTTAATAATAAGGATCAGCCCATGCGCGCACTGGCTGCACTGAGCCGCTTTGTCGGCAATACCTTCGCTTACTGGGTTCTGATTTTCGCTGTGATTGCGTTCCTGCAACCAGCATGGTTCCTCGGCCTGAAAAGCGCGATCGTACCGTTGCTCGGGCTTGTCATGTTCGGCATGGGCCTGACCCTCAAACTCGACGACTTCGCTGCCGTTGCCCGCCATCCGTGGCGCGTGGCGCTGGGCGTGGTTGCACATTTCGTGATCATGCCCGGCGTGGCGTGGTTACTCTGCCAGGTGTTTCACCTGCCACCGGAAATCGCCGTCGGGGTGATTCTGGTCGGCTGCTGCCCGAGTGGTACTTCTTCCAACGTCATGACCTGGCTGGCTCGCGGCGACCTGGCATTGTCGGTGGCTATCGCTGCCGTCACCACCCTCCTCGCCCCGCTGCTGACGCCGGCGCTGATCTGGCTGCTGGCTTCAGCGTGGTTGCCGGTGTCGTTCATGGAGCTGTTCTGGTCGATCCTGCAAGTGGTGCTGCTGCCGATCATTCTCGGTGTGGTTGCCCAGCGTTTGCTCGGCGACAAAGTGCGTCACGCAGTGGATGTATTGCCGCTGGTGTCGGTGGTCAGCATCGTGATTATCGTCACCGCCGTGGTGGCCGCCAGTCAGGCAAAGATCGCCGAGTCCGGCCTGTTGATCATGGCCGTGGTCATGCTGCACAACAGCTTCGGTTATTTGCTGGGCTATTTCACCGGGCGCCTGTTCAAGTTGCCGTTGGCCCAGCGCAAATCGCTGGCGCTGGAAGTGGGCATGCAGAATTCAGGGTTGGGCGCGGCATTGGCCAGTGCGCATTTTTCGCCGTTGGCGGCGGTGCCGAGTGCGCTGTTCAGCGTCTGGCACAATATTTCCGGCGCACTGCTGTCGACGTACTTCCGGCGTATGAGTGAAAAGGAAGATCGCGAAACACTGGCGCAGCGAGCGGCTGACTGACTGACCTCGAAACTTGATCCCCGGGTTAATGCTCGTCAAACTATTGCGCAACGCGGGGACGACCCTGCGGCTCGATCGAGTCATTAATCTGGGGACGACCCCGTCAATCGATGGAGGTCTTTCATGTCCTGGATCATTCTGTTTTTCGCCGGCCTGTTCGAAGTCGGCTGGGCCGTCGGCCTGAAATACACCGACGGCTTCACCCGCCCACTCCCCACCGTTCTGACCATCGCGGCCATGGCCATCAGCCTGGGCCTGCTGGGCCTTGCGATGAAGGAATTACCGCTGGGCACGGCCTATGCGATCTGGACCGGTGTTGGTGCCGTGGGTACGGTGATTGCCGGGATTATCCTGTTTGGCGAATCAATGGCGTTGATTCGCCTGGCCAGTGTGGCGTTGATCATTACCGGGTTGATTGGCCTTAAGGTCAGCGCTTAGGCATCTACCGCAATCGCGAGCAGGCTCACTCCTACAGGGAAACGCATTTCAAATGTAGGAGTGAGCCTGCTCGCGATAACGCCAACACAATCAGCGACTACCTGACTGCCCCGCGCAACTCCCCCACCAACCCCTGCAACTTCGCCGGCTCAGCCGCATCAACGCCCACCGGCGCTCCCGCCACCAACGTCACCCGCGACCACAACCGCCGAAATACACCTTTATTCGGATCGCGACTGAAGAAACTCCCCCACAACCCCTGCAACGCCAACGGAATCACCGGCACCGGCGTCTCCTCAAGAATCCGCGTCAGCCCGCCCCGGAATTCGTTCATCTCGCCATCCGCCGTCAGCTTGCCTTCCGGGAAGATGCACACCAGCTCACCATCCTTCAGATATTGAGCAATGCGCGTGAAGGCCTTTTCGTAAATCTGGATGTCTTCATTACGTCCGGCAATCGGAATCGTCCCCGCCGTGCGGAAGATAAAGTTCAACACCGGCAAGTTGTAGATCTTGTAGTACATGACAAAGCGAATCGGCCGACGCACCGCGCCGCCAATCAGCAAGGCGTCGACGAACGACACGTGGTTGCACACCAGCAATGCCGCGCCTTCATCGGGAATCGCTTCAAGGTTGCGGTGCTCGACGCGGTACATGGAATGGCTGAGTAGCCAGATCATGAAGCGCATGCTGAACTCGGGGACGATCTTGAAGATGTAGGCGTTGACGCCGATGTTCAGCAGCGACACCACGAGGAACAACTGCGGGATCGACAGCTTGGCCACGCTCAGCAGCACGATCGAGACGATGGCTGATACCACCATAAACAACGCGTTGAGAATGTTGTTGGCGGCAATCACCCGCGCCCGCTCGTTCTCGGCGGTACGTGACTGGATCAAGGCATACAGCGGCACGATGTAGAAACCACCGAAGATGCCGAGGCCAAGAATATCGACCAACACCGCCCAGGTGTGCACGAAGCCCAGCACCTCGATCCAGCTGTGGCCAGTGACACTGTCGGGAATTCCGCCGGAGTGCCACCACAGCAGCAGGCCGAACACAGTCAGACCAAATGAGCCGAACGGCACCAGACCGATCTCGACCTTGCGCCCGGACAGCTTCTCGCAAAGCATCGAACCCAGCGCGATACCGACCGAGAACACGGTGAGAATCAGCGTTACAACAGTTTCATCGCCGTGCATCCATTCCTTGGCGTAAGCCGGAATCTGCGTCAGATAAATCGCCCCGACAAACCAGAACCACGAATTGCCGACAATCGAGCGTGACACCGCCGGAGTCTGGCCCAGACCGAGTTTCAACGTCGCCCACGACTGGCTGAAGATGTTCCAGTTCAGGCGCATTTCCGGGGAGGACGCCGCTGCACGGGGAATGCTGCGGCTGGCCAGATAGCCCAGCACGGCAATCCCGACGATTGCGCAGGACACCAACGGCGCATAGTGACTCGAAGACATGATGACCCCGGCACCAATCGTCCCGGCGAGAATTGCCAGAAACGTGCCCATTTCCACCAGGCCGTTGCCGCCAACCAGTTCATCCTCGCGCAGCGCCTGCGGCAGGATCGAGTACTTCACCGGCCCGAACAGCGCCGAGTGCGTGCCCATGGCGAACAGCGCCACCAGCATCAGCGACAAGTGATCGAAGAGGAAACCGACCGATCCCACGGCCATGATCGCGATTTCCGCGAGCTTGATCAGACGGATCAGCGCGTCTTTGGCGAACTTTTCGCCGAACTGCCCGGCCAGGGCCGAGAACAGAAAAAATGGCAGGATAAACAGCAGCGCACACAGGTTGACCCAGATCGAACGGTCACCCTCGATGGTCAGCCGATAGAGAATGGCGAGGATCAGTGACTGCTTGAACACGTTGTCGTTGAAGGCGCCGAGCGACTGCGTGATGAAGAACGGCAAGAAGCGCCGGGTGCGCAGCAGGTTGAACTGTGAGGGGTGACTCATCTTCCGTGTTTCCCTGATGTTTAAGGTAGAGAGGCCTGGGTACTGCTTATTGGATTCTCGAACCGCGATCCAGGCCACACCTTACCTAAACTTTTCAGGTTATTTCTTCAAACCTCTTCAAACCTGCGATACACGGCGAGACAAACAGCTCGCCACGCCAGGCGCCTTGCACCGTGCGTTTACCGACGATCAGCCACATCACCGTCAGCAACATCACCAACAGCGTGCCGACTACGCTGAAAAACGTCAGGTTCAAGGTGCTCGCCAGTTTCAGGGTTGCCAGCGAATACACACCCAACGGAAAGGTAAATCCCCACCAGCCAAGGTTGAACGGGATGCCGTCACGCAAATACCGCACGGTGATCAGCAACGCCATCAGCATCCACCACAGACCAAAGCCCCACAGCGTAATCCCTGCAATAAGTCCAAGACCCGAAGCGATTTCGCCGATGCCCGGTAGACCGTTTGCCGCGAAGATCGCTGGCGCATCACCGCCCAGCAGCAACATGCCCAGCGCACCGGTGCCGATCGGGCCGAGGGCCAGCCAGCTCGAGGCAGCCATGTTTTCGTGGGGCAGTTTGTGCAGGGCCATGCGCAGCAGCAGGATCGTCAGAATGCTGAACGCTACCGGTAGGGAAAAGGCCCAGAGCACGTAGCTCGTTGTCAGTACCACCAGTTGCGAGTGAGCATCGGTGAGATGCGGCGCAAGCAGACCACCGCTGGCCGCCGCTACTTCTGCCGCCACAACCGGCAGCAGCCAAACCGCAGTCATCTGGTCGATGCTGTGTTCCTGACGGGTAAACATCATGTACGGAATCAACACGCCGCAAGCCAGCGACATGGCCACATCGATCCACCACAGCACTTCGGCGAGATGAATCACACCGTCGCCCCAACGCGACAGACCAAACAACAGAAAGCCGTTGATGATCGTCGCCAGGCCCATCGGAATCGTGCCGAAGAACATCGATACCGTGGAGTGACCGAAGATCCGCCGCGCTTCATCAAAGAACAAGATCCAGCGCGCGGCATAAGCAGCGGTAAACAGGCTGAACAACAGAATGTTGAACAACCACAAACCTTCGGCGATGGCGTGCAGCCCTGGAATGGCCAAAGGCAATTGCGCCAGCGCCAACGCCAGCACACCGGTGCCCATGGTGGCAGCGAACCAGTTCGGGGTGAACTGGCGGATCACTTCGCGCGGATGCTGAAGCTGGCGGAACGGCTTGATGCCGGGTTTGGCGCTATTGGGGCAAATCATCATGAACTCCTGTCCTCTGGTGAGGTTGAGCCCATGGTAGAACCGAATCGAATATCTATATAACGGGTAATATCTCTAACTGTTATCTGTTTTACCAATAAGCGGTTAAACGGTGCCTTCGCTCTCGATCACCAGAATCCGCGCTGCGCCCTGCGGATGGGCGACGTGCTCGGTGCCGACGCTCGCGTAGAAGATGTCACCAACGTCGAGCTGCACCTGTTTTTCTTCGCCCAGCTCGCGGTAGTGCATGACCACTTGGCCATCGAGCACCACAAACACTTCCTCGCCGTCGTTGATGTGCCATTTGTACGGCTGATCGGTCCAGTGCAGGCGCGTGGTGATGCCGTTCATGTTGGCAATCTCCAGCGCGCCCCAAGCGCGCTCGGCAGTGAAGGTCTTGCTGCGAATAATCTTCATGAGTCGATCCGTGAGAACAGGGCTGGCCAAGGCTAACCGAAACCGCAACGCTTATGGAGCGCTGCACGCCTTGGCTGCCACGGGACGCAGGCTGAGCAACAGTGCGCCGACGGCCAGCACAATCAACACCGCACCGTAACCATCGGTGGTCGCCAGCAAACCGTAATTGCGCGACAAGCGCCCGGCGAGCAACGCCGGCAGGCAGAACGCCAGATAACTGAGCACGTAATAGGCTGCCATCAATCCTGCTCGTTCATGGGGCAAAGCCAGCGGTACCAAACTGCGCACGGCGCCGAGAAATCCCGAACCGAAGCCGCAACCGGCCACCAGCGTACCGAGGAAAAACAGCGACAGACTGGCGCTGTGTACACCCAGCAGAATCAACACCAGGCCGATCGGCAACAGGCTCGCGCCCAGCTGCAACGCCCTTGTCGCGGGACGATTGCGCAGCGTGAAAATCATCAATGCTCCGGTCACCGTCAGGGCTGCCACGGTTGCGCCGCCGATCAGATTGGAAGTCGAACCGGTGGCGGTGCGCACCAGCGAAGGTGCCAGCGACGCATAGAAACCACCGAGCGCCCAGGTCGCGGTGTTCAATGGCAACACGCGCCACAACGTCGAGCGCGCCTGCACCGGCACTTGCAAGGTCGGGCGCAACGAAGCCCACGCCCCGGCTTGCGGGGTGACGCTTTCCGGCAAGCGCCACACATACACGCCCTGCAAGACGAACAGTGCGAGCAGCAGCCAATAGGTCAGTTGCAACGGCGCCGGCGCAAACTCGGCCAGCAAACCGCAGCCCATACCGCCCAATGCCATACCGAGCAACGGTGCAACACTGTTGATCAGCGGCCCTTGCTGACGATCGGTGTCGAGCAATGTCGCGCTTAAAACAGCGGTGGCCATGCCGGTGGCAAACCCTTGCAGGACTCGCGCGCTGATCAGCCATGCGACGCTGTCGGCGTAGATAAACAGCAGCATCGCCAAGGCGTTGAGCAAAACGGCGGTGAAGATCACCGGTTTGCGTCCAAGGTGATCGGACAGCGAGCCGACGGTTAATAAGGCCGCCAACAGACTGAGCGCATAAACGCCGAAGATCAGCGTCAGCACCGCAGCCGAGAATTGCAGTTGATCCTGATACAGGTGATACAACGGCGTCGGCGCGGTGGAGGCGGCGAGAAAACTGAGTAAGGTGATCGCCAGAAACCACAGGCTGGATCGATTGGAAGCAAGGCTGGTCATGTGCACACTCCGCAAAAGCTAATTTTTTGCTTTTGCGCAGTGTGCTACCGCTTCGCGCTTAAAGCAAATTCTTTGTGTTAAGGTCTGCGCCATGGCTATTAAAGAAGGTTTACGCCCCGGCGGCCGCAGTGCCCGGGTGCAAGATGCAATTCATTCGGCAGTCCGCGCGCTTCTGCAAGAACAGGAGCGTTCGACCGTGACCGTCCCGCAAATCGCCGCACGTGCGGGGGTTACGCCATCGACGATTTACCGGCGTTGGGGTGATCTGTCCGCGTTGCTAGCAGACGTCGCCCTCGCCCGCATGCGCCCGGACAGCGAACCGGCGCAAACCGGCAGCTTGCGCAGCGATATTCGTGCGTGGGCCGAGCAGTATCTCGATGAGATGAGTTCGGAGCCTGGGCGCAACATGATGCGCGACGTGCAGGCGAGCGCTACGCCGGGTTATTGCGTGACGATCATTGGCGCGCAATTGCAGACAATCATTGAGCGGCACCCGGATGAGGCGGCGCCGAGTGTTGATCGGTTGATCAATCTGGTGGTGGCGCCGGTGGTGTTCCGGATCCTGTTTTCGGCGGCGGCGCTTGAAGTGGAAGAATTGCATTATCTGATCGATATCGCGCTGCGGCTGGACTGACACCGATATTCCTGTAGGAGCTGCGGCACGCTACGATCTTTTGATCTTGATTTTGAAAGATCAAAAGATCGCAGCCTCGTTTCACTCGACAGCTCCTACAGGGTTCGATGCCTGGTAATGTCAACGCACAACGCCTCCATTCAAACCTGCGACACCCCGCCACGCCACGACCTTGGTCGACACTGACTAACCGCCCCGCGCATGCGAGACTGTCCGCCCGGGCAGGAGTGCCGGGGAGTCTTTTGTCGGGAGTGTTGCATGTCGTTGTCCACCGGGCTGATCGCCGCCGTCGCCCTGGCCTATATGGCCATCATGTTCGCCATCGCCTTCTACGGCGACCGACGCAGCGCGCCATTGCCGCCGCGTATGCGTGCCTGGGTGTACAGCCTGTCGCTGGCGGTTTACTGCACCAGCTGGACGTTCTTCGGTGCGGTCGGCCAGGCAGCCGAACAACTGTGGTCATTCCTGCCGATTTACCTCGGACCGATCCTGCTGTTGGTGGGCGCGCCGTGGGTCCTGCAGAAAATGGTGATGATCAGCAAACAGGAGAACATCACCTCGATCGCTGACTTTATCGCTGCGCGTTACGGCAAATCACAATCGCTGGCGGTGGTCGTTGCGCTGATCTGTCTGGTCGGCGTCCTCCCCTACATTGCCCTGCAACTCAAAGGTATCGTCCTCGGCGTGAACCTGTTGATCGGCGCCGGGGCAGACGCCATGGGCACCCGCGCCCAGGACACCGCGCTGATCGTGTCGCTGGTGCTGGCGCTGTTCACCATCGTTTTCGGTACGCGCAACCTCGACGCCACCGAGCACCACCGCGGCATGGTCCTGGCGATTGCCTTTGAGTCGCTGGTCAAACTGTTCGCCTTTCTCGCCGTCGGCGCCTTCGTCACGTATGGGCTGTATGACGGTTTCGAAGACCTGTTCAACCAGGCCATGCTCGCCCCGCGACTTGAGGAATACTGGAAAGAAACCATCAACTGGCCGTCGATGGTGGTGCAGACCGGCGTGGCGATGATGGCGATCATCTGCCTGCCCCGGCAATTTCACGTCACCGTGGTGGAGAACATCGATCCGCAGGATCTGCGTCTGGCCAAATGGGTGTTTCCGGCCTACCTCGCACTGGCTGCTTTGTTTGTAGTCCCGATCGCTTTAGCCGGTCAGATGATGTTGCCCAGCGACGTACTGCCAGACTCCTTCGTGATCAGCCTGCCCTTGGCGCAGGCGCATCCGGCACTCGCGATGCTGGCGTTTATCGGCGGCGCGTCGGCGGCCACGGGCATGGTGATTGTCGCCAGCGTGGCACTATCGACCATGGTCTCCAACGACATGCTGTTGCCGTGGTTGCTGCGCCGCAATAACGCCGAGCGCCCATTCGAAGTGTTCCGTCAGTGGATGCTCTCGGTGCGCCGGGTGAGCATCGTGGTGATTCTGTTGCTGGCGTACGTCAGCTATCGCTTGCTCGGTTCAACGGCGAGCCTGGCGACCATCGGCCAGATCGCTTTTGCAGCCGTCACGCAACTGGCACCCGCCATGCTCGGTGCCTTGTATTGGAAGCAGGCCAACCGCCGTGGCGTTTTTGCAGGTTTGGCCGCCGGCACTTTCCTGTGGTTTTACACACTGATTCTGCCGATCGCCGCGCACAGTCTCGGCTGGTCATTGAACAGTTTTCCGGGGCTGGCGTGGCTGCACAGCAATCCGCTGAATTTGCCGATCACCCCATTGACCCAAGGCGTGGTGCTGTCGCTGGCCGGCAACTTCACTTTGTTCGCCTGGGTCTCGGTGCTGTCGCGTACGCGCGTCTCGGAGCACTGGCAGGCCGGGCGTTTCATCGGTCAGGAAATCAGCGCCCGCCCGAGTGCTCGCTCGATGCTGGCGGTGCAGATCGACGATTTGCTGCAATTGGCCGCGCGCTTTGTTGGTGAAGAACGTGCGCGCCAGAGCTTTATTCGCTTCGCCTATCGTCAAGGCAAAGGCTTCAACCCGAACCAGAATGCCGACGGCGAATGGATTGCTCATACCGAGCGTTTGCTGGCCGGTGTTCTCGGCGCTTCTTCGACGCGCGCTGTAGTAAAAGCCGCCATCGAAGGTCGGGAAATGCAACTGGAGGACGTAGTCCGCATCGCCGACGAAGCTTCTGAAGTGCTGCAGTTCAACCGCGCGCTGTTGCAAGGCGCGATCGAAAACATCACCCAAGGTATCAGCGTGGTCGACCAGTCGCTGAAACTGGTGGCGTGGAACCGCCGCTATCTGGAACTGTTCAACTACCCGGACGGTTTGATCAGCGTCGGCCGACCGATTGCCGACATTATTCGCTACAACGCCGAACGTGGTCTGTGCGGCCCCGGTGAAGCCGAAGTGCACGTTGCCCGCCGTTTGCACTGGATGCGCCAGGGCCGCGCCCACACGTCTGAGCGGCTGTTCCCCAACGGCCGGGTGATCGAGCTGATCGGTAACCCGATGCCCGGTGGCGGTTTCGTTATGAGCTTCACTGATATCACCGCGTTCCGCGAAGCCGAACAAGCGCTGACCGAGGCCAACGAAGGGCTGGAGCAACGGGTCAGCGAGCGCACTCAGGAACTGTCGCAACTCAACGTCGCGTTGACCGAAGCCAAGGGCACCGCCGAAGCCGCCAACCAGTCGAAAACCCGCTTCCTCGCGGCGGTCAGCCACGACTTGATGCAGCCGCTGAACGCCGCCCGACTGTTCTCCGCCGCCCTCTCCCATCAGGACGACGGTTTGAGCAGCGAGGCGCAGAAACTGGTGCAGCACCTCGACAGCTCTTTACGTTCGGCCGAGGATTTGATCAGTGATCTGCTGGATATTTCCCGACTGGAAAACGGCAAGATCAACCCGGATCGCAAGCCGTTTGCGGTCAATGAGCTGTTCGACATTCTCGGCGCCGAGTTCAAGGCATTGGCGCAGGAACAGGGTTTGACCTTTCGAGTGCGCGGTAGTCATTTGCGCATCGACAGCGACATCAAATTGCTGCGACGCATTTTGCAGAACTTCCTCACCAACGCATTCCGTTATGCCAAAGGCCCGGTGTTGCTGGGCGTGCGCCGACGTGGCGGCGAACTGTGTCTGGAAGTGTGGGATCGCGGGCCGGGGATCCCGGAAGATAAACAGCAAGTGATTTTCGAAGAGTTCAAACGCCTCGACAGTCATCAGACCCGCGCTGAAAAAGGCCTCGGCCTGGGTTTGGCAATTGCCGATGGTTTGTGCCGGGTGCTCGGGCATACCTTGCGTGTGCGCTCGTGGCCGGGGCGCGGCAGTGTGTTCAGTGTCAGCGTGCCGCTGGCCCGCTCACAAGCCGTGCCGGCCAGCGCCGCCGTCGAATTGAATGGCAAGTTGCTGAGCGGCGCGCAGGTGCTGTGCATCGACAATGAAGACAGCATTCTGATCGGCATGAACAGCCTGCTGAGCCGCTGGGGCTGCCAAGTGTGGACGGCGCGCAATCGTGAGGAATGTGCGGCACTGTTGAGTGAAGGCGTACGACCGCAACTGGCGCTGGTCGACTATCACCTCGACCACGGTGATACCGGCACCGAGCTGATGGCGTGGTTGCGCACCACGTTGGGCGAGCCGGTGCCAGGAGTGGTGATCAGTGCTGACGGGCGACCGGAGATGGTTGCGCAGGTGCATGCGGCGGGGCTGGATTATCTGCCGAAACCGGTGAAACCGGCGGCGTTGCGGGCGTTGTTGAGTCGGTACTTGCCGCTATAGAGGCTGCGATCTTTTGATCTTTATTCAGGGAGTTCGACAAGACCATCGACATCGGTCATCGCCCGCTCCAGCAAATCTGCCGGCAAGCTTTTGCTCGCCCGCGCGCCGAGCAATTTCAGCTGTTCACTGCGACTGACCAGATTGCCGCGCCCCTCGGTGAGCTTGTTGCGCGCTGAACTGTAGGCTTTATCCAGCTGTTGCAGACGATTGCCAACCTCGTCCAGATCCTGAATAAACAGCACGAACTTGTCGTACAGCCACCCGGCGCGCTCGGCGATTTCCCGGGCGTTCTGGCTCTGACGCTCCTGCTTCCACAGACTGTCGATCACCCGCAGAGTCGCCAGCAAGGTGGTCGGGCTGACGATGACGATGTTGCGGTCGAAGGCTTCCTGAAACAGCGATGGCTCCGCCTGCAACGCCGCCGAAAACGCCGCTTCGATCGGCACGAACAGCAAAACGAAATCGAGGCTGTGCAGGCCTTCCAGACGTTTGTAGTCCTTGCCGGCCAGACCTTTGACGTGATTGCGCAACGACAGGACGTGCTGCTTGATCGCGATCTGCCCGAGGGTGTCGTCGTCGGCAGCCACGTATTGCTGATAGGCGGTGAGACTCACCTTGGAATCCACCACCACTTGCTTGTCGCCCGGCAGATAGATGATCACGTCAGGCTGGAAGCGCTCGCCATCCGGGCCTTTGAGGTTGACCTGGGTCTGATACTCGCGGCCCTTCTCCAGGCCGGCGTGTTCAAGCACCCGTTCGAGAATCAGCTCACCCCAGTTGCCTTGGGTTTTCTGGCCTTTGAGGGCACGGGTCAGGTTGGTGGCTTCGTCGCTCAGACGCAGATTGAGTGCCTGCAAGCGCTCCAGTTCCTTGGCCAGCGAGAAGCGCTCGCGGGCCTCGGCCTGATAACTTTCTTCCACACGTTTTTCGAAGGACTGAATGCGTTCCTTGAGCGGATCCAGCAACTGGCCGAGCCGTTGCTGACTGGTCTCGGCAAAGCGCTGTTCACGCTCATCGAAGATCTTGCCGGCCAGTTCGGCAAACTGCGCACGCAGTTCATCGCGCGAACCTTGCAGGTCGCTGAGGCGTTGCTGGTGGCTTTCCTGCTGCTCACGCAGCTCGGCGTTCAGCGAAGCGGCCTGGGCGTCCAGACGGCGCAGCTCGGCTTCCTTGTTCGCGCGTTCGAGGTTCCAGGCGTGGGAGGCATCGCGGGCGTCGTCGCGCTCGATCTGCAACAGTTCGACTTCCCGGCGCAGGGCCGCCAGGTCAGCCTGTTTGGCGGCGTTGGCCTGGCCAAGATCGGCGATTTCATCACGGCTGGCGTCGAGCTGCGCGTTGAGTCCGTCCTGCGCCAGTTGCGCCATGGCCAGCCGTTCTTCGAGCAAAGCGACCTCGGCCTGGCCGTTGCTTGCCCGGCGTTGCAGTTGCCAGGCCAGCGCCAATAGTGGCAGTCCCGCCCCTGCAAGCCCCAGCAAGACGCTGGTCAAGTCCATAGCCATAGCCACTCCCGCCGATCTTATAAAGCCTGAAGGTTAACCAAGGCGTCAGGTCTTGGACAGCTCAGTCTTCGAGCAGACCGAGTTCCTGTTGCGCGCGACGGTCGCCGGCGCGGGCGGCCTGACGCAGCAGATCCTGACCGATGCGACGATCCCGTGCGTTGCCACACTCACGGCACATCAACTGCCCAAGACGGCTTTGCGCAGCCACCACACCTTCTCGTGCCGGTTGCTTGAGGAGGCGGCCAGCAAGGTGCTTGGCATTATGACTGTCGCTCAGGCGCGGGCTGTCGAGCAACCACTCGGCGACGCGAACAGTAAATCGCTTGGGCGGGGTAACAGGAGGAGGTTGTGAGGTAACAGAGTCTGATACTGAGCGAAACTTCATAAAGCACTGTGGGACGAATCGGAAGGCGCGCCACTCTACTCTCTTTTTCTTACAGGTAAAGTCGAAAAACAACCCGGCACGCCCGTCCTAGAGCAAGCGCTCGGGACAATCCACAGAAGCTGTGGATAACTCAGTGGACAACCGCTCTCCAACCCTCGCAAAGCCTTATGGAATGGGGCTCGCAGTCAAACTGACGATTTTTTCACCAACAAAAAAAAGCGATGTTTTTCATTGACTTAAACTTTCGATGCAGGCAGCCATCGGGGTCAGGATTGATGTGACAGTGCCGTTACAGCTTGCGCAACTAATGTGCACAAGTACCTGTTACCCGGTTATATCGGTGCGCTTTTTCGGGTCGTTTTGGCAGTCGGTCTGGGGATAAGCCAGTCTGGCGCACGCTTTGATGAAGATATCTTCACCGACCGGCGGTCAAAAAATGCGCCAATTACGCGCAATCAAGCGGCTCGCAAAGCAGACTCGGTCAGTCACTGCAATCTTTTCCCACAGGAAGTTTGCGTTACCGGTTTCGATCCGTTAGTATCCTCGGCGTTAGTACCAAGCTGAAAGTCAATTCCGGTCGAATACATCCCCACGGTCAGCCTTCTACAAAGAAGACCTACCGAAAAAAGCGGGAACGACCCCTCGATGGTTTCCAGGTAAATCTTGCGACAACACTGCCTTCCAATGATGCGAAGGGTGTTGCGAAGACCACTTACTCTGACCGAACCAACCTGCAAATTGATCAGGATCTTCACCCCGGGCCCAGAACCTTTGCCCTCGTTGTGCTGCCTGCCCTCCTAAGTACCTACCTGCCAGCCCAAGCGCGCCAACTTAATAGCGCTTCAAACTGGCTGCTTTGTTCCAGTCGGGTTCTTCGTTCGACCAATGGTGGTCGACGTTACTGGAACGTTTTAACGTTGCACGGTTCTTATCCGTGTCATTTGTAGGAACACCTAATAACTATGTCTACTCAAATCCACACTCAGGATGCCATTCGCACCCTAACCAACGCTTTTGCACCAATGAACTGCCTGATCATGGCCGCTCGCAAAGGCTGCTTCAGCTTCACACTGGTCAACGAACACGGTATCGCCCGCCACAGCGAGCGTCTGTACCCCGATCAGTACTCCAGCGCCGAACCGCTGCAGGCCGTGATCGACCGTACACGTCAGGCATTGATTGCCTGAGAGCCGAAAAGGCTGCAAAAGCAAAAGCCTCGCACAAAATGCGGGGCTTTTTATTGCCCGATGTTTCACTTTTTGCCCTTGGCGCCTAAGCACCAACGGGTATAACGGTTATAACTCGAAGCCGGAAATATTTTAAAAACAGGCCTTTACGTCGCGAATATGACACTACACTTCAACTCAAGCGGCGTGATCCGCTTACGGCGAGCCTGAACCGATCCATTGCTGCCAAGCCCCCTTCAGGACTCGCCATTCCTAACAAGATCCGAGGGTTTTATGGGTATCGCTGCCAGCGAACTGTGTCGATATGTGATCCGTCCAACGCTGATCTATCTGGGACGTCACTGCGCCACCGCCGAATCATTGCTGCTGGGCATCGCCGCCAGTCAGTCAGCCCTCGGATCCGCCCTGCATGACCGTCGTGGCCACGGCCTCTACCGCATCGCCGAGCATCGCCATCAAGCCCTGTGGGATGACTATCTGGCGCTCGATCCGGAACGCGCCAGCCTGGTTCGCGGCCTCGCCAGTCAGCATGCATTCCTGACTGGCCCACACCTGGAACTGACGGTGAATCTGCGTTACGCCACCGCCATCGCCTGGCTACTGGTTGAAGAACAAAACCCCACCCTCCCCGATCCGAACGATTTGCTCGCAATGGCGCGTATCTGGCGCCAGACCTTTCAACCCCAGGGTCGTCTGCGTGATTTCACTTACGCATGGCGCACCTGTGTTTCACCGGTGAATCAGGTCGCGTGCTGACCGACCGGTTTCCGAAGATCTGCCAACAGGTGGCGAATCTGGTCTGATTGTCCTACAAAACCGCTCTAACTCAAGGCATACGGACTATGGCGCTGGGACGAAAATGTTGGTAATTTTCGCCCCGGTGATCACCAGGAGTTCTAATAATGAAAAAAGTCATGCTCAAAACCACCCTTAGCCTCGCCGTTACCCTCGCCTCCACGCAAATTTTCGCGGCCGGCTTTGCCCTCAACGAACAAAGCATCAGTGGGATGGGGACTGGTTTTGCCGGGCGATCTTCTTCTGCCGACGACGCAAGCACTGTTTATGGCAACCCTGCCGGCATGTCGCGCATCAAGCGCGAACAGGTTACCGGTGGTGTAGCCGTTGTCGATGCTCACACCGATATCAGCAATGCCAGTTCCAGCCCCAATGGCGGCAGCAACAAAGGCGACATGGTGCCCCTCACCGCTGTACCTATGGGCTTCTACGTCAAACCGATCGATGAGCACTGGGCATTCGGCCTCGGCGTTTATGTGCCGTTCGGCCTGATCACGGATTATGAAAACGGCTTTGCCGGCCGTTACTTCGGCAGCAAGTCCGAAGTGCAAGTCATCACTTTCCAACCGACCGTCAGCTACGCATTCAACGACAAAGTGTCGATCGGTTTCGGCCCAACCATCAACCGCATTGACGGTGCGCTGGAATCCAACCTGTCGATCACTCAAGCCCTGCCGGACGGCAAGGTCAAGATCAAGGGTGACGACACCGCACTGGGCTACAACGTCGGCCTGCTGGTACAAGCCACCGACACCACTCGCGTGGGCCTGACCTATCACTCGAAAGTCGACTACAAGCTCGAAGGCAACACCAAGGTCAACTACGGCGCACTGGCCGCAGTCGGCCTGGGCTCCAGCCAGAAGTACGACGCTTCGTTGAAGATCACCACACCTGAATCGGTCGACCTCTCGGTTACCCAGGCGATCAACGATCGCTGGAACGTGTATGCCGGTACCACCTGGACCCGTTGGAGCCAGCTGGAAAAAATCACCGTGAAAAACTCTGGCGTTCAGCCGCTGCTGGCCGGCCAGTTCGGTTCGATCAACGAAGACCAGAACTGGCATGACTCCTGGGCTTACGCCGTGGGTACTTCGTACCAGCTGAACAAGGAATGGGTACTGCGTACCGGCCTGACCTTCGACCAGTCGCCGACCAATAACGAAGACCGTTCGCCACGCATTCCGACTGGCGACCGCACTATCTTCAGTATCGGTGCCGGCTGGAGCCCGACCGACGACCTGACCATCGACGTCGCTTACTCGTACCTGAAGGAAGAGTCGGTGAAGATCCGCAACGAAAACAATCGTGGCCAGACCTACGACGCCAAGTATGAAAACTCGGCAAACGGTTTCGGTGTCGGCGCGACCTACCGCTTCTGATGCTGCATGGCGAGGCTGACCCCTCGCCCACAATAAAGCCCCGCTCTCTTTGCAGAGGCGGGGCTTTTTTATGCCTGAAATTTGTGCGACCTGTAGGAGCTGTCGAGTGCAACGAGGCTGCGATCTTTTGATCTGTTTTTTAAAGTCAAAAGATCGCAGCGTGCCGCAGCTCCTACAAAATCATCGCCGGCCTTCGGATTCAAGGCTTCAGCGGTTTCGAGGCGATGGCCTTCTCGATCGCGGCGATAAATTCCGGATCATCAGGCTTGGTCAGGCTGGAAAAATTGGCGATGACCTTGCCCTGGCGATCGACTACGTATTTGTAGAAATTCCACTTCGGTGCGCTGCTCTGTGCCGCCAACACTTGAAACAGATGCGTCGCGTCATCACCACGAACCTTCTGCGGCTCGGTCATGGTGAACGTCACGCCGTAATTGGCGTAACAGACCTTGGCGGTCTCGGCGCTGTCCTTGGACTCCTGCTTGAAGTCATTGGAAGGCACACCGAGCATTTCCAGCCCTTGACCTTCGTAGCGCTTATGCAGCGCCTCCAGGCCTTCGAACTGCGGCGCGAAACCGCAGAAGCTCGCGGTATTGACCACCACCAACGGCTTGTCGGCGTACTGCTTGCACAAATCGATGGATTCCTTGGCTCGCAGCTTGGGCAGCGAGCCTTGCAGCAATTCGGGACAGTCAGCGGCCTTGGCCAAACCAGTCAACGCCATCAACAACGCGGGAACAGCACACCAGCGCATCAGCATGTCGAACATCCTTGAGCAGTCGTCAGAGTTTGACGTTACTCGCCATGCCTGTTTCTAGCAAATGCTCATGCCCAACTGCATCAGGGCCAGACCACCCTGCTGCCAGCCCCACCACACCAGCGCCAGCAATGCGGCGCCGAGTGCGCTGATGACGATTCGCGAACAGAGTTGACTCATACGGCGCTCGCAGCGGCTTGCAGACGTGCGACCGGCCGCTCACGCACCGGCCAGTTCAGCGCGGCCGCCAGCAGACTCAAGAGAATCGCCACTTGCCAGATCAAGTCATAACTCCCGGTTCGGTCATACACCACCCCGCCCAGCCAGCCGCCCAGAAACGAGCCGAGCTGATGGAACAGGAACACGATGCCACCGAGCATGGACAGGTTTCGCACACCAAACAAGGTCGCCACCGTACCGTTGGTCAACGGCACCGTCGACAGCCACAGGAAACCCATCGCCATGCCAAACAGGTAGGCCGACGTGGTCGTCACCGGCAGCCACAGGAACAGCACGATCACCACCGCGCGCAACAGATACAACGCGGTCAGCAAGCGTGGCTTGGACATGCGTCCGCCGAGCCAGCCAGCGGTGTAGGTGCCGAAGATATTGAACAATCCGATCAACGCCAGCACCGTGGTGCCAACGCTGGCGGGCAGATGCTGATCGACCAGGTAGGCCGGCAGGTGCACGCCGATGAACACCACCTGAAAACCGCAGACGAAAAAGCCGAATGCCAACAACCAGAAACCCGAATGCGAACAGGCTTCGCGCAGGGCCTCGGACAGCGTTTGTTCATGGCCGAGTACCGGCAGCGGCTTGTCCTTGAGCATGCTCACCAGCGGCACGATCAACGCCACCAACAGGCCCAGCACCAACAGCGCTGCCGACCAACCGAGCCAGCCGATCAATCCGAGGGTGCCCGGCAACATGGCGAACTGGCCGAACGAACCGGCGGCGCTGGCAATGCCCATGCCCATGCTGCGTTTCTCCGGCGGCACGGCACGGCCGACCACACCGAGAATCACCGAGAACGACGTGCCGGACAGGCCGATACCAATCAGCAGACCAGCGCTCAGCGACAGCGTCATCGCCGAATCCGACAGGCCCATGCACACCAGGCCCAAGGCATAGAGCACACCACCGATCAGCACCACTTTCGCCGCACCGAAGCGGTCAGCGAGTGCCCCGGTGAACGGCTGCGCCAGGCCCCAGATCAAATTCTGCAAAGCGATAGCGAAGGCAAACACCTCGCGCCCCCAGCCGAACTGCGCGCTCATCGGTGACAGAAACAAGCCAAAACCGTGTCGCACGCCCAATGACAACGCCAGGATCAGCGCACTCCCCACCAACACCCAACCGCACGTACGCCACATCGATGTCATTGTTGTTCTCCGCTTGCGGGTATATACCCGCTTGAGTTTGGAAAAAACCGGCCTCAGGCCAGTTCATCCAGCAATCTGAGCAAGGTTTCACGCTTCTCGGCGCCCAGTCGATCGATCAACCGCTGCTGCGCTGCCTCCCAGGCCGGCAGTGCTGCTGCCAGACGTTGCACGCCGGTTTCGGTGAGTTTGACGATGCGGTTACGCATGTCCTCACCCTCGGCCAGCGCCACCAGCCCCTCGCCTTCCAGCACCCGCAGATTGCGCCCGAGAGTGCTGCGATCAAGACCCATGGCTTCGGCGAGTTCCGAGATGCTCGGTTGATCCAGACGCTGCAGATTGCACAGCAAAGAATACTGGGCAACGTTGATCCCGAAGCCGTCGAGAGCGCCGTCGTAATGCCTGCTGACGCCACGAGCGGCGCGACGCAGGTTGGTGCACAAACACTGAGATGGAAGCATGATGCGTGTATATACCCGCGACTGTGTTAAATCAAGTTACAGATGAGTTTACCCATAACATTGTGCTGCCGGTGAGGCCGCCTTCGCGAGCAAGCTCGCTCCCCCATTTGCAATGCGATCCCCTGTGGGAGCGAGCCTGCTCGCGAAGAGGCCAGCACAGACAATCCAAAACTGTCAGACCAAAACCAATCCAGCCAGCACCACCATCTCCAGCAATTCCAGCAACGCCCCCGCCGTATCACCGGTCGTCCCGCCCAACCGCCGCATCATCACCTGCCGCAGCCAGACAAACACACCGACAGCAATCACCAGCGCAACGACGGCACTGAACCCGGCAATCAACACACAGGCCAACGCACTGAAGCCCAACACCCACCAACCAGCCCTGCGCGGCAAATGATCCGCCAACGCCTGCCCCAACCCGCCCGCGCGCACATACGGTGTGGTCAGAAACAACCCCAGCAATGCCGCCCGCCCGAGCAACGGCACGATGATCAACGCAAGGCCTTGCTGTTGCTCGATCAGCGCCAATAGCGCCGCGAACTTGAGCAGCAACACCAACACCAGCGTCACCACCGCAATCGGCCCGCTGCGCGGATCTTTCATGATCGTCAGCGTGCGCTCGCGATCACCAAAACCGCCGAGCCAGGCGTCGGCGCTGTCGGCCAGGCCATCGAGATGCAACGCGCCACTGAGCAACACCCACACCGTCAGCAACAGCGCCGCATGCAACAACAACGGCGCGCCCGCCAACGCCAGATTCAACGCCCACAGGATCACGCCAAACAGCAGCCCAACCAGCGGATAAAACAGCAGCGACCGCCCAAGCTGTTCCGGTTCGGGCATCCCCGGCAAACGAATCGGCAGGCTGCTGAGAAATTGCAGGGCGATCCACAGCGGCAACATGTCAGTGACCTTCCTTGAGCGAACCATCAGTTTCGATCGTCAGCGCAAACAACGCGCCGTGAGCGACATCGACATTGAGCAGTTGTTCGCGCGGCAACCCTCGCGCTTGCGCCAGCAACAAACGCATCACGCCGCCATGACTGATCAGCAACACCCGCTCACCGGCGTAAGCACTGTGCAGGCGCGCAACGGCCGCCAGCACTCGAAAAGAAAACTCGCTGAGCGGTTCACCCTGCGGCGGCGTAAACGAATACGGATCGGCCCAGAACAACCCCAGCGCTTCAGCATCGGTCTTCATCAACGCTGCCGTGCTCTGCCCTTCCCACGCACCGAAATGCAGTTCCTGCAGATCCTTGTCCAGATGCACTGACAGGTTCAGTTGCTCACCCAGCTCTGCGGCAAACCGCGCGCAACGTTGCAACGGCGAACTGACGATCCGATCCCACGGCCCGCCCTCGACCACGGCCGCGCGCATTTGCGTCCAGCCCTTTTCGGTCAGCGCATCGTCGAGGCTGCCGCGCAAACCACCGCCGAGCTCAGTTTCACCATGGCGCAGCAGATCCAGTTGCAGGGTCATGCCGGACGATCCGCTACCGCTGCTTCGGCGAATGTCGCCATCTGCCCGTGCAGATCACAAGCCAAGCGCAACAGAGGCACCGCCAGGGCAGCGCCACTGCCCTCGCCCAGACGCAAACCGAGTTCCAGCAACGGCTCGGCCTGCAGGGTTTCCAGAACATGACGATGGCCCGGCTCGGCACCGCGATGGCCGAACAACAGCCACTCGCGACAGGCCGGATTCAAACGCACCGCGACCAGCGCCGCGACCGTGCAGATAAAACCGTCGACCAGCACCGCCACGCCTTCTTGAGCCGCTGCCAGATACGCACCGACCAGCGCGGCGATTTCAAAACCGCCGAGATTGCACAGGGTCTGCAACGCATCGCCACGCTGTGCCGCGTGCAATGCCAACGCACGCTCGATCACTTGTGCTTTATGGCTGACACCTTCGGCATTCAGCCCGGTGCCGGGGCCGGTCAGATGCGCCACCGGGCAATCGAGCAAGGCACAAGCCAAGGCACTCGCCGCGGTGGTGTTGCCAATACCCATTTCGCCGCCGATGAACAACTGCGCGCCCGCCGCTTTCGCCCGCAACAGACTGTCGCGACCGGCCTGCAAGGCGAGTTCGCCCTGAGCCTGAGTCATTGCCGCACCCTGAGCGAAGTTCGCCGTACCCGCGCCAATGTTCAAATGACGCACACCCGGCAGGTTCAGCGCGGGATTCACCGTGCCCAGATCGACCACTTCCAGCTGCGCGCCAAGCTGCCGCGCCAACACACTGATCGCCGCACCGCCGCTGACAAAGTTGAGCAGCATCTGCCCGGTGACTTCCTGCGGGAACGCCGAAACACCTTCAGCGACCACGCCGTGATCACCGGCAAAAATCGCGATCCACACTTGCGAGAGCGTCGGTTTGACCTGGCCTTGCAGGCCGGCCAGTTGCACCGCGACCGATTCCAGTCGACCGAGGGAACCGGCCGGTTTGGTCAATTGCTGCTGTCGCGCCGTCGCTTGCTCAACGACGTAGAGATCGACCGGTTTGCACGGGTTCAGCCACCAGGTTTGAGTCATAACGCAGGTCCTTTCAGAGTCAGGGGCAGGCCGGCAACGGTCAGGACAACACGCTGACAGCGCTCGGCCAGAGCTTGATGCAGCCAACCGGCTTCATCGACGTAGCGGCGAGTCAATTCGCCCAGCGGTACAACACCCATTCCGGTCTCGTTGCTGACAAAAATGATTTCACCCGGCAAAGACGCCAGGCATTCGAGCAAGGCCTCGCGCTCGGCGGCGAGGCGTTCGGCGTCATCGAGCATCAGCAGATTGGTCAGCCACAGGGTCAGGCAATCGACCAGCAAGCAACGCTCGGCGCTGGCGGATTCACGCAGGACGCGGGCCAGCTCCAGCGGCTCTTCGATGAGCGCCCATTCGGCGGGACGGCGCGCGCGGTGGTGGGCGACGCGGGCGCTCATTTCACCGTCCAGCGGTTGGCTGGTGGCGATGTAGGTCACAGCCAGGCCGCTATCGCTGGCGAGTTTTTCCGCCAAGCGACTTTTGCCGGAGCGGGCGCCGCCGAGGATCAGTTGGAGCATGGGTTCATCCAGGAAAATTCAAGTGAGGCAGCCGCCGCTTTCGCGAGCAGGCTCGCTCCCACAGGGTTATGAGTTGTACTCAAAATGTATGGCTAACCGCATTCACTGTGGGAGCGAGCCTGCTCGCGAAGAGGCCAGCCCAGGCAACTCAAATCCCACAGAGTCGACGCAATAGATCCGTATCCAGATACTTCTCCACCAGATCCGCCAGCCGTTCGATATCGCGTTCGCGCAAGCCGTGGTAATCCACCGCCTGCACATCGCTCAACCCGGCCCAGCGCAGCAACGCCGCACTCGCCGCCGGCGATTCGAACAGGCCATGCAGATAGGTGCCGAATACCTGCTCATCAACACTCTGTGCACCGTCGCAACGGCCATCATCCAGATGCACCGCAGCGTTTTCCAACGCCGGTCCGCTGGTCACGCCGGCATGAATTTCATAACCGCTGACGTCGGCATCTTCCAGCGCCAGCCGTCCACGCACATTGCGCAACTGCTTCTCGGCTTCAAGTGTGGTTTCGAACGCCAGCAAGCCCAAACCGGCACTCGTGCCCGGCGCGCCTTCGAGGCCGAGCGGGTCATGCACCTGCTCACCGAGCATCTGCAGACCGCCGCAGATCCCCAGCACTTTGCCGCCGTAACGCAAGTGCCGAGAGATCGCCGTATCCCAGCCATTGGCGCGCAGATAGGCCAGATCGCTGCGCACACTTTTCGAGCCCGGCAGAATGATCAGGTCAGCCGCCGAAATCGCCTGCCCCGGGCCGACGAATTGCAGATCAACTTGCGGATGCAGGCGCAGCGGATCGAAATCGGTGTGGTTGCTGATGCGCGGCAGCACCGGCACCACCACTTTCAACACCTGCTCAGCCTTGTCGGTCTGGCGCTGATCGATGCCGTCCTCGGCTTCCAGATGCAGATCCATCACGTAGGGCAATACGCCCACCACCGGTTTGCCGGTACGCTGTTCCAGCCAGTCAAGGCCCGGTTGCAGCAAGGCGATGTCGCCACGGAAGCGATTGATGATGAAACCTTTGACCCGCGCCTGTTCGCTTGGCGAGAGCAACTCCAGGGTGCCGACCAGATGGGCGAAAACCCCGCCGCGATTGATGTCCGCGATCAGCAGCACCGGGCAATCCACCGCTTCGGCAAACCCCATGTTGGCGATGTCGCCGGCACGCAGATTGATCTCCGCCGGCGAACCCGCGCCTTCGACCATCACCAGCGGATACGCAGCGCTGAGCCGCTCGTGGGACGCAAGCACCGCTTTCATCGCGATGGCTTTGTAGTCGTGATACGCCACGGCATTCATCGAAGTCACGGCGCGACCATGGATGATCACTTGCGCGCCGGTGTCGCTGTTCGGCTTGAGCAGCACCGGGTTCATGTCGGTGTGCGGTTCAAGAAACGCCGCTTGCGCCTGCACCGCTTGCGCGCGGCCGATCTCACCACCATCAGCGGTCACCGCGCTGTTGAGCGCCATGTTCTGCGGTTTGAACGGTACGACCGCCACGCCCTGGCGCGTCGCCCAGCGGCACAGCGCCGTCACCAGTGTGCTTTTACCGGCGTCGGAAGTGGTGCCCTGCACCATCAGGGTGGTCATGCGTGGTCCTTGGCGAAAGCGATTAAAGCCTGTTCGAGACGCGCCTCTTCAGCCGCGTCGGCAGGCAGGCCAAAACGCAAACTGCTGTTGTGGGTAAAGATGCGCAGGAGAATGCCGCGACGGGCCATGAATGCGTGCAACACCTCGGCGTGTTCGGTGATCAGCCACTGGAACAGCGCGCAACCACCCTGCGGCTTGAAGCCGTAGCGTTCAAGCAGCGCTGCCAGCCGTTCACTGGCCTCATCACTGCGAATCCGTTGGCGTGTGTGCCCTTCGGTGTCTTGCAGACACGCTTGCCCGAGCACCCGCGTCGGCCCACTCACCGCCCATGGCCCGACCTGTTCGGCGAGCAGCTTGAGCAACTTGCGCTCGGCCAGCACAAAGCCCAGACGCACCCCGGCCAGACCGAAAAACTTGCCGAACGAACGCAATACGATCAGCCCGACTTGATGCGCATGCGGCGCCAGGCTCAGTTGCGGCGTGTTATCCATGAAAGCTTCATCGACCACCAGCCAGCCGCCACGCCGGGCAAGCCGCGCGTGCCAGTCGAGCAATCGTGCCGGGGTCAGACTCAGACCGGTCGGGTTGTTCGGGTTGACCACCACCAGCACGTCGAGGCTATCGAGAAAAAATTCGACTTCCTGCTCCAGCACTTCGCGCACGATGTAACCGCTGCGGCGCCAGGCTTCGGCATGTTCGGCATAACACGGTGACAACACGCCGACTTTGCCGGCGCGGCGCAAGCGCGGCAGCAACTGAATGGCCATCTGCGAACCGGCCACCGGCAGCACTTGCGCGGCACCGTAGTAATCGCACGCAGCATGCTCCAGACCATCATCGGTTTCCGGCAAACGCGCCCAGGCGCGCAGCGGGATTTCGGGGATCGGGAACGGCCACGGCGCGAGGCCGCTGGACAGGTCTAGCCAGTCCGCCTCGGCAATGCCGTAATCGAGTGCCGCCTTGCGCAGCCGGCCACCGTGCTCAAGCATAGAATTCAGCCCCCACGCAAAGAATCAGCAGCCATAACCATACGCCGCGCTGGACCAATTGCCAGCCACGGTCGATGGAATCGGCATCCGCTGGAGCGCCTTCGCCGAGTTGCGGCCGCTCGTGCAGTTCGCCGTGATAGATCGCCGGGCCGCCCAACTCCACGCCCAAGGCTCCGGCTCCGGCCGCCATCACCGGGCCGGCGTTGGGGCTGTCCCACTTTGGCGCCTGCGTACGCCAGCACTTCAACGCGAGTCGGGTTTTGCCGAGCAGCGCGTAGGTCAACGCCACCAGACGCGCAGGAATGTAGTTGAGCACGTCGTCGATTTTCGCCGCCGCCCAACCGAAACGTCCGAAGCGTTCGTTGCGATAACCCCACATCGCATCGAGCGTATTGCTCAAGCGATAGAGCACCACGCCCGGCGCACCCGCCACGACAAACCAGAACAGCGCGGCGAACACCGCGTCACTGCCGTTTTCCAGCACCGATTCGGTGGCGGCGCGGGCGACGGCGGTGCTGTCGAGTTCATCGGTCTGGCGGCTGACCAGATAGCCGACGCGTTTGCGCGCCTCTTCAAGATCTTCCGCGCGCAAGGCAGCAGCCACTGGCGCGACATGCTCGCCGAGGCTGCGCATGCCGAGGGCGCAATACAACGCGAGAATCTCGACGACCCAGCCCACGTACGGCGCCCAGGAAAACGCCGTGGCGAGCAAGGTCAGCGGCAGCACCGCGATCACCCACGCGGTGACGCCATGGCTGCGCCAACCACGACCACCGGCGTTGAAACGTTGCTCGATGCGCCCGGCAAAATTGCCGAACGCCACCAGCGGATGCCAGCGTTTCGGTTCACCGAGCAGCGCATCCAGCGCCACCGCGGCGACACTCAACAACGCCACACTCATTGACTCACTCCCCAATAATTTTCGTACAGCAACTCATTGAGCGGACGCGCCTGCGTCCACCCTTCGAGTACCAGCATCGGCGCCGGATAGAATTCCTTGACCGAGCCCAGACATAAAACGGCCAGAGGCTTGGCACCTTCGGGCAACTTCAGCAAATCGGCGAGCGCCTGCGGCTCGAATAATGAGACCCAGCCCATGCCGAGGCCTTCGGCGCGCGAGGCCAGCCACAAATTCTGGATCGCACAAGACAACGACGCCATGTCCATTTCCGGCAGCGTGCGACGACCGAAAATGTGCTTTTCGCGATCATCCATCAGCGCGGCGACCAGCACTTCGGCGCAATCGTTGATGCCCTCGACCTTGAGCTTCATGAACTCGTCACTGCGCTCGCCGAGGGCTTCAGCGGTGCGCACGCGTTCTTCTTCCACGAGGTTCTGGATCTGCCCGCGCAGGGCTCGGTCGCTGATACGGATGAAACGCCAGGGCTGCATCAGGCCGACGCTTGGGGCCTGGTGGGCGGCTTCCAAGAGTCGGCGCAGCAGATCCGGCTCGACCGTGCCGCCAGTGAAGTGGCGCATGTCGCGGCGTTCGGCGATGGCTCGATAAACCGCTTCGCGCTCGGCTTCGGAGAATGCGTTGTCGGTCATGGCCCTTTCGCGAGCAGGCTCGCTCCCACAGGGGATTGCATTTCGTCAGGCACGACATCGCCCACTGTAGGAGTGAGCCTGCTCGCGATAGCGTCCTCAAGGGACGGTGCAAACAATGCTGCGACAGCCACAGGATTCGACGGGAAATAGAAGTGCACATAAGAGGCCGTCATCCGCCCTTCCCGATAAACCGCCTCGGCCCCACGCCCACCATTCGGGCTCAAACCCCGTGCAATCGGCGCCAGTTCGGTAGTCGTCAGGGAATGATGATAAGTGTGCCCACGCAGCGAACCTTCCGGCAGATCGACCGCTTGCAGGGCCAGTGCCGCCAGACGCTTCTGCATCACCGCGTCGCCTTTGAGCAACCCAACCAATTCGGCGCGAGTGCCTTCAACGTCCGTCAGCGAATCGAGCAGATACAGCATCCCGCCACATTCAGCGAGCAACGGTTTACCCGCTGAATGATGCGCACGAATCGCTTCAACCATCGCGGTGTTCTGCGCCAGCGCAACGTGATGCAACTCCGGATAACCACCGGGCAGATACACGCTGTCCGCTTCAGGTAATTGCGTGTCGCGGATCGGCGAGAAGAAACTCAACTCAGCACCCATCGCCCGCAACAGATCGAGACTCGCGCCATAGGTGAAGGCAAACGCTTCATCACGGGCGACGGCGATTCGTACATTCTTCAGCAGCGGCTCGACAGCGATGATGTCAGGCGCGGCGAACTCAACCGCCGGTGGCAGGGCTACCTCACAGCTGCTGGCGAGAGCGTCGGCAGCGGCGTCGAGACGCACATCGAGGTCATTCAGTTCGCTGGCCTGCACCAGGCCGAGATGCCGGCTCGGCAGTTCGATGCCTGTTTCGCGGGACAACGCGCCGTACCAGCGCAGCCCCTCCGTGAGGCTGCCTTCGAGCAACTGCGCATGGCGCAAGGTGCCGACGCGATTGGCGAGCACACCGGCAAACGGCAGATCTGGCTGATACTTCGCTAAACCTAGAGCCAACGCACCAAAGGTCTGCGCCATGGCCGTCCCATCAATCACGCCAAGCACCGGTACACCGAAGTGCCGCGCCAGATCGGCACTGGACGGCGTGCCATCGAACAGGCCCATCACGCCCTCGATCAGAATCAGATCCGCCTCGGCAGCGGCTTCCCACAACAGACGACGACTCTCCTGCTCGCCAACCATCCACATGTCCAATTGATACACCGGCGCACCGCTGGCGCGCTCGAGAATCATCGGATCAAGGAAGTCCGGGCCGCATTTGAACACGCGCACTTTGCGCCCCTGATTGCGATGCAAACGGGCGAGCGCGGCGGTGACGGTGGTCTTGCCCTGACCGGAAGCCGGCGCGGCGATGAGCACCGCCGGGCAGTGACGTGGTTGATTCAAAGTTCGACGCCTTTCTGCGCTTTGATGCCGGCCTGGAAGGCGTGTTTGAGCATGCCCATTTCGGTGACCGTATCGCCCATCTCGATCATTTCCGGCTTGGCCGCGCGACCGGTGACGATCACGTGCTGCATCGGCGGACGCGCCTGCAGATCGCTGAGCACCTGATCGAGATCGAGGTAGCCGTGCTTGAGAGCGATGTTCAATTCGTCGAGCACCACCAGACCGATCGACGGATCGCGCAGCAGTTCGCGGGACACGGCCCACGCGGCTTCGGCGGCGGCGATGTCGCGCTGACGATCCTGGGTCTCCCAAGTGAAGCCTTCGCCCATCACGTGAAAGCGCACTTGCTCAGGGAAGCGGCGGAAAAACAACTCTTCGCCGGTGCTGTTGCGGCCCTTGATGAACTGCACCACACCGCACTGCATGCCGTGGCCCATGGCACGGGCGAGCATGCCGAACGCCGAGCTGCTTTTGCCTTTGCCGTTGCCGGTCAGCACCAGCACCAGGCCACACTCGTCAGGCGAGTTGGCGATGCGTTCGTCGATCACGGCTTTTTTGCGCTGCATACGCGCCAGATGGCGTTCGTCGCGCTCGGGGGAATCAGTCATAGGGGAGCTCTCCGTTGAGGCTGGAAAACGGCGGGCAGGCACAAGAATAGACGGCAAAAAGCCTGGCATCGCCCACCGTGATGCCGCTGGATGGATCAGGCCGGTCTCCGGGCTCATGAGCGGCGTTGGCCTGACTGCGCGCCTTCCCGCTTCTTTCGAGGCAGTGGCTCAAGGCGCAGCTTTCACTCATTTACCGTTGCGGGGGCAGCGCCGGGATCGTGGTAGTTCTTCGCTTGAAGACAACCCTCACCGGCTTCCCTGTTTCACTCTGTCGACGCAGGTCACAGAGCACCTGAAACAAGCCGCGAAGGTTAGAGGGTTGGGGGTGGAGCGTCAATTAAAGAGGCGGCCATCGGGCGAATAACTGCCGCCAATCAATTATCTGCCGCCAATCTTGTGCCACACTGATACAAGTGATATCAAAGAGCCATGCTTTTCCCGAAAAGCCCACCACAACAATAAAGGACGATGACGATGCAAGGCATGATCATCAGCAACCCGCGCCTGGAATTCCTGCGCCCGGTGCTCGAACGCTGGTTTGACTGTATCGACCGTTACAACGCCGTGCGCGGCGACAGCGATACCCCTTACTGGCATGACGAGAAAGCCAATCTCGGACTGCTCTCGGCGGCGGCCTGGATGGCTGAGCTGGTGACCTTGAACGAAACTCCCACGCGCAAGCAGAACGAAGAAGGCGAGCGCAACGCTCGCGCCGATCTGTTTCTTGCCGGCGCCGAAGACCGCGCCTTTATCCAGGCCACTCAGCGCTGGCCGAAGGTCACCAACCTGAATCTGACCCAAGCCCTGCTCGATATCACCAACGACGCCAAACGCATCAGCTACGCCAGCGATCTCAAGCTCGGCTGCCTGTTTATCGCGCCGCAAAAAACCCAGCACAGCGCCAGCCCCGAAGAGCTGCAGGACATGGTCGACGATCTGCAAAAGGAACACACCTGCGCGGTCGCCTGGTATTTCCCTTACGCCTACCGCAAGTTGCGCAGCGAAGCGGGCAACTATCACCCGGGCATCGCCGTGCTGTTCAAGGAAGCCCGCAGCTGAGCAGTTGAACCATCGGGCTTGCGCCCTCCTCTATGATTAGGAATGCATTCATAGGGAAGATCAGCAATGCGCAAGCCCCAGCTCGTTTTTGTCATCGCCTTCGCCGGAGGGCTCGCCGCCTGCGGTGAGACCTCCAGCCTGCAAGTCTCCGACGGCACCGGCCCGTCGCCGAAGCTGCCCGAACCGAACAAGACCCTGATCCCGACGGTGAACATCGCCCCGGCGATCGGCTGGCCCGAGGGCGGCAAACCGACAGCGGCGGCTGGCACCCAGGTGGCAGCGTTCGCCGAAGGCCTCGATCATCCGCGCTGGTTGTATGTGCTGCCCAACGGCGATGTGCTGGTGGCGGAAACCAATGCCCCGCCAAAACCGGATGACAGCAGCGGGATTCGCGGCTGGGTCATGAAGAAGGTCATGGGCAAGGCCGGCGCTGGCGTGCCCAGCCCAAACCGCATCACCTTGCTGCGTGACGCCGACCACGATGGCGTCGCTGAGACGCGCACAGTGTTCCTGCAAAACCTCAACTCACCTTTCGGTATGACGCTGGTCGGCAACGATCTGTACGTCGCCGATACCGATCGCTTGCTGCGCTTTAACTACGAACCGGGCGCGACCGAGATCAAGTCGCAGCCAATCAAGGTTGTCGATTTGCCTGGCGGCACGCTGAATCACCACTGGACCAAAAACGTCATCGCCAGCAAGGACGGCAGCAAGCTGTACGTCACGGTCGGCTCGAACAGCAACGTCGGCGAAAATGGTCTGGATAAGGAAGAAGGTCGCGCCGCGATCTGGGAAGTTGATCGGGCGACCGGCAATCACCGGATCTTTGCCTCGGGCATCCGCAACCCCAATGGCCTGGCCTGGGAACCCACCAGTGGCGCGCTGTGGACGGCAGTGAATGAACGTGACGAGATCGGCAGTGATCTGGTGCCGGACTACATCACCTCTGTGAAGGACGGTGGTTTCTATGGCTGGCCGTTCAGCTACTACGGCCAACATGTCGATGTCCGCGTTACGCCGCAAAACCCGGATCTGGTGGCCAAGGCCATTGCCCCGGATTACGCCGTCGGGCCGCACACTGCGTCTTTGGGCCTGACGTTCGCCGAGGGCAACAACCTGCCGGCGCAGTTCAAGGAAGGTGCCTTTATCGGCCAGCACGGCTCATGGAATCGCAAACCGCACAGTGGCTACAAAGTGATTTTCGTGCCGTTTACCGGCGGCAAGCCGAGTGGCACACCGGTGGATGTGCTGACCGGGTTCCTCGACAAGGATGAGAATGCACTGGGCCGCCCGGTGGGCGTGGTGATCGATCAGCAGGGGGGCTTGCTGGTGGCGGATGATGTTGGCAATAAGGTTTGGCGAGTCTCAGCCACGAAGTGATGTTGAATGTGACCTGAAACAACTGTGGGAGCGAGCCTGCTCGCGAATGCATAGTGTCAGCCTCCATTGAGTTGACTGATACACCGCTTTCGCGAGCAGGCTCGCTCCCACATTAGAACGGCTGCGATTTTTACTACGGGTTATGCGCCAAATGCTCCGGCTGCAACACCCGCTTGGCACTCAGATAAGCCTTCTGCCAATACGCCTTCGACAGGCTGTCCAGCTTCACCGTGCCGCCCGTGGCCGGCGCATGCACAAAGCGCCCTTCGCCGACGTAGATCCCCGCATGACTGACCTGCGAGCCGCCATTGGTGGCGAAGAAGATCAGATCGCCGGTCTGCAAGCCTTCCTTGCCGACATTCGGTGCCTGCATGACGATCAGCTCACGCGTCGAACGTGGCAAAGAAATGCCCGCCGCATCACGGTAGACAAAACCGATCAGCCCGCTGCAATCAAACCCTGAATCCGGCGTGTTGCCGCCCCAGCGATAAGGCGTGCCGACCAGACCGAGCGCGCGAAACAGCACGTCTTCAGCAGCAGGCGAAAAAGCTTGGGAGGGGCCGAACACGACCGGGGCACGAACCACCGGCGCAGGTGGCGGCGTGCGACTGGCGCAGGCGCTGAGCAGCGCTGCGCAGAGCATCAATGTGAGGCGGGCCGACATCGTCATAAGCAGAACATCCTGATCTGGCTGCGGCTTTTTCTGCCGATGGACAGAAAAGAAAACCGCCTGCGTGAGCACGCAGGCGGTTTGCCATCAATATAGATTCAGGATTCTAGCGGCTACGCGGCAAACTTCAAGTAAGACTTTAACTTCACCTTGTAAAGTATACGTCTACTCCGTTGCCGGAAGCCCGATTGTCGCCGCGAACGCAGCGACAACGGGGGGATTACTTACGAGCAGTGACTACAGTCGGAGCGTTGGCCAGAGCGCGTTTCGCTTCGATGAAGGTCTTGCTCCAGTAGCTGTCACCCAGGCTGTCGATGCGAACACCGCCGCTGCGACGACTGCTGGAGTGGATGAACTGGTTGTCACCGAGGTAGATCCCGGCGTGACTGACACGACCGCGACGACCGTTGGTGGCGAAGAACAGCAGATCGCCCGGCTCAAGGTTGCTGCGCGAGACCAGCGGCGCATCCACGTTGATCATTTCGCGGGTGGAGCGCGGCAGGTTCATGCCGGCCTCTTCACGGAAGAGGTAGCCGATGAAACCGCTGCAATCGAAACCGGCTTCAGAGGTACCGCCGAAACGGTAACGGGTACCGATCAGGGACATGCCGCGTTCGAGGATGCTGTCGGCCAGAACAGGAAGCTGATAAGGCTTCTTGCCATTGAATTCGTTGAGTTCTTTTTCGGTGTCCAGCTCTTCCTGGTAAATAACGGAAGACTGAGCCGTGGCAGAATTTTTAACCTGTTGAGGCTGCTCTTGGACTGGAGAATGAGCAGCGCAACCGTACAACAGGGTGACGAGTGCGAGAGGCACGAGGGGTGCGAAGCGCTTTAGCATGGGCACGACCGTGGCTGATAGTTGTAAAGAAGCCGAGACTATGCCCGCTATCAGTCTCATTTGCAAATTCAATCGATCTTTTTGTGACTTCCCGGTTTCTCGTTTACATCTAAGCGCTTAAGCCCATTTGAACCGATACGCGGCCTGCACATTGCGCAGGAAAGCGGATTTTCTGGCGCCTGAAATATGCCGAAACACGCTGAAAGCCGCGCCGTTACCAGCCTAGCGTTTCTTTCAGGAAGGGAATGGTCAGCTTGCGTTGAGCCTGCAAAGAGGCCTGATCGAGCTGTTCAAGCAAGTCAAACAGCGCACTCATGCTGCGGGTGCCACGCGTCAAAATAAAATGCCCGACCTCATCGGTCAGGTGCAGACCGCGACGCGACGCGCGCAATTGCAGAGCGCGCAATTTGTCTTCGTCGGAGAGTGGGCGCATCTGGAAAATCAGCGCCAGCGTCAGTCGCGATTTCAAGTCAGCCAGCTTGACCGGCAATTCACGCGGAGAGGTGGAAGCGGCAATCAGCAAGCGCCGACCGCTGTCACGCAGACGGTTGAACAGATGAAACATCGCCTCTTCCCAGTCAGCCTTGCCGGCAATCACCTGCAAGTCATCCAGGCAAACCAGTTCGTACTGTTCGAGGTTATCGAGGATTTCGACGCCGCGGTCCATCAACTCGGCCAACGGCAAGTACACCGCCGGTTCCCCCATCTGCTCGAATCGCAGACACGCCGCCTGCAACAGATGCGTACGCCCTACGCCGTGTTTGCCCCACAGGTAGATCAGGCTTTCTGTCCAGCCGGCGTCGGCTTCGCATAGACGCTCGACATAGCCGAGTGCAGCGGCATTGGCGCCTGGGTAGTAGTTGATGAAGGTGGCGTCGTCACGCAGACGCACACCTAGGGGCAGCTGAATCGGTTTCATGCTGACTGAACAGTTCTCAAGGAACCGTTAGTGGCCTCTGTGTAAAGTTTGCGAAGTTTATACCCGTGAAGCTGAGCGCACAATGCGACAGAGTCCAAGCAAAATCAAAGGTTTGCGTTAATGCACTGGTTTTATGGCAGATTCTTTGGCGCCAGCACCTGCAGGACACGGGCCAACCCGGCTCTTCGCCGGGCCGCCCTTCGCCATTACAGTTGCGGATCGTCAACGCCACTATAGATGTCGGAGTCCTTGTACAAGTCGTGCACATGGCGCACCAGCACCATGATCACCGCCGCCACTGGCAACGCCAGCAGCACGCCAGTGAAACCGAACAGCTCGCCGCCGGCCAGGATCGCAAAGATCACTGCCACCGGATGCAGACCGATACGATCACCCACCAGCAATGGTGTCAGCACCATACCTTCCAGCGCCTGACCGACCATGAACACCGCGACGATCCCGACCATCGGATACAGATCACCACCGAACTGGAACAACCCGGCAATCAGTGCCGCGCCAATACCGATCACGAAGCCCATGTACGGCACGATCGCCGCCAGACCCGCGATCAAACCGATCAACAGCCCCAGCTCCAGACCGACAATCATCAGGCCCGCTGCATAGATCACGCCCAGCGCCACCATCACCAGCAACTGACCGCGAACAAACGCGCCCAGTACCTCATGACATTCACCGGCAAGCGATACGATGGTCTCTTCCCGATCACGCGGCAGCAGGCTGCGGATCTTGGCCATCATCACGTCCCAGTCGCGTAACAGGTAGAAACTTACCACAGGGATCAGCACCAGATTGGCCAGCCAGCCGATCAGCGCCAGACTCGACGCCGTGGCCTGACTCAGCACCACGCCGACAATATCGGTGGTCTGACCCATGTGCTCGCTGATCGCAGCCTTGACCTTATCGAACTTCCAGAAACCGTCCGACAACCCCAGCTTCGACTGCGCCCACGGCACTGCCGTGTGCTGCAGCCAATCGAGCATTTGCGGCGCCAGTTCGTACAAACGCAGCAACTGCTTGGCGAGCATCGGCACCAGCACAAGCATCAGCGCCGTGACGATCAAGGTGAACAGAGCAAACACCGCGATCACGCCCCAGGTTCGCGACAAACCAAGCCGCTCCAGGCGATCCACCAGCGGATCGAACAGATAGGCCAGCAGCAGCGCCACCAGAAACGGCGTGAGGATCGGGTGCAGCAACCAGACAAACGCGCAAAGCAGGACAACCCCACCGAGCCAGAACCAACGCCGCGTATCGGCCATTTACCACTCCTGTTGCTTCTATATAAAGAAAGACTTACCAGCGAAACCGCAACGATGGTGCTGCCGGTGTCGGGGCTGGCGCCGCGACAGGTGTTGCGCCGCCAGCCACTGGCTGCGGCGCCGCCACCGGGGCGGGTGCTTCGGCGGGCAACTCCTGCAACCTGGCCAGCGACAACTGCGCACGCATCTGATCGGCACTGCCATTGACCCGATAAACGATACGATCGCCATCAACACTTTGCAGACGCACGCCAAACGGTTCGAGTAACCGCAATAACGCCGCGTAATGCTCCAGATTCATGCCCTGCACTTCCAGGGTTTGCTGCCCCGAAGCGCCAGGCTTAGCGACAAAACGTGGCGCCAGCCGCTCAGCCACCGCCAGCATCACTGCGTCAGCGACAGCAGCCTGATCGGCGCCCTGCACGCTGCCCGCCTCTTTCTGATCGCCCAGCCACAAGTGCCATTTGGCCTGCCACTGCCCGCCTTCTTCACGGGCATGCACCGCCAGCAAGGCGTCAGCGTTGTAGCGCTCCGAAGCACCGCGCAGTGGCGCCGGATCCGTGCCCTCAAGCGCTGGCGCAGTGGCAACCAACTGCTCACTCAAATCAGCCAGCGGCAAACGCAACGGCAAGCCGCGGTGTTGCGCAGCCGTACGCAACGGCGCCGCAGCGGCCTGACCATCACCGATCAGACTCGAACCTTCAGCCGAATCATTCAGCCACCAGCTCAGAATCGACGGGCGACTGGCGCCCCACACGGACAACCCGGCACGCCGCAACGCCTGCTCGGTGGTCGCCGGATCGAAATCGACCTTCAGCACCTCCGGTGGCCCGGCATCAAAACCGAACTGACTGATGATTTGCTGCGGATCCTTGCGAATCGCCGCCAGCCCCGGACTCTGCGGGGCTTTGGGATCACCGGTCAGGCGCAACACCAGGGTATCGAGCGCTGCCTGCGTGGCGCGATCACGTTCTTCCGGCGCCTGACCGTTGACCGGCTCGCGCACTTGATAAAGGCCTTTGAGGTTTTCGGCGTGACTCGCCAGGCTGATCAGAGACAAACAACCCACAAACAACAATTTACAAAAACGCATGGAGAATTCCCGTCGACAGGAGCGGCTGGAACACGCCGCGTGAACCGGTTGAGCAAGGCTGTGACAATCTGCCAGCACCAAACATTCACACGACAGCGGTAAGTTTTTGCACAGTGATAACGATAGACGGTTAATCGCCCCACCTTATACAGGCGTTCATACACCTCAATTGCAAAAAATTTCCGCTGATATGGCCCTGCCCGTCGGTGCGAGGATGGCCGCTGCCCCTCAAGCCTGATAAAATCGCGCGCCTTCGCAGACCGGCAACAGCCGGGCACCTCGAAACTCGCGTGAGGCCATCGCCCCCACGATTTCGAAGTTCCCGCTGAACTCGGTCGTTACCCCTGAATCCCCTCCCCTAAAGGCCTGGATCATGAGCAAGCAACCCTCCCTGAGCTACAAGGACGCCGGTGTAGACATCGACGCCGGTGAAGCATTGGTCGAACGCATCAAGAGCGTCGCCAAGCGCACTGCGCGCCCGGAAGTCATGGGCGGCCTGGGCGGTTTCGGCGCCCTCTGCGAAATCCCGGCCGGCTACAAGCAGCCAGTGCTGGTGTCCGGCACCGACGGCGTTGGCACCAAGCTGCGTCTGGCGCTGAACCTGAACAAGCATGACAGCATCGGCATCGACCTGGTTGCCATGTGCGTCAACGACCTGGTGGTTTGCGGCGCCGAGCCGCTGTTCTTCCTCGACTACTACGCCACCGGCAAACTCAATGTCGACACCGCTGCCCAAGTGGTAACCGGCATCGGCGCTGGCTGCGAACTGTCGGGTTGCTCGCTGGTTGGCGGTGAAACCGCTGAAATGCCAGGCATGTACGAAGGCGAAGACTACGACCTGGCCGGCTTCTGCGTCGGCGTCGTGGAAAAAGCTGAAATCATCGACGGCTCGAAAGTCGCCACCGGTGACGCGCTGATCGCGCTGCCATCGTCCGGCCCGCACTCCAACGGCTACTCGCTGATCCGCAAGATCATCGAAGTTTCCGGTGCCGACATCGAAAACATCCAGCTCGACGGCAAACCGCTGACCGACCTGCTGATGGCCCCGACCCGCATCTACGTGAAGCCGCTGCTCAAGCTGATCAAAGACACCGGCGCCGTCAAAGCCATGGCCCACATCACCGGTGGCGGCCTGCTCGACAACATCCCGCGCGTTCTGCCAAAAGGCGCTCAGGCGGTGGTTGACGTGGCTAGCTGGACTCGCCCGGCGGTATTCGACTGGCTGCAGGAAAAAGGCAACGTTGACGAAACCGAGATGCATCGCGTGCTGAACTGCGGCGTTGGCATGGTTATCTGCGTGGCTCAGGAGCACGTTGAAGTGGCCCTGAACACCCTGCGTGACGCCGGCGAACAGCCTTGGGTCATCGGTCAGATCGCTGCCGCTGCCGAAGGCGCTGCCCAGGTTGACCTGCAGAACCTTAAGGCTCATTAATGTCCGCAACCTGTGATGTCGTGGTGCTGTTGTCCGGCACCGGCAGTAACTTGCAGGCTCTGATCGACAGCACGCGGACCGGCGACAACCCGGTCCGCATCGCTGCAGTGATTTCCAATCGCGCCGACGCCTACGGCCTGCAACGCGCCAGTGACGAGGGTATCGCTACCCGCTCGCTGGATCACAAGGCATTCGAAGGTCGCGAGGCCTTCGATGCTGCTCTGATCGAACTGATCGACGAATTCAATCCGAAACTTGTGGTGCTGGCCGGCTTCATGCGCATTCTCAGCGCTGATTTCGTTCGCCACTACCAGGGTCGCCTGCTCAACATCCACCCGTCGCTGCTGCCCAAATACAAAGGGTTACACACTCATCAGCGCGCGCTGGAGGCCGGCGACACTGAGCATGGCTGCTCCGTGCACTTCGTCACCGAGGAACTCGATGGCGGACCACTGGTCGTACAAGCAGTATTACCGGTAGAGTTGCACGACACGCCGCAGAGTCTTGCGCAGCGAGTACACGTTCAGGAACACCTGATCTACCCGATGGCAGTTCGCTGGTTCGCCGAGGGCAGACTGGCACTCGGTGAACACGGTGCTTTACTGGATGGCCAGTTACTCGCGGCCAGCGGCCACTTGATTCGACACTAGGAGATATTATGCGTCGCGCCCTGCTCTTCGCTTGCGCTCTGCTCGCCCTGCCCTTCGCGCAGGCAGCGGACCTTCAACCGTTCTCCGCCAGCTACACCGCCGACTGGAAGCAACTGCCAATGAGCGGCACCGCCGAGCGCAGCCTGGTCAAGGAAGCCAACGGCGTCTGGAAGCTCAGCTTCAAGGCCTCGATGATGATCGCCAGCCTGACGGAAGAAAGCACCCTGACCCTGGACAAAGACACTTTGCTGCCGCAGTCCTACCACTTTGAACGTGGCGGTCTGGGCAAGGCGAAAAAGGCTGATCTGGATTTCGACTGGAACAGCAAAATGGTCACCGGTACCGACCGTGGCGACGCGGTGAAGATCCCGCTGAACCGTGGCATGGTCGACAAGTCCACCTATCAGTTGGCACTGCAGCATGACGTCGCTGCCGGCAAGAAGACCATGAGCTATCAAGTGGTCGATGATGGTGAAGTCGATACCTATGACTTCCGCGTGCTGGGCTCGGAAAAAGTCGAGACCAAGGCTGGCAAGATCGATGCGATCAAGGTCGAGCGCGTACGCGACCCGACACAAAGCAAGCGCACTACCGTGCTGTGGTTCGCCAAGGATTGGGATTACCTGCTGGTTCGCCTGCAACAGGTTGAAACCGACGGCAAGGAGTACAACATCATGCTCCAGGACGGCACCGTCAACGGTAAAACCGTTAAAGGCAGCTGATCCGCCGCAAGAACAAAGAGCCCCGCGAAATGCGGGGCTTTTTTTTGCCTGCTGGATTGGAGACTTGTGCCTGGCTCGCCCCTCACCCCAGCCCTCTCCCGAGGGAGAGGGAGCCGACAGAGATGTCAGGCGCTATGCATCGACCTGCCAGATCGAGTCGATTATGGATTCACCAAAGAATGGTCAGGTCGGCGTAGCTCTTTAATTCCCCACGGTCAGTCCCCTCTCCCCTTGGGAGAGGGTTAGGGTGGGTAAAGACCGGGTACATCCTTTACGTTTGAGACCGGGGACATGGTTTACAGGTATTAATCATGGTCAGGAGGTGCTGACCATGCCCTGGAATCAAGAGTCCCCAATGGATCAACGAGTGAAGTTAGTCAGCGACTGGCTTGGCGGCAGTTACACCAAGAGCCAGTTAAGCCGGCGCTATGGCGTCAGCCGTCCAACCATCGACAAGTGGCTGGAACGATACGCAGCGTTGGGCGTAGATGGCTTGAAAGAGCAATCGCGCAAGCCGTTGAACTGTCCTCATCAAACGCCCGACGAAATCATTGCCACGCTGCTGACCAAGAAAAACGAGCACCCCGATCGGGGACCTAAACAGATCATTGATCGTCTACGCGTCTCCGATCCGGATATCCACTGGCCGGCCGCGAGCACCGCCGGGGAGTGGTTGAAGAAAGCTGGTTTGGTGGTGGCGCGACGGCCCTATCCCCCGCGTCCCCGTGCTCCAACACATTTGCGTCCGGTCGACGCGCCCAACCAGACTTGGTGTGCTGATTACAAAGGGCAGTTCAAAATGCAGGACGGTAATTGGTGCTATCCGCTGACCATAACCGATCAGATGAGCCGCTTTTTATTCGTCTGTCGCGCTTTGCCCAGTACGCACGGAGCGCCGACGCGGGAAGGCTTCGAGTGGGCTTTTCGAGAATATGGGCTGCCGGATGTGATCCGCACTGACAATGGCGCTCCTTTCGCATCGACAGGTCTGGCGCGACTTTCGAAGTTATCGGTTTGGTTCATCAGGCTTGGAATCCATGTCGAAACGATTACGCCTGGCCGTCCCGACCAAAATGGTCGACATGAACGGATGCATCGAACGCTAAAGGCAGCAGTGCCACCGGCGGAAAATCTGGTGCGCCAGCAGTTGGCTTTTCAGGAATTCATCCAAGACTTCAACCACCACCGACCGCACACCGCGCTGGGCATGAAACCACCGGCATCTGTCTATAGCCCGTCGACACGCGCTTATCCCGGTTACTTGCCTGCGCTTGAATACGGTTCCGATGTTGAAGTACGCAAGGTTCGGTCAAATGGGGAAATTAAATGGAAAGGACAGCTGATTTTTCTAGGAGAGGCTCTGATTGGAGAGGACATCGCGCTGAAGGAAGTGGCTGATGACGCTTGGGAGCTGTACCTTTGCAGCCACTGTTTAGGCAGACTTGAAAGCGGCGCCAAACGCGTTTCAAGCCTGTAAAGGTGTAAACGATGTCCCCGGTCTAATTTGTAAAGGATGTACCGGTCTCTACAGTGAGGGGCTTTTGAAGGCAAACCTCAAACCGAGAACTTGGCGACCATGCTGTTCAAATCCACCGCCAACCGCGACAGCTCCTGACTCGCCGCACTGGTCTGATTAGCCCCCGCCGAGGTCTGCATCGCCAGATCACGAATGTTCATCAGATTGCGATCCACCTCACGCGCCACCGCTGCCTGCTCCTCCGAGGCACTGGCGATCACCAGATTGCGCTCGTTGATCAGCGTGAACGCCGAGGCGATCTCTTCAAGTGCAGTCCCGGCCGCCTTGGCCAGCTCCAGCGTCGAACGCGCGCGCACATTACTCTGCTGCATCGAACTCACCGCCGAATCGGTGCCCTGCTGAATCCCGCCGATCATCTGCTCGATTTCCCGGGTCGACTGCTGCGTGCGATGGGCCAACGCCCGCACCTCATCCGCTACAACCGCAAACCCACGCCCGGCATCACCGGCGCGAGCAGCCTCAATCGCGGCATTCAATGCGAGCAAATTGGTCTGCTCAGCGATCGAACGAATCACATCCAGCACTTTGCTGATGCTGTAGACCTTCTGCGCCAGATCTTCCACCTGACTCGCATTGGCTGTCACATCATCGGCCAGCGACTCAATGGACAGCACCGTTTGATGCACCTGCTCGCGGCCATGCTGGGCAATGCGATCGGATTCACGAGACGCCTCGGAGGTGGCCACGGCATTGCTTGCCACTTCCTCCACTGCGGCCGTCATCTGATTGACCGCCGTAGCCGCCTGTTCGATTTCCAGGCTCTGCTGGTGCAACCCGCGCGTAGCGTCTTCCGTGACGCAACTCAGCTCCTCCGACGCCGAGGCCAACTGGCTGGAGGACTCGGAGATTTGCCGAATCGTGTCGCGCAGGTTGTGCTGCATACTCTTGAGTGCGTGCAGCAGTCGCGCCGGCTCGTCCTTGCCACTGATGCTGATATCGCCAGTCAGATCACCACCGGCCACCACCTCGGCGACACCCAGCGATTGCGCCAGCGGCAGCACGATGCTGCGCGTCAGCAGCAGGGCCAGGCCTATGGTGATCAGCGCGGTAACGCCGATCATCACCCCGACCCAAACCCGCGAATTGGTAAACACCAGCCGCGCTGCTTCGGTGGCGAGATTGGCATTGTGTTTATTCAGCTCAACCAGCTCGCGCAAAAGCACTGCGATTTCATCGGCCAAGGGACTCATCTGCCCATTGAGAATGGTCGCGGCCTCCTCGACCCGATTCTGCGCCGACAACTGCATGACCTGTGCCTGAAACTCCAGATACTGGTGCTCGGCAACCTTGAAGCGGTCGAACAGCCTGCGCTCCTCGGGCAGTACGATCAGCACGTCATAACGCTGCTGGGCCTCACTGAGCACACCGCGTAATTCATTGAGCTTGGCAACGTTCTGTTCGAGCGTCTGCGGATCCCGATTGAGCAACAGACGCATGGTCAGCGCGCGCAGGCGCAGCATGTCCTGACTCATCTCACCGACTGCCATGACACTCGGCAGCCAGTTGTTATCAACCTCGTCGGACTGCGCGCGCATGTTCGACATTTGCAATAAAGCGAACGCCCCAAGGGCAAATACCATCAACGCCAACAAGCCAAAACCGAGGCCGGCGCGCGGGGCAATATTGAGACTACGGATACTCATTGCTCTGGTTCCTTCCAAAAGCGCTGCATCAACCCTGCAGCTGGTTGCTTTAGAAGGTATCGGCCCGGTGAAAATTTGCGTAAGACGAAAAGGCGATATCAAAAGGCCTTGATCCTTCGAACCGTCGGCATTAACGATTCAGCGTGGTTTTGCCGGACTTGAACTCCGTTCGCGGCAAGATAGCCAGGAAGTTATCTCTCGCGACCTTTTGCGCAATGTTCTCCGGCAGGGCATCAAGGAACGGCTTGAAGCTGTGTATTTCCTGACCGAGCTTATTGAAACGCCCTACCACATCGGAGCCAAGCATGAAGCGTTCGGGGTATTTCTCGACCAACGCCAGCCATTCCGGTCGCGGTTTGCCCTGCTCGTCCAGCAGATACGGCGTGAGCATGCTCCAGGACAGATCGATAAACAGGTTGGGATACGCCTCAAGCATACGCGTCAGGGTTGGCAGCAGAAATGTCAGCTGGGTCTGATGTCGATGAATCTCCGCGCTGGTCCCCGCGTGGGCCCAGATGAATCGCGTGTGCGGATGATTACGCAGCGGTTCTTCGATTTCCTTCAGGTACAGCGGATTCTTCTCACGCTTGGAGGTGATGTTGGAATGCAGCAACACCGGCAGATCGTTCTCGGCTGCCAGGTGATAGATCTTGGTCATCGCTTCGTTGTTGGCGCGCGGCGTATCGCCAGAGGTCAGCGCTGTCAGGTCATCATGGCGGGTGAACACCTCGCCGATGCCCTGCCACAGCCCCGGATACAGATCGAGCATGCGTTGGATGTGCGCGGCGGAGTTCTTGTCGTTCGGGTTGAATCCGGAAAGAAACGGATGAAAGTACGGGCGTTGTTCTGCGCTCAGTTTTTGCACGGCGTCGGCGACAATCACGTCAGTCGCGCTATACCAGTAAGCATCGGCGTCATCCCCAGCGTAATAGCGCGGGCGCTTGGGTTCGTCCTCATGCCACTTCTTAGCAACCGGAATGCCGGAAATCATCACATGCTCGATGGAATTGTCCTGCATGGCCGTCAGCAATTTCGCCATGCCCGCGCTTTCCTGGAAAAAATCGACGTAATGCAGGTGCGCATCGCTGTAGGTGTATTCGCGGGCACTGACGTTGCCGGCAAACACCAACAAACAGGCAAGACTCAAACGATACAGGGACACAAGTAATCTCCAGAAAGTAGGCATAGCCTAGACCGCGCCCCGACAACAAGGGTTCATCCCGCAGGAAAGTGGAACGCGTACCGGTGGGAATGCTCTATAACTGCAAGGTCTTTTTTGATCGAAGCGACTTTTCCTACTGCCAGTGAGGTTCACATGACCGTTACCGTCAATACCGTCTCCGCTGAAGGTTTTCGTCACACCGTACAGATTGATGACCACGAACTGTTTGCCGATGTACCAAAAACGGCCGGCGGCGAAGGCTCGGCACCTGAGCCGCACGACTATTTCGATGCGGCCCTCGGCGCCTGCAAAGCGCTGACCCTGAAGATGTACGCGAAGAAGAAAGACATCCCGCTGACCGGCGTCGGTGTCGACGTCAAACGTGACAACAGCGAAGAGCAAAAAGGTAAATACGTCTTGCACGTCACCCTTACTCTCAAAGGCGTCCTGACCGATGCCCAGCGCGAGGAATTGCTGCGCGTTGCCGACCGTTGCCCGATTCACAAACTGATGACGACCACCGACGTCAGCATCGAAACCCACGCCCCACAAGGCTTCGATAGCCAGTAACCCTCCTCATGCCAGCAGCGGGTTATGCTTCTGGCATCACCCGCTCAGCCTGGAATGCACCATGGACACGCAACCTCTGATCATCCGCCCACGCGCCGAAGACGTTGAAGGGCAGCCGATTCTGCGCCCGCTGCCGTCAGCCAAATGTCGCAGCGTCGGGCCTTTCGTGTTTTTTGATCACATGCTCGAAACGGTTTATCCGACGGGCAAAGGCATGAACATCCGACAGCACCCGCACATCGGTCTGTCGACGCTCACCTATTTGTTTGAAGGACAGATCCAGCACAAGGACAGCCTTGGCTCGGATCAGGTGGTCAGTGCCGGTGACGTCAGCTGGATGACCGCTGGTAGTGCGATTGCACACGTCGAGCGCACACCGGAACCGTTGTGGGACCAGAGTTTCACGATGCACGGTTTGCAGATCTGGCTGGCGTCACCCAAGGATCACGAGCAAGGCCCGGGGCATTACAGCCATCACCCGGCAGCGACATTGCCGGTCAGCGATAACCTTGGCGTACAGATCCGCATGATTGCCGGGTCAGGCTTTTGCCTGGAATCGCCGGTGCCGGTGCTTTCTCCTACGTTGTATGCGGAAGTGAACATGCAAACCGCGACCACTTTGCTGATTCCGACCGAGCATGAAGAGCGGGCGGTTTATGTGTTGAGTGGGGATGCGCAATTGAATGGCGAAGCGATTGAGCCGCATGCGTTGGTGGTATTGCCGGCGGGGGAAGAGATGAGTCTGTTTGCCGAAAGCGATGTGCATGCCGTGGTATTTGGCGGTGCGCCATTGGACGGGCCACGGCGGATCAACTGGAATTTTGTCGCGAGCGATCCGGCGGCGATTGATGAAGCACGGCGTAAATGGGCGGCCGGGGACTGGCCGACGGTGCCGGGGGAAGTTGACCGGATCGAGTTGCCGCGCTGAAAAGCACCCTCACCCCAGCCCTCTCCCGGAGGGAGAGGGAGCCGACCGAGTGGTCTCAGGTTATACGCCGACCTGAAAGACCTTATCGATTATGGATTCGGTAATGCCCTATCAGGTCGGCGCATTGGTTGAGCGTCCACCATCAGCACCCTCACCCTGCCCTCCCGAAACGTCGGACCGCCCGGAGGCAGAGGGAGCCGACCGAGGTATCTTGCGTCATACATCGACCTGAAAAGTCTTGGCGACTATGGATTCAGCACAGCCCTTTCAAGTCGGCGTCACTCCCAAGCATCCCCCATTCAGTCCCCTCTCCCTCTGGGAGAGGGTTAGGGTGAGGGGCTCTTCGCTTTTCAGCCCTTGAACACTTCATCCAGCAAATCATGCATCGACTTGAACGCACGCTTGGCGGTCTTCGCGTCGTACATCATCTTGCCCGGCACATTGGCATGCGGATCGGTAAACGAATGCACCGCACCGCCATAGCTCAGCAACTGCCAATCGACCTTCGCCGCGTTCATCTCATCTTCAAACGCTGGCAACTGCTCTTTCGGCACCAACGGATCTGCGGCACCGTGCAACACCAGAACCGAGCCTTTGATGTTCTGCGCATCGGCAGGATTCGGCGAATCCAGCGTACCGTGGAACGACACCGCAGCCTTCACCGCCGCCCCCGTGCGAGCCAGATCCAGCGCACAGCAACCACCAAAGCAGAAACCGAACACTGCCAGTTTCGACGTATCAACCGCCGCCTCACCCTGCGTCTGAAGTTGCTCAAACGCCGCCTGCATACGCTTGCGCAGCAGCGCACGGTCATCCTTCAACGGCATCATCGCCGCGCCCGCCTGATCAGCGTTCTGCGGACGTACGGCCTGGCCATAAACGTCAGCGATCAACACCACGTAGCCCTCGGCCGCCACCGACTTGGCGATCTCTTCGGCACCGGCGCTGACGCCCATCCAGTTCGGCGCCATCAACAAACCCGGACGCGCACCTTTGTGCTCGACGTCGAACGCCAGACGACCTTCATAAGGCTGGCCGTCAATCTGATAGACCACGGAACGTACAGTGACTTGGCTCATTTCTGACTCCTGATTTGTTAAACACCAGAATGAAAAAACCCGCCGAAGCGGGCTTTTCTACAACTTGGTTAAACCGACAGTTCAACCAGCAGCTTGTTCAGACGGCGCACATAAGCGGCCGGATCCTTCAAGCTGTCACCCGCCGCCAGCGCAGCCTGGTCGAAGAGGATGTGCGACAGGTCGCCAAAACGCTCTTCGCTCTGCTCGCCATCGAGCTTCTCGATCAGCGGGTGGCTTGGGTTGAATTCGAAGATCGGCTTCGAATCCGGCACCTTCTGCCCGCTGGCTTCGAGGATCTGGCGCATTTGCAGACCCAGATCCTGCTCGCCGATGGCCAGAATCGCCGGCGAATCGGTCAGACGATGGGAAACCCGTACTTCAGCCACGGAATCGCCCAGCGCGGTTTTCAGACGCTCAACCAGACCTTCTTTCGACTTGGCGACTTCTTCTGCGGCCTTCTTGTCCTCTTCCGAGTCCAGGTTGCCCAGATCGAGATCACCACGTGCCACGTCGACAAAGGTCTTGCCGTCGAATTCGCTGAGGTAGCTCATCAGCCACTCGTCGATACGGTCGGTCAGCAGCAGCACTTCGATGCCTTTCTTGCGGAAGACTTCCAGGTGCGGGCTGTTCTTGACCTGCGCGTAGGTTTCGCCGGTGAGGTAGTAGATCTTGTCCTGACCTTCCTTGGCGCGTGCCAGGTAGTCGGCCAGACCGACGATCTGCTCGCCGTCGTCGCCTTGGGTCGATGCGAAACGCAGCAGACCGGCAATTTTTTCCTTGTTGGCGAAGTCTTCTGCCGGGCCTTCTTTCATGACCTGACCGAAGTTCTTCCAGAAGCCTTTGTATTGCTCAGGCTCGTTCTTCGCCAGTTTTTCCAGCATGTCGAGCACGCGCTTGGTCAGCGCAGTCTTCATCGAATCGATGATCGGGTCTTTCTGCAGGATTTCACGCGACACGTTCAGCGACAGGTCGTTGGAATCGACCACGCCTTTGATGAAGCGCAGGTACAGCGGCAGGAACGACTCGGCCTGATCCATGACGAACACGCGTTGCACGTACAGCTTCAGGCCTTTCGGCGCTTCACGCTGGTACAGGTCGAACGGGGCGCGGGCCGGCACGTACAGCAACGAGCTGTATTCGAGCTTGCCTTCGACTTTGTTGTGGCTCCAGGCCAGCGGGTTTTCAAAGTCGTGAGCGATGTGCTTGTAGAACTCCTGGTATTCCTCGTCCTTCACTTCAGTGCGCGGACGGGTCCACAGGGCGCTGGCGCGGTTGACGGTTTCCCACTCAACGGCCGGAGCCTCTTCGCCTTCGGCAGCAGCCGCTTCTTTCGGCAGCTCGATCGGCAAAGCGATGTGGTCGGAGTACTTCTTGATGATGTTGCGCAGACGCCAGCCATCAGCGAATTCGTCTTCTGCCGCTTTCAGATGCAGGACGATGCGGGTACCACGTTCTGCTTTTTCGATGGTGGCGACTTCGAATTCGCCCTCGCCTTTCGACGACCAGTGCACGCCTTCGCTGGCTGGAGTGCCGGCGCGACGGCTGTACACGTCAACCTGGTCGGCAACGATGAAGGCGGAGTAGAAGCCCACACCGAACTGGCCGATCAGGTGCGAATCTTTCTTCTGATCGCCCGAAAGATTTTTCATGAAATCGGCGGTGCCCGATTTGGCGATTGTACCCAAATGGGTGATCACATCGTCACGGTTCATGCCGATACCGTTGTCTTCGAGGGTGACGGTCTTGGCGTCCTTGTCGAAGCTCACACGGATTTTCAGGTCAGCGCCGCCTTCAAGCAACTCTGGCTTGGCCAGGGCTTCGAAGCGCAATTTATCTACAGCGTCAGAGGCGTTCGAGATCAATTCGCGAAGGAAAATTTCCTTGTTGGAATACAGCGAATGGATCATGAGGTGCAGCAGCTGCTTCACCTCGGTCTGGAAGCCCAGGGTTTCCTTTTGAGTTTCCACACTCATGGTCATCAAACTCCAATCAGATGGCAGTGGCCACGACCCGAAATGGTCGGCGGCGGGTTGTCTTGTGAGTTTGGGGCGCTGTTCAGGATTTCAAGGGCTCATCAATTTTGAAGTGTGCACGTGCAGTGGCAATCGGTTCACTTTCCGTGCTTTGCCAGGCAGTGATCGCGACGTTGGCGACGCGCCGGCCCTGGCGGCAGACCTGACACTTGGCCCAGGTATCGCGGAATTGCCCGGCACGCAGGTAATCCAGGGAGAAGTCGATAATCTTTGGCACACCTGGTGCGCCGGTGAAGATCAACAGATGCAGGGCGGCGGCCAGCTCCATGAACCCGGCAATCACCCCGCCGTGGATCGCCGGCAATAAAGGGTTACCAATGTTGTCCTTGTTCGCCGGCAGCTTGAACAACAGTTCATCGCCGACGCGTGAGCATTCGATGCCGATCAGCCCGGCGTAGGGAATCAACTGCAACAGCGGCGCGTAATCGCCCTGAGCGTGAGCCTGCTGCAACTGCAGCTTCAGGTCGTCGCTCATTGCCCTTCTCCCTTGATCACGCCGCCAAAGCCTTTGGTGCCTTTGAGCCCCTTACCCATGCGCATGAATGTACCGACGACGTGGGCGATGGGTTGTTCGGGATCGTCCTGATAGGCGAAACCGCGAGCGAAGATCACATCGGTGGTCACCCGATAGCACTGGGCGAAGCCATAGACGTCTTTGTTCGGTTTGGCGGCGTGCATATAGTCAATGCGCAAATCGAGGGTCGGGCAGACTTCGAATTCCGGCAACACACAGAGCGTTGACATCCCGCAAGCGGTGTCCATTAACGAGGTAATTGCGCCACCATGAATAACCCCGGTCTGCGGATTACCGACTATTTGCGGGCTATAAGGCAGGACCACCGTGAGCCCTTCGCTGGAGGCTTCATGTACTCGCAAACCAAGTACCTGACAGTGTCTTAACGCTGAAAGAAATCGCGTCGCGCGCTCAAAAACGGGGTTTTCAGCCATATGATAATTACTCTCGTTAAAGCCATTGGCCAGTAGTAGCGAACAGACCAAAAGTTCCGTAGCAAAACAAACTTATATATCTGAAAGAAATGAGGAACTTAACCTGTAGCGCCGAGTTCTTAAGGCCAGTAGTTATTTTCCATAAGGAGAAACACCCCATGCGTAAGACTTTTGCTATTGCCTTGATGTTGACCGCTTCCCTCGGTCTCGCTGCCTGCGATAAAAAATCCGAGGACAAAGCTCAAGATGCCAACCAACACGCTGAACAAGCTCAGCAAGACATGAACAAAGCTCAGGATAAAGTGAACGACGCTGCGAAAGAAAACGCCGAAGCTGCCAAAGCTCAGGCTGAATCGAACGCTGCTGCACAAGAAGAAGCTGCCAAGAAGCAATAATTCGCTTTTTGCTGCAGAAAAAGGAAAACCCGCCAAGTGCGGGTTTTCTTTTGCCTGTCATTTAGCGCCAGGCTCGACTTAGAGCAAGACAGTTCTAAAAGTCGGACTAATCATCAGTAACAGCGAGCACAGTACGCCAACTACCCAAACCAGGCTGCGCAGCTTGGGCTGGTCGGCCAGATAGAGCCACAAGTAGAGGATCCGCGCGATAACAAAAACGATTGCCAATGTATCGATCAGCCATCCTGCCGTCTGAGTGGTGTGCGCCATCAACACGCCGACCGCAAACAACATGAACGCTTCAATCGTATTCTGATGCGCCGCCAGCGCCCGCGCGCCGTAACCGGTCAGTTGCGCTTGTTGTTGGCGCGGCAGGTGGTTGTTGTAACCGCCCTGCTCTTTCATCGCCTTGCCCACCGGCATACGCGCGATATAAATCAACAGCGCAGTGATAAACACACACCAGAACGGAATACTCATCAAGCGACCTCTTTGTTTGTCTCGGGAATGGGGGCTTCTGTAGGGGTATAGACCATGACATCGAGAACGTCGGAATGAAACTCTCGGCGGTACAAGACCAATACCACCCCGGCGCTCATCAGCATGAACAGCCACGGGCTGACAAACCAGGCCAGCATGGTCATGCCGAAGTAGTAAGAGCGCAGCCCGAAGTTGAACTGGTTGGCCGCCATCGAAATCACCCGCGCCGCCCGCGCAGCGAAGGCCTTGCGCTCCTGCTCGGAAACATGTCGTTCACCGATCATCGGCGCCGAGCCAACCAACACGGCCGCGAAGTTGTACTGCCGCATGCACCAACTGAAGGTGAAGAACGCATAGACGAACACCATCGCCAGACACAGCAGTTTGATTTCCGACATACCCTGCGACGCCTGTTGCACCATCGGAATATCCGCCAACAACGACACCGCGCGCTCTGACGCGCCAAGCACGGTGAGAATACCGGCGAGGATGATTAGCGTACTCGAGGCGAAAAACGAAGCGTTGCGCTCCAGATTGCCGATCACACTGGCGTCGGCGATGCGGTTGTCACGCAGCAACATGCGACGCATCCAGTCTTCGCGGTACAGGTGCAGCACACTCGCCAGACATGCTGTATCGCGGCCCTTCCAAGAGGCATAACGGGTATAACCGCCCCAGCAGATGACGAACCAGACGGCCGCGAGCAGGTGGATCAGGTTGGCTTGGATGAACGACATGCAATTCCTTGTGAGGTGTGTACACGCACTGATTACTTGTGGGAGCGAGCCTGCTCGCGAAAGCGGTGTGTCAGCCGCCATCAATGTTGCGCGATACGCCGCTTTCGCGGGCAGGCTCGCTCCCACATTGAGATTTCGGCAACCCTTCGACGTTAGCCTAGGGAAAAAGACACTGCCTGACGCGCATAAAAAATGCCCCGTATCGATTGATACGGGGCATTTCTGTTCAAGCGTTGAAGACCCGCTTATGGCGGGTCAGGCAACCGCTTCGCTGCGCTTGCCCAGCAGGCGATCGCAAACCACTGCAACCACCAGGGTCATCACGCACGGCACCAGCCACGCCAGGCCCTGCTCGCTCAGCGGCAAGTGCGCCAGTTGCGATGGCATCCAGTCGGCCAGACCGGCGCCTTTCAGCGCGTCGATGGTGCCAAAGATGAACGACACCAGCATCACCGGACCGAGAATCCGGCCGTGCTCATGCCAGAAGTCTTTGCAGAAGCTCAGCGCCACCAACACGATGCACGGCGGATAGATCGCGGTCAGCACCGGAATCGAGAAGGCAATCAACTTGGTCAGGCCCAGGTTGGACACCAGCAGCGAGAACGCCGCCAGAATGATCACCAGGGTCTTGTAGGACAGTGGCAGCACACGGCTGAAGTACTCAGCGCAAGCACAGGTAAGGCCGACCGCTGTCACCAGACACGCCAGCGAGATCAGTACGGCAAGGAAACCGCTGCCCAGCGAACCGAAGGTGTGTTGCACGTAAGCGTGCAATACCGCCGCGCCGTTGGTCGCGCCTGCTGCCACTTCGTGGCTGCCGGAACCGAGGCGGAACAGGCTGACATACACCAGCGCCAGACCGACACCGGCAATCAGCCCGGCGATGATCGCGTAACGGGTGATCAGCGCCGGCGACTCGACGCCACGGGAGCGAATCGCGTTAACGATGACGATGCCGAACACCAGTGCACCCAAGGTATCCATGGTCAGGTAACCATTGATGAAGCCCTGAGAGAACGGTGCCGCCACGTATTCCGGCGTGCCGTGACCGATGTCACCCGCCGGCAAGGCGAATGCAGCGATGCCAAGGACCGCCAGCGCGATGATCTTCAATGGCGCGAGGAAACGGCCAACGGTGTCCAGCAAACGGCCCGGATAGAGCGAAATGAAGAACACCAGCAGGAAGTACACCGAACTGTAGAGGAACAGTGCCAACGGGCTCTCGCCGGTCAGCGGCGCCAGACCTACTTCAAACGACACCGTCGCGGTGCGCGGGGTGGCGAACAACGGGCCGACCGCCAGATAGCACGCCGCCGCCAGAATGCCGCCAGCCAGCTTGCCGATCGGGCTGCTCAGCGCATCCATTGCCCCACCGACCTTGGCCAGTGCAACGACGGTGATCACCGGCAGACCCACTGCGGTGATCAGGAAGCCCAGCGCGGCCATCCAGACGTGAGGTCCGGCCTGCAAGCCAACGATAGGCGGGAAAATGATGTTGCCAGCCCCGACGAACAGGGCAAACGTCATAAAGCCAAGTGCCAGGATGTCCTGACCTTTCAAAACTTTCATTAAGGTAATACCACACTACTGAATCGGAATTTAGAGGGGGATTGCCCTGTGTAATTAGGGAAATGCTGTCGATCCGTATGGGACTGACCCTTAAAGCGCGTTGCATGCCTTGTGGGCGGCAGACGCAAAAATGGCTGCTAGCCTAACCAATTTGCTTTGCAAACGCACTGTTAGAGGGCGAACTATCCGATACGCGACGTTTCCGTGTCGCGTTTTTGCATGTAATTGGGGGCAAGCCTATAAATCAGCGAATGCCAGAAACGACAAAGGCCACCCGAAGGTGGCCTTTGTCAGCAGAGTTGCAAGCTAAGCGCGAGGCTTACTTGACAGCCCAACCAGTCAGCTCGGCCAGGGCCTTGCCGATGTCTGCCAGCGAACGCACGGTTTTTACGCCTGCGTCTTGCAGTGCAGCGAATTTCTCGTCTGCAGTGCCTTTGCCGCCAGAGATGATTGCGCCAGCATGGCCCATGCGCTTGCCCGGAGGAGCAGTCACACCAGCGATGTAGGAAACAACCGGCTTGGTCACGTGTGCCTTGATGTAGGCAGCCGCTTCTTCTTCAGCCGAACCGCCGATCTCACCGATCATCACGATCGCTTCGGTCTTCGGGTCTTCCTGGAACAGCTTCAGGATGTCGATGAAGTTCGAACCCGGGATCGGGTCACCACCGATGCCGACGCAAGTCGACTGACCGAAACCGGCGTCAGTGGTCTGCTTCACAGCTTCGTAGGTCAGGGTGCCGGAACGCGAAACGATACCGACCTTGCCTGGCAAGTGAATGTGACCTGGCATGATGCCGATCTTGCATTCGCCTGGGGTGATCACGCCTGGGCAGTTAGGGCCGATCAGGACTACGCCCAGCTCGTCGCACTTAACTTTAGCGTCCAGCATGTCCAGGGTAGGAATGCCTTCGGTGATGCAGACGATCAGCTTGATGCCGCCGAAAGCTGCTTCCAGGATCGAGTCTTTGCAGAAAGGAGCCGGAACGTAGATCACGCTGGCGGTAGCGCCAGTGGCTTCTACTGCGTCTTTAACGGTGTTGAACACTGGCAGACCCAGGTGCTCGGTGCCGCCTTTGCCAGGAGTAACGCCACCCACCATCTTGGTGCCGTATTCGATGGCTTGCTGGGTGTGGAAACTACCTTGCGAACCGGTAATACCCTGGCAGATAACTTTGGTGTCTTTATTGATCAGGACGCTCATTATTTGCCCTCCGCAGCTTTGACAACTTGTTGAGCAGCGTCGGTCAGGCTGGTTGCAGCGATGATGTTCAAACCGCTTTCTGCCAGTACTTTAGCGCCCAGCTCAGCGTTGTTGCCTTCAAGGCGAACAACAACCGGGATTTTCACGCCGACTTCTTTCACAGCGCCGATGATGCCTTCGGCAATCATGTCGCAGCGAACGATGCCGCCGAAGATGTTGACCAGTACTGCAGCGACGTTGGTGTCGGACAGGATGATCTTGAACGCTTCGGTTACGCGTTCTTTGGTAGCGCCACCACCTACGTCGAGGAAGTTGGCAGGCTTGCCGCCATGCAGGTTGACGATGTCCATGGTACCCATGGCCAGGCCAGCACCGTTGACCATGCAGCCGATGTTACCTTCCAGTGCCACGTAGTTCAGTTCGAACTTGGCAGCGTGCGCTTCGCGCGGATCGTCTTGCGACGGATCGTGGAAAGTCTTCAGCTTAGGCTGACGGTACATTGCGTTGGCGTCGATGTTGATCTTGGCGTCCAGGCAGTGCAGATCGCCGTCAGCCTTGATCACCAGCGGGTTCACTTCCAGCAGAGCCAGGTCGTGATCCTTGAACAGTTTGGCCAGACCTACGAAGATCTTGGCGAACTGAGCAACCTGCTTGCCTTCCAGACCCAGCTGGAATGCCAGCTCGCGACCCTGGAATGGCTGAGCGCCAACCAGTGGATCGATAGTGGCTTTGAGAATTTTTTCTGGAGTGTCGTGAGCGATTTTCTCGATGTCCACGCCACCTTCGGTGGAAGCCATGAACACGATGCGACGGCTCGAACGGTCAACGACAGCGCCCAGGTACAGCTCTTTAGCGATATCAGTGCACGATTCAACCAGGATCTTGGTGACTGGCTGGCCATTGGCGTCAGTCTGGTAAGTCACCAGACGCTTGCCCAGCCACTGCTGTGCGAAGGCTTTGGCGTCTTCTTTGCTGCGAACCAGCTTGACGCCGCCCGCTTTACCGCGACCACCGGCGTGGACCTGGGCTTTGACAACCCACTCGCTGCCGCCGATTTTGTCGCAAGCTTCTGCTGCTGCTTCCGGGGTGTCTACTGCGTAACCAGTGGAAACTGGCAGGCCGTATTCAGCGAACAGCTGCTTACCCTGATACTCGTGAAGATTCATGCTTTTTACCGTCTTCGTTAGGTACTGCGCATTCGGCGCTGCGCTCGTTTGAGTGCCGCGCCACCTGTGACTGCTGCTTGCGTAGCTGAGCTACGCAAGACTGCGTCCAGCGGACATTCCGCGGTGAGACTTGCTCGCAAGGCTCACGACGGGCCGTTACCGCCGTGGTTTCTTATTGTGTCTTAACGCTTCTTGCGGTTGGCAATGTGGATGGCGCCGCCATTCACAGCCAGAGCAGCTTCGTGCAAGGCTTCAGACAGGGTCGGATGGGAGAAAACCATCATGCCCAGGTCTTCAGCGCTGGTGCCGAATTCCATACCGATCGCGCCCTGCTGAACCAGTTCTGCAGCGCTCGGGCCAATCACGTGCACGCCCAATACGCGGTCAGTCTTGGCATCAGCGATGACCTTGACGAAACCACCGGTATCGTTGGCGGCCATGGCACGGCCGGAAGCGGCGAACGGGAAGGTGCCGACGTTAACTTCAACGCCTTCAGCTTTCAAGGCCTGCTCGGTTTTGCCAACCCACGCGATTTCCGGGTGAGTATAAATAACCGAAGGGATCAGGTCATAGTTCATCTGGGCTTTGTGGCCCTTGATGCGCTCGACAACCATGATGCCTTCTTCCGATGCCTTGTGAGCCAGCATCATGCCGCGAACCACGTCACCAATGGCGAAAACGCCCGGTACGGTGGTCGCGCAGTGATCGTCAACGTGCACGAAACCGCGCTCGTCGAGGGTCACGCCGCTGTCGGAAGCCAGCAGATCAGTGGTCACCGGACGGCGACCAACGGCTACGATCAGCTTGTCGAAAGTGATGGTCTGTTCGCCATTGGCATCGGTGTAGTTCACAACGACTTCGTCGCCGTTCACTTTCGAGCCGGTTACGCGAGCACCCAGTTTGATGTCCAGACCCTGTTTGGTCAGGGTTTTCAGCGCTTCCTTGGAAACAGCGGTGTCCGCTGCCATCAGGAAAGTGTCCAGTGCTTCCAGGACAACCACTTCAGAACCCAGACGCGACCACACCGAACCCAGTTCCAGACCGATCACGCCAGCGCCGATCACGCCCAGACGCTTAGGTACGGATTGGAATTCCAGAGCGCCAGTCGAATCGACGATGACTTTCTGATCAACCGGAGCCGGCGGAATGTCGATCGGACGCGAACCTGGAGCCAGGATGACGTTTTCAGCTTCGATGATTTCAACCGAGCCGTCTGGCTTGGTGACTTCGACTTTCTTGCCAGCCAGCAGTTTGCCGTGGCCCTGAATCGAAGTAACGCCGTTGGCCTTGAACAGGGTGGCAACGCCGCCGGTCAGGTTCTTGACGATGCCAGCCTTGCGGCCAACCATCGCAGCGACGTCCATTTTGACTTCGCCAGTCGAGATACCGTGAACGTTGAAGCTTTCTTTCGCTTCCTTGTATTTCCAGGAGCTGTCGAGCAGCGCCTTGGAAGGAATGCAGCCCACGTTCAGGCAGGTACCGCCTAGGGCTTGCTTGCCTTCAGCGTCGGTGTACTTCTCGATGCAGGCAGTGGTCAGACCCAGCTGCGCCGCCTTGATGGCAGCCACATAGCCACCAGGGCCAGCACCGATCACTACTACGTCAAATTTCTGCGACATTCAAAAAATCCTCTTTAGCAATAAAGCTACAAGCCGCAAGCAACAAGCTCCAAGCCCACCCCGCTCGCTATGAGCTTGTGGCTTGAAACTTGAAGCTTGCCGCTGTTTTTTAGATATCCAGCAACAGACGAGCCGGATCTTCCAGCAGGTTCTTGATGGTCACCAGGAAGGTCACAGCTTCTTTGCCATCGATCAGACGGTGATCGTAGGACAGTGCCAGGTACATCATCGGACGGATAACGACCTGACCGTTGATGGCCATAGGACGCTGGATGATGTTGTGCATGCCCAGAATCGCTGCCTGCGGCGGGTTGACGATCGGGGTCGACATCATCGAACCGAAGGTACCACCGTTGGTGATGGTGAAGGTACCACCGGTCATCTCGTCCATCGACAGTTTGCCGTCACGGGCTTTTTTGCCGAATGTTGCGATGCCGCCTTCGATTTCAGCCAGGCTCATCAGCTCGGCGTTACGCAGAACCGGAACAACCAGGCCACGGTCGCTGGAAACGGCAACGCCGATGTCCGCGTAACCGTGGTAAACGATGTCGCCGCCGTCGATCGACGCGTTGACAGCCGGGAAGCGTTTCAGCGCTTCGGTGGCCGCTTTCACGAAGAACGACATGAAGCCCAGGCGTACGCCGTTGTGGGACTTCTCGAACAGATCCTTGTACTTCGAACGCAGGGCCATGACTTCAGTCATGTCGACTTCGTTGAAAGTGGTCAGCATCGCCATGTTCGACTGCGCTTCAACCAGACGCTTGGCCACGGTGGCACGCACGCGGGTCATCGGTACGCGCTTCTCGATGCGGTCGCCAGCAGCAAACACAGGAGCGGCAGCCGATGGAGCAGCAGCCTTGGCAGGCGCGGCAGCCGGAGCGGCTTTCTTGGCAGCAACAGCAGCAACCACGTCTTCCTTGGTCACACGACCGCCTTTGCCGGTGCCGGCAACGGAAGCGATGTTGATGCCGTTTTCTTCAGCCAGCTTGCGCGCAGCAGGAGCAGCAACAGGATCGTCTTCGCCTTCAGCAGCAGCCGGGGCAGCGGCAGCTGCGGCCGGAGCAGCAGCGGCGGCTGGAGCTGCGGCAGCAGCGCCGCCCGCTTCGATGGAGCCCAGCACTTCGTCGGACAGAACGGTGTCGCCTTCGTTCTTGACGATTGCGCCCAGCACGCCATCAGCGGTAGCCAGAACTTCCAGTACGACTTTGTCAGTTTCGATGTCGACGATCAGATCGTCGCGCTTGACAGCGTCGCCCGGTTTTTTGTGCCAGGTGGCAACGGTGCCATCGGCAACCGATTCCGGGAAAGTGGGGGCTTTGATCTCGATAGCCATTATCTGTGGTTCCTTAAATTCGGTTTCAGGTGCGCGAAGGCGTTAAATGGTAAACGCGTCTTGCAGGAGTTTTTCCTGCTGCTCGGCGTGCATCGATGCGTAACCACAAGCTGGGGCAGCAGAAGCCTCACGGCCCGCGTACTCAAGTACGAGAGACTTGTCGAGGTTCCCGATGCTGCGACGCAAGTGGTGCTGGCTGCAGTACCAGGCGCCCTGGTTCATCGGCTCTTCCTGACACCAAACGGCATTCTTGACGTTGGTGTATGGAGCCAGGACTTCTTTCAAGTCGTCCTCAGGGAATGGGTACAGCTGCTCGATACGCACGATGGCGATATCTTCACGGCCTTCGGCACGGCGTTTTTCCAGCAGGTCGTAGTAGACCTTGCCGCTACACAGAACAACACGCTCGACCTTTTTCGGGTCCAGAGTATCGATTTCCGGGATCACGGTCTGGAACGAACCTTCGGCCAGATCTTCCAGGGTCGAGATGGCCAGTTTGTGGCGCAGCAGCGACTTCGGCGTCAGCACGATCAGCGGCTTGCGCAGCGGACGAATCACCTGACGACGCAGCAAGTGGTAGATCTGTGCTGGCGTGGTCGGTACGGCGACCTGAATGTTGTGCTCGGCGCACAGTTGCAGGTAACGCTCAAGACGTGCCGAGCTGTGCTCAGGGCCCTGACCTTCGTAACCGTGTGGCAGCAACATGGTCAGACCGCAGAGACGGCCCCACTTGTGCTCGCCGCTGGTGATGAACTGGTCGATTACAACCTGTGCACCGTTGGCGAAGTCACCGAACTGGGCTTCCCAGATCACCAGCGCATCCGGCGTGGTGGTCGAGTAACCGTATTCGAATGCCAGTACCGCTTCTTCCGACAGGAACGAGTCGTACAGATCAAAGCGTGGCTGACCGTCGTACAGGTGCTGCAACGGAATGTAGGTGCCCGCGTCTTTCTGGTTGTGCAACACAGCGTGACGGTGCGAGAACGTACCGCGGCCGATGTCCTGACCGGTCATGCGGATCGGGTGACCTTCGAACGCCAGGGTCGCGTACGCCATGGTTTCGGCGTAACCCCAGTTGATCGGCAGGCCGCCGGCTTGCATCTTCTGACGGTCTTCGTAGATCTTCGAAACCTGACGCTGAACCACGAAGCCTTCCGGAATTTCCAGCAGCTTGGCGGACAGTTCTTGCAGAGTCTTCAGATCAAAGCGGGTGTCGTGACGCGCAGTCCAGGCGTGGCCCAGATACGGACGCCAGTCCACGAACAGCTCTTTGTTCGGCTCTTTGACCAGCGATTTCACTACGTGCAGACCGTTGTCCAGCGCGTTGCGGTATTCGTCGACTTTCGCCTGAACACGCTCTGCGTCGAGTACACCGCCCTGGGTCAGACGATCAGCGTACAGCTCACGGGTGGTGCGCTGCTTGGTGATCTGCTGATACATCAGAGGCTGGGTACCGCTTGGCTCGTCGGCCTCGTTGTGGCCGCGACGACGGTAGCAGACCAGGTCGATCACCACGTCACGCTTGAACTGCATGCGGTAGTCGATGGCCAGCTGGGTCACGAACAACACGGCTTCCGGATCATCACCATTCACATGGAGGATCGGCGCCTGAATCATCTTCGCAACGTCGGTGGCGTACTCGGTGGAACGCGAGTCCAGCGGGTTGCTGATGGTGAAACCAACCTGGTTGTTGATCACGATGTGCACGGTACCGCCGGTTTTGAAACCGCGGGTCTGCGACATCTGGAAGGTTTCCATGACCACGCCCTGACCTGCGAATGCAGCGTCACCGTGGATGGAGATCGGCAGAACCTTCTCACCGGTCGGGTCGTTACGACGATCCTGACGGGCGCGAACCGAACCTTCGACCACCGGGGAAACGATTTCCAGGTGGGACGGGTTGAACGCCATGGCCAGGTGAACTTCACCGCCGGCGGTCATCACGTTGGACGAGAAGCCCTGGTGGTATTTAACGTCACCGGAACCCAGCTCGACCTTCTTCTTGCCTTCGAACTCGTCGAACAGCTCGCGCGGGTTCTTGCCGAAGGTGTTGACCAGTACGTTCAGACGGCCACGGTGAGCCATGCCGATGACGACTTCCTTGGTGCCGTAGGAACCGGAACGCTGGATCAGTTCGTCGAGCATCGGGATCAGGCTTTCGCCGCCTTCCAGACCGAAACGCTTGGTGCCCGGGTATTTGGTGCCCAGGTATTTCTCCAGGCCTTCACCGGCAGTCACGCGCTCAAGCAGGTGGCTCTTGATGTCGGCGGAGTACGTCGGACGACCACGCACGCTTTCCAGACGCTGCTGGAACCACTGGCGCTGCTCGGAATCGGTGATGTGCGTAAATTCAGCGCCGATGGTGCGGCAATATGTCTGCTGCAACGCTTCGTGAATTTCGCGTAGGCTCGCTTCCTCTTTGCCGATGAACAGGTCGCCGGCACGGAAGGTCGTATCAAGATCGGCATTGGTCAAGCCGTAATGATTGATCGACAGGTCTGCAGGTGCAGGACGCTGCCACAGCCCCAGCGGGTCAAGCTGGGCTGCCTGGTGGCCACGCATACGGTAGGCCTGGATCAATCGCAGCACTTCAACTTGCTTCTTCTCGTGCTCACTGCTCACGCTGCCGGCGGAAACCGGTTGAGCGCGGCGCTGGTTCTTTGCCAGCAGCACGAAATGATCGCGAATTGTCGAGTGCGAAACATCAGTGGCAGAGTTGCCGTCGGCAGGCAACTTCTGAAAGTAGGTGCGCCACTCTTCTGGCACAGCGTTAGGGTCGTGCAGGTAGAGCTCATAAAGCTCTTCCACATAGGCAGCGTTTCCACCTGAAAGGTAGGCGCTGTTCCACATGCGCTGCATCACGCTTTCTTGCATGCTTGGTCACCCTCGGTTAGGGGAACACCATCGATGTCGACACCGAGCAAACTTGCAGAAGTCCGAATGCAGCGACTAAAACAAGCCACTTAGGATCACACTGATAGTCCGGGTACCAGCCCGGATGCCCCTGCTTGTCTCATTTCTTCAAAATAAGAGCCGCAGCTTATGGCTACTGCTCTGGTTATAGCCATGACGCGGGTTGAAGCCCGCGCCACAGCCTCTACGGTGCAGCGGTTACAGCAGCTGAATCACACGCCGCTCGAAAGCAGCATGTTACGGATGTGACCGATGGCCTTAGTCGGGTTCAGGCCTTTCGGACATACGTTGACGCAGTTCATGATGCCCCGGCAGCGGAAGACGCTGAACGGGTCATCGAGTGAAGCCAGACGCTCGTTGGTCTTGGTATCACGGCTGTCTGCCAGGAAGCGATAAGCTTGCAGCAGCGCAGCTGGACCCAGGAACTTGTCCGGGTTCCACCAGAAGGACGGGCAAGAGGTCGAGCAGCAAGCGCACAGGATGCACTCGTACAGACCGTCGAGCTTTTCACGCTCTTCTGGCGACTGCAGACGCTCGATGGCCGGAGCCGGCGTGTCGTTCTGCAGGTAAGGCTTCACCTTCTCGTATTGCTTGTAGAAGATGCTCATATCGACAACCAGGTCACGGATAACCGGCAAACCTGGCAGCGGACGAACGATCAGCTTGTTACCTTTTACAACGGCGGACAGCGGCGTGATGCACGCCAGACCGTTCTTGCCGTTGATGTTCATGCCGTCGGAGCCGCAGACGCCTTCACGGCAAGAGCGACGATAGGAGAAACCCTCGTCCTGCTCTTTGATCAGGGCCAGCACGTCCAGCACCATCAGGTCTTTACCACCGGTATCGACCTGGAATTCCTGCATGAACGGCGCAGCGTCCTGATCAGGGTTGTAGCGATAAACACTGACTTGCAACATGGCGGTCACCCTTAATAAGTCCGGACTTTAGGTTCGAAAGTCGGAACAGTCTTCGGCGAGAAGTTCACGGCACGCTTGGTGACGCGCTTGTCACCCGGGAAGTACAGGGTGTGGCACAGCCAGTTTTCGTCGTCACGATCTTCGAAGTCTTCACGGGCGTGAGCACCGCGCGACTCTTTACGTACTTCGGCAGCGATGGCGGTAGCTTCAGCCACTTCCAGCAGGTTTTGCAGTTCCAGCGCTTCGATACGGGCAGTGTTGAACGCCTGCGACTTATCGTTGATCTTCACGTTGGCGATGCGGGTACGCAGGTCAGCGAGCTGAGCGATACCTTTCTGCATGTATTCGCCGGTACGGAATACACCGAAGTAGTTCTGCATGCAGCTTTGCAGCTCGCGACGCAGGGTAGCAACGTCTTCGCCGTCGGTACGGTTGTTCAGTGCGTTCAGGCGCGACAGGGCAGCTTCGATGTCGGCTTCGGTAGCGTCGTCGTATTCGATGCCGTCGGTCAGCGCTTTTTCCAGGTGCAGACCAGCAGCGCGACCGAATACCACCAGGTCGAGCAGCGAGTTGCCGCCCAGACGGTTGGCACCGTGCACCGATACGCAAGCCACTTCACCTACTGCGAACAGACCTGGGATGATCTGGTCCACGCCTTCGGCGTTCTGGGTGATCGCCTGACCATGAATGTTGGTGGCTACGCCGCCCATCATATAGTGGCAAGTCGGAACAACCGGAACCGGCGCAACAACCGGGTCAACGTGGGCGAAAGTCTTCGACAGTTCGCAGATGCCTGGCAGACGGCTGTGCAGCACTTCCTCGCCCAAGTGGTCGAGTTTGAGCATTACGTGGTCGCCATTCGGACCGCAACCGTTGCCGGCGATGATTTCTTTAACCATCGAGCGAGCAACCACGTCACGACCGGCAAGGTCTTTGGCGTTCGGAGCATAACGCTCCATGAAACGCTCGCCGTGCTTGTTGATCAGGTAACCACCTTCACCACGGCAACCTTCTGTAACCAGTACACCGGCGCCGGCGATGCCGGTCGGGTGGAATTGCCACATTTCGATGTCTTGTACCGGCACGCCAGCACGCAGAGCCATGCCGACGCCGTCACCGGTGTTGATCAGGGCGTTGGTGGTGGAAGCGTAGATACGACCTGCACCGCCGGTAGCCAGTACGGTGGCCTTGGCGCGAATGTAGGTGGTTTCGCCGGTTTCGATGCAGATAGCGATCACACCGACGAATTCACCTTCCTGGTTTTTCACCAGGTCGACAGCGTAGTACTCGTTCAGGAACGTGGTACCGGCTTTCAGGTTGCCCTGATAAAGGGTGTGCAGCAGTGCGTGACCGGTACGGTCGGAAGCGGCGCAAGTACGTGCAGCCTGACCGCCTTTACCGTAATCCTTGGACTGACCACCGAACGGACGCTGGTAGATACGGCCCTGCTCGGTACGCGAGAACGGCAGACCCATGTGATCCAGCTCGAAAACAGCGGCCGGGCCTTCCTGACACATGTATTCGATAGCGTCCTGGTCACCGATGTAGTCGGAACCCTTGACGGTATCGTACATGTGCCAGCGCCAGTCATCGTTCGGGTCAGCGGACGCGATTGCGCACGTGATGCCGCCTTGGGCGGATACGGTGTGCGAACGGGTCGGGAAAACCTTGGTGATCACGGCAGTCTTGTGACCGCCCTGTGCCAGTTGCAGCGCAGCGCGCATGCCGGCACCGCCACCACCAATAATGATGGCGTCGAAAGAAATCGTTGGAATGTTAGCCATGACTCAGATACCCCAGAGAATCTGCACACCCCAGACGAAGTAAGCGAACATCGCAACGCCGCATACTGCCTGGAAAAGGAAACGTACTGCAGTCGCGGACTTGCCCAGCGCCATTGGCGTCAGGTAGTCGGTCGCGATGGTCCACATGCCGACCCAGGCGTGAGCGCCAAGGGCAACGAGGGCCAGCAGACTGAAGATACGCATCCCGTTGTGAGCGAACAGGCCGTGCCACTGGTCGTAGCCAATGCCCGGATTCGCTGCAAGGTATCCGATCAGGAAGATGAAATAAGCCGCGAGAACAACCGCAGACACACGTTGCGCCATCCAGTCATAGAGGCCCGAACGCGAAAGGTTCGTAACGCTGGTTACCATATCCAAACTCCTGCCAGAACGATCAGCACCACGGAAACGGCGATGATAATTTTCGAGCCCAGGCGGCCGCCTTCCAGCGTCTCACCGATGCCCATGTCCATGATCAAATGGCGCACACCGGCTACCAGGTGATACAGCAGAGCGGACAGGAGGCCCCATGCTACGAACTTGGCCAGCGGACTGGTCAAGCATGCCTTCACCTCGGCAAAACCTTCCTCGGAACCCAGAGACTTGCCCAATGCATAAAGCATGAAGCCGATACCCAGGAAGAGGATGATGCCGGAAACACGGTGAAGAAACGACGTAACGCCGGTGATGGGGAGTTTGATGGTCCTTAGGTCTAGGTTTACAGGTCGTTGGCTTTTCACGGCTTTTTTTTCACACTGAAGAGCCCCTAACAATCAGGGCAAAGTTGTTGGGGAGTGCACTGGTCAGGTAACCACCACCCAGGGATGCGACCCCCAACAAAGCTGGCCCAAAAGCCCTTGGCGGTCGGTGGCCGAGTATAGACAGTTAGGTTACTAATGACAACGCAATCACCTACCCCCAATAGCTGATTGCACAAGTCGTATAAAAGGCGTAAATGGCAGTCAATTTCGAGGAAAAAGTGCGCTTAAAGCCTTCTGGAGCAAGACTTTAGGCAAATTGACATTCGAATTTATCTCACTATAGTGGTGCGGGCCCTGCGTGGGGGGTCTGTCTGATGGTTCAAGCATAAATAGGAGGCCACATGGCTGACAAAAAAGCGCAGTTGATCATCGAGGGCGCAGCCCCCGTCGAGCTGCCCATTTTAACCGGCACCGTTGGTCCCGATGTAATCGATGTTCGGGGCCTGACGGCCACGGGCCGCTTCACTTTCGACCCAGGTTTCATGTCGACCGCCTCGTGCGAATCGAAGATCACCTATATCGACGGCGACAACGGCATTCTGTTGCACCGCGGCTACCCGATCGAACAGCTGGCTGAAAAATCGGACTACCTGGAAACCTGCTACCTGCTGCTCAACGGCGAACTGCCGACCGCAGAGCAGAAGGCCCAGTTCGTCAGCACCGTGAAAAACCACACCATGGTTCACGAGCAGCTGAAAACCTTCTTCAACGGCTTCCGTCGCGACGCCCACCCAATGGCCGTCATGTGCGGTGTAGTCGGCGCCCTCTCGGCCTTCTACCACGACTCCCTCGACATCAATAACCCGCAGCATCGCGAAATCTCCGCGATCCGTCTGGTTGCCAAGATGCCGACCCTGGCAGCGATGGTTTACAAGTACTCCATGGGCCAACCCATGATGTACCCGCGCAACGACCTGACGTACGCGGAAAACTTCCTGCACATGATGTTCAACACCCCGTGCGAGATCAAACCGATCAGCCCGGTGCTCGCCAAGGCCATGGACCGGATCTTCATCCTCCACGCCGACCACGAGCAGAACGCGTCGACTTCTACTGTGCGTCTGGCCGGCTCTTCGGGTGCAAACCCGTTCGCCTGTATCGCCGCCGGTATCGCCGCACTGTGGGGCCCTGCCCACGGCGGTGCGAACGAAGCCGTGCTGACCATGCTTGACGAGATTGGCGATGTTTCCAACATCGACAAGTTCATCGCCAAGGCCAAGGACAAGAACGATCCGTTCAAACTGATGGGCTTCGGTCACCGCGTTTACAAGAACCGCGATCCTCGCGCGACTGTAATGAAGCAGACCTGCGACGAAGTACTGAAGGAACTGGGCATCAACAACGATCCGCAACTCGAACTGGCCATGCGCCTGGAAGAGATCGCGCTGACCGACCCGTACTTCATCGAACGCTCGCTGTACCCGAACGTCGACTTCTACTCGGGGATCATCCTCAAGGCGATCGGCATTCCGACCAGCATGTTCACCGTGATTTTCGCGCTGGCACGTACTGTTGGCTGGATCTCCCACTGGAAAGAAATGCTCTCCAGCCCGTACAAGATTGGCCGTCCGCGCCAGTTGTACACCGGCTACGAGTCGCGTGACATTACCAAGCTGGAAGACCGCAAATAAGATTTGTCTTGCGATGAAGTCTTGAGTTGTACCGGGAACGGCCTCTATTTATATAGGGGCCGTTTTTGTTTGTCTGGGGTTTGGGATTGGGGGCATATCCGTTTCTTCGGGTGCTGCCGCTGGCGGTTTCGCTCTTACAGCGAGTCCCTTTTTCAAACGCCAAAAAGGAACCAAAAGGCTTTGCCCCTGGCGTACGGCACTTCGCTGAGGCTCAGTGTTCCCTCGCTACGGTGTCCACCCGGGGGCATCGCCTACGGTTTGCTTCGCTGCACCTCCTCTCGATGTATGCGGCTTCGCCGCACGGCGCTGCGCGCCTACCCCCCGGATGAACACCTACGCTCGGCCTGCCGATGGGGCAAAAGATCAAAAGCCAAAGCAAGATCAAAAGCCGGATCAAAGCCAGATCAAGAGCCCCTCACCCTAGCCCTCTCCCGGAGGGAGAGGGGACTGATCGAGGTGTTTGGGAAAGCTACGCCGACGTGCGATACCGCGTTGAACTCAGGCTTTGAAAAGCACCGAAATCAGCACCCTCTCCTTCCACTCCCGGAGGGAGAGGGGACTGATCGTGGTGTTTGGGGGAGATACGCCGACGTGCGATACCGCGTTGAACTCAGATGAAAAGCTCACAAATCGGCTCCCTCTCCCTCGGGAGAGGGCTGGGGTGAGGGGCAGCAACAACGCAAATCAAAAGCCGAACACCCACGCTCTTCACCACTCAATAGGCCGAGTGTCAGCTCGCCTGCTCTTGATCTTGACCCACGGGCGACGTCGGAAGGCTGAGTGGAGGGATTGATCCGGGCGTGGGAGCGCAGCGACCGTTTGGCGAAGCCAAACACAGCGAGAGGAGGTGCAGCGCAGCAAACCGTAGGCGCTGCGCCCGGATCGATCCCGCAGCGAAGGAACCCCGAGCCCCAGCGAGCGGGCCGCACGTAGGAGCAAGCGTTTTTTTGCTTACTTTTTTTAGGCGTTTGTAAAAAAAGTGAGTCGCCGTAAGGGCGAAACCCTAAGAAGCCGTTACCGCAGCAACGGATATGTACACAGCTCTAGCCGATAACCGCCCAATAAAAATGCCCCGATCTCTCAACCGGGGCATTCAGCACAACATTAAAAAACCATCAAACCATCAATGCGAAACCGCCCCACTCGCCCCCAACCCAGTCTGCGAACGCACAAACTGCGGGAAGAACAACGCCCGCTCCTTGTCCGCAGCCGCCGACTTGTCAGTAATCGAGAAGAACCAGATCCCGACAAAAGCGATGATCATCGAGAACAACGCCGGATACTCGTAAGGGAAGATCGCCTTCTCATGATGCAGAATCTGCACCCAGATGGTCGGGCCAAGCACCATCAAACCAACGGCACTCACCAGACCCAGCCAGCCGCCAATCATCGCCCCACGAGTGGTCAACTTCTTCCAGTACATCGAAAGCAGCAGTACCGGGAAGTTACAGCTCGCCGCGATCGAGAACGCCAGGCCCACCATGAACGCAATGTTCTGGCTTTCGAACAGGATGCCCAAGCCAATCGCCAACACCGCCAAGGCAATGGTAGTGATCTTCGAGACACGAATCTCGTCCTTCTCGTTTGCCTTGCCCTTCTTGATCACACTGGCATACAGATCGTGAGAAACCGCCGAAGCACCCGCCAGCGTCAGGCCTGCCACAACCGCCAGAATGGTCGCGAACGCCACCGCCGAGATAAAGCCGAGGAAGATACTGCCGCCGACCGCATTGGCCAGGTGCACCGCCGCCATGTTGTTGCCGCCCAACAGCGCGCCAGCCGCATCTTTGAAGGCCGGGTTAGTGCTGACCAGCAGGATCGCGCCGAAGCCGATGATGAAGGTCAGGATGTAGAAGTAACCGATGAAGCCAGTTGCGTAGAGCACGCTCTTGCGAGCTTCTTTTGCGTCACTCACGGTGAAGAAGCGCATCAGAATGTGTGGCAGGCCAGCCGTACCGAACATCAGCGCCAGACCCAGCGAGAAGGCCGAAATCGGATCCTTGACCAGACCGCCCGGGCTCATGATCGCTTCGCCTTTGGCGTGAACCTTGATCGCCTCGGAGAACAGCGTGTTGAAGTCGAAGCCTACGTGCTTCATCACCATCAACGCCATGAACGAAGCACCGGACAGCAACAGCACAGCCTTGATGATCTGCACCCAGGTGGTCGCCAGCATGCCGCCGAACAGCACGTACATGCACATCAGCACACCGACCAGAATCACCGCGACGTGGTAGTCCAGACCGAACAACAGCTGGATCAACTTGCCGGCACCGACCATTTGCGCGATCAGGTAGAACGCGACCACCACCAGCGAACCGCAGGCCGACAGGGTGCGAATCTGGGTTTGCCCGAGGCGGTAGGACGCCACGTCGGCAAACGTGTATTTACCCAGGTTACGCAGACGCTCGGCGATCAGGAACAGAATGATCGGCCAGCCCACCAGGAAGCCGATCGAGTAGATCAGGCCATCGTAGCCGGAGGTGAACACCAGCGCGGAAATCCCCAGGAAGGACGCCGCCGACATGTAGTCACCGGCAATTGCCAGACCATTCTGGAAACCGGTGATCTTGCCGCCCGCCGCATAGTAGTCGGCCGCCGAGTTGTTTTTCTTCGAGGCCCAGTAGGTGATGTACAACGTCGCGCCAACGAAGGCGACGAACATCAGGATCGCCGGAATGTTCAGCGGCTGTTTGGCCACTTCACCCGTCAATGCATCCGCCGCCCAGACACCCGGTGCGAACGCTGCAACACTCAATAAAGCCAGTAGACGCCGGATCATTGCTGAGCCTCCTTGAGAATCGCATTGTTCAGGTCGTCAAACTCGCCATTGGCGCGGCGCACGTAGATACCGGTGAGAATGAAGGCTGAGAGAATCAGTCCGACACCGATCGGGATGCCCCAGGTAATCGAGGACTCAGGACTGATTTTCGCACCCAGAATATGCGGCCCGTAAGCGATCAGAAGAATGAAGCCAGAGTAAAGCCCGAGCATGATCGCCGAGAGTATCCAGGCGAACTTTTCCCTTTTTCGCACCAGCTCCTTGAATCGGGGACTGTTTTGAATCGAGAGGTAAATGCTGTCGTTCATTGTTTTTATCCTCGCAGCACAGATTATTGTTGGAACATAGCTAATGTATGCGGCTGCGAGCGCGGTAACAGACGACCTTAGTAGTAGAACGCCATGACACTTTTGCCAATTTCCGGTACACACAAAACAACTGTAGGAGTGAGCCTGCTCGCGATGGCGTCGTATCAGTCGACATTTTCATCAACTGACAGGACGCTATCGCGAGCAGGCTCACTCCTACAGGGGTGCGGCGGTGTTGTGGTTATTTGGTCCAGTCAGCCACGCGATCCGGGTGTTTGGCTACCCAATCCTTGGCCGCCGCGTCAGGCTTGGCACCGTCCTGAATTGCCAGCATGACTTCGCCGATTTCGTCTTTCGACGCCCACTGGAAGTTCTTCAGGAACTTGGCCACTTCCGGTGCTTTGGTCGCGAGTTCTTTGCTGCCGATGCTGTTTACGGTTTCAGCTGCGCCGTATACGCCTTTCGGGTCATCGAGGAAGCGCAGTTTCCACTTGGCGAACATCCAGTGCGGCACCCAACCGGTGACCGCGATGGATTCGTTTTTCTTCTCGGCACGGGTCAGCTCGGCAATCATGCCGGCGCCAGAACTGGCCTTGAGGGAATATTTGTCGAGGCCGTAATCCTTGATCGCCTGATCGGTCTTGAGCATCACGCCTGAACCGGCGTCGATACCGACGATGCGATTCTTGAAGGTGTCATCGGTTTTCAGGTCTTCGATCGACTTGGCTTTCACATACTCCGGCACGATCAGGCCGATTTTCGCATCCTTGAAGTTCGGGCCGTAATCGACGACCTGATCCTTGTTCTTCGTCCAGTATTCGCCGTGGGTCACTGGCAGCCAAGCCGAGAGCATGGCGTCGAGTTTGCCGGTGGCCACGCCCTGCCACATGATCCCGGTGGCGACGGCTTGCAGTTTCACGTCGTAGCCGAGCTTCTGCTTGATCACTTCGGCGGCCACGTGGGTGGTCGCCACGCTGTCGGACCAGCCGTCAACGTAACCGATGTTCAGGGTCTTGGTTTCCGCACTGGCCAGTGTCGCACTCATCGCCAGCGCCAGAGCGGCACCTGCGCCTAAAAGTCGTCGCATCTTCATCGTTACTTCCCCGAAATGCTGCGCCCGACGGATGGCGGGCGACGTCAACGTATTGTTATGGTGCACAGCGCCCCCATCACGCCTGACCGCAAACTCGCTGGAACATCAGTGGAGTGCTGACGCTTCGATCATCAACCTGACGACGCTCGCGACCTGCTCTGCCAGCGACCTCAAGACAATGAGAAACGACATCACAAGGCCATTAATCGCGACTATATAAATGACGCCAAATAATCCGCCCGAACTTTGCATGTCAAAATCATGCGGACCACCAACCCTCTATAAATGCAGGTAACATGCGTCGCTTTGCAGCCACTCGGCCTGACCATGTCCGCGACTTCCCGCTTTCCCCTTCTGCCTTACCTCTTCGCCTGCCTGCTGGGGCTATTTGCACTGAGTGGCTTCTGGTACGGCCTCGGCCAACCGGTGATTCTGCCGGACGCAGCGACTCCGACGCACAAGTTGCAATGCGCCTCCTACACCCCGTTCGATAAAGACCAATCACCGTTCGACGTGCCGTTCAAGCTGCGCCCGGAGCGCATGGACGCCGACCTCGCATTGCTGGCGACACGCTTTGAGTGCATTCGTACCTATTCGATGACGGGCCTGGAGGCGTTGCCGGATCTGGCGCGCAAACATGGCCTGAAATTGATGATCGGCGCTTGGGTCAACAGCAACCCGGTGGACACCGAGAAAGAAGTCGATTTGCTGATCAAATCGGCCAACGCCAACCCGGACGTGGTCAGCGCGGTGATCGTCGGCAACGAAGCCTTGCTGCGCAAGGAAGTCACTGGCACGCAACTGGTCCGGTTGATCAACAAGGTCAAGAGCCAGGTCAAGCAACCGGTCACTTACGCCGATGTCTGGGAGTTCTGGCTCAAGCATCCGGAAGTCGCGCCAGCGGTGGATTTCCTGACCATCCATTTGCTGCCGTACTGGGAAGATGATCCATCGAACATCGACGTCGCCCTGCAACATGTCGCGGATGTGCGCCAAGTGTTCGGCAATAAGTTCGCACCGAAAGACGTGATGATCGGCGAAACCGGCTGGCCGAGCGAAGGCCGCCAGCGCGAGACCGCCCTGCCGAGTCGGGTCAATGAAGCCAAATTCATTCGTGGTTTTGTCGCGATGGCCGAGAAGGAAGGCTGGCATTACAACCTGATCGAAGCGTTTGACCAGCCGTGGAAGCGCGGCAGTGAAGGCGCAGTCGGTGGCTATTGGGGCTTGTTTGACGCCGATCGTCAGGACAAGGGTGTGCTGGCCGGGCCGGTGACCAATGTGCCGTTCTGGAAGGAATGGCTGGCGGTCGGCGGGTTGATTTTCCTTGGCACGCTGATCCTTGGCGGTCGCGTTCGCACTACGCGTTCGGCGCTGGTGTTGCCGCTGCTCGGCGCCCTCGCCGCTTGTACGATTGGCGCTTGGGGTGATCTGGCGCGGGTGACCACGCGGTTCACCAGTGAGTGGCTGTGGGTTGGCTTGCTGACTGCGTTGAATCTGTTGGTGTTGGCGCATGCGGCGCTGACGCTGAGTGCTCGCACTGGCTGGCGTGAACGGGCATTCAATCTGCTGGAGCGACGCGCCGGCTGGCTGGTCGCGGCAGCAGGATTTGCCGCGGCGGTGATGATGCTGGAGATGGTCTTCGATCCGCGTTATCGCAGTTTTGCGAGCATGGCGTTTGTGCTGCCGGCGCTGGTTTATCTGTGTCGCCCAGTGAGTGTGCCGCGCCGGGAAATTGCCCTGCTGACGTTTATAGTCGGCGCGGGGATTGCGCCGCAGTTTTATCAGGAAGGTTTGCAGAATCAGCAGGCGTGGGGCTGGGCGTTGGTCAGCGTGTTGATGGTGGCTGCTTTGTGGCGCTGCCTGCGGGTTCGCAGCCTCTGATCTTCAGAGTGGCATCAGGCCTCTTCGCGAGCAGGCTCGCTCCCACATTGGATCTGTGGCGTTCACAAATCCCCTGTGGGAGCGACTGACTATCAGGCGCTTCGGGACTCGCGGACCAACCGCAACCCGGCAATCACCAACGCAAACACCGCCAGCGTGGTGTTGTACAACACCAGCGCCGGCACTCCGGCCACCAGTGCCAACACCGCCAGCCACCACCCTGCCCGCCCCGGCACGACAAAAGCGGTCAGCGCCGCGCCCAGTGCCGTCCAGCCCAGTACCTTGAAGTGAATCATCAATCCAAGGTTGGAACGCACCTGGCATTCCCAGCGACTGGCCTCAACCACGCAGATACCGACCCATTTTCCGTCTTCCATAAAGCCATAACGCGCGCCATAACTGGCGGCCAGCCACAACGGCAACAGAACGAGCAGTACAATCACGGGCAAGCGGCGGGACATGAAGCACTCCAATCTTGAGAAATCGGCGGCCAGCTTAATCTGCCGCCAGCCGTTCGCAAGAACTAACAACTGTTAACTGTTCATTCAGTCGGTGCAAAGTGTATCGTCCAGCTACTATTACTCCGAATTCTGCCTGTTTGGTGCCGCAGCATGGCACTTTGGCGCAACCCCGGTGGTCATAGCCTGCGAACTTCATTCGGCACCTTCCTCTAAGGGATCTAGTCATGCTCCGTTCCTTGCGCTTCGCCGCGCTGTTCAGCGGCCTTATTTTGAGTGCGTCCGCACTGGCGGTGGATATCGATGCCGCCAGCTATGGCTACCCGCTGACCAATCCGTTCGAGGCGACCATCGCCACGACCCCGCCCGATTTACGCCCGGAGCTGCCGCTGGACGACGACATCAATCAGTCGGACCGCAGCCTGACGTTGCGCCCCGAGCGAGAGTTCATCCTGCCAGACAACTTCTGGGCGGTGAAAAAGCTCACCTACCGCATCGCCACCCAGGACAAACCGGCACCGCTGATCTTCCTGATCGCCGGCACGGGCGCACGCTATGACAGCACGCTCAACGAATATCTGAAAAAGCTCTACTACAAGGCCGGCTACCACGTCGTGCAGTTGTCGTCGCCGACCAGTTTTGACTTCATCAGCGCTGCCTCGCGTTTCGCCACCCCGGGCGTGACCAAGGAAGACGCCGAAGACATGTACCGGGTGATGCAGGCTGTACGGGCGCAGAATCCGAAACTGCCGGTGACAGAGTATTACCTGACCGGTTACAGCCTCGGTGCTCTGGATGCCGCGTTCGTCGCGCATCTGGACGAGACGCGCCGCAGCTTCAACTTCAAGAAAGTCCTGCTGCTCAACCCGCCGGTCAACCTTTACACCTCGGTCACCAACCTCGACAAACTGGTGCAAACCGAAGTTAAAGGCATCAACACCAGCACGACATTCTATGAGCTGGTGCTGTCCAAGCTGACCCGCTACTTCCAGCAGAAAGGCTACATCGACCTCAATGACGCGCTGCTCTACGACTTCCAGCAGTCCAAGCAACACCTGACCAACGAACAGATGGCGATGTTGATTGGCACCTCGTTCCGTTTCTCGGCAGCCGACATTGCGTTCACCTCGGACCTGATCAACCGTCGCGGCCTGATCACCCCGCCGAAATTCCCGATCACCGAAGGCACCAGCCTCACGCCGTTCCTAAAGCGTGCGCTGCAATGCGATTTCGATTGCTACCTGACCGATCAAGTAATCCCGATGTGGCGTGCGCGCACCGACGGCGGCAGCCTGCTGCAACTGATCGATCAGGTCAGCCTGTATGCGTTGAAGGATTATCTGCATGACAGCCCGAAAATCGCCGTGATGCACAACGCCGACGACGTGATCCTCGGCCCGGGCGACCTCGGTTTCCTGCGCAAGACCTTCGGTGATCGCCTGACCGTTTACCCACTGGGCGGCCACTGCGGCAACCTTAACTACCGCGTCAACAGCGACGCCATGCTGGAGTTCTTCCGTGGCTAAATATCTCCTGCTGATTGCAGCGCTTCTCTGCGCAGGCGTGGCCCAGGCCGACAACAGCAAAGCTAACGCGCCCGTCGTGGTCGACAGCGACGGCTTCAAGGAGCCGCTGTCCAAACTCAAATTCAACCCGGGGCTGGATCAGCGCGAGTTCGAGCGCTCGACGCTCAACGCGCTGAACGTCTACGACCCGCTGGAATCGTGGAACCGCCGGGTTTACCACTTCAACTATCGCTTCGACCAATGGGTGTTCCTGCCGGTGGTCGATGGCTACCGTTACATCACACCCAGCTTTTTGCGCACGGGCGTGAGCAACTTCTTCAACAACCTCGGTGACGTACCGAACCTGGTCAACAGCCTGTTGCAGTTCAAAGGCCAGCGTTCGATGGAAACCACCGCGCGCCTGCTGCTCAACACCACCATCGGCATCGCCGGTCTGTGGGATCCGGCCACCGCCATGGGCCTGCCGCGTCAGAGCGAAGACTTCGGTCAGACGTTGGGCTTCTATGGGGTGCCGGGGGGTGCGTATTTCGTGCTGCCGATTTTCGGCCCGTCGAACATCCGCGATACCGCAGGTCTGGCCGTGGATTACACCACCGAATCGGCGATCAACTTCCTCAACGTCTCGGAAGTCAGCTCCAACCATCCGGAAGTCTGGGCCCTGCGTGCGGTCGACAAGCGTTATCAGACCAGTTTCCGTTATGGCCAGATGAACTCGCCGTTCGAGTACGAGAAAGTGCGTTACGTGTACACCGAAGCGCGCAAGTTGCAGATCGCCGAGTAATTCCGACAGGCACAAAAAAGGGCCATTCGATGCGAGTCGAATGGCCCTTTTTCATGGCATCACACAGATCAAATTGTAGGAGTGAGCCTGCTCGCGATGGCGGTGTACCAGTCACCACCTGTATGGCTGACAAACCGCTATCGCGAGCAGGCTCACTCCTACAGGGGGTTTGCGTTCAGCCTTTGATCGCTTTCCAGATCTTGCCGACAACCGAAACCACCGCCAACACCCCCGCACCAGCGATGATCCCCGCCACGCCATTGAGCAACATCGGCACCGCAAACCCGACACTGCCGGCCGCCGCGCCAACACCTTCAATCCAGTGATGAATCACCGGCACGCCGTGGGTGAGAATGCCGCCACCGACCAGGAACATCGCTGCCGTACCGACCACCGACAAGGTTTTCATCATGTACGGTGCAGCGCTGAGGATGGCGCTGCCGACTTTCTTGGCTGCTTGTCCAGGCTTCTGGGTCAGCCACAGACCAAGATCGTCGAGCTTGACGATGCCCGCCACCAGACCATAAACACCCACGGTCATGACGATGGCGATACCAGACATCACAATCACTTGCTGCGTCAGCGATGCATCCGCCACGGTGCCCAAGGTGATCGCGATAATCTCTGCCGAAAGGATAAAGTCAGTGCGAATCGCGCCTTTGATCTTGTCCTTCTCGAATGCCACCAGATCGGTCGCCGGATCAGCAACTGCTTCAGTCAGTTGCGCATGTTCGGCCTCGTCTTCAGCCTTGCTGTGCAGAAATTTGTGCGCAAGCTTCTCGAAACCTTCGAAACACAGGTACGCACCACCGACCATCAACAGCGGCGTCACCAGCCACGGCACGAACGCACTGATCGCCAGCGCAGAGGGCACCAGAATCAGTTTGTTGACGAACGAGCCTTTGGCTACAGCCCAGACCACGGGAATTTCCCGCTCGGCACGCACACCGGAGACCTGCTGGGCGTTGAGCGCCAGATCGTCGCCGAGCACGCCGGCAGTCTTCTTGGCGGCCATTTTGCTCATCAACGCCACGTCGTCCAGCACGGTGGCAATATCGTCGACCAGCACCAGCAAACTGCTTCCTGCCATGAATCCTGTTTCCTTTTATGTGTGAATGTTGCGAAGCATAACGCGACCTTAGACCACGCGGGGCATTCTTGAGCGTCGCGCGAGGCCGGTGCTACCATGCGCAACCGCCAGAACAGGCAAGGAACCACCGGGTTTATGAGCACAATCCGCGAGCGTAACAAAGAACTGATCCTGCGTGCCGCCAGTGAGGAGTTTGCCGACAAGGGCTTCGCTGCGACCAAAACCAGCGACATCGCCGCCAAGGCGGGATTGCCCAAGCCCAACGTTTACTACTACTTCAAGTCCAAGGAAAACCTCTACCGCGAGGTGCTGGAAAGCATCATCGTGCCGATTTTGCAGGCCTCGACCCCGTTCAACCCGGACGGCGTGCCAAGCGAAGTGCTGAGTGGCTACATCCGCTCGAAGATCCGCATCTCCCGCGACCTGCCCTTCGCCTCGAAAGTATTCGCCAGCGAAATCATGCACGGCGCCCCGCACCTGAGCGCCGACCTGGTCGAGCAGCTCAACGGCCAGGCCAAGCACAACATCGACTGTATCCAGAGCTGGATCGACCGCGGGCAAATCGCCCCGATCGACCCCAACCACCTGATGTTCAGCATCTGGGCCGCAACCCAGACCTACGCCGACTTCGACTGGCAGATTTCTGCGGTCACGGGTAAGGACAAGCTGGACGAGGCGGATTATGAAGCGGCGGCGCAGACGATTATCCGGTTGGTGTTGAAGGGGTGTGAGCCGGACTGAAACACCGCGGTGACTGCTTCGCGAGCAGGCTCGCTCCCACATTGGATCTGTGGCGTTCACAAATCCCCTGTGGGAGCGAGCCTGCTCGCGAATGGCGGCAACACAGAATAACGCTCAAACCCAAATCGCATCCCACAGCGGATAGTCGCCAAGCTTCTTAACCAAACCAGCTCGCAACGGGTTAGCCACGACATACCGAGCCAACTTCACCAGATCATCCTCTCTGCGCAATGCACGATCATGAAAGCCTGATTGCCAAAGACTGGTCTGTCGACCCGTCGCGAGCTTCACGGCTTTGGTGCTGAGGGATTTTGTACGCTGCATCAACTCGCCGAGCGAACCGCGCTTCAATTCAATCAGCCAATGAAAATGATCTGGCATGACAACCCAGGCCAACGTACTGGCAATGCCCATTTCCTCTGCGACGTGAAATTGGCTGGCGACCAATCGACCCAGTGCAAAGTCGCTGAAAACAGGCTGCCTTCCCGCCGTATTGGTTGTCAGCAGGTAGATGCGGTTTTGTTCGGAGTAACGACCAATGCGCAAACGATTTGAAGCAGATAGATTAAGCATTCCTTTGCCTTTTCATGTCCTGATCATGAAAAGGCTAGCTCGGCGATTGTCGGACCAAGCGCCAGACTTTTAGCAAGATGTGTACGGAAGATCGCCTTCGCGAGCAGGCTCGCTCCCACAGGGGATCTGGGGTGTTCAGACATTTTGTGTCTGAGCACAAATCCAGTGTGGGAGTGAGCCTGCTCGCGAAGGCGGTTAATCAGCCGCTAATGATCAAGCAGCCACCCCCGCATCCGCCCTCAACTCCAGCGCCTCCACCGCCCTGATCGCCACCTGCTCATCAATATCCGACAAATCCCCGCTAATCCCGATCGCGCCCAGCACATTCCCCGCCTGATCCCGAATCAACACACCACCCGGCGCCGGCACGACGCTGCCCTGGCCCATGCTGTTGAGCGCGGCAATAAACGCCGGGCGTTGTTGTGCGTCCAGTGCGAGCAGGCGCGAGCCTTTACCGAGGGCGATGGCGCCCCAGGCTTTGCCAATGGCGATATTCGGACGCAGCAGGCTGGCGCCGTCTTCGCGTTGCAGGGCGATCAGGTGGCCGCCGGTATCGAGTACCGCGATGGTCAGCGGCGCGGCGTTGATGCCCCGCCCTGTATTGATGGCTTCGTTGACCAGGTTGACTGCGACTTTCAAGGTTAAAGCGCTCATGGTGCCGTCCTCATTTTGTTATAGGGAAAGTCGTGGGCCTGCGGTTTTCTGCCGCAGGCCGATGCAACAAATAGAACACAATGAGTTATTTTTTTGTATACAATAATTCTCGAAAAGCGCCACATGCGACGAAAAGCCACACTCAGACAGGCTTCCGACGAATGAAACAGGCGCTTGAGAAAATGGATTGACCTGCGCCGTCCGCCGTGAATACACTCTGCGCAAAGCCACTTGTATACAATTACAAAACGTAAAGAGGCACAAAACCATGAGCAAAATGAGAGCAATCGAAGCCGCCGTTCTGGTGATGCGCCGTGAAGGGGTTGATACCGCTTTTGGCATCCCGGGCGCTGCCATCAACCCGCTGTACTCCGCCTTGCAGAAAGTCGGTGGCATCGATCACGTCCTTGCTCGCCACGTTGAAGGCGCCTCGCACATGGCCGAGGGCTACACCCGCACCAAGGCCGGCAACATCGGCGTGTGCATCGGGACTTCCGGCCCTGCCGGTACCGACATGGTCACCGGGCTCTACAGCGCCTCGGCCGACTCGATTCCAATCCTCTGCATCACCGGCCAGGCACCCCGCGCCCGTATGCACAAGGAAGATTTCCAGGCTGTCGACATCACCAGCATCGTCAAGCCAGTCACCAAGTGGGCGACCACTGTTCTGGAACCGGGCCAAGTGCCTTATGCGTTCCAGAAAGCGTTCTTTGAAATGCGCTCCGGCCGTCCAGGCCCGGTGCTGATCGACCTGCCGTTCGACGTGCAGATGGCCGAGATCGAATTCGACATCGACGCCTACCAGCCGCTGCCATTGGCCAAGCCGACCGCAACTCGCGTTCAGGTCGAGAAAGCGTTGGCTTTGCTCGATCAGGCTGAGCGTCCATTGCTGGTTGCCGGCGGCGGCATCATCAACGCCGACGCCAGCGATCTGCTGGTTGAATTCGCTGAACTGACCGGCATCCCGGTGATCCCGACCCTGATGGGCTGGGGCACCATCCCTGACGATCACCCGTTGATGGTCGGCATGGTTGGTTTGCAGACTTCGCACCGTTACGGCAACGCGACCATGCTGAAATCCGACGTGGTGTTGGGGATCGGTAACCGTTGGGCCAACCGTCACACCGGTTCGGTTGACGTTTACACCGAAGGCCGCAAGTTCATTCACGTCGACATCGAAGGCACGCAGATCGGTCGTGTGTTCACGCCGGATCTGGGCATCGTTTCCGACGCCGCTGCAGCACTGACCGTGTTCATCGAAGTGGCCCGTGAATGGCAAGCCGCCGGCAAGCTGAAAAACCGCAGTGCCTGGCTGCAAGACTGCCAGCAGCGCAAAGCCAGCCTGCATCGCAAAACCCACTTCGATAACGTGCCGGTCAAACCACAGCGCGTTTACGAAGAAATGAACCAGGTGTTCGGCAAGGACACCTGCTACGTCAGCACCATTGGTCTGTCGCAGATTGCCGGCGCGCAGTTCCTGCACGTCTACAAGCCGCGTCACTGGATCAACTGTGGCCAGGCAGGCCCGTTGGGCTGGACCATTCCGGCAGCGCTGGGCGTGGTGAAGGCCGATCCGAACCGTAAAGTCGTGGCCCTGTCGGGGGACTATGACTTCCAGTTCATGATCGAAGAACTGGCGGTCGGCGCTCAGTTCAAACTGCCGTACATCCACGTCGTGGTGAACAACTCGTACCTGGGTCTGATCCGTCAGGCACAGCGCGGGTTCGAAATGGACTACTGCGTGCAGCTGTCCTTCGATAACCTGAACGCGCCGGAACTCAACGGTTACGGTGTTGACCACGTCGCAGTGGCTGAAGGCCTCGGCTGTAAGGCACTGCGTGTGTTCGAACCCTCGGAAATCGCCCCTGCCCTGCGCAAGGCCGAACAGATGATCGAAGAGTTCAAAGTGCCGGTGATCGTCGAGATCATTCTGGAGCGTGTGACCAACATCTCCATGGGTACCGAGATCAACGCCGTCAACGAATTCGAAGACCTGGCGCTGGTCGGCAACGATGCGCCAACGGCGATTTCGCTGCTTGATTAACTGCTGACCGCTGATCGTTCCCACGCTCTGCGTGGGAACGCAGCCCGGGACGCTCTGCGTCCCAAAGCGGACGCAGAGCGTCCATTGAGGCATTCCCACGCAGAGCGTGGGAACGAGAATCTAGAACGGGAGACCACCATGCCGCGTTTCGCAGCCAACCTGTCCATGCTGTTCACCGAACAGGATTTCCTTGCCCGTTTCGACGCCGCCGCCAAGGCTGGTTTCAGCGGTGTCGAGTACCTGTTCCCGTACGACTTCAGCTCCGCCGAAATCAAGGCCAAGCTCGATGCCAACGGTCTGACCCAAGTGCTGTTCAACCTGCCGGCCGGTGACTGGGCCAAGGGCGAACGCGGTATCGCGTGCTTGCCGGATCGTGTCGAAGAGTTCCGCGCCGGTGTCGATCTGGCCATCGCTTACGCACAAGTGCTGGGCAACACCCAGATCAACTGCCTGGCCGGTATCCGTCCGCAAGGCGTAGACGATGCCACCGTGGAAAAGACCTTCGTCGCCAACCTGAAATACGCCGCCGACAAGCTGCAGGCAGCGGGCATCAAACTGGTGATGGAAGCGATCAACACCCGCGACATCCCGGGCTTCTACCTGAACAACACGGCGCAAGCCCTGTCGATTCGCGAACAGGTCGGCAGCGCCAATCTGTTCCTGCAATACGACATCTATCACATGCAGATCATGGAAGGCGATCTGGCCCGCACCCTGCAATCGCACCTGGGCGAGATCAACCATGTGCAGCTCGCGGACAACCCAGGGCGCAACGAACCAGGCACCGGTGAGATCAACTACCGCTTCCTGTTCGAACACCTTGATCGCATCGGTTATCAGGGTTGGGTGGGCTGTGAATACAAGCCGCTGACCACCACCGAAGCAGGCCTGGGCTGGCTGAAAACCCACAACGCAATCTGACTTACACATGACCCTGTAGGAGCTGCCGAAGGCTGCGATCTTTTGATCTTGACCTTCAAAAGCAAAGTCAAAAGATCGCAGCCTTCGGCAGCTCCTACGGCTGTTTATAAAAACAAGAGGATTTTCTCATGGCTAAAATCGGATTTATCGGCACCGGCATCATGGGCCACCCAATGGCTTCGAACCTGCAGAAAGCCGGTCACAGCCTGTTCCTGTCGGCGCACCACGACGCCGCCCCTGCTGACCTGGTTGCCGCTGGCGCCGTCGCCCTGGCCAACCCGCGCGAAGTCGCGCAGGAAGCAGAATTCATCATCGTCATGGTCCCGGATACCCCACAGGTCGACGACGTACTGTTCCGCGCCGACGGCGTTGCCGCAGGCCTGAGCAAAGGCAAAATCGTCATCGACATGAGCTCGATCTCGCCGACCGCTACCAAAGCGTTCGCGGCGAAGATCAACGAGAAAGGCGCGCAATACCTCGACGCGCCGGTATCCGGTGGTGAAGTCGGCGCCAAAGCCGCGACCCTGAGCATCATGATCGGTGGCGACGCCGATGCCTTCGAACGCGCACTGCCGCTGTTCCAGGCCATGGGCAAGAACATCACCCTGGTCGGTGGCAATGGCGACGGTCAAACCGCCAAAGTCGCCAACCAGATCATCGTTGCGCTGAACATTCAGGCTGTCGCTGAAGCCCTGCTGTTCGCTTCGAAAAACGGTGCCGATCCAGCCAAGGTGCGTGAAGCACTGATGGGCGGTTTCGCTTCCTCGAAGATCCTTGAAGTGCACGGCGAGCGCATGATCAAAGGCACCTTCGATCCAGGCTTCCGCATCAGCCTGCACCAGAAGGACCTGAACCTGGCCCTGCAAGGCGCCAAGGAGCTGAACATCAACCTGCCGAACACCGCCAACGCCCAGCAAGTGTTCAGCACCTGCGCGGCCATCGGTGGCAGCAACTGGGACCACTCGGCGCTGATCAAAGGTCTGGAGCACATGGCCAACTTCTCGATTCGCGACAACAAATAAGCCCTGCCCCGTCGCTCGTTCCCACGCTCCGCGTGGGAATGCAGCCCGGGACGCTCCGCGTCCCTGCCGAAGCAGACGCAGAGCGTCCATTGAGGCATTCCCACGCAGAGCGTGGGAACGATCATCAGCATTAACCAAGAACAATAAGATTGGGAGCCCGCCATGTCGGTCGATCCGCAACAACTGCTGCGCGAGCTGTTTGCCACAGCCATCGACGCGGCCCATCCGAACCAGGTCCTCGAAACCCATCTGCCTGCCGATCGCAGCGGCCGGGTGATCGTCATCGGTGCCGGCAAAGCCGCCGCCGCGATGGCGCAAGTGGTCGAGCGTTGCTGGGAAGGTGAAGTGTCTGGCCTGGTGGTGACCCGTTACGGTCACGGCGCCCCGTGCGAAAAAATCGAAGTGGTCGAAGCCGCGCATCCGGTGCCGGACGCTGCTGGTCTGGCCGTGGCCAAACGTGTGCTCGAACTGGTCAGCAACCTGACTGAAGACGACCGCGTGATCTTCCTGCTTTCTGGCGGCGGCTCTGCCCTGCTGGCGTTGCCGGCCGAAGGCATCACCCTCGCTGACAAGCAGTCGATCAACAAAGCCCTGCTGAAATCCGGCGCGACCATCGGCGAGATGAACTGCGTGCGCAAGCACCTCTCGGCGATCAAGGGTGGGCGTCTGGGCAAGGCTTGCTGGCCTGCCACTGTCTACACCTACGCGATTTCCGATGTACCGGGCGACCTCGCCACGGTCATCGCTTCCGGCCCGACCGTGGCGGACCCAAGCACTTCCGCTGAAGCGCTGGCGATCATCAAACGCTACGGCATCGAGATCCCCGCTTCCGTGCGCAACTGGCTGCAAAGCCCTGAGTCGGAAACCGTCAAACCCGGCGATCCATCCTTGGCGCGCAGCCACTTCCAGTTGATCGCGCGGCCGCAGCAATCGCTAGATGCCGCTGCGGTGAAATGCCGTCAGGCCGGTTTCAGCACGCTGATCCTCGGTGACCTCGAAGGCGAATCCCGTGAAGTGGCGAAAGTCCACGCCGGCATCGCCCGCCAGATCATCCATCACGGTCAGCCATTGGCAGCGCCGTGCGTGATTCTCTCCGGCGGCGAAACCACCGTGACCGTGCGCGGCAATGGCCGTGGCGGGCGCAACGCCGAATTTCTCCTGAGCCTCACCGACAGCCTCAAGGGCCAGCCCGGCGTCTATGCGCTGGCCGGTGACACCGACGGCATCGACGGTTCGGAAGACAACGCCGGCGCGATCATGACCCCGGACAGCTACGCCCGCGCCGCCGCACTCGGTTTGAGCGCCAGCGACGAGCTGGATAACAACAACGGCTACGGCTATTTCGCGGCGCTCGATGCGCTGATCGTCACCGAGCCGACCCGCACCAACGTCAACGACTTCCGCGCCATTCTGATCCTTGAGAGCTGCAAATCATGACGCCTGATAAAAAGGTCAAAATCCTCGCCACCCTTGGACCTGCCGTCGACGGCATTGAAGACATCCGTGAGCTGGTCGAGGCCGGGGTAAATATCTTCCGCCTGAACTTCAGCCACGGCGATCACGCCGACCACGCCAAGCGCTATCAGTGGATCCGCGAAGTCGAGCGCCAGCTCAACTATCCGCTGGGCATTCTGATGGACTTGCAGGGGCCGAAACTGCGCGTCGGCAAGTTCGCCGACGGCAAGGTGCAACTGCATCGTGGACAGGCGTTCCGTCTGGATCTGGACGCGACGCCGGGCGATGAACGCCGGGTAAATCTGCCGCATCCGGAAATCATCGAAGCGCTGGAAGCGGGCATGGATCTGCTGCTCGACGACGGCAAACTGCGTCTGCGCGTGGTCACCAAGTACGACGATGCGATCGATACCACCGTGCTCAATGGCGGCGAACTGTCGGACCGCAAAGGCGTCAACGTGCCGCAAGCGGTGCTCGACCTCAGCCCGCTGACCGCCAAGGATCGCCGCGATCTGAGCTTCGGTCTGGAACTGGGCGTGGATTGGGTCGCGCTGTCGTTTGTGCAGCGCCCGCAGGACATCATCGAAGCCCGCGCACTGATCGGCGACAAAGCCTTTCTGATGGCGAAAATCGAGAAGCCGTCGGCCGTTGAGCAACTGCGTGAAATCGCTGAATTGAGCGACGCGATCATGGTGGCTCGCGGTGACCTCGGCGTCGAAGTGCCGGCCGAAAGCGTGCCGCAGATTCAGAAAAACATCATCACTACCTGCCGCGAACTGGGCAAACCGGTGGTGGTGGCAACGCAAATGCTTGAGTCGATGCGCTTCTCCCCTGCTCCGACCCGCGCTGAGGTGACGGACGTTGCCAACGCCGTGGCCGAAGGTGCCGATGCGGTGATGCTGTCGGCGGAAACCGCCTCCGGCGAGTACCCGCTGGAAGCCGTGCAGATGATGAGCAAGATCATTCGCCAGATTGAGAACGGTCCGGATTATCAGACCCAGCTCGACGTCAGTCGGCCGAAAGCCGAGGCAACCGTTTCCGATGCCATCAGTTGCGCGATCCGGCGCATCAGCAACGTGCTGCCGGTGGCGGTGCTGGTCAACTACAGCGAGTCGGGAACGTCGAGCTTGCGTGCGGCGCGGGAACGGCCGAAAGCGCCGATTCTCAACCTGACGCCGAACCTGCAAACCGCGCGGCGTTTGAGCGTGGCGTGGGGGATTCATTCGGTGGTCAACGATCGCCTGCGTCAGGTCGACGAAGTCTGCTCGACCGCGCTGGAAATCGCCCAGGCGCAGGGTATGGCCGAGCGCGGTGACACGCTGCTGATCACTGCCGGCGTGCCGTTCGGGCAGCCGGGTTCGACTAACTCGCTGCGGATCGAAACATTGATTTAAGCCCCCCACCATGATCGTTCCCACGCTCTGCGTGGGAATGCGGCCCGGGACGCTCTGCGTCCCAAGAGCAGACGCAGAGCGTCCTTTGAGGCATTCCCACGCAGAGCGTGGGAACGATCAGTATCGAATGACCTGCCATGCCTGCCAATCATTTCAACACCCACTGCCCCGACTGGGCCGAGGCTTTGCTCAACGGTTTCAGTCAAATATTCCTCCAGCGCCATCCGCTGTGCGGCCTGCTGTGCCTGTTGGCGATCCTGCTGACCGCACCGGTGCTGTTCGCCGGTGCGCTGCTCGGTGCCGTCGCCGGATTGCTAACCGCACAACGGCGCAACTACGCCAAGGCTGATCGCCAGGCCGGGCTGTTCAGCTACAACGGCATTTTGCTTGGCCTGTTGCTGAGCCTGTATTTCCCGTGGTCGCCGCTGCTGCCACCGCTGATTCTCGCCGCTGGCGGCTTGAGCGCGATGGTCACGCAGCAATGGCTGAAACATGTATACAGCAGCCGCTCCATACCGGCCTACACCTCGCCGTTCGTGGCCATGAGCTGGGTATTGCTGCTGTTTGCCGAACCTTCGGCGCCGATAGCGCACATCGAGACGAATACGATCAATCTGCTCGCTGCCGAACTCCGTGGACTGGGCCAGGTGATGTTCCTCGGCCATCCGCTGGCCGGCGCGCTGATCGCTGCCGGATTGCTGATCGCTGATCGTCGCGCGTTTTGCTGGGCGATGCTGGCTTCTGCAATCGGCCTCGCCTCCAGCCTGCTGCATCACGAAACCAGCTCCGCTTTGCTCGGTCTCGGCAGCTACAACGCCGTGCTCGCCGCCCTCGCCTTCAGCACGCAACGCCAACAACCATGGCTGCCACTACTCGGCATCGTGCTGGCGCTGCTGGTCACTCCGCTATTTGCTGCCGTCGGCCTCGCCACTCTGACCGCGCCATTCATCCTCGCTTGCTGGCTGATCCGCGCCGGTATTCAGATGCTTGGCAAAGCCTCGGTCGACAACGCGTCTTGCGCTCACGGGGAGAATCAACCTAGGCTGCGCTGATCTTCGATTCAGGCGTTATCCATGGACAGCAGCAACAGTTGGCGCGAACGGCTTTACGTGATGATTTTCCAGAGCGACACCCGCGCCGGGCGTCGCTTCGACGGCATCCTGCTGTTGATCATCCTCGCCAGTCTGGTGATCGTGATGCTCGACAGCATCGACAGCATTCACCAGAACTACGCGAACGTGCTGGCCTACATCGAGTGGGGCTTCACGATCATCTTTCTCGGCGAGTACATCCTGCGCCTGTACTGTTCGCCCAAGCCGTTGCGCTACGCCTTCAGCTTTTACGGGCTGGTGGATTTGCTGGCGATCGTGCCCGGCATCCTCGCCCTGTATTACAGCGATGCGCAGTACCTGCTGATCATCCGGATCATCCGCATGCTGCGGATCTTCCGTGTGCTCAAACTCAGCCCGTACCTCAAGCAAGCCAATTACCTGATGTCAGCGCTGCGTGGCAGCAAGCAGAAGATCGTCGTGTTTCTGGTCAGCGTCTGCACCCTGGTGACGGTGTTCGGCACCTTGATGTACGTGATCGAGGGCCCGGAGCATGGTTTCACCAGCATTCCCAAAGGCATCTATTGGGCGATCGTCACGCTGACCACGGTGGGCTTCGGCGACATCGTGCCGAAGACCCCGCTGGGTCAGGTAATTTCGTCACTGGTGATGATCACCGGTTACTCGATCATCGCCGTGCCGACGGGGATTTTCACCGCCGAACTGGCCAACGCCATGCGCGGTGAACAGCTGCAACACGACTGCCCGGTGTGCAAGAAAAACAGCCATGAACACGGCGCGGCATTTTGCTCGCGATGTGGCAATGCGTTGTTCAAGAAATTGGAATAAGCAAAGAGCTTTTAAATCTTTAAACGACTATGCGCGCCCCGTTATAGTCAGTGGCAATTGAATATCACCCCCTGCTCCTACACAGATAAAACAAGGAATGCGCAGTGAAAAAACTCTTTGGCGCCTCACTTCTCGCCGCCGGCCTGGCCTTGGCCAACATCGCCCAGGCAGCCCCGACGCTGCTCAACGTTTCCTACGACGTGATGCGCGATTTCTACAAGGACTACAACACTGCGTTCCAGAAACACTGGCAAGCCGAGCACAACGAAAACATCACCGTACAGATGTCCTTCGGCGGTTCGAGCAAGCAAGCGCGTTCGGTGATCGATGGCCTGCCGGCTGACGTCATCACGATGAACATGGCCACCGACATCAACGCCCTCGCCGACAACGGCAAACTGGTCCCGGAGAATTGGGTCACGCGTCTGCCGAACAACAGCGCACCGTTCACTTCGGCCACCGTGTTTATCGTCCGCAAAGGCAACCCGAAAGCCCTGAAAGACTGGCCGGATCTGCTCAAGGATGGCGTGCAAGTGATCGTGCCAAACCCGAAAACCTCGGGCAATGGCCGCTACACCTACCTGTCGGCCTGGGGTTATGTGCTGAAGAACGGTGGCGACGAAAACAAGGCCAAGGACTTCGTCGGCAAACTGTTCAAGCAAGCGCCGGTGCTGGACACCGGTGGCCGTGCGGCGACCACCACGTTCATGACCAACCAGATCGGCGACGTGCTGGTGACCTTCGAAAACGAAGCGGAAATGATTGCCCGCGAGTTTGGTCGTGATCAGTTTGAAGTGATCTACCCGAGTGTTTCGGCTGAGGCTGAGCCGCCGGTGTCTGTGGTCGACAAAGTGGTCGACAAAAAAGGTTCGCGTGCGGCGGCGGATGAGTACCTGAAGTACCTGTGGTCGCCGGAAGGTCAGGAGATTGCCGCGGCAAACTACCTGCGTCCGCGTGACCCGGCGGTACTGGCGAAGTACACCGATCGCTTCCCGAAAGTTGATTTCCTTTCGGTGGAGAAGACCTTTGGTGACTGGCGTACGGTGCAGAAGACTCACTTCAATGATGGTGGGGTTTTCGATCAGATCTATAGCGGGCAGTAAGGTTTAAGCAGGTATGAAAGGGCGACCCACTAAGGTCGCCTTTTTTTGTGGCCGCTTTACCCTCACCCCAGCCCTCTCCCAGAGGGAGAGGGGGCCAACCGAGGTGTCTGGCGAGTTACATCGACCTGAAAGACCCTATCGATTATGGATTCACCACAGCACGTTCAGGTCGGCGTACCTCTCATGCATCCCCCAATCAGTCCCCTCTCCCTCCGGGAGAGGGTTAGGGTGAGGGGCTTTTACATCGGTGGCGTCACCCCATCCTTCCCCACAGAAATCGATTGCGCCGTCAGCGTGCCATCCGCACTTTGCGTGACGAAGGTAACGATCTTCACCCCAACCTTCAGCAAGCTCCGATCCCCCGGCATCAAATTAACGATCGGCACATCCTCCGGCACCAGAATCTTCTGCTGCCCGCCCTTGTAGTTCACCGTCAGCACCCGCCCGTTGCTCACCACCAGATCGCCGACGCTGCCATTGGTCATGCTGCTGCCCTTGGCCAGGTCGAACGGTCGATGCCCGTCACCGCTGCCCGCCAGCTCCGGCGGAAACACATGCACCTCCAGCGCCTTGAGCGTGCCGTCCTCTTGCGACATGGCCGCCGAACCGATGTAACTGCCGGGTTTGATGTCTTCGATATTGGCCAGGGTGACCGCGCGAACTTTGGTGTCGCCGGTCAACTGGATCACCACGTTCTCGCCGCTGTTGACGTGGACTTTCAGGCTGTCGGTATTGACCCCGGTGATCTCTCCGCGCACACCGATGCGCATCCCCGGAGCATCGGCTGCCTGCACGCTCGTCGCGCCCAGCAGGGTGATCAAGACAATCGTTGCGGTGTGGCGAAGCTGCTGACGAAACATTGCAATCCTCCGGTCATCAATGTTGAACAAGCCCGATGCAAACATAAGCACGCTATCGAACAGGATGTAAGTGAATGTATCATTGACCCGCAACGGTCGGACGCAAGGTCCGCCGATGGATGACACGCCGCTAGCACCCGGCCATTCCGCAACGGAATAACTGATATCAATCGCCGGCGCCTTCTGCCCTTGCGGATTAACCCTTAGCCTCATCGCATTCCCTTTCGCTGGATCGAGAAACCTTATGACCACCACCACTCACGCAATGACCCGAGGCATGGTGCTGCTGTTCGCCTTCTGCTGCGGCGCGATCGTTGCCAACATCTACTACGCACAGCCGATCATCGGCCTGATCGCGCCGGACATCGGTCTCTCCGACACCATGGCCAGCTTCATCGTCTCGCTGACGCAGATCGGTTATGCGCTGGGCCTGTTCTTCCTGGTGCCACTGGGCGATCTACTGGAAAACCGCCGGTTGATGATCATCACCACGGTGGTGGCGATTGCCAGCCTGTTGGCGGCGGCGTTTACCGATCAGCCGAATGTGTTTCTGCTGATCTCGTTGTTGGTCGGTTTTAGCTCGGTGTCGGTACAGATCCTGATTCCACTGGCGGCGCATCTGGCACCGGAAGAATCCCGTGGCCGGGTGGTTGGCGGGATCATGGGCGGCTTGCTGCTGGGCATTTTGTTGGCGCGGCCGGTTTCTAGCGTGGTTGCCGACCACTTGGGCTGGCGGGCGATGTTCATGATTGCCGCCGCACTGATGGCGGCGATCAGCGTGGTGCTCGCGTTGACCGTGCCCAAGCGCAAGCCGGATCACAGCGCCACGTATGGTCAGTTGATCGGTTCGCTGTGGACGTTGCTGCGCCAGCAACCGGTACTGCGCCAACGGGCGTTTTACCAAGGCTGCATGTTCGCCACGTTCAGCCTGTTCTGGACTGCCGTGCCGTTGGAACTGGCACGCAACCATGGCCTGTCACAAAGCGAAATCGCCATCTTCGCCCTGGTCGGCGCCATCGGTGCCATCGCCGCACCGATCAGCGGACGCCTGGCCGACGCCGGCCACACTCGCATCGCTTCGCTGCTGGCCATGCTGTTCGCCAGCCTGAGCTTCCTGCCCGCCTTCATTCACCCGGCTTACAGCGTCATCGGCCTGGCCGTGACCGGCGTGGTGCTCGATTTCTGCGTGCAGATGAACATGGTCCTCGGTCAGCGCGCCGTCTACTCGCTGGACGCGAAAAGCCGTGGCCGTTTGAACGCGCTGTACATGACCAGCATCTTCATCGGCGGCGCCTTTGGCTCGTCGGTCGCCAGTGCGGTGTATGAGCATGGCGGCTGGTTGTGGATCGTGATTGTCGGCAGTGTGTTTCCGCTGCTGGCGTTGTTGCGGTTTTTGAGTGTTTCGCAGCGTGGTTCATTGGCAACGGCGTAAGGCCGCAAAAGCTTCGCGAGCAGGCTCGCTCCCACAGGTTATTCACTGAGCCTGGGGGAGCGAGGAAGCTTAATAACGAACCAGTTTTTCCATCGCCGCATCCGCCAGAAAGGAGGAGCGGCTTTTGACGTTGTGCTCGCGCACATAACGATCGATGCGCTGAATCACGTAACCGGGCAGCGTTACGTTGACCTTCTCGGTCTTGCCGAGATAGGGCGAAATGTCCAACTCAAGCATGCCCCAGCCCATATCGGCAAATTCGGGATTACTGCGATGAGCGGATGCCGAAGTCGGCATAGGAATCGACTCCCCGTCCGCCGCAATCTCCTGCAGCATGATGTGGGCGACTTCAACCGCCGCCTTGTAGGCATCTTCAAAGCTATCCCCTGCTGTAACGGCGCCGGGAATATCGGGGATCTGAATACCGATGGCGGTATTTTCGTCACCCCACTCGATGCAGATTGGATATTGCATTATGGATCTCCTTCGAAACTGGCTGGCGGGTTGTACAACCCGGCACGCCTCCTGATGCTTTTGACCGTCCCCAGCGGCAAATCCTTTTTCGGGTGAGGGACGGGAATCGTGTACGGGTTGTATCGGTGAGTGAAGATGTGATGACTGCCGGTGATCCGATCCAGCGCCCAGCCAGCCTCCTCCAGCTCCTTGATCAATTGCCTGCTTTGTACCAATCGCCTCCTTGGCTTGGCCCTTTAAAAATAACCCTAGAGTTATCTTTACTCAAGCACAGAAATCCAGAGAGCGACGTCCGGTTGTTTTACAGAGTGTGATTGAAACGCTAGACCCTGAGCTTTGCGCAGCACCTCCTTGAGCAATTCCTGTGCGAACCCAACAGGCACACAGCAAAACGGCGATCCAAAGATCGCCGTTTTCATTTACTGCCCAAACTGCTTGCCCAGCCCCGGCGGCACGCCGTGGATGTTGGTGTCTTCCCACGGGCCATTGGGGCTGACGGAGCGGCTCCAGCCGTTGTTCCAGCGGTAGTAGGTGCGCTGGCGGTAGAAGGTATTGGTCTGGTCGTCGAGGACGTAGACGCCGAGTTTCTGGTCCCAGTGGCTGTTGCCGCCCGGTGGTGGGGCGAAGCTGGCTGAGGTGCGCGGGACGGGTTTTGCCGGTTTCGCCGGGATGCTTTTGCCCGGGGTTGGCGAGGTCGACGGCGTCGGGCTCGGTTGTGACGGCGGAATCGGCGGCAGGTTGGTCGTCGGTTCCGGTCGTTGCACCGCACATGCACTCAAGCCCAGGGCCAGTGTGAGGACTGTGATTCGGGCGATGGTGTGCATGGCGGTGCTTTCCTGTTGTGTCCGGCTATTTGTCCGGGCTGTCGATGGTCAGTTTTTGTAGCGCAGTGGTGCTGCTGGCCAGAGGGCCGCTGCGACCGACCCACTCACCGGCGGTCGGTTGACCAGCCCGTGAGATGCGCGCAACCAGTTGGACTTCAGGGAAGTTCGACAGTTTCAACTGCGGCATCATTGCGTCGGCATCGCCCAGTTCGACGGTCACCGGCAAATCGGCCACGGTCAGACGTTTGGCCGCCAACGGTGCCGGTGGGCCGGAGGTGGCGCGGGCAAAGATGAACACGCTGTCACCCGGTTGCACTTTGCTTCTGAGTTCGCTGGCCAGATCGACGCTGACTTTCAACAGCGCGGCTTTCGCGGCTACGGGTGCCTGAGCGACTTTGCCGCCACTGCTTTCCAGGCGCTCGGCGGCGCGTTTGATCCCGCCCTGCAACGCGGCGCGGGAGCTATCCTCCGGCGGCAATTGCGCAAGCAAGCGGTTCCAGTAATTGATGGCCTCCTGATAACGCTCGCCTTCAAACGCAGCGATGCCGAGCAGACCGAGGCTGGTGACTTCTTTCGGATCAGCCTTCAGCGCTTCGTCGGTCAGCGCCTGAATCTTTGCCGACCATTTTTTGCCGTCGGCGAAGTACTGCGCCTGCGCCCACTGGCCAAGCAGTTCCGGCTGACGACCGGCAAGATTGGCAGCGCGTTCGAACATCTTCGCCGCGTCCGCCGGGCGCTCTTGCGCCATGTAAGTACGGCCGAGAAAGTACAAGCCTTCCGCAGAGTCCGGTTGCGCCGCGACGGCACGTTCCAGACGTTGGGTCATCTCTTCCATCGACTGCGGTGCCTGGGCGAATTCGCGGGTCAGCTCGACCTTGTCGGCAGCACCGAAGTGCATATACAGGCCCAGACCCAACACAGGCACCAACACCGCCGCCAGCAACGGCAACGGTTTACCCAGTTTCGAGATACGCGGTGCGGCAACACCTTCGGTATCCGCCAGCAACTCACGCGCTGCCTCGGCACGACCGCTGTCCATTTGCGCAGCGTCGAGTACGCCTTCAGCCTGTTGCGACTGCAACTCGGCGACACGCTCCTGATACAGCGCGACGTTCAGGGCAGTACGATCCTCTTCACGCTGGGCGCGACGTTCACGCAGCACCGGGATCAGCAGGAAACTCAGGGCGACCAGAAGCAACAGCCCTGCGGCAAGCCAGAAATCAATCATTCTTGGTTTTTATCCAACAGTTGGTCGAGGCGCTGACGCTCTTCGCTGGACAGCGCTTGCGGAGTCTCGGCACGCTGGCCGCGACGACGGCGGACGATCACCGCGATCACCACGACACCGCCGAGCAGCAGCCCGGCCGGGCCGAACCACAGCAACGCCGTTTTGGCATTGAGCGCCGGTTTGTAGCGGACGAAATCACCGTAGCGATCAACCATGAAATCGATGATCTGCTGGTTGTCCTTGCCCTCGCCGAGCATGCGGAAAATCTCTTTGCGCAAGTCCGCGGCAATCGGTGCGTTGGAGTCGGCGATGTCCTGGTTCTGGCACTTGGGGCAGCGCAGTTCCTTGGTCAGTTCGCGGAAACGCTCGCGATCACCTTCTTTGGCGAACTCGTAAGTATCAATGGCCGCATGGGCGACACCGACCAGACTCAAGCCCAACACGGCAGCGGCTAAAAATCGCTTCATGGCTTGGCCTCGTCGACCAGCGCCTGATACTTGGCCGCGAGTTTTTCGCGCCAGACCTGCTCGTCGATCACGCCGACATACTTATCGCGGATGATGCCCTTGGCGTCGATGAAGAAGGTTTCCGGCGCACCGTAGACGCCGAGATTCAGGCCCAGCGAGCCTTCGTCGTCGCGGATGTCCAGCGCATACGGATTGTGAAACTCGGCCAGCCACTTCAAGGCATCGGCGTTGGTGTCCTTGTAGTTGATGCCGTAGATCACCACGCCACGCTCGGCGAGCTTGTTCAGCACCGGATGCTCGACCCGGCAGGAAATGCACCAGGTGCCCCAGACGTTGACCAGCGCCGGTTTGCCGAGAATGTCAGCCTTGGTCAGGCTCTTGTCGCCCTGCACGTTTGGCAGGGAAAACTCCGGGAACGGCTTGTTGATCATCGCCGACGGCAACTCCGCCGGATCGAGGTACAGACCGCGATAAAGAAATACCGCCACCAGCAGGAAAATCGCCAGTGGCACCAGCATCAACCAACGTCTCATGCAGCCGCTCCTGTCATGCCCAGTGCTTCACGCACCTTGGCTTTCACCTTGACCCGATAACGTCGATCCAGCGCCGCCAGCAATCCACCGAACCCGGTGAGCAAACCGCCGAACCAGATCCAGCGCACGAACGGTTTGACGTGCACCCGCACCGCCCACGCGCCGTTGTCCAGCGGTTCGCCGAGGGCAACGTAGAGGTCGCGGGTGAAACCGGCGTCGATCCCGGCTTCGGTCATCACCGAGTTCTGCACGGTGTACAAACGTTTTTCCGGGTGCAGAACACTGATTTCCTTGCCGTCGCGGATCACCCGAATGGTGCCTTTATCAGAGGTGAAGTTCGGCCCTTCGAAGTGCTTGGCGCCTTCGAAGACGAAGTGATAACCGGCCAGGTCCATCGACTCGCCCGGCGCCAGACGCAAGTCGCGTTCGGCACTGTTCTGACTCGACAACACTACGCCCAGCGCGCACACGGCGATGCCGAGGTGCGCGATCTGCATGCCCCAATAACTGCGGGTCAGCGTTGGCAAACCTTTGATCAGGCCTTTGTGGCGAGTCTTGTCGACGATGTCACGCACACCGGCGAGCAACACCCACGCGGCGAGCAGGAAAGTCGCGATCACCGCCCAGTTGAAATCGCCGTAAGCGACACCGGCCACCACCGCCAGCGCGACGCTGCCAAGCAGCACTGGCGTGAGCATGCTGGCCAGCCATTTCACCGGGGTGTCTTTCCAGCGCACGATCACACCGACCGCCATCACCATCATCAGCAACGCCATCAACGGAATGAACAGCGCGTTGAAGTACGGCGGGCCGACCGACATCTTCGCGCCGCTCAGGGCATCGAGAATCAGTGGATAGAGCGTGCCGAGCAGGATCATCGACGCCGCCACCACCAGCACCAGGTTGTTGCCCAGCAGCAGGGTTTCCCGCGACCACAGGTTGAAGCCGACCTGACTTTTCACCACTGGCGCACGCAGGGCGAACAGCGTCAGCGAGCCGCCAACCACGAACAACAGGAAGATCAGGATGAACACGCCACGCTCAGGATCGGAGGCAAATGCGTGCACCGAAGTCAGCACGCCGGAGCGCACCAGGAACGTACCGAGCAGGCTCAGCGAGAACGCGGCAATCGCCAGCAACACCGTCCAGCTCTTGAACACGCCGCGTTTTTCCGTGACCGCCAGCGAGTGAATCAGCGCGGTGCCGACCAGCCAAGGCATGAAGGAGGCGTTTTCCACCGGGTCCCAGAACCACCAGCCGCCCCAGCCGAGTTCGTAGTAGGCCCACCACGAACCGAGGGTGATGCCGATGCCGAGGAAGGCCCAGGCGACGATGGTCCACGGACGCGACCAGCGTGCCCACGCGGCATCGAGACGACCGCCCATCAACGCCGCAATGGCGAAGGCAAACGCCACCGAAAAACCGACGTAACCCATGTACAACATCGGCGGGTGAACGATCAGGCCAATGTCTTGCAGCAGTGGATTGAGGTCAGCGCCATTGCTCGGCATTTGCGGCAGGATACGTTTGAACGGGTTGGACGTGAGAATCAGGAACAGCAGGAAACCGGTGCTGATCATGCCCATCACCGCCAAGACGCGGGCGAGCATCACTTGCGGTAACTGCCGGGAGAACACCGACACGGCGAAGGTCCAGCCACCGAGAATCAGCGCCCACAGCAGCAACGACCCTTCGTGGGCGCCCCACACCGCGCTGAATTTGTAGTACCACGGCAACGCGGTATTGGAGTTGTTCGCCACATACGCGACGGAGAAGTCATCGGTCATGAACGCGTAGGTCAAAATGCCGAACGCGAACAGCAGAAAAGCAAACTGCCCCCATGCGGCGGGCTGGGCCAGACTCATCCAGAAACGGTCGCCGCGCCAGGCACCGACCAATGGCACCACGGCCTGCACCAGCGCAAAACACAGCGCCAGAATCATCGCCAGATGACCGAGCTCAGGAATAAAAATCGCCGAGGTCATCGATCAACCCTCCTTCGCAGGCGTTGGGGCGGATTGACCACTGTCTTTCAAGGCTTTGGTCACTTCCGGCGGCATGTACTTCTCGTCGTGCTTGGCCAGCACTTCATCGGCCACCACCACACCGTCGGCGTTGAGCTTGCCGAGGGCGACGATGCCCTGCCCTTCGCGGAACAGATCCGGGAGGATGCCGCGATAGGCGATGGTCACGGATTTATTGAAGTCGGTGACGACGAATTTGACGTCCAGCGAATCCTTCGAGCGCTGCAGCGAACCGGCCTCAACCATGCCGCCGGCGCGGATGCGCGTATCTTGCGGGGCTTCGCCATTGGCGATCTGAGTCGGCGTGTAAAACAGATTGATGTTCTGCTGCAGGGCGCTGAGGGCCAGGCCGACGGCAGCGCCGACCCCGACCAGAATGGCCAGAATGATGATCAGACGTTTCTTGCGCAGCGGATTCACTTGCCGTTCTCCCGGCGCAGACGACGCGCCTCTTGTTGCAGATAGCGCTTGCGGGCCGCAATCGGCGCCACCACGTTGAGGATCAGCACCGCCAGACAGATGCCGTAGGCCGACCAGACATACAGGCCATGATGGCCCATGGCGAGGAAGTCGCCGAATGAAGCAAAACTCATCGAGCGGCCTCCAGACTGTGCTGCACTTCTTCTTTCACCCAACTGGCGCGGGCTTCGCGCTTGAGCACTTCAAGACGCATGCGCAGCAACAGCACGGCGCCGAAGAAGCAGTAGAAACCCAGCACCGTCAGCAGCAGCGGCAGCCACATTTCCGCCGGCATCGCCGGTTTTTCCGTGAGGGTGAAGGTCGCGCCCTGGTGCAGGGTGTTCCACCACTCCACCGAGTATTTGATGATCGGAATGTTGATCACACCGACGATGGCCAGCACCGCGCAGGCCTTGGCGGCGCTGTCGCGGTTGCTGATCGCATTGCCCAGCGCGATCACGCCGAAATACAGGAACAGCAGAATCAGCATCGAGGTCAGGCGCGCATCCCAGACCCACCACGAGCCCCACGTCGGTTTGCCCCAGATCGCCCCGGTGACCAGCGCCACGGCGGTCATCCACGCGCCGATCGGAGCGGCGCATTGCAGGGCGACGTCGGCCAGTTTCATCTTCCACACCAGCCCGACCACACCACACACCGCCAGCATCACGTAGATCGACTGAGCGAGCATCGCGGCGGGTACGTGGATATAGATGATGCGAAAGCTGTTGCCTTGCTGATAGTCCGGCGGCGCGAAGGCCAGGCCCCAAACGACGCCGACACCAATCAGCAGCAACGCTGCAATGCTCAACCACGGCAGGAACTTGCTGCTGATGCCGTAGAACCACTTGGGCGAGCCGAGCTTGTGAAACCAGGTCCAGTTCATACTGTTTCCATCACGGGTGCCGCTCATCGGTGTGAGCAGTCTCAGGGTCTTTGCTGGTTAAATTTTAACCAGACCTCATTATTCGCCGACGCTGATCTTCAGGCCAGCAGCTATTGCAAAAGGTGTCAGGGTGATCGCCAGGGCGGTCAGGCTACCCAGCCACAGCAGATACCCGGTCGCCGGCATGCCTTGGAGGGCTGCCTGCAAGGCGCCACTGCCGAGGATCAACACCGGGATGTACAACGGCAGAATCAGCAGCGCCAGCAACAGGCCGCCGCGTTTCAAACCGACCGTCAGTGCCGCGCCCACCGCGCCGAGCAAGCTCAGCACCGGTGTTCCCAGCAGCAACGAAAGCAGCAAAACCGGCAGACAGGCGGCAGGCAAACCGAGCATCAACGCCAGCAGCGGTGAGAGCAGAACCAGTGCCAGACCGGAGAAAAGCCAGTGTGCCAGCACCTTGGCCAAGACCAGAAGTGGCAGCGGGTGCGACGAAAGGACCCACTGTTCCAGGGATCCGTCTTCGAAATCACTGCGGAACAGCCCGTCCAGCGAGAGCAGGACCGACAACAGCGCCGCCACCCAGACTAACCCGGGGGACAGGTTTTGCAACACTTGAGTTTCCGGGCCGACAGCCAACGGGAACAATGCGATGACGATGGCGAAGAAAATCAGTGGATTGGCCAGCTCCGCCGGGCGGCGAAACAGCAGTCGGGATTCACGGGCAACCAGCAGGCCAAACACACTCATACTGCCCAGTTCCCCAGATCGATGTCGCGATAACCGGCCGGCATCCGGCTCAGCGTGTGGTGCGTGGTCAACACCACCAGACCGCCGCGTTCGCAGTGCCCGGCCAGATGTTCTTCAAGTTGTGCCACGCCTTGTTTATCAAGGGCAGTAAACGGCTCATCGAGAATCCACAACGGCGGGCTGTCCAGATACAAACGCGCCAGCGCCACACGGCGTTGCTGACCGGCGGACAGGCTGTGGCAGGGAACATCTTCGAAGCCGCGCAATCCTACAGCTGCCAACGCTTGCCAGATGGCCTCGCGTTCGGCGGGATGATGCAGGGCGCAGAGCCACGACAGGTTCTCCTCCGGAGTCAGCAGATCCTTGATCCCGGCGGCGTGGCCGATCCACAGCAGGTTGCGTGCGAGTTCGCTGCGTTGTTCGGTCAGCGGCTGGCCATTGAGCAGGACTTGCCCGGCGGTCGGCTGCATCAGCCCGGACAACAGACGCAAAAGGCTAGTCTTGCCGCTGCCGTTGGGTCCGCTGATCTGCACCATATCGCCACTGGCGAGTCTCAATTCGAGATTTTCGAAGAGCAGCCGCAGATCACGTTCACACGCGAGGGCAACGGTTTGCAGGACAGGACTGGTCAAGGGATCACGGGCCTTATACGGTTCAAGTCGGCTCTGGCGCGGCCGTTAAAGAGATGCAGCATAGATGCATTGACGGCTCGATCTAGAGAGCTGGGTCAAACAATTGCTATGTTTTTTATTCGAAGCGCAAGACGGGCGGCATTATACATGTCGTGCCTTACTCTCAAGAGTGCATTTTCCTCAGGTTGTGTCCGCGTATGACAGGCGAAATGAACATCCTCCCGCTCCCGCCCACTACCCCGGCGACCGTTCGCCCGCAGGTCGGTGAGCTGCTCAAGCTGCTGACCCCGGTCGAAGGCCTGATCGGCGCCGGGCAAAGCGCCAAGGCCGAGGTGTTGTCGCTCAAGCAGGCGGATCAGACCTTTCAGTTATTGCTCAAGGTCACCGTCGACGGCGGACGCCAGACCACCGTGCAGGCGACCAGCAATCTGCCGCTGCCCCAAGGCACCAGCCTGGCGATCACCCAGCCATCGGCGGGCAACCTGGCGATTACCGTGCAGCAAGCCATTGCCAGCAGCGTCGCCGCCCTCACCCGCATCGACACCGCACAATTGCCGGTCGGTACGCTGCTGCAAGGCAAGGTGCTGACCTCGCAGGCGCTGCCGCAGACGCCGGGGCAAGCCGCGGTATTCCGCTCGCTGGTCACTCTGCTCAATACCGCGCAGAGCGGCAGCACACTGACCATCGACAGCCCGCAGCCGCTGCGCATTGGCACTTTGCTTTCGGCGTTGGTGGAAGATTCACAAACTCTCAAGTTTCTGCCCATGAGCAGCCGCCAGGAACAACTGGCCGTCAGTCAGCAACTGGTCGGCCAGCAAAGTCGCCAGGCTTCGCTCAGCGGTCTGTTGAACGCATTACAGAATCTGCCGCCAGCCGATGACTCGACCTCGGCAGATCTGCGTGCGGCGGTCGAAAAACTGCTCGCCAGCCTCCCGGACGTGCAACAACTGAGCACCGCCAAAGGCGTGGCGCTGGCGCTGGCCAACAGCGGCGCGTTCCTCGAAGCCAAACTGTTGACCGGCCAGAACCCGACGCTGGCTCCGGACATGAAAGCCGATTTGCTCAAGCTGATCGCACAACTGACCCCGGGCCTGCCGAGCAACACCAGTTTCAACGCGATCATCGCCGCCAACACCCTGGCGCAAGCGCTGCCGAGTTTCGTCCGCAACGCCCTCGGCATGCTCGGCCAGGTCAGCGCCAAACCGGTACCGAGCAGCTTCCCGCTGCCCGAGCGTTTGCTGCAAAGCCTGGACGGCGAAGGTGATCTGGAACAGTTGTTGCGCCTCGCCGCCGCAGCGGTTTCGCGCCTGCAAAGCCACCAACTGTCGAGCCTGGAACAGACCGGCGTTACCGACGACGGGCGTCTGCTCAGCACCTGGCAGCTGGAGATCCCCATGCGCAACCTGCAGGACATCGTGCCGTTGCAGGTCAAGTTCCAGCGTGAAGAAGCGCCGGAGCGAGAGCCGCAACCAAACGAACGCCGCGACGAGCGCGAGCCCAAGCAACAACTGTGGCGCGTCGATCTGGCGTTCGACATGGAGCCGCTCGGGCCGATGCAGATTCAGGCGCAACTGATCGCCGGCAGCCTGTCCAGCCAACTGTGGGCCGAACGGCCGTACACCGCCGATCTGATCGGCAACAACCTGTTCGCCCTGCGTCAGCGCCTACTCGATCGCGGGCTCAACGTTGGCGACATCGACTGCCACCTCGGCACCCCGCCGCAAGGCAACCAAACCCGTCTCGAACACCGCTGGGTCGACGAAACCGCATGAACGATTCCACTGCCCCACGCCAGGCCATCGCCCTCAAGTACGACGGCAACCACGCCCCGACCCTCACCGCCAAAGGTGATGAGGAACTGGCCGAAGAAATCCTGCGCATTGCTCGCGATTGCGAAGTGCCGATCTATGAGAACGCCGAATTGGTGCGCTTGTTGGCGCGCATGGAATTGGGCGACAGCATTCCAGAGGAGCTGTATCGCACCATCGCCGAGATCATCGCGTTTGCGTGGAATCTGAAGGGCAAATTCCCAGAGGGGCAGGACCCGAATGCGCCGATGGTCGAGAAGGACGTCACCGATCGCGGCGATGATTACTGATCGTTCCCACGCTCTGCGTGGGAATGCCGCCCGTGACGCTCTGCGTCACATTTCACAGGCGGAACGCGGAGCGTCCCAAGATGCATTCCCACGCAGAGCGTGGGAACGATCCCGGTACGACAATCAGTTCTTGTGAAGTTTGCGCATCAACTCCGCCTCAGCCTGGGTCAACCCGCAGGACTGAGTCAGTTCATCAACGCTCGCACCCATGCCCACCAGTTTCGCCGCTTGGGCGAACGACAGGCTCGATGGATCGCGCTGTTCCAGCTGAACGATCTTGTCCGGCAAAGGGCTGACTACCGCACGCAACTCGTGCAGCGCCTCGCCCATGCGCACATTACCGTTCTGGTAATCGTCGACGCGCTTGGCCAGGTCCTTGATGCGCTGATCACGCAGCGCATCGCCCTGAGCCTGTTGCGCAGCAATGACTTTTTGCGCCTTGATGTACGACACAAACATTGCCAGCGTGCCTGCCCAGAAGAGGAACAGGACAATGACCGCAACCTCGAGAATCAATCAGATATTCTCCAGGTCCGACCATTCTTCTTCGCTCATCATCTTGTCCAGCTCGACCAGGATCAGCAACTCGTTGTTCTTGTTGCACACGCCCTGGATGAACTTGGCCGACTCTTCGTTGCCGACGTTCGGCGCCGTCTCGATTTCCGACTGACGCAGGTAAACCACTTCGGCCACGCTGTCGACCATGATGCCGACGACTTGCTTGTCGGCTTCGATGATGACGATACGGGTGTTGTCGCTGATCTCGCCGCTGTTCAGGCCGAAGCGCTGACGGGTGTCGATCACGGTGACCACGTTACCGCGCAGGTTGATGATGCCCAGCACGTAGCTTGGCGCGCCCGGCACCGGAGCGATCTCGGTGTAGCGCAGCACTTCCTGAACGCGCATCACGTTGATGCCGTAGGTTTCGTTGTCCAGTTTGAAGGTAACCCATTGCAGGATCGGATCTTCAGAACCTTTTGCATTCGTCGCCTGACTACTCATACCCTGACCCCTCGAAAAAACCGCTCTGGGCGGTGTGTGTTCTGTGTGGCGGCATTCAACAATGCCGTCGCCTGATTGTTATGTCGGCTGCTATGTCGGTTTATGTAGCGGCTTGTGGCCGCTCAGGTGCTTTGCCCCACCGCTGGCGATCAACTCGGCCAGTGCGGAAACGTCAAGCAATGCACACATGTGCTCAATCACGGTGCCGGCGAGCCATGGCCGCTGACCCCGGTGACTTCTCCATTTGATTTCATTCGGGTCCAGACGCAACGAGCGGCTGACCTGATGCACCGCCAGCCCCCACTCGTAACCTTGTACCGAAATCACGTACTGCAAGCCCTGACGGAAGTCATCGCGATAGCGATCCGGCATGACCCAGCGCGCGGTATCCAACACTTTCAGATTGCCGGCCTGACTCGGCAGGATCCCGAGGAACCATTCCGGCTGACCGAACAACGGCGTCAGCTCGTGACCGGCCAGCGAATAGATCGAGCCGAGGCATACCAGCGGCACCGCTAGGGTCAGGCCGGCGACGTCGAACAGCAGGCATTCGAACGCTTCCGAGGCCCAGGCCGGGCGACCATCGGTTTCCACCGGTGGCGGCGTGTTGTTAGGCGGCAGATGCACTTCCACCAGCGGCGGCACCAGCGTCTGCTCGACGGGTGCGGGTGCAACCGGAGCAGGTGCTGGGGCCGGTTCGACCACTTCCGGTTCCGGCGCGGTTTTCAGCAATTGGGTTTGCAGCAGCGGTGCGAGTGTCGAAACCGATGCGCGAACCGGCTCGGCCTCTTCGATCAATGCAATCGGTGCTTTGGTCACCGCTGCGGCGGCAGGCGCGGCAACCGGCGCAGCAGGCCGGGCAGCCTTCTGCGCATCACGTGCCTGCTCTTCCAGTACCGCAGCCTGGAACTCGTCCAGCGCCTCGCTGCTTTCCACAACTTCAGGCTGCGCCTCAATGACCGGCGGCAGCTCCTCAGGAATTTCCTGCAGCAAATTATCCAGATAAGACTGCAGCGCCAATTGCGGACGCGATGTGAGCTTGACTGGGCGGTTCATCGGTCAACAGCGCCGGATAGGGAAACCGCGTCGCTTGCTTCGCGAGCAGGCTCGCTCCCACAGGATTTGTGCAAGTCAGGCAGGCGTGATCGGGACAGGTTCATCTCAAGCCACCTGCGGAACAAGTTGTTGCGCCAACAGGTGCTTGAGCAGCGCGCGATACGCCAGCACGCCACGGCTCTTGCCGTCGAATTGCGAAGGCGTGACACCGGCCCGGCTGGCGTCGCGCAGACGGGTATCGACCGGGATATAACCCTGCCAGATCTCGTCGGGAAATTTGTCACGCAGCACGCGCAAGGTATGCATCGAGGCCTGAGTACGGCGATCAAACAGGGTCGGCACGATGCTGAACGGCAATGCCTGTTTGCGCGAGCGGTTGATCATCGCCAGGGTGTTGACCATACGCTCCAGACCTTTGACGGCCAGGTGTTCGGTCTGCACCGGGATCACCAGTTGCTGGCTCGCCGCGAGGGCGTTGACCATCAGCACGCCGAGCAACGGCGGGCTGTCGATCACCGCGTAATCGAAATCCTGCCACAGCTGCGCCAGACTCTTGGCGATCACCAGACCCAAACCACTCTGCCCCGGCGACTGACGCTCAAGGGTCGCCAGCGCGGTGCTCGACGGTAGCAGGGAAATACGTTCGTCACTGGTCGACAACAACAACTGCCCCGGCAGGCCTTGCGGCACGCTGCCCTTGTGCAGAAACAGGTCGTAGTTGCTGTGTTCCAGGCTGTCGGGGTCGTAGCCGAAATAGCTGGTCATCGAGCCGTGCGGGTCGAGATCGACCACAACCACGCGCTTGCCCGCCTCGGCCAGCAATCCGGCTAAAGCGATGGAAGATGTGGTTTTACCGACACCACCCTTTTGATTGGCGACTGCCCAGACTCTCATTCAGTTCGTTCCTCCCGGCCGATATGCTCGACCGAGACATAGCTCAGCGTGTTAATGCGGGTGACGGAGAATTGACGGCACTCTCGCGTCCCGGCGTCTTGACCGGGGTCGGTGCAGTTTGTGTGCCAGCACGCTTCAACGCAGCGTCCGGTTGCGCGTTAGCGGTTCCAGTGCCCGTCAGGCTGCGGCGCACATCGAGGTTTCGCGAGACCACCAGAACCACCCGGCGGTTTTTCCCCCGGCCTTCAGCGGTAGCGTTGTTGGCCACCGGTTGAAACTCGCCGTAACCCACCGATGCCAATCGGCCAGGGTTCACACCCTGCATGGCCAGCATGCGCACGATGCTCGCCGAACGCGCCGAAGACAGTTCCCAGTTGGTCGGATACTGCGCCGTGCGGATCGGTTGATCGTCGGTGAAACCCTCGACGTGAATCGGGTTATCGAACGGTTTCAGAATCGCCGCCACCTTGTCGATGATGTTGAAGGCGATGTCGCTTGGCATGGCATCGCCACTGCCGAACAGCAGGCTGGAGTTGAGTTCGATCTCGACCCACAACTCGTTGCCGCGCACGGTCATCTGGTTGGAGCTGATCAAGTCGCCGAATGCGGCGCTGATGTCATCGGCGATGCTTTTCAACGGATCGCTGGCGCCGGCGATACCGGCATCGATCTGCTCGGCATCTTTGACCAGCGGCTTGGCCGGGGTCACGGTTTTCGGCCGTTCGTCGCCGATCTGGATCGGTTTGAGCGCGCGGTCGGAGTCTTTGAAGACACCGACCAGCGCTTCGGAAATTTCCTTGTACTTGCCTTCGTTGATCGACGAAATCGAGTACATGACCACGAAGAACGCGAACAGCAACGTGATGAAGTCAGCGTAGGAAACCAGCCAGCGTTCGTGGTTTACATGCTCTTCCTGGTGGCGACGACGTGCCATGAGGTTATTCCCTTAATCCATGAAGCCTTGCAGCTTCAACTCAATGGAGCGAGGGTTTTCACCTTCGGCGATCGACAAAATGCCTTCCAACAACATTTCGCGATAACGCGACTGCCGCAACGCGATTGACTTCAATTTGGCTGCCACCGGCAGCAGGATCAGGTTGGCACTGGCCACACCATAGATGGTCGCGACGAAAGCCACAGCAATGCCGCTGCCCAACTGGGTCGGATCAGCAAGATTGCCCATCACGTGGATCAGGCCCATCACCGCGCCGATGATGCCGATGGTCGGCGCGTAGCCGCCCATGCTTTCGAAGACTTTCGCGGCTTCGATGTCGCGCGCTTCCTGGGTGTAGAAATCCACTTCGAGGATGCTGCGAATCGCTTCCGGCTCGGCACCGTCGACCAGCAGTTGCAGGCCCTTGCGCGAGTAGTTGTCCGGTTCGGCATCGGCCACGCCTTCCAGACCGAGCAGACCTTCCTTGCGTGCGGTGAGGCTCCAGTTGACCACGCGATCAATGCCGCCGGCCAAGTCCACACGCGGCGGGAAGAAGATCCACGCCAGAATCTGCATGGCGCGTTTGAACGCGCTCATCGGCGATTGCAGCAGTGCGGCACCGATGGTGCCGCCCAGTACGATCAATGCCGCCGGGCCGTTGGCCAGCGCACCGAGGTGACCACCTTCAAGGTAGTTACCACCGATGATGGCGACGAACGCCATGATGATCCCGATAAGGCTTAGAACATCCATCAGATACACGCCTCGACAATGTGTTTGCCGATGTCGTCGAGGCTGTATACCGCGTCGGCGAGGTCGGCTTTGACGATAGCCATCGGCATGCCGTAGATCACACAACTGGCTTCATCCTGCGCCCACACGGCGCTACCGCCCTGCTTGAGCAGACGCGCGCCTTCACGGCCGTCGGCGCCCATGCCGGTCAACACCACCGCCAGAACTTTGTCGCCGTAGGATTTCGCCGCCGAACCGAAGGTGATGTCCACGCACGGCTTGTAGTTCAGACGCTCGTCGCCCGGGAGGATTTTCACCGCGCCACGGCCATCGATCATCATTTGCTTGCCACCCGGTGCGAGCAACGCCAGGCCCGGACGCAGGATGTCGCCATCCTCGGCTTCCTTGACGCTGATGCGGCACAGCTTGTCGAGACGTTCGGCGAAGGCCTTGGTGAATGCCGCCGGCATGTGCTGGATCAGCACGATCGGCGCCGGGAAATTCGCCGGCAACTGAGTCAGCACGCGTTGCAGGGCCACCGGGCCGCCCGTCGAAGTACCGATGGCAACCAGTTTGTAAGCTTTGCGTTTCGGCGCGGGCGACGAAGCGCTGGCGGCCGGGGCGCGAGTCGGTGCCGGCGCTGGAGCCGGACGTGCCGGCACGCTGGTGCTGTGACTGCTGCTGTGGCTGCCGAAACTCGACGGCGCCGGAGCAGGCGTCGGTGCTGGGGCAGCAACGGGAGCCGGCGCGCTATAAGCACTGAAACGACGATTACTGCGCGAGATGCTATGGACCTTCTCGCACAGCAGTTGCTTGACCTTCTCCGGGTTACGCGAGATGTCTTCGAAATTCTTCGGCAGGAAATCCACCGCGCCGGCATCCAGCGCGTCCAGAGTGACCCGGGCGCCTTCATGGGTCAGCGAGGAGAACATCAACACCGGGGTCGGGCAGCGCTGCATGATGTGCCGCACTGCCGTGATGCCGTCCATCATCGGCATCTCGTAGTCCATGGTGATCACGTCCGGCTTGAGCGCCAGCGCCTGATCAATCGCCTCTTTACCGTTGGTTGCAGTGCCGACCACTTGAATGCTCGGATCCGCAGAAAGAATTTCCGAGACGCGGCGGCGGAAAAAACCCGAATCGTCCACCACCAGGACTTTGACTGCCATAAACACTCCATTAGGTGCGGCGGGACGTTGTCGCCCCGCCGCCCCGGATTCAAATACGCCGTGCGGCGTAACGCTTGAGCATGCTTGGAACATCGAGAATCAGCGCGATGCGGCCGTCACCGGTGATGGTGGCGCCGGACATGCCCGGAGTGCCCTGCAGCATTTTGCCCAATGGCTTGATGACCACTTCCTCCTGGCCGACCAGTTGATCGACGACGAAGCCGATCCGCTGGGTGCCCACCGAAAGGATCACCACGTGGCCTTCACGCTGCTCTTCGTGAGCGGCGGAGCTGACCAGCCAGCGCTTGAGGTAGAACAACGGCAGCGCCTTGTCCCGCACGATCACCACTTCCTGGCCGTCGACGACGTTGGTGGTCGACAGGTCGAGGTGGAAGATTTCGTTGACGTTGACCAACGGGAACGCAAACGCCTGATTGCCGAGCATGACCATCAGGGTTGGCATGATCGCGAGGGTCAGCGGCACCTTGATGACGATCTTCGAGCCTTGGCCCTTGGTCGAGTAGATGTTGATCGAACCGTTGAGCTGGGAAATCTTGGTCTTCACCACGTCCATGCCGACACCACGGCCGGAGACGTCGGAGATCTCGGTCTTGGTCGAGAAACCCGGGGCGAAAATCAGGTTGTAGCACTCGGTATCGCTCAGGCGATCGGCCGCGTCCTTGTCCATCACCCCGCGTTTAACCGCGATGGCGCGCAGGACGTTCGGGTCCATGCCTTTGCCGTCATCGGAAATCGACAGCAGGATGTGGTCGCCTTCCTGTTCGGCCGCCAGCACCACGCGACCGCCACGGGCCTTGCCCGACGCTTCGCGTTCTTCCGGCGACTCGATGCCGTGGTCGACCGCGTTGCGCACCAAGTGGACCAGCGGGTCGGCCAGGGCCTCGACAAGGTTTTTGTCGAGGTCGGTTTCTTCACCCACCAGTTCCAGGTTGATCTCTTTCTTCAGCTGACGCGCGAGGTCGCGAACCAGACGCGGGAAGCGCCCGAAGACCTTCTTGATCGGCTGCATCCGCGTCTTCATGACCGCGGTCTGCAAGTCAGCCGTGACCACGTCGAGGTTCGACACGGCCTTTTGCATGGCTTCATCGCCGCTGTTCAGGCCCAGACGCACCAGACGGTTACGCACCAGCACCAACTCGCCGACCATGTTCATGATTTCGTCGAGACGTGCCGTGTCGACGCGCACGGTGGTTTCGGCTTCGCTCGCCGGTTTTTCCGGTGGCGGTGTCGCCGGCGCACGGGCCGGAGCCGGTGCAGCAGCGGCAGCCGGTTTTGGCGCTTCGGCTTTCGGCTCAGGCTTGGCGGCAGCCTTGGGCGCTGCAGCAGCGGCCGGTGCCTTGGCAGCAGGCGTGGCGACGGTCGAAGCACTGCCAGCAGCAGCGGTGCCGACTTCGGAGAACTTGCCTTTACCGTGCAATTCGTCGAGCAGCGATTCGAACTCGTGATCGCTGATCAGATCACTGCCGGCAGCGGCGGCCGCTGGAGCAGCCGGCGCCGGTGCCGAAGCAATCGCCGACTCCAGCGCATCCACGGCAAAGTTGCCCTTGCCGTGCAACTGATCGAGCAGGGCTTCGAATTCGTCGTCGGTGATGTCAGAGCTGTCGCCCTTGGCCGGTGCCGCAGGGGCTGCCACCGCTGGTGCAACTGCGTCCACCGCGAACTGACCTTTGCCGTGCAACTGATCAAGCAACGACTCGAACTCGGCATCGGTGATTTCATCGCTCGCGGCTTCATTGGCCGTTTGCGCAGGTGCAGCAGCGGCCGGGGCTTCCGCTTCAGCCTTGACGGCGTTCAGCGAGTCCAGCAGTTGTTCGAATTCGTTATCGGTGATGTCGCCCGACGAGTCGCCTTCGACGACCAGCTCTTCGATCATCTCGGCCACTGGCGAAGCCGGGGCTTCGTCCGCCGATTGCGGTTCGGCCAGACGCGCCAGGGCGGCCAGCAGTTCCGGGGTGGCAGCGGTGATCGGCGCACGCTCACGAACCTCAGTGAACATGCTGTTCACCGCGTCCAGCGCTTCGAGGACAACGTCCATCAGTTCTGCATCAACGCGACGCTCACCCTTACGCAGGATGTCGAACACGTTTTCGGCGATGTGACAGCACTCCACCAGCTCATTGAGCTGAAGGAAGCCGGCGCCCCCTTTTACAGTGTGGAAACCGCGAAAAATTGCGTTGAGCAGATCTGCGTCATCCGGGCGGCTTTCCAGCTCGACCAGTTGTTCGGACAGTTGCTCAAGAATCTCGCCGGCCTCAACCAGGAAATCCTGAAGGATCTCTTCATCGGCGCCGAAGCTCATTAATGGGGTGCTCCTACAGGTCTAAAAACCCAAAAAACCTAAAATTCCAAAACACTAGAATCCAAGGCTGGATAACAAATCGTCCACATCGTCCTGACCGGACACAACGTCTTCTCGTTTATCGGCATGAATCTGCGGACCTTCACCCTGCGAGAGATGTTTTTGTGGATCTTTTTCTGCAAGCATCGCGGCGCGGTCATGTTCGATGCCCGCAAAGCGGTCAACCTGACTGGCCATGAGCACGAGTTTGAGCAAATTGCTTTCGACTTCGGTGACCAGCTGGGTCACACGCTTGATCACCTGACCGGTCAGGTCCTGGTAATCCTGGGCCAGCAGGATGTCGTTGAGATTGCTCGACACCGCACGGTTGTCCGTGCTGCTGCGCGACAGAAAACCGTCGACCCGGCGCGCCAGTTCACGGAACTCTTCAGCCCCGACCTCGCGACGCATGAAGCGACCCCAATCGGCGCTCAACGTCTGCGCTTCATCAGCCAGACTGTTGACCACCGGCGTGGCGCTCTCCACCAGATCCATGGTGCGGTTGGCCGCGGCTTCTGTCAGCTTGACCACATAGCCCAGGCGTTCGGTGGCGTCGGTGATTTGCGACACTTCCTCGGCCTGTGGCATGTTCGGGTCGATCTGGAAGTTGACGATCGCACTGTGCAGTTCACGTGTGAGCTTGCCGACTTCCTGATACAGGCCACGGTCACGGGTCTGATTGAGCTCATGGATCAGTTGCACAGCGTCGCCGAACCTGCCCTTTTCAAGGCTCTCGACCAGTTCGACCGCGTGTTTTTTCAGGGTCGACTCGAAATCGCCCTGTGAAGATTCGTTATGCTCCATAGCTCCCCCGCGCGTTCATCAGCCGATGCGTTCGAAAATCTTCTCGATTTTGTCTTTCAACGCCTGAGCCGTGAAAGGTTTGACTACGTAGCCGTTTACACCGGCCTGAGCGGCTTCAATGATCTGCTCGCGCTTGGCTTCAGCCGTCACCATCAACACCGGCAAGTGCTTGAGTTTTTCATCGGCACGTACGTGGCGCAGCAGGTCGATACCGGTCATGCCCGGCATGTTCCAGTCCGTTACCAGAAAGTCGATGCTGCCGCTGTTGAGCACTGGAATGGCAGTGACGCCATCGTCAGCCTCGACGGTGTTGGTGAACCCAAGATCACGCAGCAGGTTCTTGATGATCCGCCGCATCGTTGAGAAGTCATCAACGATGAGGATTTTCATGTCTTTGTTCAATTCGACCTCCAAGCAGTCTTAAACGCGCCCAGCACCTGGACGCGCCACTTCAATCAATCGGCGCAGCACTCGAAGACTGTCTGGAGCACAACAGAGCAAGACCGGTGCCGTTCACCACCGCACCAGCCTCGTTCGCAGTGTCCCCACACTGCCTTCAGCGCGCTCGCCACTCCCCCAAACGCCCCCGCAAACGGGCCGCGCACTGGCTGTGTAACTGGCTGACCCGCGATTCACTGACGCCAAGGACTTCACCGATCTCCTTGAGGTTCAGCTCTTCGTCGTAGTACAGCGCCAACACCAGTCGCTCACGCTCCGGCAAATTGGCAATCGCGTCCGCCAACGCAGCCTGGAAACGTTCATCTTCCAGATCGCGTGACGGCTCAAGATGAGCACTCGCGCCATCCTCGTGCAGCCCTTCGTGTTCGCCGTCCTGCAGCAGGTCGTCGAAACTGAACAGGCGGCTGCCCAAGGTGTCATTCAAAATCCCGTAGTAATCGTCGAGACTCAATTGGAGTTCGGCCGCAACCTCGTGATCTTTAGCGTCACGGCCGGTTTTAGCTTCAATTGAGCGAATTGCGTCGCTGACCATACGGGTATTGCGGTGAACCGAGCGTGGCGCCCAGTCCCCTTTGCGCACTTCGTCGAGCATCGCGCCGCGGATTCGAATGCCCGCGTACGTTTCGAAACTGGCGCCTTTGCTGGCGTCATATTTGGTCGAGACTTCGAGCAGGCCGATCATCCCGGCCTGGATCAGGTCTTCGACCTGCACACTCGCCGGCAAGCGTGCCAGCAAGTGGTAGGCAATGCGTTTGACCAGGGGCGCGTAACGCTCGATCAGTTCGTACTGCGCGTCACGTGCCGACTTCTTGTAGTAGTTCATACCGCTTGCGGTCATAGCACGGGCCCTGCCGTTTGCTGCACGAGGCGCTCGACGAAAAACTCAAGGTGGCCACGCGGATTGGCGGGCAGCGGCCAGGTGTCGACCTTCTGCGCGATCGCCTTGAACGCCAGTGCGCACTTGGAACGCGGGAAGGCTTCGTACACCGCACGCTGCTTCTGCACCGCTTTACGCACGCTTTCGTCGTAAGGCACGGCGCCGACGTATTGTAGGGCCACGTCAAGGAAGCGATCCGTGACCTTGGTCAACTTGGCGAACAGGTTGCGCCCTTCCTGCGGGCTCTGCGCCATGTTGGCGAGGACGCGGAAGCGGTTCATGCCGTAATCGCGGTTGAGCAATTTGATCAGCGCGTAGGCGTCGGTGATCGAGGTCGGCTCGTCGCAGACCACCAGCAACACTTCTTGCGCTGCGCGTACGAAACTGACTACCGAGTCACCAATACCCGCAGCGGTGTCGATCACCAGTACGTCGAGATTGTCGCCGATGTCGCTGAACGCCTGAATCAGACCGGCATGTTGCGCCGGGCTCAGGTGCACCATGCTCTGCGTGCCGGACGCGGCCGGGACGATGCGAATGCCACCGGGGCCTTGCAACAGCACGTCGCGCAATTCGCAGCGGCCTTCGATCACGTCGGCCAATGTGCGTTTAGGGGTCAGACCCAACAAAACGTCGACGTTCGCCAGTCCCAGATCGGCGTCCAGCAGCATGACCCGACGGCCAAGCTCTGCCAGCGCCAGAGACAAGTTCACTGACACGTTAGTCTTGCCGACGCCACCTTTGCCGCCGGTCACCGCGATCACCTGTACGGGATGCATGCTGCCCATGTTATTTCTTTACCTTGTCTTGCATAGACGGAGGCCACATTACTGGCTGCGCGTTCACAACCGGAACAATGCATGGCAGACCATCGATGTAGGTACAAAAACTGTTCATGAATACCTCAGCCTACCTGCTTGGTCGGGCTGTGATAGATATCAGCGAACATGTCAGCCATGGCTTCTTCGCTGGGTTCTTCCTGCATTTGCACGCTGACGGCGCGGCTGACCAATTGATGACGGCGCGGCAGATGCAAATCATCCGGAATCCGTGGGCCATCGGTCAGGTACGCGACCGGCAATTCATGACTGATCGCCAGGCTCAACACTTCGCCAAGGCTGGCCGTTTCATCCAGTTTAGTCAGGATGCAGCCGGCAAGCCCGCAACGCTTGTAACTGTGATAAGCGGCGGTTAGAACCTGTTTCTGGCTGGTGGTTGCCAAGACCAGATAATTTTTTGAACGGATGCCACGCCCGGCCAGACTTTCGAGCTGCATGCGCAGCGCCGGATCGCTGGCTTGCAGGCCGGCAGTATCGATCAATACCACGCGTTTGCGTAGCAGTGGATCCAGTGCCTGCACCAGCGACTGGCCCGGATCGACGTGGGTCACTGGCACATTGAGAATCCGCCCCAGTGTCTTCAGTTGTTCCTGAGCGCCGATGCGGAAGCTGTCCATGCTCACCAGCGCGACATTCTGCGCGCCGTATTTCAGCACATAACGCGCGGCAAGCTTGGCGAGAGTCGTGGTCTTGCCCATGCCGGCAGGGCCGACCATGGCGATCACACCGCCCTCTTCCAGTGGCTCGACTTCCGGCACGGCAATCATCCGCGCCAGGTGCGCGAGCAACATGCGCCAGGCCTGACGGGGTTCTTCGATATCGGTGATCATCGCCAGCAGATCGCGCGACAACGGGCCGGACAGGCCGATGCGTTGCAGACGACGATACAGGTTGGCTTGCGCCGGACGGCTGCCTTGCAGCTGATTCCAGGCCAGGGTGCCGAGCTGAACTTCCATCAGCTCGCGCAGGCTGTTCAATTCGAAACGCATCGAATCCAGTGCACGCGGATCAACACCGCCGGAGGACTGCGCAGGGGCCGGAGCCGGGCGCGCTGGTGCGGCGTAAGTCGGCTCGCTCAGCGGTTCAGCGGCAGTCAGCGGCAGGCCAGCGGTCAACGGCAGCCCGGCGAAGATCTGGCGATTGCTGTTGCCGTCGGCTTCGCCACGCAGGCTCAGTTCGGCCTGGGCGGTGACGATGCGCGACTGGGTCTTGCGCAGCTCGTCTTCGAGTTCCATGTTCGGAACCCGTGGCGCCAGCGCCGACAATTTGTAATCCAGTGCCGCCGTCAGCTCGACACCGCCAGCAATGCGGCGGTTGCCAATGATGGCGGCATCAGCGCCCAGCTCATCACGAACCAGCTTCATGGCCTGACGCATATCGGCGGCAAAGAAACGCTTAACTTGCATAAACCACTACCTCAGCCGTTGGGCCCTACTGTCGCAACGATGGTCACTTGCTTGTTGTCCGGTATTTCCTGGTAGGCCAGCACATGCAGCCCAGGGACTGCGAGGCGGCCAAAGCGCGAGAGCATCGCGCGGATCGGGCCAGCGACCAACAGGATCACCGGCTGACCTTGCATTTCCTGACGCTGCGCCGCTTCGATGAGCGAACGCTGCAGCTTCTCGGCCATGCTTGGCTCCAGCAGAACGCCCTCTTCCGAGCCTTGTCCTGCCTTCTGCAGACTATTGAGCAATATTTGTTCCAACCTTGGTTCCAAGGTGATCACAGGCAGCTCCGACTCAGTGCCTACAATGCTTTGGACGATGGCGCGCGATACGCCGACCCGCACAGCAGCCACCAGCGCGGCGGTATCTTGACTCTTCGCGGCGTTGTTGGCGATGGCTTCGGCAATGCTGCGGATATCGCGCACCGGTACGTGTTCAGCGAGCAGCGCTTGCAGCACTTTGAGCAACTGCGACAACGTGACCACGCCCGGCACCAGCTCTTCTGCCAGTTTCGGCGAGCTTTTGGCCAGCAATTGCATGAGTTGCTGCACTTCTTCGTGGCCGATCAGCTCACTGGAGTGCTTGTACAGAATCTGGTTCAAGTGCGTCGCAACCACGGTGCTGGCGTCGACCACGGTGTAACCGAGCGATTGTGCCTGGGCACGCTGGCTGATTTCGATCCACACCGCTTCCAGGCCGAAAGCCGGATCTTTGGCGTTGATACCGTTGAGCGTGCCGTAGACCTGGCCCGGGTTGATCGCCAGTTCGCGATCCGGATAGATCTCCGCTTCGGCGAGGATCACCCCCATCAGGGTCAGGCGATAGGCGCTTGGCGCCAGATCGAGGTTGTCGCGGATGTGCACGGTCGGCATGAGGAAGCCCAGATCCTGCGAGAGTTTCTTGCGCACACCCTTGATCCGCGCCAGCAACTGCCCGCCCTGGTTGCGATCCACCAGCGGGATCAGGCGATAACCGACTTCCAGACCGATCATGTCGATTGGCGTCACGTCGTCCCAGCCCAGCTCCTTGGTTTCCATGGCGCGAGCCGGCGACGGCAGCAGTTCCTGCTGGCGCTTGACCTCTTCCAGCGCTACGACCTTGGCCACGTTCTGCTTCTTCCAGAACAGGTACGCGCCGCCCGCAGCCAGCGCGGCCATGGTCAGGAACGAGAAGTGCGGCATGCCCGGCACTAGACCCATGACCGCCATCAGACCGGCCGCCACTGCCAGCGCTTTCGGCGAGGCGAACATCTGGCGATTGATCTGTTTGCCCATGTCTTCCGAACCGGAAGCACGGGTCACCATGATCGCTGCCGCTGTCGATAACAACAGTGATGGCAATTGCGCCACTAAACCGTCACCGATGGTCAGCAAGGCGTAAACCTTGCCCGCATCGCCGAAGCTCATGTTGTGCTGGAAGATACCGACGGCCATGCCGCCGATGAGGTTGATGAACAGAATCAGCAGGCCAGCGATGGCGTCACCACGGACGAACTTACTGGCACCGTCCATCGAACCGTAGAACTCGGCCTCTTGGGCGACTTCCTGACGGCGTGCCTTGGCCTGGTTCTGGTCGATCAGACCGGCGTTGAGGTCGGCGTCGATCGCCATTTGTTTGCCGGGCATCGCATCGAGGGTGAAACGCGCGCTCACCTCGGAAATCCGCCCGGCACCTTTGGTCACCACGACAAAGTTGATGATCATCAGGATCGCGAAGACCACGATACCGACCACGTAGTTACCGCCGATCACCACCTCACCGAAGGCCTGAATCACCTTACCGGCAGCGGCGTGGCCGTCCTGACCGTGGAGCATCACCACCCGCGTCGAGGCCACGTTCAACGCCAGCCGCAATAACGTCGCGACCAGCAGAATCGTCGGGAACACGGCGAAATCCAGCGGCCGCAGCGCATACACGCAGACCAGCAGGACGACGATCGACAGCGCGATGTTGAAGGTGAAAAACACGTCGAGCAGGAACGGCGGAATCGGCAACATCATCATTGCCAACATAACCAGCAGCAACAACGGCACGCCCAGATTGCCTCGACTGAGGTCGGCAACATTCGTGCGAGCAGTGTTGAATAACTGAGAGCGATCCACCGGTTTTCCCCGTTCCTTTAAAGCAAACTTTTGACGCCCAGAGCGGGCTCACGGCGGGTACTGCAAGAAGCTTTCCAACTTTTGCCTGGAATTTAAACAGAGGGGTTTTGACCGTGGATTTTCTGCTGACCGGGATGCCCCCTTCGCGAGCAGGCTCGCTCCCACAGGGGAAATGCATTCCAAATATTGGAGTGGAATGCAATCCAAATGTGGGAGCGAGCCTGCTCGCGAAGGGGCCAGTGAAGTCAGCACAAAGTGCCTATTAAACTCTGGTGTTTAAAAGACACTTCAGGACACGCCTTCAAGGCTACAAATCCTTGCGCCATTGCCTACAGCCAAGCCAGAATCCTCCGGCTTGTGCGCCTTGGGGTCGGGTTCTATTGTGAATTGGTCGCTGACGAATCAGCGATCGGGTCTCGCAGCCCGTCGATCTCTGGACGCACAACATCCGCTTTGCTTATGGCGGCTGTACGTGGGAGACCTTCGGGTCTGCCGGTTCTAGAGTCCCGGTCTGCGACCCGCGTATAGCTGCCACCCTCATTCGTCTCGCAGCGAACGCTGGCAGCTCCAACGACTCCAGGAGCTTCACCATGATCAAACCAACACCCAACCCACCCGAAACCGACCCCACCTCCCCCTACGAATCCCTCGATTCAAAAAAACTCAACGACGCCGCCGAGCGCGCCCTCGATCACTACCTCTGCCCACCCGGCTCCACCCCACCGCCACGCAAAACCCGCCGAATGTACGCAGTCACCACCGACTTCAAAAATGAAGAACTGCTGGCCGACGCCAGCGAAACACTCGCCTCAGCCAGAACCATCGCCCATGACTTCGGCCATCTGATACCGGCGTCGCAGCGCAGGACGCTGCTGGGGATTGCGCAATTGATCATGCTCGGGGAGCTGGCGGTGAATCGGGTGATGGATAATCTGGAGTTGCCGGGCTAAACAGGCCAGACCACGCTTTCCGCTTTTGCGATCTTTGGCTTTTCAGTCTCGCGCCAATGACCACTCGTCGCCACCTGTCAGATCTGACAGGTGCGCAATCTCGCTTTTAGCCGTTCAATCACTCCGTCACCTTCACGACCGGAGTCGTTGCCATGGCCAGCCCAAACAAACCCCTGCTACTCGCGGAACTCGGCATCCCGGGTCGCAGCAAGGACCCGGTGTCGACGGATCCCGATGTCTGGGGCATCAACATCGCCGCCGCGCTGGGCAACTTTCCCCTGCATGGCCTGCAGTGCCAGGCCGGCCCATGGGGGAATATGGCGAGTGGCGACAGGTTGACGATCTTTTGGGGCACCGGGCTGGACGCGGGGGGCAAGACCGTCCTCAAGGACGAGGTCGACACGCAACTGCGCATGTTCGTGCCTTCCCGGCACATGGTCGATGGTCAGTTCGCGGTGTCCTATGTCGTCAAGCCGTTGGGCGGCACGGATCAACCGTCTGAAGTCATGCAGGTGCTGGTCAAGCTCACGCGCCCCGGCGGGCACGATAACAACGGTGACGGCGGGCATTCCAAGCTGATCATGATCATTCCCCAAGACATTCTTGACGGTGGCATCGACAAGGAGATTGCGGAAAAAGGCGTGAAGATCAGCATTGGCAAGGCCGACGGCACACCCCCCTATCCCTACGCCGCAGCCGGCGATATTTGTCGCGTGAGTTGGGGCGGGATCTTCGTGCTCAGTGAACCGCTGACTCAGGAACAGGCCGAAGGCAAGACGCCGATCATCGTGAAAATCGAAAAAGACTTCATCACCGACGCCGGTGATGCAGAGTTTCCCGGCGTAGCCGTGGTGTTCGAGGTGTACGACAAGGTCTTCAACCGTTCCGAGGACTGGAGCCCCGAACAGCGTGTGGTAGTGGCCGTTGATGCGACCCGGCTGATCGCGCCGTTGCTCAAGGAAACGCTGAACAACGTGCTGGATGTCGACCAACTGGGTGACGCTGACGGCACCGTGCAAATTATCGCCACAGACACGACCAACTTCAAAATCGGTGACATCCCGTTCATCAAGATCAAGGGCACGCCGGTCGAAGGTGCGCCGATTGATCTGGAAGTAGAAGGCGCGGCGTTGACCAGCGTGCCGAGCATTATTGAAATCAAGGCCCCCAACGCCGTGCTGCGACAGTTGGCCAAGTCGCAGATCACCTTGTCATACCGCCTGAAAAAAGCCGACGGTTCCAAAGATCTGAAATCCAAAAGCCAATTCATCCGCGCCATCGGCGAAGTCCAGCGGCTGGCCGCGCCAATCATGCTGGACGAGGACTCCGGGGCGCTGGACCCGACGCTGGCCCAGGTGCGTCTCGAGATCCCCTTCGACAAATCCTTTGCCGAAGGACAGGTTCTCCAGCCAATCATGCTGGGCACCACCCCCGGTCTGAAGCCGTACCTGCCTGTTCTGCCGGCGCGCCTCATCACACGCAACGACATCATCGCGGAGGCACCGCTGGCGTACAGCATCGACGGCAAACACCTGGCCCCGGTCAACGGTGGCACGGCGGAGTTCTACTACCAGCAACTGATCGCCGACGCAGTGCTCGCCACACTGAACCCGTTCGAGGCTACCCGCGCCATTCGCGAGTCGATCCACACCGACATCCTGCAAGTCGGCGAACCGCGCCTGGAACTGCCTGAACCGGTGGTGGCTGGCGTGGTCGACGGGGTTCTGCCAGCCGACACCGCCGGCACAACCCTGACCGTGCCGTACACCGAAACGGTCAAAGGCGATGAAGTCTTCATGTTCTGGATCGGCTCGATCACCGGCGAATACCCCGATTCGATCAAGCTGAACGAATTCACTGCAGGTAAGCAAGTACCGTTCACCATCCCGGCCGAGGAGATCAAGGGCAATGAAGGCGGGACGGTGATCGCCAGGTACGAAATCAAGCGTGCGGCCGGTGGGACGAGTTATGCCGAGCCGTTGGAGTTCAGTGTCGGGGTGGCGCTGGAAAACCCCTTGCCATTGCCAGAGATGCCGGAAGCCACAGGCAATGGTGCCAGTGTGACCCTGGCGCCACTCGACGCCCAAGCGGGTGCCCGCGTGATCGTGGCCTACACCGGCATGAATGAAAAACACAATATCAAACTGACCATGGCGGGCACGCCCGGCGTCGGCTCACCGGACATCCCGGCCAAACAAGGCGTTGCCAGCGGCAGCGTCGAGTTCCTGATTCCCGCCACAGCCATCGCAGCCAACATCGGCAATGAAACCAAAACCTTCACACTCAGCTACGAAGTCACGGCAGGCCAGACAACTCCATCTTTGCCTTTGACCGTCAGCGTCACGCCGCTGCCTGCGACAGAGCTGGACAAAATCAGCATTGAACAAGCCGATGGCACGGTGCTGGATCTGACGAAGGTGACGTTGGGCGCAACGATTCTCGCTGGCGTCTGGGCGTTTATAGCCGCCAATCATCGGGTAGGACTGAACCTCAAAGGTACGAAGAATAACGGCGATGCCTTCCATCACGTGGTATGGCCGTGGCCGTCTTCCTACGTTAATCAAAACTGGTTCAACAGCGGTCAATACACACATACGCTGGCGTACAACGCCATCAAGGACCTGGCGGATGGCAGTCGGCTGGAATTGCATTTCAAAGCGGCGTTGACGTTGAGTCGTGAGGAGGCTGAGGCGATTGATGCGCCGGTGAAGGTTTATACGATCAGGGCCATCGAAGATGTGACGCCGAGCATCACTTTGGTCACTGGATCGCCCAGCGGTGATGAAGTTATCGAGGGCGCAATCATCGTCGAAACGGCCGTGACCTTGACCGGTAGTGCCGCCAAAGGCCAGAAAGTCAGCGTGCTTGACGGCACAACGTCCAAAGGTGAACCGACCGCCGATTCAGCAACCGGGATCTGGACATTGGCCGTCACCGGCCTGAGCGTCGCGCCGCACAGTTTTACCGCCAGGGCGTTATACGGTTCGGGGGCCTCCTCGGCTGCCAGAACGTTGATCGTCACGGCCGTAGTTGTGCCAACGCTGAGCAATGTATGGGACGCCAGCAATGTGGAAGTGCTGGAAGGCACAACGACGGTCAGTACCGAGCTGACACTTAAAGGAACCGCGAGCCTGGGTCAGCAGATCAATATCCGTGACGGCACCGGTTCCGGCTCGGCCACAAGGGGAACCGCGACCGCCAACGGAACGACAGGTATCTGGGAACTTCCGATTACCGTGCCACTCGGCGCGCGGCGGCTGTACGCCGAGGCCTGTTATCCGAGTAATCCGTTGTATTCGAATGTGCGTAATTTGACGGTGACAGAAGATATTGTCCCGACCATTGACTCTGTTATAGGCACAATCAGCGGCAATGAAATTCCGCAGAATGGCACCACGGTAGAAACCGCCGTAACGCTGTCCGGGGTCGCTGCCAAGGGTCAGCAAATCGAAGTATTCGACGGTACAACCTCGAAAGGTAAATCGATTGCCGATCTCGTAACGGGCATATGGGAACTTCCGGTTACAGGCCTGAGCGAGGCCGCACACAGCTTCAAGGCCAAGGCGTTGTATGGCACAGGTGCCGAGTCGGCGGTCAGGTCGCTGACCGTGACTGCGGCCATCGCCCCTATATTTGAAGACTTTACAAATATAGGGACTAAAGAATTGCGAGTAGGCGAATCCTACGATTTAGGTTCTATGATGATCATCAATATGAGGGGTGACAACGTATACCCAAATGGTAGAACTTGCGGAGTAGCTTACGACCTACAAAATAAGAACAAAGCCCTAGTCACTTCGGACATAACAAGAATAGATTTAAAAAATTATAGAGCAAACAGCATCAACTTCGTACTCATAGATAATCAAACACCGAACAACGAAATCACCCTTTACAATGAGAAAGGCACAGTACAAACTTTCTACGCCCAACTAGGGAACTTCAAGCTACCGGAAGAGCAATGGTTTACTTATTTTATTATATCTACTCAGTTCGTAAGCCCTACCAAATACAGGGACACCATTTGGCTTGACAATATCCGGATTGAGCCATTCAAAAATTAAAACAACTTACTCCCCTTAATAGGAGGGCCTTAAAGGGGAAAAAGGGACGCATTTATTTACGTCCCAGATCTTCGCCCGACTTTTCGCCTTTTAAACTGGAGTGTTTAAAAGACACCTCCAGACACGCCTTCGAGGCTACAAATTCTTGAGCACAAAGGGGACGGATTTATTTAACCAGTGATTTAAACAGCGGGGCTTGACCGAGATTTTTTTGCTGACCTGGATGGCCCCTTCGCGAGCAGGCTCACTCCTACAGGAAAACTCATTCCAAATGTGGGAGTGAGCTTGCTCACGAAGGGGCCAGTGAAGTCAGCGCAAATCGCTTTTTAACTCAGGTGTTTAAAAGACACCTTCAGACACGCCTTCAAGGCTACAAATTCTTGCGCCTTTGCCTACAGCTACGCCAGAATCCGCCGGCTTGTGCGCCTTGGGGTCGGGTTCTATTGTGGTGCGGTCGCTGACGAATCAGCGATCGGGTTTAGCGACTCGAATTCAAGTCAAAGGTGCATCGGCGTTCCAGGCTTCGTTGCGGATCTGTATTTTCGCGATTTCGTCATGGTGGCTGTATGCGGGAGACCTTCGGGTCTGCCGGGTGCCTTTGACCGGTTCGCTAACCTGCGTACAGCCGCCACCCCTCCTGTTTAGCGACAGGTTGTAGCGGCTCCACTTCAAAGGAGTCTCACCATGATCAAACCAACACCCAACCCACCCGAAACCGACCCCACCTCCCCCTACGAATCCCTCGATTCAAAAAAACTCCACGAAGCCGCCGACCGCGCCCTCGATCACTACCTCTGCCCACCTGGCTCCACCCCACCACCGCGTAAAACCCGCCGGATGTACGCCGTCACCGCCGACTTCAAAAACGAGGAACTGCTGGCCGATGCCAGCGAAACACTCGCCTCCGCCAGAACCATCGCCCATGACTTTGCTCATCTCATCCCCGCGTCGCAGCGCAGGACGCTGCTGGGGATTGCGCAACTGATCATGCTGGGGGAGTTGGCGGTGAATCGGGTGATGGATAATCTGGAGTTGCCGCAGTAGCGCCTCCCCCGATCAGATCGTTCCCACGTTCCTGCGCGGGGATGCCTCAACGGGCGCTCCGCGTTCGGCTCTGAAGGGACGCGGAGCGTCCCGGGCTGCATTCCTTTGCTGCGCGTGGGAACGATCAAGACAGAAAAGCCCGCCGTCCCGTATCAACCGGGACGGCGGGCTTTTCGCTGGACAAAGACCTACGCCGTTAATACCTGCTCAGGCGCAATGGGTCCGAAGCTGAGAGTGTTGCCTTTCAAGTAGCGTCCGCCCTTGAGCAATAACGTACCTTCGATTTCGACAACCTCTTCCTGCGTGTACATAAAGGTCACTATCGATACAGGCGTCCTGCGCCACGGCCACCACCAGGATCCTCTGAAACGCTGCTCTATCAGAGTAATCGCCCAATCGAACGGGATGATGGGAAGATCTTCAATCCTGATCTGGCGGCCCGGGTCTTCCCAGCGAAAATATTGCTGCGCAGTGATCAGCAAGTGATCGACTCTGGACTCAAACACGGGTTTGGCGTAGCGCCACTCCATATCATGGTTGATCCAGCCATCCAGATAGTTAGCCGGGTCGGTAAAGAGTTCGAAAAACGTCGCGTTATTCACGATTTTCCCGGCAGCGGGCCCAATGACCTCGTAATGGAGGTGAGCTGCCAGGCCCTTCACTTGCGGCCGCACTGCATTGGTCGTTACGTCAAAGAAGTTTGCACTGTAGAGGTGGGCCATTTGCTTGAAATGGGTGAAATCAAGGAACAGTTTGAACGTCACGGTATAACCGATCGAGCGATCATCAGGACACTCTTTCATTTCCCCTGAAACGAACTCGACCTCCATGCCTTGCAGCTTTCTACCCGGTATATCTGTCATGCTCGCGTCCTCTGCTTGATGATTCGCCTATCCCGCGAACTCACGTCCGTAGGACTGAAGCGCTGCTATCGGGATCTTTTATGAATATCCCCGAAGCGATGACAACCTTTTGAAGCGGGGCCGTCTACTGTCAGAGTTGACAGGTGCATATGCTTTTCAGACAAACGGTAAGCATTGGTTATCGGGGACAGATCACTTCTTCACCCAGACCGTCGTCCGACTGTTCACCCGCGTACAGCCGCCACCGCCACGCAAAACCCGCCGAATGTACGCCGTTACCGCCGACTTCAAAAACGAGGAACTGCTGGCCGATGCCAGCGAAACGCTCGCCTCAACCAGAACCATCGCCCATGACTTCGCCCACCTCATACCCCGCGTCGCAGCGCAGGACGCTGTTGGGGATTGCGCAATTGATCATGCTCGGGGAGCTGGCGGTGAATCGGGTGATGGATAATCTGGAGTTGCCGCAGTAGCGACACGCGATGATCGTTCCCACGCTCCTGCGTGGGAATGCCTCAACGGCCGCTCCGCGTTCGGCTTTGGAAGGGACGCGGAGCGTCCCGGGCTGCATTCCTTTGCTGCGCGTGGGAACGATCATAAAAAACCGCCGCCCGTTTTCAGCGGCTTTGCGATCGATTACTCAATACCGAAGAATTTTCACTTTTCCATTCTTGCTCCTGGGTAATTCGAACTCGACCTCGCCGCCCACTTTGACGTTCGCCTGCCGGGCATCGGCCAATGGAATGCTGAAGCGGTATTCTTTGGCGGTCAGAAAAAAACCCGTGGCTTCGGCAAACGAAAGACAGCGTCCCGATTGCTTCGGCGTGATGGTGCCGCTTCCGGTTTTTTCATCATAACTGCTGAAAATACCTTTCATTGTCGTGCTCCCTTGCACTCGCTCGCATGACCGCACCAGGTTCGCGGCGCCACCTTGCATCAAACTGCAAAATCACGGCAAGCACACCTGTCAGAGTTGACAGTGAAGGGAGATCTCAGACCAATGGCTGCAAAGCACCGTCAGGAATCGCGACGCAGATCCGGCGGAATCGGCAAATCATCCTTAAGCGGATCCGGGCGCTTGCCCTTGCCAGCGCGGTACTGGCGGATCTGGTAGACGTAAGCCAGTACCTGAGCCACCGCCAGATACAGCCCGCCGGGGATTTCCTGCTCGAGTTCGGTGGAGTAATAGATCGAACGCGCCAGCCCCGGCGATTCGAGGAGCATGACGTTGTTGGCGACGGCGATTTCGCGGATTTTCAACGCGAGGAAGTCGCTGCCCTTGGCCAGTAATATCGGCGCGCCGCCCTTCTCCGAGTCGTACTTGAGCGCGACGGCGTAGTGGGTCGGGTTGGTGATGACCACGTCGGCGTCGGGAATCGCCGCCATCATCCTCCGCTGGGACATTTCGCGCTGGGTCTGGCGGATGCGCTGTTTGACTTCCGGGCGACCTTCCTGGTCCTTGTGCTCGTCGCGCACTTCCTGCTTGGTCATCAGCAGCTTCTTGTGCGCTTCCCAGAGCTGCACCGGCACGTCGACGGCGGCAATGATGATCAGGCCGCAGGCCAGCCACAAGGTACTCCAGCCCACCAGCGTGACGCTGTGAATGATCGCCATTTCCAGCGGCTCGTGGGCGATACGCAACAAGTCATCGACGTCCGCCGACAACACCACCAACGCCACACCCAAGGTAATCAGAAACTTGGCCAGCGCCTTGAGCAGCTCGACCACAGCCTTGAACGAAAACATCCGTTTGAGGCCCGCCGCCGGGTTCATCCGGCTGAACTTGGGGGCCAAGGAACCCGCCGCAAACAGCCAGCCACCAAGAGATATCGGCCCGATCAGCGCGGCCAGCAAAAGGGTGATCATGATCGGCTGGATCGCCACCAGCGCCATCTGGCCGGACTGCAACAGAAACGCGCCCATGGCGCCCTGATCCATGATCACCTCGCGCGAGAGCGTGAAGTTCAGGCGCATCAGCTCCATCAGGTCTTCGGCCAGCATGCCGCCGAACACCAGCAGCGCGCCGGCGCCGGCCATCATCACGGCGAGGGTGTTGAGCTCTTTGGAACGGGCAATCTCACCCTTCTCACGGGAATCTTTTTTGCGTTTGTCCGTGGGGTCTTCTGTTTTGTCCTGACCGCTTTCGCTCTCTGCCATGACTCAGCGCGCCCGTGCCAGTTCGCGTAGCAGCTGCAAGGCTTCAGTGGCCAGCGGCTGATACTGATTGAGAATGTCCGCCAGACCAACCCAGACGATAAACAGGCCGAGGACCAAGGTCAGCGGAAAACCGATGGAAAAAATGTTCAGTTGCGGCGCGGCGCGGGTCATCACGCCAAACGCGATGTTGACCACCAGCAGCGCCGTAACTGCCGGCAATACCAGCAACAGCGCTGCACCGAGGACCCAGCCGAGTTTGCCGGCCAGCTCCCAGTAATGCGCAGTCATCAGACCGCTGCCGACCGGTAGCGTGGTGAAGCTCTCGGTGAGCACCTCGAAGACCACCAGATGGCCGTTCATCGACAGGAACAGCAACGTGACGAGCATAGTGAAGAACTGCCCGATCACCGCCACCGAAACGCCGTTGGCCGGGTCGACCATCGAGGCGAAGCCCATACCCATCTGGATCGCGACAATCTGCCCCGCCACGGCAAACGCCTGGAAAAACAGCTGCAGGGAAAACCCGAGCACGGCACCGACCAGGATCTGCTCGGCAATCAGCATCAAGCCACTCAGGTCGAGCGGGCTGACCGGCGGCATCGGCGGCAGGCTCGGCACGATCGCCACGGTAATGGCCACGGCGAAATACAGGCGCACCCGCCGCGACACCAGGGTGGTGCCGAACACCGGCATGACCATCAGCATCGATGCCACGCGAAACAGCGGCAACATGAACGAGGCCACCCAGGTACTGATCTGGGTGTCGGTCAGCTGAAGCAGCGATTGCATGGCTTAGCCGATGACCATCGGGATGTTTTTGTACAACTGGATGATGTATTCCATGAACGTCTGCACGATCCACGGACCACCGATGATCAACGTCACCAGCATCACCAGCAGACGCGGCAGGAAGCTCAGGGTCTGTTCGTTGATCTGGGTCGCGGCCTGAAACATCGCCACCAACAAGCCGACCAACAGGCTCGGTACCACCAGAATCGCGACCATCAATGTGGTCAGCCAAAGGGCTTCACGAAAGATATCGACCGCAACTTCCGGCGTCATGGCGAGACACCTCCAAAACTGCTGGCCAGGGTGCCGATGATCAGCGCCCAGCCATCCACCAGCACGAACAGCATGATCTTGAACGGCAGCGAGATGATCAGCGGCGAGAGCATCATCATACCCATCGCCATCAGCACACTGGCCACGACGAGGTCGATGATCAGGAACGGAATGAAGATCATGAAGCCGATCTGGAACGCGGTTTTAAGCTCGGAAGTGACGAACGCCGGCACCAGAATGGTCAGCGGCGCCTGATCCGGGGTGGCGATGTCGGTGCGCTTGGACAAACGCATGAACAGTTCGAGATCGCTGGTGCGGGTCTGCGCGAGCATGAAGTCCTTGATCGGCACCTGGGCCTTCTCCACCGCTTGCTGGGCGGTAAGGGTTTCCGCCAGATACGGTTGCAGCGCGTCCTTGTTCACCCGGTCGAACACCGGGGCCATGATGAACAGGGTCAGGAACAGCGCCATGCCGGTGAGGATCTGGTTCGACGGCGTCTGTTGCAGGCCGAGGGCCTGACGCAGGATCGAGAAGACGATGATGATCCGGGTGAAGCTGGTCATCAGAATCACGGCCGCCGGGATGAAGCTCAGCGCGGTCATGATCAGCAGGATCTGCAGACTGACCGAATACTCCTGCGCGCCATCGGCGTTGGTGCCCAGCGTGATCGCCGGGATCGACAACGGATCGGCGGCGAACGCCAGCGGCGCGGCCAGCATCAGGGCCAGCGTCAAGACGATGCGTAGCGCACCCATTACTTCGTATCCTTCTGATCCTTGCCGAGAATCTTCAGCAGATGCTGGGCAAATTCCGGGGTCGCTTTTTCACTGGTCGCCGGCACGTCGACCGGTTCCTTGAGCACGTGCAGCGCGGTGATGGTGCCGGGGCTCAGACCGAGCAGGATCTGCTCGTTGCCGACCTGCACCAGCAGCAAGCGGTCACGCGGACTCAGTGCGCGTGAGCCGATCAGCTCGATCACTTGCCCCTTGCCTGCCGGCCCGGCCTGCTGCACCCGGCGCAACAGCCAGGCGAGGAAGAAGATCACGCCTAGCACCAGCAACAGGCCAAACACCAGTTGCGTCAGTTGCCCGGCCACGCCGCTGGTGACCATCGGCGCGGTGGCGGCAGGCACTGTCGTGGCTGTCGACGGCTCGGCAGCCAGCACGCTCAATGGCAATGCCAGCAGAGCCCAGAGAAACCGTTTCACTCAGCGCAGCTTCTTGATGCGTTCGCTTGGGCTGATCACGTCAGTCAGGCGGATGCCGAACTTCTCGTTGACCACCACCACTTCGCCGTGCGCGATCAGGGTGCCGTTGACCAGCACGTCGAGCGGCTCGCCGGCCAAACGATCAAGCTCGATCACCGAACCCTGGTTCAGTTGCAGCAGGTTACGGATGTTGATGTCGGTGCTGCCCACTTCCATCGAGATCGATACCGGGATGTCGAGGATCACGTCCAGGTTCGGGCCGTCGAGGGTCACCGGATCGTTGTTCTTCGGCACGCTGCCGAACTCTTCCATCGGCAGACGCGAGCCGCCAGCTGCGTCGGCGGCCAGCAGGGCGTCGATGTCAGCTTGACCATCACCGGTTTCTTCCAGAGCCGCAGCCCATTCATCGGCCAGTGCCTGATCGTCCTGGGCGTTCATATCATCGTTCATCATTTGTCCTCGGCGGGCAAAAATTCAGTTAAAGGCTTGGGGATTTGAGCGCTGCTTCAGCGACGCTCGATCGGCTCGATCACCTGCAACGCGAGGTTGCCTTTGTGCGAGCCCATCTTGACCTTGAAGGCCGGCACGCCGTTGGCGCGCATGATCATTTCGTCCGGCATCTCGACCGGGATCACATCGCCCGGCTGCATGTGCAGGATGTCGCGCAGCTTCAACTGGCGGCGCGCCACGGTGGCACCGATCGGCACATCGACATCGAGCACGTCCTGACGCAGCGCGTTGACCCAGCGCTCGTCCTGATCGTCGAGGTCCGACTGGAAACCGGCGTCGAGCATTTCGCGTACCGGCTCGATCATCGAGTACGGCATGGTCACGTGCAGATCGCCGCCACCGCCGTCGAGTTCGATATGGAACGTGGAGACCACGATCGCTTCGCTCGGGCCGACGATGTTGGCCATGGCCGGGTTCACTTCCGAGTTGATGTACTCGAAATTGACTTCCATGATCGCCTGCCAGGCTTCCTTCAAATCGACGAAGGCCTGCTCCAGCACCATGCGCACCACGCGCAGTTCGGTCGGGGTGAATTCACGCCCCTCGATCTTGGCGTGACGACCGTCGCCGCCGAAGAAGTTGTCCACCAGTTTGAACACCAGTTTGGCGTCAAGGATGAACAGCGCGGTGCCGCGCAACGGTTTGATCTTGACCAGGTTGAGGCTGGTCGGTACGTACAGCGAGTGCACGTATTCGCCGAACTTCATCACCTGTACGCCACCGACGGCAACGTCCGCCGAGCGGCGCAGCATGTTGAACATGCTGATGCGGGTGTAACGGGCAAAACGCTCGTTGATCATTTCCAGAGTCGGCATGCGTCCGCGGACGATGCGATCCTGGCTGGTCAGGTCGTAGCTTTTGACACTGCCGGGTTCGGCAGCGTTATCGGTCTGTACCAGACCATCGTCGACGCCATGCAACAGCGCATCGATTTCATCCTGGGACAGCAGATCCTGCACGGCCATGTCGTGTTCCTACTGCAGTACGAAATTAGTGAAAAGCAACTGTTCGATCACCACTTTGCCCAGCTCTTTCTGCGCCACTTCCTGGACGCTGGCTGTGGCCTTCTGGCGCAACATCTCCTGGCCGACCGGGGTCGCCAAGGTGGCGAAATCCTGACCGGAGAAGAGCATCACCAGGTTGTTGCGGATCACCGGCATGTGCACTTTGAGCGCTTCCAGATCGGCCTGATTACGCGCCAGCATGGTGATGCTCACCTGCATGTAGCGCTGACGGCCGTTCTGGTTGTAGTTGGCAACGAAGGCTGGCGCCATCGGCTCGAAAATCGCTGGCTGCTTGCCGACGGGCGCTGCATCGGCGGCCTCGGCAGGCTTGCTCTGGGCACTGTGCATGAAGAACCAGGTCGCCCCCACGGATGCGCCAATGGCCAATAGCAACGCCAGCACGATCACAATGATCAGCTTGAGTTTGCCTTTGGTTGCGGGGTCTTTCACTGCTGCTGTTTCGCTCTTCGCCATGCCAATAATCCGTCACTAATCGGGTTTTCACAGTCGCACGGCAAGGCAAGAGCAAGTGTTATGCCAGAAGTGTCAGTGATGGTGGAGACAACGCTAAAGTCAAAGGCACCCTCACCCCAGCCGTCTCCCGGAGGGAGAGGGAGCCGACCGAGTTGCTTTGTCGTGATACGTCGACCTGAAAGACCGAGTCGATTAGGGAGTCATCCATCAAGTCTTGGCGATCATGGATTCACAGACGCTATTTCAAGTCGGTGTAAATCTCCAATATCCCCCAATCAGTCCCCTCTCCCTCTGGGAGAGGGCTAGGGTGAGGGGCTATTGATTTGATCAGGCGTAATAGTCGACGGCGCTGGTGCCAATCACGCTGGTGGTTTGAGCAGCGGCTTCAGCAATGGCGGCAGGCGCCAACTCTTCATCCGCCGAGTCGAGGCGACCGCCGGCAGCGCTGGTGCGACCACTCTGGCCCTGCTGTGCCTGCTCCTGGCCTTGCTGCCCCTGCCAGCCACGGTTCTGGTCGGAGACATTGACGTCGACCTGGCCCATGCCCTGCTGGTTGAACATGTCGCGCAGGCGATGCATCTGACCATCCAGCGCTTCACGCACGCTCGGGTGCGCACTCATGAACGTCACTTGCGTCTGCTGATCCGGGACCATGTTGACGCGGATATCCAGGCGCCCCAGTTCGGCCGGTTGCAACTGAATATCCGCCGCCTTGAGGTTGGCGCTCGACAGATACATGACGCGGTTGACCACTTCTTCAGTCCAGCCGCTCTGATGCATGGCGATCGGCTGATTCACCGGCACCGCGTTCGCGGTCTTCGGCGTGGCGGCTTGAGTCAATGCCGCCAGACGGTTGGCGAAGTCATCCACGCGCGTATCGCTGGTCGCCGTCTTGAGATCTTTGAGGCCATCGTCGATCAAACCACTGAAGGCTTTTTCGCCGCCCTGGCTGGTGCTGTCCTTGTCGGCTTGCACGTCGAGCATGCTGGCCATGCCGGCGGCGAAGTTCTGTGCCGCAGTCAATTCGCCGTCGGCCTGAGCCTGAGCAGGCGTCGTTTTCGGTTGCGCCTGGCTGGCAGCGGAGATGTGCCCGCCCTGCTCCATCGCCATGCGCACGGCCGGTAGCGAGTCGAGCGGATCGGCCGAAGGGTCGAAATCGCTGTCGGTGGTCGGTGCCGGATCTTTGACCACTCCCGGCAACACGGCGAGCGCGGGGGTTTCGGCTTCAGGCTGGACGGCGGCCGGGGCTTGCACCACTGGCGTGGTGACAACCGGCTGCACAGCGACGGCCAATGCCGGATCAAGTGTCGGGTCAACCGGTGCCGCATCAACCACTGGCGTCTGGGCAGTATTGGTACTGTCGTCGCTGCTGGCGGATGTGTCATCGCTAGCTGCGGTTTTATCGGCAGGCAAGTCGTTGCCGCTATCGGCAACCGCCGGTTGCGCAGCGGCAGACGGATCCTTGCCGACATCCTTTTTGCCACTGCTGTCAGCGACTTTGTCGCGCGACGCCTTGGGCGAATTATCGGTGCTTGCGACTGGCTTGCTCGGTCCCTGATCGGCGAACACTTTTGCGAAGCTTGAGGCCTTATCCCCGGTATCTACGGCCATGGCCGACGTTTTCGCAGAGGCGGCTTGCGCCTTGGCCTGAGCGGCGTTCTGAAGAAGGATGTTGGGGGTCGCAGGCATGAAACGGTCTCCGCTGCACTGGGATCGTAGGTACAGTTGCGGAGATAGCTGCAAGTGCCGGGCCAGTTTTGTCCGGCGCTTGAGAAAAGCGCCGGACGGCGGGATCAGTGAGTCAACGCGTGCTGTCGCTCATCTTCGTAAACCGGGCGGACATCTGCGAACTCGCCACTGATGTCAGCCACCAGCCTGGCGATTTCCGAGGGGCTTTTATCTTTGGCTTCCGATTCCAGCTCCTGGCAGAGCGCCGCCAAGCGGACAGCTCCCATATTGCTGGCGCTGCCCTTGAAGCTATGGGCCACTTCCGACAACACCTTGGCATCCGCTGTTTTTTGCAGCACAACCAAGCGACTTTCGGAATCCGTCAGAAAGGTATCCAGAAGCTCCGGATAACCCTCCTCCATGACTTCGCGCAGTACGCTCAGCGCCTCGCGATCAATATGTGTGTCAGCCACTTGCTCACTCCTTGATCAAGAATTGCGCGGATTATGCCTCAACCTCCCAGGAAAACTCCACGCGGGCACTACGACCTTCGTCCGACCAACTGGCGTTGCGCCCCAATTGCCGGACCAGACTGACGCCACGTCCCGACAAACGGACTCCGTCCAGCGGTCGCTCCATGACTCGCGCTACATCAAAACCCTTGCCGCTGTCTTCAACCCGAATCACCAGACAACCGCCCTCGCCTTGTGGCTGCACCTGCAAATGCACGCGCACGAAACCGTCCTGCAGCGCCTCCAGCCGATCGTTGCGCTGCTGGTAGTAGCGAGCGAACCCCGCCGCATCGCGCTTGAGACTGGAATCCAGACCGAGCACGCCATGCTCCAGCGCATTGGAATACAACTCGGCCAGCACACTGTACAAAGCACCACTCTGCGCCCGCAGCCCATGCACCTCAAGCAGCAACTGCAACAGGTACGGCAACGGATTGAAACGTTTTAGCGTCGCGCCACGGAATTCGAAGCTCACCGACCAGTCCAGCGGACAAGACTGGCCGCTGTCGGAGTACACCGGTGCCGACGGCTTGACCTGCGCCGGTTCCAGCAGGCTGACCTCAACCATGCTGACATCGTCGCGCGCCTCGCCGCGAAAATCCCGCAGCGCCTGCTCGATGTCCTCGAACAAGCGATCCGGCTCGCGGTTGGCGGCGAACACCTGCTGCAAGCGCTCGACGCCGAACAGTTGATCACTGGCATCACTGGTGTCGATGACGCCGTCGGACAACAGGAACACCCGATCACCAGCGGCCATCGGATGCACTTCCGTACGGTCGTCGAACGCCTGCGCACTCAGCACACCCAGTGGCAAGTGCCGCGCTGCCAGCGGTACACGCTCACCGCTGGCGATCCGATGCAGATAACCGTCAGGCATGCCGCCGTTCCACACTTCGACTGAACGTCGCTGAAAACTCAGGCACAGCAACGTGGCGCAGCAGAACATGTCCACCGGCAGGATGCGTTTGAGCTTGGCGTTCATTTCGCGCAGGGTTTCCGCCAGGCCGTAACCCTTGGCGGTCATGCCATAAAACACTTCGGCCAAGGGCATCGCCCCGACCGCTGCTGGCAGGCCATGACCGGTGAAATCGCCCAACAGCACATGCATGTCGCCCGCCGGCGTGTAGGCCGCCAGTAGCAGATCACCGTTGAACAAGGCATACGGTGATTGCAGATAACGGATATTCGCCGCGCTCAGGCAGCCGGAGTGCGCAACCTTGTCGAACACCGCTTTGGCCACGCGCTGTTCGTTGAGCAGATAATCATGATGTTTAGCGATCAGGTCGCGCTGTTGCAGAACCGTTGCCTGCAAACGGCGCAAGCGATCCATCGCCTTGATTTTGGCGGCAAGGATCACCTGGTTGTAAGGCTTCGCCAGAAAGTCGTCACCACCGGCTTCAAGACAACGGGCCAGCGCTTCGCTTTCGGTCAGCGACGTCAGGAAGATGATCGGCACAAGAGTTTCACCGGCCAACGCCTTGATCTGCCTTGCGGCCTCAAAGCCGTCCATGACCGGCATCATCGCGTCCATCAAGACCAGATCGGGTTGTTGCCGACGAAACAGATCGACCGCCTCGGCACCATTGGCCGCCGTCAGGACTTCGTGACCCTGGCGGCGGACGATGGTCGACAGCAATAAGCGATCGGCGGCGCTGTCTTCGGCGATCAGGATCGTCAGCGGCTCTTGCACCTGCATGGCCGTCAAGTGATGTCGAAGAGTTTGTCGAAATTGGAGATGGCGAGGATCTTGCGCACGTCGGAGCTGCTGTTGACTACTCGCACGTCCGAGCTATCGCCGCCGGCGTGATCCCGCAGCAGAAGCAGCATGCCCAGTGCCGAGCTGTCGAGGTAGGTGGCTTCTTTCAGATCGACCACGATGGAGTCAGGCTTCTTGGGAAGTCGCTCATAGGACTCGCGAAACTCCTGATGGCGACCAAAATCAAAACGACCCTTGACCAAAATCGTCAGTTTTTGACCATCTGGAGAGACTTCTGTAACGACTGACATTGACTGGCTTCCTTGTCATTGACGAACCTGTACAAGGTTTAGCACTTGGACAGGGTTGCAGCAAGGCGCAACGCAGGAACAAATGTGGGAGCGAGCCTGCTCGCGAAGGCGTCGTGCCAGTCAACAATTGAGTCAACTGACCGAATGCATTCGCGAGCAGGCTCGCTCCCACAGGGTCTGGCGGTGCGTTTTAGAACGGATTCTGCCGCGGTAACCGCTGGGACAGTTCATCAAGCAACTTCTGCTCGCGCTTGTCTTCAAGGCGCTGCGCCTCTTCGCGATAACGCTGCACCAGTTTGCGCAGCCCTTCGACCTTGGCGAACGCCTGTTGCCATTCCTCACGGGCCTTTTCGAGCTTGTTCTGGTGCCAGACCAGGCTCTGCCGCTGCTGATCAACCGCCGTGTCGAGTTGCGCCAGAAAGCCCTGAAAACCGAGCAGCCATTGGCCGGTCACGCCTGTGGCGCCGCGTACGATCCATTGCTCGGAGTAGTCCAGACGGAAGGCATTGAGGTCGGCGAGTTTGCTTTCGGCGACCTTCACCTGACCCTGAAAATAGCCCAGGCGTTGCACGGCGGTTTTCTCGGCCTGCTCGGCCATGTCCACCACCGGCGCCAGACGCGCGGCTCGACTGACAGTGGCCATGACCGGTTAGCCGCCCGCCGCCGGGGCAAACAGGGTTTCGAGGTAAGCCTGGCTTTCGCCCATGTTGATTTTGTCGTTGAGGCCCTGACGCTGATACCGGACCAACTGCGGTTGCAGGGAGATCGCCAGATCGGTCTCGCGGTCGCCACCGGCAACGTAGGCACCGACGCTGATCAGATCGCGGCTCTGCTGATAGCGCGACCACAACTGCTTGAAGTATTGCGCGCGCTGCATGTGTTCCGGCGAGACCACCGCCGGCATCACCCGGCTGATCGACGCTTCGATATCGATGGCCGGATAGTGCCCCTCTTCGGCCAAGCGCCGGGACAGCACGATGTGGCCGTCGAGCACGCCTCGCGCCGAGTCGGCAATCGGGTCCTGTTGATCATCGCCTTCGGACAACACGGTATAGAACGCGGTAATCGAACCGCCGCCCTTCTCTGCGTTACCGGCACGCTCAACCAGTTTCGGCAATTTGGCGAATACCGACGGCGGATAACCCTTGGTCGCCGGCGGCTCGCCGATTGCCAGGGCGATTTCCCGCTGCGCCTGAGCGAAACGGGTCAGCGAATCCATCAGCAACAGGACGTTCTTGCCCTTGTCGCGGAAATATTCGGCGATGCGCGTGCAGTACATCGCTGCGCGCAGACGCATCAGCGGCGCATCGTCCGCTGGCGAGGCAACCACGACGGAGCGTTTGAGGCCTTCTTCACCGAGGCTGTGCTCGATGAATTCCTTAACTTCCCGACCCCGCTCACCGATCAGACCAACGACGATAATGTCGGCCTCGGTGAAGCGCGTCATCATGCCCAGCAATACCGATTTACCGACACCGGTACCGGCAAACAGACCCAGACGCTGGCCACGCCCGACCGTCAGCAAACCGTTGATGCAACGGATGCCGACGTCGAGCGGCACGCTGATCGGGTCACGGTTCAGCGGGTTGATCGTCGGGCCGTCCATCGGCACCCAGTCTTCGGCTTTCATGCCGCCCTTGCCGTCCAGCGCACGGCCGGCGCCGTCAAGCACGCGACCGAGCATGCTCATGCCCATCGGCAAACGCCCGGTATCAGCCAGTGGCACCACACGGGCACCCGGGGCGATGCCGGCGACGCTGCCGACCGGCATCAGAAAGACTTTGCTGCCGGAAAACCCCATGACTTCCGCTTCCACCTGGGACGGGTGATAGCTGTCGTCATTGATCACCAGGCAACGTGTGCCCATGGCCGCGCGCAGGCCTTCGGCTTCGAGGGTGAGGCCGACCATGCGCAGCAGGCGACCTTCAAGAATCGGCGCGCCGGCAATCTCGGTGGCCTCAGCGTAAGTGCTCAGGCGCTTGGCGAAACTGGTGCGTTCAAGGCGCATCGGGGTTGTCCGCGAGCGGCTCGTCAGGGACAGCCGCCGGTTTTACGTCTTCTGGAATGTCCAGGCTCAGATCCGCTTCAGCCGGGTGCAAAGCCTGTTCGTGCAACTGATCGAACAGCTTGTCCATGACCTGACCAACGCGGGTTTCAATGCTGGCATCGATGCGGCTGTGCTCGGTTTCAACCCGGCAGCCGCCCGGCAGCAGCGCTTCGTCCTCGACGATGCGCCAGGTTTCCTCATGACGCTCGCGCAGGGCCTTGGCCTGCTCGAAATCCTGCGGATTGACGTACAGGCGCACGTTGTCGACGCCCAGCGGCAACAGCTTGAGCGCATCGCGCATGACGTGTTCGATCTGGCTGGAATCGATGGCCAGCTCGCGCTTGATCACCTGTTTGGTGATGTGTTGCACGAGGTCGACCAGCGACTTTTCGATCTGCGTATCTTGCTCGGCGATCGGCTCGAACAGGTTCGCCATCAGTTGCTCAAGGCTGGCAAGTTTTGCCGCCAGCGCCACTTCAGCTTCCTGACGGACCTTGAGCGTGGCGCTGTGAAAACCTTCTTTTTCGCCGATGCCGAAGCCCTCGTTGTAAGCCTCCTGACGGATGCTTTCGAGTTCTTCCAGGGTCAGTGGCTGGACTTCTTCCAGCGGCACTTCTTCCATTTCCGGCGGTTCGGGCTCCGGCTCGGGCTCGGGTTCCGGTTTCGGCGGGTCGAAGCTGGGCATGGCCCAGGATTCGAAACCACGGACATCGCGGGCACGGATCAGATCCGTCACATCGTCGTCGTGCTTGTCCATGGGCTTAGATCATTTCCTCGCCACCTTTGCCACCGAGTACGATTTCGCCGGCTTCGGCCATACGACGGGCAATGGTGAGGATTTCTTTCTGCGCGGTTTCGACGTCGCTGACGCGCACCGGGCCCTTGGCCTCGAGATCGTCGCGCAACAGTTCGGCGGCACGTTTGGACATGTTCTTGAAGATCTTCTCTTTGACGCCTTCGTCCGAACCCTTGAGGGCCAGCACCAGCACGTCGGAAGACACTTCGCGCAGCAACGCCTGGATGCCACGGTCGTCGACATCGGCAAGGTTGTTGAACACGAACATGAGGTCTTCGATCTGACCGGACAGGTCTTCGTCGACTTCGCGGATCGAGTCCATGAGCTGGCCTTCGATCGAGCTGTCGAGGAAGTTCATGATGTCCGCCGCACGCTTGATGCCACCCAGGGTGGTGCGCGAGGCATTCGAGTTGCCGGAGAACTGCTTCTCGAGAATCTGGTTGAGCTCTTTCAGTGCTGCTGGCTGCACGGTGTTCAACGACGACACGCGCAGGATGATGTCCAGACGCACCTTGTGGTCGAAGTTGCCGAGCACTTCACCGGCCTGATCCGGGTCGAGGTACGCGACCACGATCGCCTGGATCTGCGGGTGTTCGTAACGGATCACGTCGGCAACGGCGCGCGGCTCCATCCATTTCAGGCTGTCGAGGCCGCTGGTGTTGCCACCGAGCAGGATGCGGTCGATCAGGCCGTTAGCCTTGTCTTCACCCAGGGCTTGGGTGAGCATTTTGCGCACGTAGTCGTCGGAACCGACGCCGAGGCTGGTCTGGTCGCCGACGATGTCGACGAACTCGCTCATGACCTGCTCGACCTGCTCGCGATGGACGTTGCCCATCTGCGCCATGGCCACGCCGACGCGCTGAACCTCTTTCGGGCCCATGTGGCGCAGCACTTGCGCGGCATCGGTCGAACCCAGGGACAGCAGCAGAATCGCGGCTTTGTCGACCTTGTTCAGTTTGACGGTTGCGGCTCGGTTATCACTCATCTGCGTTAATCCACTCTTTCACGACCTGAGCCACGCGACCCGGATCCTCGGCCACCAGACTCTTGATTGCATTCAGTTGCGCGTCATAACCCTCACTTGGGCTCGGCAACAGAATGCTCTGCGGACCACCGAGGCTCACGCGGTCGTTGGAAAGTTCGCCGTCCAGGCCGCCCATCCCGCCGAGTTCCACGTCGCTGCCAAGACCGGTCAGCTCCTTGCCTTTGCCGCCGCCGGTGATGTTGTTGAGCACCGGACGCAGCACACCAAACACCAGCACCAGAATGAACAACACACCCAGCACTTGTTTGACGATGTCCCAGAACCATGGCTGGGAGTAGAACGGAATATCGGCAATCACTTCGCCGCGCTCGGCGGAGAACGGCATGTTGATCACGCTGACGCTGTCGCCACGGCTGGCGTCGAAACCGACGGCGTCCTGGACCAGACGGGTGAAGCGCGCCAATTCGTCGGCGCTCCACGGCGCACGGGTGGTTTCGCCGTTGGCCGCGTTGACCTTGACCTGATCGTCGACCACCACCGACACCGACAGACGATTCAGGCGACCCTGCTGCTGTTTGGTGTGGCTGATGGAACGGTCGAGTTCGAAGTTCTTGGTCGATTGTTGACGCTTGTCCGCCGGGTACGGCGCGAGCATCGGCTGGCCGGTGGCCGGATCCATGATCTGCTGACCATTGGCATCGACCAATGGCTGACCTGGCTGCACCATCGCGGCCGGCGCGGCGGCGCCACCGGTGGTTTGCGGTGCCGAGGCTGGCGACGGCGGCTGGTTGCTCAGGGCACCCGGCACACCTTGCGGGCCATTGCTGGCGGTACGTTGTTCGTTGACCGACTGCTCGCTGCGCAACGCCGGTTGATCCGGGTTGAACTGCTCGGCTGTGGATTCGACGGCATTGAAATCGATATCGGCCGAGACTTCAGCCTTGTAGCGATCGTTGCCCAACACCGGTTGCAGAATGTTGTGCACGCGCTGGGTGAGCATGCTTTCCATGCGACGGCTGTAGTCGAACTGCTTGCCGGCCATGGTCATTTCGGAGTTTTCCGCCTGATCGGAGAGCAGGTTGCCCTTCTGATCGACGACGGTGATCTGCGATTTGCTCAGCTCGGGAACGGAAGTCGCCACCAGGTTGATGATCGCAATCACCTGACCCGGCTCCAGCGAACGACCGGAATACAACTCGACCAGGACCGAGGCGCTTGGCTTGCGCTCATCACGCACGAACACCGAACTCTTCGGAATCGCCAGGTGCACGCGGGCACCCTTGACGTTGTTCAGGCTGGAAATGGTCCGCGCCAGTTCACCTTCAAGGCCACGACGGTAACGCGTCGCCTCCATGAACTGGCTGGTGCCCAGACCTTGTTCCTTGTCGAGGATTTCGAAACCGATGTTGCCGTCGCTGGGAGTGACACCAGCAGCAGCGAGTTTCATCCGCGCACGGGACAGGTCGTCGGCCTTGACCAGCAAGGCGCCGGAATTCGGTTCGACGTTGTAAGGAATGTCGGCGGCGGCCAGGGTTTCCATGACCTGCTTGGCGTCCATGCCGGCAAGGCTGCCGTACAACGGGCGGTAATCCGGCTGCTGCGACCACAGCACCACGGCAAAGCCAATCGCCACGCTCGCAGCCAGGCCGACCAACAGGCCCACCTGACGCAGCATGGTCATCTCGGAGAGGTTTTCCAGGAAGGACAGGCCGAACAGCGGCGGTTTGCCGTCTATCGGGGTGGCCTTGGCCGGAACGTTATCGGCGACTGCTTCTGCCATGACTCAATCTCGTCCTTAAACCGGCATCTGCATGATGTCTTGATAAGCCTGAACCAGTTTGTTGCGCACCTGGGTCAGAGCCTGGAACGACACGCTGGCTTTTTGCGAAGCGATCATCACGTCCGTCAGATCGACGCCGCTCTTGCCCACTTCAAATGCGTTGGCCAACTGAGTCGACGCCTGCTGGGTATCGCTGACCTTGTTGATCGCCTGACCGAGCATGTCGGAAAAGCTGCTGCCCGCCAGTTCAGGGACAGCGGTCGTCGATTTCGGCGCAGACATGGCATCCAGCTTCATGGCCTTCATGTCTGTCATCAACCGATTAAATTCAATACCTTGGCTCATGGTCTACTCTCTTGGGCGGCCCGCAATTTTTTGACACTCACTCGGCGGGTACACAGGTATTAGCAACAAGGGTGCCAGCTCATGGACACCCCTTTCAGAAAAGCATTTTCAATTTTTTGCGGCACGTCTCAGGTGGCGAACAGATAACCTTCGACGTCCATCCCGGCATCGCGCATTTGCGCCAGTTTGTAGCGCAGGGTGCGCGGGCTGATACCGAGCTTTTCTGCGGCTTCCTTGCGTCGTCCACGCTCGGCGCGCAGGGTGTCGATAATCATCTGAAACTCCCGGCGGCGCAGGTCATCGCCCAGTGCACCGGCAGAATCCGCTTCGATTTCCACTTCGCGAATCACAGCAGAAACCGGCGCGCTGACGGGCATCGCGGTGTACGTCACGGGACCGGCCAGGCAGAAATCCTGCGGCTGAATCAAACCACCCTGCTGCAGGATCAGCGCACGCTGAATGGCGTTATCCAGCTCACGCACATTGCCCGGCCACGGGTAAGCCGTCAGACACGCTTGCGCCTCAGGCGAGAGTTTCGCTGTGGCGTGCTTCATTTTATTGACGTGTTTGGCCAGCAACCTTTCGGCCAGCGGCAAGATATCGGCAGTGCGCTCGCGAAGTGGACGCCAAGCGAGAGGAAAAACCGACAGACGGTAAAAAAGATCTTCACGGAACCGCCCCGCCGCCACTTCGCCGGCCAGATCGCGGTTGGTGGTGGCGACCACGCGTATATCCAGAGCAATCGGTTTACGCGCACCGACGCGCTCGACCTCGCGCTCCTGCAACACGCGCAGCAGTTTGGCTTGCAGGCCAAGGGGCATTTCCGAGATTTCGTCGAGCAGCAGCGTGCCGCCGTCGGCCTGTTCGAATTTGCCGGCCTGCGCCGCGATGGCACCGGTGAACGAACCCTTCTCGTGACCGAACAGCGTCGCCTCGAGCATGTTGTCCGGGATCGCCGCGCAGTTGATCGCAATGAACGGCTGGCTGGCACGATGGGATTGCTGATGAATGTAGCGCGCCAGCACTTCCTTGCCAGTACCGGACTCGCCGGAAATCAACACGGTAGAATCGCTGCGCGCCACTCGTGCGGCCAATTCGAGAAGTTGCGTACTGGCCGGCTCGACAGCAATAGGGCCTTCGCTTTCGCTCGCGCCAATAGTGCCCAGTGCATGCCGCGCCACCAGGTCCAGCAAAGCCTTGGGTTCGAACGGTTTGACCAGATAATCCGCCGCGCCTTGGCGCATCGCATCGACCGCGCGCTCGACGGCGCCATGAGCGGTCATCAGCAACACCGGCAATTGTGGCTGGCGAGCACGCAACAGCGCGAGCAATTGATGACCATCCATGCCTGGCATGTTGACGTCACTGACCACCAGACTGAACGCTTCGCGCGTGACCGCCGTCAACGCGTCTTCAGCGCATCCGACCGCCTGGTAATCGTGCCCGGCCAGCAGCAACGTATCAGCCAGTGCTTCACGCAACGAGCGGTCATCCTCGACCAGTAAAACCTTGATGCCCATGACGTTCACTCAGCTCCCTGTACTGCGGAAAACAGCGGCAGGATGACCTGCGCGCACGTGCCACGCCCGACTCGCGAACGCAGCAGCAATTCTCCCTGATGTGCACGCGCTACCGCTTTGACCACGGTCAGGCCGAGGCCAGTACCGGTGACTTTGGTGGTAAAAAACGGTTCGCCGAGCCGCGCCAGAACAGCCGGTTCGATGCCGCTGCCACTGTCGCTGATGCACAGGCGCAGGCTGTTGTCGCGGGTGTAGCAATGCACTTTCAGGCGAACGTCGCCGGCACTGGCCTGAATCGCGTTTTCAATCAAATTCAACAGTGCCCCGACCAGCGTGTCGCGATTGCACAACAGCTCGCCGACATGACTGTCGCACTGCCAGCGGATGGGCAGATCCTGCACATGGGTCAGCGCCGCAGCTTGCAGGGCCTGCATCAAAGCGTTGGGTGTGAGGCGGTCGGTCAACGGCAATTCACCGCGAGCGAACACCAACATGTCGCGCACCTGATGCTCCAGCTCATGCAGACGCTCTTTCAGGCGCCCGGCGAAACGCTGCTGGGTGGCGACCGGCAACTCCTGCTCAGTCAAATGACTGGCGTAGAGCAAGGCAGCCGACAATGGCGTGCGGATCTGATGCGCCAGCGAGGCGACCATGCGCCCCAGCGAAGACAAACGCTCGTGGCGCGCCAGTTGATCTTGCAGATGACGGGTTTCTGTCAGGTCGTTGAGCAGCACCAACTGACCCGGCTCGGCGTCCAGCGAGCGGGTGGCAATCGACAGGCGTCGACCATTTTTCAGAGATATTTCATGACCGTCGTCTTCACGCGGGGCAAAACAGCGGGCAATGACGTGGCGCCACAATTCGCCTTCAAGCGGCAGCCCGAGCAACTCGATGGCAGCCGGGTTGGCCTCGTGCACCATGCCGTGACCGTCAATGACGATGACACCACCGGGCAACAGATCAAGAAGGTTTTGCAGACGATTGGCCAAGCGCTCTTTTTCGGCCAGCTCCTGCATGCGCTGGGCGCTGACTACCGCCAGCTCTCCCTTGAGCTCGGTCACCCGCGCCTCAAGCATGCTGTAGGAGTCTGTCAGTTGGCTGGACATCTGGCTGAACAGCTCGAAGGCCTGCTCAAGACCCTGTCGGCTTGCCTGTTCTACGGAGGACGGTTGCCCCTCGGGACTGGAGGCAGAAGACATCTGGGCGGCTTGGGGCATTGTGCTTCTCGCTTGGCTGACCGTCAGTTAAACGGAACGTTGCGAGGGCTGTAGCAATACCCGTGCCTAAAAAAAACTGCTTATAAATGAAGCAGTTGAAAAACAGGCGTCAATCCTCCGCCTGTTCATCTCCATCGCGCCGGCTCATGCCGTACTTGCGCATCTTCTCGACCAGCGTGGTACGACGGATACGCAGACGTTCAGCGGCACGCGCCACAATGCCATTGGCATCGTCCAGCGCCTGCTGGATCAGGCCCTGCTCCAGACCACCGAGGTAGTCTTTCAGGTCCAGGCCTTCCGGCGGCAGCATGGCGTTGGCGGTGAAGTCCGGCGTATGGCCATTGATCGCCACGCGCTCTTCGAGATCACTGCGCAGGCTGTCGACCATTTGCTCGTCTTCGTCATCGACGTAGCGGAATTTCTTCGGCAGTTCGACCACGCCGATCACCCCGTACGGATGCATGATCGCCATGCGCTCGACCAGGTTGGCCAGCTCGCGGACGTTGCCCGGCCAGCCGTGACGGCACAGAGACATGATCGCCGCCGAGTTGAAACGGATCGAACCACGCTTCTCGTGCTCCATGCGCGAGATCAGTTCGTTCATCAGCAACGGAATATCTTCGACGCGCTCACGCAGCGGCGCCATCTCGATCGGGAACACGTTCAGGCGATAGTAGAGGTCTTCGCGGAAGGTGCCGATCTCGATCATGCTTTCGAGATTCTTGTGCGTTGCGGCAATGATGCGCACATCGACGCTTTGGGTCTTGTTGCTGCCCACGCGCTCGAAGGTGCGCTCCTGCAGCACGCGCAGCAGTTTGACCTGCATCGGCAGCGGCATGTCGCCGATTTCGTCGAGGAACAGCGTACCGCCGTTGGCCAGTTCGAAGCGGCCGGCACGACTGGTGATCGCACCGGTGAAGGCGCCCTTCTCGTGACCGAACAATTCGCTTTCGAGCAGCTCTGCCGGGATCGCCCCGCAGTTGACCGGAACGAATGGCGCATCGCGACGCTTGGAATGGTAATGCAGGTTACGCGCAACCACTTCCTTGCCGGTGCCGGACTCGCCGAGGATCAGCACACTGGCGTCGGTGTCGGCGACCTGCTGCATCATTTGGCGCACGTGCTGAATCGCACGGCTGGTGCCAACGAGGCTGCGGAACAGATTGGGTTCGCGATGACGACCGCGCTCGCGGGCCTGGTCATACATCTCGCGATAGACCTGGGCACGGTGCAGGGAGTCGAGCAATTTGCTGTAGCTGGGCGGCATTTCGAGGGTCGAAAGCACTCGGCGACGCTGGTCTTCAGGCAAGTCAACGGAAGAATTATCGCCCATCAACAAAACCGGAAGGAACTCATCCCAGGTTGAGAGTGTCTTTAACAAGCCCAAAAGCGCGCCAGGAGCATTAACGGTCCCGATCAGTACGCAAATGACCTCACGACTAGACGACAAAGAGCCGACTGCCTGCTGCCAGTCATGGCTGCCGCAGGGTAAATTTTCTTCGCCGAGAAAATTTAGAATCACCGCCAGGTCGCGGCGGCGGACGCTATCGTCATCGATCAGCAGAATTTTGGTTTCACGCCACATGCAATAGCAACTTCCCTAGTCAACTCAATGCCCGAAAAATGGGGCAAGCGAGACGCTTGCAGGACACCATGTGCCTGTAGACGCCTGAAATCTGAAAACAGCCACTAGTTAAGTCAAAAAACCGTGCACAGTCAAATTTATGGCGCACATGTCTGGATTAACTGGGGGTTAATTAACCAAACAGATGGTAAACCTTTGCCGCGTTCTGCGCTTGGGTGATCTGCGACATCTCGTTGGCAATCGCTTGCCGCTCACCCATGGCCACCTCAAGAAGCTCCTTGTAGACATGGAGCAACTCTTCAAGATTGTCGCGCAACGCGACTTCGTCCAGCGAAGCCTCAGCCATGACGTCTTCCATGCAGGAACGGCAAGCCAGATCCAGCTCGCCAATGGCTTCCCAATTACGCTCGGCCAATGCTGTGACCAACGCTTCACGGGTATCGGCGATTCGCTGCAATACAAGACTCATGACGATCTCCTTCAGAACTGCGGAGCTGGCGTAGGCGCGATCGCATCCCAGCCTTCTTTTACCGTACTCAGCAAGCCTGCAACCTCGTCGAGAATGCGCAGATCACTGCTGATGTTCGCCTCGGCGAGGCGCTTCATCATGTAGATGTACAGCCCGTCCAGATCAGCCAGGGTGTCTGCGCTGTTTTCAAGGTCGAGGCCTTCGCGCAGACCACTGACAATGCCGATCGCCTTGCTGATCGAAGTGCATTTGCCTGGAATGTCCTTGCGCTCGATGGCGCCTTTGGCCTGAGCGATACGGGCCAGTCCACCTTCCATCAACATTTGCACCAGACGGTGCGGGCTCGCTTCGGATGTCTGAGCGTGTGCGCCGACTTTCTGATACTGCCGAAGGGCTAACATCGGATTCATGTTCTACCTCATTGCCACAATGACTCGTATAACCAGTGTATCGCCAACGAATCACAAAACTTTAGAGCAGAAGACAAAAACCCGGCACACGCCGATAAAGCGTAGCCGGGTTTTTGTCGTTCCTGCCTGTTACTTCGCGGATTGCTGCGCGTTCAGCGAGCTGAAGAACGACGTGATGTTGCTCGCCGTAGCCTTCATCTGCCCTACCAGCAAGTCCATGGCGTTGTACTTGGCAGTCAACGTCTTGGTCAGGTTGGCCACACGCAGGTCCAGCGCCAATTGCTGCGACGTGAGGCTGCGGGTGTTGTTGTTCAGAATGGTCATACGTTGATCAAGCAGACCGCTGGTGGTTTTACCATCAGCAGAAGCTTTGAGGTACGGATCGACCGCCTTGGTCATACGCGCCAGCAGACCGTTCTTGTCGTCGGTGCCGGTGAACAACTGCTGAACCTGACCCGTCATGCCTGGCTGAGACATAGCCTTGTTGAAGGCAGTAGCGTCCAGCGTCAGCTTACCGGTGTCGCGATCAGTCATGACACCGATCTGCGACAGCACACCCAGCTCGCCTGGCGACGAAGTGGTCAACTGAGCACGAATGTCTGCAATCAACGTACGCGGCAGAGAGTCACCGGTAAACGCGGCCTGCACCGTCAACTTGCCATCTTCGTCTGGCGTTGCCTTGGACAGGCTATCGATGGTGGTCTTGAGCGTGTTGAAGGCGTCGACGAATTGCTGAACAGAAGCCTGCAAGCCCTTGGTGTTGGTATCGACTGAGACCTTCACCGCCGTAGGGCTGGCTTCTACCAGGTTCATGGTCAAGCCACTGATGGCGCCGCTCACCGTGTTGCTTTTGCTGGTCACGGTAAGACCATCGATGGTCAGCTTCGCATCCTTGGCAATGTCGCCCACAGACCCTGAATCACCGGCGGTCGGGGTGGCAGACATGACCTTGGTGCCATCGATTTCCAGACCGGCAATGCCACTGACCGTCAGGTCGGAGCCGGCGCCCGTCTTGTTCGAACTGATCACCAGACGCGAAGCGCCCGAGCTGTCGGTCACGATGTTGGCGGAAATGCCGTTGATACCCTGCGCCTTGTTGATGGCGTCACGGGTGGTCTGCAAGGTGGCATTGGCCGGAATATCGACATTGTAATCAGTGCCATTCTGACTGATTTTCAGGGTACCACTCGGAATGGCACTGGCCGCGCCGCCGGCAAAGGATGCACTGGCTACTTTCGAGCCGGTGGCCAGGTTATTCACCACGACACTGTATGTGCCCGAAACAGCCGTGTTATCGGAAGTAGCGGTCAGCGTTGCCGGGGTAGCCGAGGTCGCCGTGTAACCGGCAAACGCAGGGTTGGTCTTGCTGCTCAGATCGGTCATTGCCTTCTGATAGGCCGCCAACGCGCTTTTCAGCGTACCGACACCGGAAATCTTCAGGGTGTTGGTTTTAGTTGCGGTATCGATCTGCGTCTGTTTGGCAGACTTGTCGGCGTTTACCAGCGCGGTGACGATCGCGCCGATGTCCAGGCCGGAACCCAGTCCGGAACCCGGTAGAATTGGACTTGCCATGTGCATCTCCCTTCAGATTGTTGCCATTCTTTTGACCGTTACACGCGCCCTGAGAACGGACAAACACTATTCATGCCAGCTATCAGACTTTGGCGTCGAACAACACGTGACTCGCATTGGCGAGGCTGTCTGCCAGCTTGAGGGCTTCTGCGGAGGGAATCTGTCGTACGACCTCACCCGTCTCGCTTGCGATCACCTTGACGATGACCTTCCCGGAGTGTTCGTCGATCGAAAACTCCAGATTGCGCTTGATCGACTGTACAAACTTTTCGATCTCCTGCACCGCCAGTTTCAACTTGGCGTCGTCCGTTTCCTGACTCTTGGCAGCGACCGGCGCTTCAGTCTTGGCAACTTTAGGCATCTCTGACGATTTGTCAGCAACCGGTGGCACTGGCTTGGGAGCCGGATAAGACACGTTAAGCTTTACGCTCATGTCCATGCCCATCACCTCTTAACGTAAAAAGGCGAGAGAGCGCGACCAGCGCACTCCCCCGCCCAAACTCGATCCGAAATTACTGAAGCAGCTTCAGTACAGCGGAAGGCAGTTGGTTGGCTTGAGCCAGAACAGAGGTCGAAGCCTGTTGCAGGGTTTGCTGCTTGGTCAGGTTAGCAGTCTCTGCGGCGAAGTCGGTATCTTGTACGCGACCTTGTGCAGCAGTGGTGTTTTCGGTGATGTTCTGCAGGTTGGAGATGGTGCTGGTCAGACGGTTTTGCGAAGCACCCAGGCTGGCACGGGTTGCACCGATAGCAGCGATAGCGGCGTCGATTGCGGTGATCGCGTTGTCGATGTTCTGCGAAGCAGAACCAGCACCAGTACCCGAAGTACCGGTCAGAACTACAGTACCGCTACCAACCGACAGGCTGACGGCGTCGAACTTGGAGCTCAGTACCAGGTCGATGTGGTTAGCCGAACCGGTGTTTGCGCCAACTTGCAGAGTCACAGTACCAGCCGAACCGTCCAGCAGGTTTTTGCCGTTCAGGTTGGTAGCAGCCGAGATACGGGTGATTTCGTCAGACATCTGAGCGAATTCAGCGTTGGTTGCGGTCTGGTCAGCAGTGCCGTTGGTGCCGTTACGTGCTTTAACAGCCAGTTCACGCATACGCTGCAGGATGTCGGTCGAAGCTTGCAGAGCGCCTTCAGCGGTCTGGGCAACGGAGATACCGTCGTTGGCGTTCTGGATGGCTTGGGTGTTACCACGGATCTGCGAGGACATACGGTTCGAGATCTGCAGGCCAGCGGCGTCGTCTTTAGCGCTGTTGATTTTCAGGCCGGAAGACAGGCGCTGCATCGAAGTCGACAGAGCGTCGGAAGCGCGGTTCAGGTTTTTCTGAACGTTCAACGACGTGGTGTTGGTGTTTACTGTTAAAGCCATGACGAATTCCTCGTTGGTTGGGTACTGCGGCTTCCGGCCCTGGCAACCGCCGGGTATGGCCTAGAGAACCTTCGTAATAGTTATCGTCGGGTTTGCAGGTTGCTTGAGGGCTTTTTGAAAAAAATTTGCCATCACCCTGCCACCCCCGAGAAAACAAAGACTTAGCAGCCCATCCGCCGCGAAAAAATGACGTCATAAAACCGACTGCCGCGCAAACCTGCGGGCCAGTGCTGTCGGCGTGTTCAGGCCCGAACACTTCCCAGCAAATCCACCAGCTCGTACTCCATAGAGTCAGCCAGCCCCAACCAGTCCTGACGCTCCTGGCATTCGAGCATTTGCATTAACAGCTGCGCCCACTCCTGCTGAACCTCTGCCGGGGCAGACGCTAAACATTGCTGGGCCTTTTCAAACACATCGACCATCGTCAGCGCCGCTTCGACATCGCGCCCGAGGCGAAACAAACCCGCACACTGGCGACATTCATCCTTACAGAGGCTCAGCGTACTCATCGCACAAACTCCGGGTTGAAGCCGGTTCCGGCGATCAGCGCCCCGGAGCGGCTGCTGTTGAGAAATTCGACCTGTGGATGTGCAGCGATATAGCGCTCCAGCACACACAAATAACCGCGAAAGTTGAGCTGTGTGGTCACCCGCTGACCATGGCCATCGCGCACCCAATGCCGCGCCTGATTCACCGGTGGCCCCAGATCGCCGTCGTTCCAGCCTGCATGGGTCTTGTTCATCGGGAAGGCGAAGTCAGCACCAAACAGCGTGATGCCGGTGGCACCCATCTTTACCGCCAGATCCACCGCCGGGTGAATCACACTGCCGCCCACGTGCAACTGCGCTCGCGGGTGTTGCTCACGCAGATTCGCGTAGATCGGACTCGCGGAATAACCACCGTAACGCTTGCCCTTCCACGCCTTCAACACCGACGGATCGCTCATCGGCAGATACACCAGCGGGATGCCGTCGGACTCCTCGAACGGCAGATGGCGAAAGCTGATGCGCTGATCAATGCTCACCACCAGGTCAGGCACAATCCCGTGTTCGCGCAGCGGTCGATACGCGGTGTCGACACAGAGGAACAACGGGCGTTCGGCGCGTTGACGGATTGCCGCCAGACGCTGGTAATGCTGCTCCAGCGTCGGCCCGGTGGCGATCACGTAGATTTCCCGGCCGGCACAGGTGCCGAACAACTGCGCCACATCCGCATCGGCGAGCAGCACCGGCAGGCATTCCTGCAAACGCTGTTGAATCTGCGGTGACTGCGGATCGAAATCCCGATTGTTGAAGCTCAGGTGCACTTCGCTGACCAAGCGATCACGCACTTTCGCGTTGAAATCGTCGGCCAGCAGCATCTCGGCAGGCAGGGCAAAAAACGGCGTAAAAAAGTCTGGATGGTCGCCGGCGTAAAACAACTCGACGCGCGGATCTTCCAGCCAATGGCGCTGATCGAGCAGTTGCACCACCAGCGCGAACAATGCGCCATTGAGGATGTGCACGTACAGACGCTCAAGCCCTTCACGCTCCAGTAGCACGCTGGGCAAATCGCCGAGGCCGGTACCGTAGACATGCAATTGCGGCTTGTCCGCCAGGCTTGCCGCCTGAATCCGGGCTTCATGGATGCGGTCATGGCGGCTGGTGAGCTGAACACCATTAACGCTGAGCGTCGATCCCAACCCCTGCACCAGTTCGGCCTGGACTGCCGCACTGTCTTCCGCCATCAGTCGCTCGAACAGCGCCGGCCAGCGCCGTTGCAACACCTCGGCATTGGCTTGAAAAAACTCGCTCATGGCGCCTCGCGCTCCCTTACAGGCAAAAAAATAGCGTTCAAGGTTAACCTTGAACGCTATTTTTGTATCCGCCGTTTTTGATCAGACTCAAGGACGATAGATGATCGCCGAGCCCCACGACAGACCGACGCCAAAACCGCTCAAGGCAATACGCTGCCAGTCGGAATCGATGACGTGTTTTTCCAGCAGCAACGGAATGCTCGACGACACGGTGTTACCGGTCTCAACCATGTCTTTGATGAATTTTTCCGGCTCACCTTCGAAACGTCGCGCCACCGCATCGACAATTGCCGCACTGCCCTGGTGAATGCAGAAGGCATCGATGTCATCCGCCTTCAGACCTGAGTCATCCAGCAACTCGTGCAAGTGTGCCGGGACTTTCAGCAAGGCAAAGTTGAACACCTGACGACCGTTCATGAAGAATACGCCATCGGTCACTTTCAAATGCGGTGCACCGGAGCCGTCAGTACCGAACTTGGCTTTGCCCAGCGCCCAGGTCGGCTCTTCGCCCATCCACGTAGCCGTCGCGGCATCGCCGAACAGCATAGTGGTGTTGCGGTCTTCAGGGTCGACGATTTTCGAATACGGGTCAGCGGTGATCAGCAGACCATTCTTCAGGCCAGCGGCTTCCATGAAGCCCTTGATCGCGTAGATGCCGTAGACGTAACCGGAGCAGCCCAGGGAAATATCGAACGCCGCAACGTTGGTCGGCAGACCGAGTTTGTCCTGCACGATGGCGGCGGTGTGTGGCAGGCCTTCTTCGTCACCGTTCTGGGTGACGACGATCAAGGCGTCGATCGACTCACGCTTCAGTTCAGGGTTGCTGGCAAACAGCGCATTGGCCGCTTCCACGCACAGATCGGAGGTTTCCTGTTCAGCGTCTTTGCGTGGCAGAAACGCCGAACCGATCTTGCCAAGGATGAACTCTTCATCCTTCTCGAATTTTGCACCTTGTGCGTAATTGTCCACGCCGGCTACAGGAACGTAGCTCGCAATGCTTTTTATGCCAATCATTACGGCTTCCCAATAAAAAACAGCCCAAGACCACCGCTCGCAAGGATTTCGAGGGGCGCCGACAAATAGAAAACGGCCGCCACAACGGGCAGCCACGGGGAGCGCAAAGGGCTATCACTGGAATCGAAAACGAGCCAGGCGCCATCTCCCCGATCAATACAATACAGTGAAGATGCGCGTTATGACTCGCAGGTCACGCTATTTTGCCGAATCGGTGCAGATCGGGTTATTCGACCAACGACCAGTCCAGAGGCGTGCCGCGCTTGATCGGCGCGCGGGCGCGGCGGCCGAGGACGGCGTCGGTGTGCTTGGGCGGCAGACCGAGACCCGGGCGAATGGCGCGCAGATTGTCCCCGGTAAAGGTGTCACCGGCGGCCATGTCAGCCGTGACATACAGCGAGCGGCGATACACCAGCGACTTGCGTTCAGCCTCTGTGACGCCGTAATGCACCTGCCCCATGGCCTGCCAGGCGCGCTCGGTTTCCACCACCAGACTGGCCATTTCTGCCGGTTCCAGCGAGAAACTGGCATCGACGCCACCCGCTGAACGGTCGAGGGTGAAGTGCTTTTCCACCACCGTCGCGCCAAGCGCCACGGCTGCCACCGACACGCCAACGCCCATCGAGTGATCGGACAGCCCCACTTCGCAACCGAACAACTCACGCAGATGGGGAATCGTGCGCACGTTGCTGTTGAGCGGCGTTGCCGGGTAAGTGCTGGTGCATTTGAGCAACACCAGATCTTTGCAACCGGCCTCGCGCGCGGCGCGAACGGCCTCATCCAGTTCAGCGATACTGGCCATGCCGGTGGAAATGATCAGCGGCTTGCCGGTGGCGGCCACACGACGGATCAACGGCAAATCGGTGTTTTCGAAACTGGCGATCTTGTAGGCCGGAACATCGAGGCTTTCGAGAAATTCCACGGCGCTGTCATCGAACGGTGTCGAGAACGCGAGCATCCCCAGTTCCTTGGCACGAGCAAAAATCGGTGCATGCCATTCCCACGGTGTATGGGCTTTTTCATACAAATCGTAGAGCGAAGTACCCGCCCACAGACTGCCCGGATCCTTGATGAAGAATTCGCCCTCAGACAAATCCAGCGTCATGGTTTCGGCGGTGTAGGTTTGCAGCTTCAGCGCATGCGCCCCCGCCTTGGCCGCTGCCTCGACAATTTGCAGGGCGACGTCCAGTGACTGGTTATGGTTGCCGCTCATCTCGGCGATGATGAAGGGTGGCGCCTCGGCACCGATCAAGCGGTTGCCGATCTTGAAACTAGTCATGCGGGGAATCCTTCAAAACACGGGTGAACGCACAAGCACTCTGAGTGAACCCGGCGTCACGAAACACATTCAACGAGGGACGATTGTCCGGCAACACCCGAGCGGTGATGACCTTCAGTTGCGGCCAGTGCGCGGCAACAAATGCCTCACCACGGGCCAATAGCGCCCTGCCCCACCCCAGACCCATCCGCCGTTCGAGCAGGTAAATCGAGACTTCGGCTTCAAACCCGCGCAGGTCATACCGCACAACGCCGACCGCACCGTCATCCGCCTCGGCGATCAACAGCAGGCGCTGTGGATTGCGCAAACTCGCCGTCAGCCAGTTCAGGTGCTGCGGCCAGTCGATCACGCCGCTGTCCAGCGACCAGCGCCGTACCGTTTCGGCATTACGCCCATCGAACAGCAACTGCGCATCATCCAGAGTCGCCGCACGCACCTTCAGCACCGCACCGGCCAGTGCCACCGCAACACGCTCGGCACCACGCCCGTCGACCAGTTGTCGCGAGCGTTCGGCCAGGCTTTGGCGCAAATAATGATTGCCGGTGACAAAGCCGATGGCGTCGCGCAACTGCTCGACACTGACCTGCTCACGAGCGCCCATGAACACATGTGCGCCCGCCGCTGCCATGACTTCGCCGTTGCTCTGCTGATTGTTCGACACGGCGATACAGATCGTCGGCAACCCCATCGCCGCCCGCTCCCAACTGGTGCCGCCCCCAGCGCCGATAAACAGATCCGCTTCAGTCATGCGCTGATGGAAATCGCTGACGAAGCTGTGCAGGCGCCAGTTCGGCCGCGTCTCGGCCAAGGCCTGCATCGGCGTCCACGCCGGATTGTCGGCACCGGCGACAAAGTCCACTTGCAGATCGCTGTATTCGGCCAGGGCGAGCATTGCGTGATGAGTCTGCATGGCCGCATCGAAGCCGCCGAAATTCACCAGCACGCGGCGAGCCCTGGGTTTGATTTCGATGGCCGGGCAACAGAACTCTTCGCGCAACATGGCATAGCGCGGGCCAAGCAAGGTGCGACAGCCGTCGGGTAACAGCGGCTGATAATTTTCATGCAGACCGGACAGATTCTGATTGAGCAAAAGATCCGCGCTGTAGCGCCGGGTAGCCAGATCGTCGACTGCCGCTATGCGCTGCGCCCAGCGCCGGGCGGCGGTTTGCCAGTGATGATCGAGGCCGTAATGATCGACGATGATCCAGTCGAACCCGGCATGGCCGGCCAACAACAGATCCAGCGCGTCGATGTCGGCCTGCCACGGCAGCATGGATTCGATGGCTTGCTGTGGGTCTTCATCACAATAGAGATCCGGCAACGCAAATGTCTCGAACCCTTCGGCGCTCAGCATATCGAGCTGATGTCCCGGCAATTTTCGACAGGCAAACGCGACATGGCTGCCCTGCCCGCGCAACACTCGCGCCAGCGTCAGGCAGCGGGCAATGTGGCCGCTGCCGATGGTTGGCGAGGCGTCGGCACGAATCAGTACTCTCATTGCAACTCTCCACCCGCCTTGAGCGCGGCGTATAGGTATTCGGCGCGCTTCCAGTCTTCAAGGGTGTCGATGTCCTGCACCAGATGCCGGGGCAGAATCACCGGCAGGCTGGCTGGCGAATAGAGCACCTCGCCGCGCAACCACGCCTCAGTGCGCCCCCAGTAAAACTGACCGGCGTCCTGAAATGCTTCGGGCAAATCCTGCGAACGTGTATTGCGAAATTCCGGATACAAAGCGCTCAACGCACCCTGCCCGTCCAGCGTCAGCGCACGCTGCACCGGAAAACCGAAACTGCACACGGAGAACGCGAAAGACTTCTCCAGGTGCTGCTCCAGCAATTCGATGCCCTGGCGCAGATAGCGTGCCTGCAACAGCGGCGCCGTGGCATACACGCAACAGGCGTAATCGTACGCCGGCAACTGCTGCAAGGCATGCACGATCACTGCCGCCGTGCCGGTGAAATTATCGGCCAGGTCTGCCGGGCGCAAAAAAGGCACCTGCGCGCCATGGGCTCGCGCCACATCGGCAATTTCGGCATCGTCGGTGCTGACCACGACCTGATCGAACAAGCCCGATTCCAGCGCAGTGCGGATCGAACGGACAATCATCGGCACGCCGTCGAATGGCAAGAGATTCTTGCGCGGGATGCGTTTGCTGCCGCCACGGGCCGGGATGATTGCAACGTTGCTCAAGGACGTTTTTCCAACAGGAACCAAGTGATGTCGTCCGCCGGGAATTGCGGATCGCGGTGATAGGCAAAACCGTAATCGAGCAGGTGCAGATCGGCATAGCGATCAAGCATCTCCCCGGCAAAATCGCGCTTGAACAGCTTGCCGCTGTTGCCACGATAGGACACTTCCACCGGTGCCGGATTGTAATACTCGGCGATCAGGATGTAGCGCTGGCTCAGCTCGTACAACTGCGCATAAGCGGTCGGCAACAGCTCCGGGGCCAAGTGAATCAGCACGCCTTTACTCAGGGTCAGGTCGTAGCGGCGCTCGCGCGGGAAATCGAACAGCGAGCCATGCCAGATCTGTGCAATGTCCAACGCCCGTGCCTGAGCACAGGCGCTGTCATTGATCTCGACGCCGAACAGCTCGCAACGGGGCAGAAGTTGATGCAACGCCTGCAAATTATTGCCGGCGTTAGTGCCCAGTTCGACCAGGCTCTCGATGCCTGCGGCACGGCTCAGGGCTTTGGCAAACAACGCCAGATTCGTCGCCACCAGCGGTTGGCCGACATTGCGCTCGACGTACTGGTTACCGAAGTCGCCCTGCCAGAACTTTTCCTGCTCACTCAAATGACGCATTGCAGATACTCATCCTTTGCCTCAGCGGCAATTATTCGGTCAGCCGACGCAATTGCTCGACCACGTAATCCTGTTGTTCATCGCTCAACAGCGGAAACAGCGGCAGGCTGATCGCCTCGGCGTAATAACGCTCGGCTTCGGGGAAATCGCCCTCGGCGAAACCCAGGTCGCGATAGTACGGCTGCAAGTGCACGGGAATGTAATGCAGATTCACGCCAACACCGGCAGCACGCAAGCCTTCAAACACCTGACGGTGGCTGCGGCTGATGCGATCCGTCTGCAAGCGAATGACATACAGATGCCAAGCCGAATCCGCCTCCGGCTGGAGACTGGGCAACGTCACCGGCAAATACGTCAGCAGGCGATCATAACGCGCGGCCAGTTCGCGGCGCCGGGCGATGAATTCGTCCAGTTTGCCCAGTTGCGACAAGCCCAGCGCGGCTTGCAGATCGGTGATCCGGTAATTGAAGCCCAGCTCGATCTGCTGGTAGTACCACGGGCCGTGGCTCGATTCAGTCATCTGCTGCGGATCGCGGGTCATGCCGTGGCTGCGCAGACGCTGCAAGCGCTCGGCCAGTTGAGGGCGATTAGTCAGCACCATGCCGCCTTCGGCACTGGTGATGATCTTCACCGGGTGGAAACTGAACACGGTCATCGCCGCGAACTCGCCGCAACCCACCGGACGCCCTGCATAGCACGCACCGACCGCGTGAGACGCATCTTCGATCACGGTGAAGTTGTAGCGCTCGGCCAGTTCGGCAATCTTGCGCATGTCGCAGCTCTGCCCGGAGAACGCCACCGCCACCAGCACCTTGGGCAAAGTGCCGTCCTGCTCGGCCTGATCGAGTTTCGCGTCGAGGGCGAAGGCATCAAGGTTCCAGGTCAGCGGATCGATGTCGACGAAATCAACTTCGGCCCCGCAATAACGTCCACAGTTGGCCGAGGCAAGAAAGGTATTGGGCGTCGTCCACAAACGATCACCCGGCCCCAAGCCTGCGGCCAGACAGGCAATGTGCAGCGCCGCCGTGGCGTTGCACACCGCAACGGCGAAGTCTGCCTCGCAACGTTCGGCCATTGCCTGCTCGAAACGCTCGATGCTCGGCCCTTGGGTCAGCCAGTCCGACTGCAGCACTTCGACGACGGCATCGATGTCTGCCTGATCGAGGCTTTGCCGACCGTAGGGAATCATACCGAGAGCTTCGCGTGCAGATCGGCGATCTGCCCGACCGAGAGAAAATGCGGGTTGGTGTCGGAGCGATACTCGAAATCTTCGCTGACGACACGCCCCTGCTCACCGAGTCTGTCGACGGCGAAATCGACATCGACACTGGTAAAGCGAATCGACGGCTGGATGGTGTAGTGATCTTCGAATTCAAGGGTCATCCGCGCATCGTCCAGCGGCACCATCAACTCATGGAGCTTTTCACCGGGTCGAATGCCGACGTTCTTGTGCGGCAGATGTTCGGCCATGCCGCGCGCCAGATCGACGATGCGGATCGACGGGATCTTCGGCACGAACACTTCGCCGCCGTGCATGCGCGCAAAGCTGTCGAGGACAAATTGCACGCCGTGGTCGAGGGTGATCCAGAACCGCGTCATGCGCTCGTCGGTGATCGGCAACTCCTGAGCACCGTCGGCGATCAGCTTGCTGAAGAACGGCACCACCGAACCGCGCGAGCCGGCCACGTTGCCGTAGCGCACCACAGCAAAACGGGTTTCCTGCTCGCCGGCAATATTGTTGGCGGCGACAAACAATTTGTCCGAAAGCAACTTGGTCGCGCCGTACAGATTGATCGGGCTGGCCGCCTTGTCGGTGGACAGCGCGACAACTTTTTTCACGCCGTTATCGATGGCGGCGGCGATGATGTTCTCCGCGCCGTTGACGTTGGTGCGGATGCATTCGGTCGGGTTGTATTCCGCCGCTGGCACTTGCTTCAACGCCGCGGCATGCACCACGTAGTCGATGCCGCGCATGGCCTGACGCAGACGATCGGCGTCACGCACATCACCAATGAAGTAACGCATGCACGGCGCGTTGAACGTCTGCTGCATTTCATACTGCTTCAGCTCGTCACGGGAGAACACCACCACGCGCTTGGGCTGGTATTGCTCGAGCAGTCGGGCGATGAATTTGCGCCCGAACGAACCGGTGCCGCCGGAGATGAAAATTGATTTACCGTTGAACATGTACTGATTCCTCTTCCCTGTCCGGCAGGCTTAAGCAAGCAACTGTGGCCAGTCCAGCGCAGCGCTGGCATTGAGCGCGAAACCTTTGCCGTCCAGACTCAGGTTGGCGTTGTAGGCCTGATCCTGGGCGAAAGCGGCTGCCCATTTTTCCTTCAGGGCCGCGAGCGCTTTCGGTGCCTGCGGCAACGCGCCCTGATGGATGACCTGCACCGCTGGCGTCCAGACTGTCAGATAACCGGCCTGAGCCGCGCTCAGGCACAGATCGACGTCGCTGAAGCCGTCGTTGAAGGTGCTGTCGTCGAGACCGCCCAGTGCGTCGAACAGATCTTTGCGCACCATCAGGCAGACGCTCGATACCGCCGAATAATTCTGTTCTACCGCCAGGCGATGCAGATAACCGTCGGCATCGTGTTTTTCGCCGACGAAGGCCGAACCGACACCACCGTTCATGCCCAGGATCAGACCGGCCTGGCTGATCTTGCGATCACGGTCGATCAGTTTCGGGCCGACCACCCCGACTTCCGGGCGCAGGGCATGATTGAGCAGAGAATCGAGCCAGTTCGGATTGACCACTTCGGCATCGGCGGCCAACAACACCAGATACTCGCCCCGCACCTGGCGGCTGGCCGCGTTGTACAAGGCCGTTTCGCTCAATGCCCGATCGGTACGCAGCACCTGGACTTTCGAATGCTGATAAGTGCCAAGCCAGTCATTGACCTCAGCCACCTGATCCGCCGTGGCGGCGATCAGCACTTCATATTGGTGATAACGGGTGCGCAGCAGCACACCTTCGACGCAGCGTTGCAGCACGGCCAGATCATCACCCGCCGGAATAATGATCGACACCAGCGGGCGTTCACTGTGGTGGTAGTCGATCTGATAAACCCCCGGTACCGCCGAAGTGACCTTGGCTTTGTAGCCGCGATTACCCAAATGACGCAGCAGCGCGAGACGCTCGTCAGGGTTCTCGACCAGCTTCGGCGCCTCGGTAATCAGCAACGGCTCATCGAGGTGAGCCAGGCTGTTGAGACCATGCTCTTCAATGAGGCGCAACAGCACATCGAGTTCCAGCGCCTTGTTGAAATCGGCGCGGTAGCCGCCGACCTCCACCAGCGCATCGCGGCGCACCAGCCAGTGCCGCGCCATCAAGGATGGCAGGCTGAGCAACAAGTCAAGATTGAAGCCCGGACGGAACACGTCCAGCAGTGCTCCGTTTTCCTGGCGCTGGATTTCGTCTGTGGACACCGCACGGCAATCGCCGGCGTTCATCAGCTCCAGACTGGCGCGCAACAGGCCGCTGGCGGTGAACTCATCGCCGGCCTCAGCCAACAGCAGCCAGTCGCACGGCGACTGACGCGCACTCTGATTGAGCTTGTCGACCAGATTGCCCGGTGTCACCCGAACAAAGTGCAAGGTGTTCTGCGCGGTGGTGGCGGCCGGCGCTTCGCCGGTGGTGAACACGACAATCCGGAAGGCCTTGCACTGCCCTTCCAGCAAACTGTCGAGAGAGACCTGGAGCTTGTCGATATCGTCGTCCAGATCCAGCAGGAAAATGCCGAACTGCGGGCCACCGCCATTCTGCGCCAGATGTTGGCTGATCGCCTCGACCTGCTGCCCGCCGGGCTGGCGCGCAGCCAGCCACTTGAGCAAGCGACCGGACTGCATCTTGTCCATGACCGCATGATGATCTTCAACGGTCAACGCTTCGAGACGCTCGATCCATGCCTGCATGTCTTGCGCTTCTTGAGCTTCGCCCATCGACGCCAGTTGAGCGGCGAGACGTTTGACCACCGTGCGATTGAACGCATTCAGGTCATGGGCCTGCCACAAACGATCAAGCACGCTTTCCGGTGTGTCATTGTTGCGCGTCTGAAGCAAATGCGCCTGACGGGTCCAGATACCCTCAAGTCCTTCCAGTTGAATACGCCCCGCCGGCATGGCGTGCAGCATGAATTCGAACTGCGCCAAGCGGTCGAAGAACGCCTCGTTGTAGAACGGCATTTCGACGTACTGCAACGGCCCGAACCGGCGATCCGGATACTTGAGTTCCTGATTCCAGGTGGACTGGATGATCAGTTCCGCCGTCAGCGCCCGACCCGATTGCAGGCTGTCAACCATCGCTTCGAAACTTTGCAGGGCGAACGCCTTGCCCTGCTCGGTATCAAGACCCTTGATTTCGGTCGGCAACGCGGCGAGGAACTCTGCAAACGCTTCACGCTCGGCCACGGATTTGGCGTCGACGTAGGTCAGCGAGTGATACACCTCTGTACTGTGTTCGGAGGCACCATAGTTGATCTCACGCACCACATACGGTATCGGCAGAATTCGCGCCTTGGCACTGGCCAACAGGTAATACACGTGACCGATTTCCTGCCACTGGAAATTGGTGCCCGGCGGCAACGCCGAATGCCAGCTCTTCATCAGATCAGTACGGGTTACCGCATAAAACGGCGGAATGTACTGGCTCATGTAATCGACGACCCGATCCTGAGCCTTGTCGGCACAGTAGTCTTCCTGGACCTTCTTGTCGCGACGGTAGTAGCTGACGCCACCGGCCAACGCCAGGTACATCAGGCAATAGCCGTGACACATGCCGTAATCCGGATTGGCGTGCAGGAAACCCACGGACTCGGCCAGCGAATCGTGCAGGATGAAATCGTCATCGGCCGCCAGCACCATGTACGGCGTGGTCAGTTGCTCCACACCATAGGCCAGTTTGGCCTGCATGCCCCAATAAGCGAATTGCGGCACATGGTGATAATCGACGCTGGAAAAATCGCCTTCGGGACGTTCCGATGTGGAGTCCAGCACCATGACTTTGCAGGGCAAGCTGCTGTAATACTTCACCGCCCGGCGCAGAAACGCCGGCCGATTGTGAGTAATCAGCACCACCGTCAACAGATCGTTGAGCGGTAGCGTCAGTTCAGAACTGTACTTGCCTTGCATAACTTCTCTCCACAACCGGCGACTCGCCGAGATAACGCTTTGGGGATGTTGCGAATTAACGGACGCGACGCAGATAGCCGTCCGGCGCCACGGTGATCAGCAGCTTGTTCTGCAACTGCTGGTCGATCTCGAAATCCTGATTCTCTTCCAGGTATTTCCACACAGCGGTTTTCGGGTTGTCGCCCGGGCCCCATGGACGATCCGGGAAGAAATCGGCCGGCATGTCTTCAACCACGGTGTCCATGACCACGCAGTAGCTGTCGACCGACACCAGTGGAGCGTACAGACGCAGCTCTTCGAGGACGTGATCGTGGGTGTGGTTGGAGTCGAGCACCAGAATGACTTTCTTGCCTTTGGCCGCAGCCTGCACCTGGGCGGCAATGCCGGCGTCGATGCTCGAACCTTCGATCATCTTGATGCGCTTGGCCATCGGGTGGCTTTCGATCGCCTCGCGGTTGTGCGGGCGAATGTCGAGGTCGATGCCCAGCACTTCGCCGTGGCCTTGCAGCTCCAGCAAAGAGGCGTAGTAGATGATCGAACCGCCGTGGGCGATGCCGCACTCGATGACCAGATCCGGTTTGACCTGCCAGATGATCTCCTGCATGGCCATCATGTCTTGTGGCAACTGGATGATCGGACGGCCCATCCACGAGAAGTGGTAGCTGTATTTGTGCTTGGCCGATTCATTGAAGAAATCGCGGGCCAGACCGGTGAGTTTCTGGTCGTCACCCTGCTGGGCAATCTGTTCCCGGCACTCGGCTTCGAAGGCTTGGTTGATGCTGTTGTCGGTCATTTTAATAATCTCAAGGGTCACTGAAACGAAGCGCTGTCGACGGCGTGATAGACGTAGCGTCCACCGGTCATCCGCTTGATCTCTTCGAGGTAATTGGAATTCATCACAAACAGGTTGGCGCTTTCGGGCAACGCGTCCATCGCCTCTTGCGGTGAAGAAACGCGGGCACCGCTCAGCGGCAGATAACGCCCCTGCTTGGCCGGGTTGATATCCACCACGCGATCCACTGCGACACCTGCGCGTTGCAGGAACAGCGAATAGATCACGCCTTTGGACGAGGCGCCCCAGATCGCGGACCCCTGCTCGGGGGCGGACTGAATGATCTGCACGGCGCGATCGAGGCTGGCGGTGAAACCGTCAGGCAGCGTCAGGCGCGGCACCGGTTGTTCCGGGGTCAGGCGCAACGTCGCAAGGTCAGCGACGATGTACAGATATTGGCCACCGAACAGGTGCCCGGCTTCGTGCACCGTGCCGAACATCCGCCGCAGGTCATCGAGGCGGAAATAATTGACGTGTTCGTAGAACAGGTCGAACCAGGCTTTGTGCTCGAGAATCCAGTCGAAGCACGGCACTTCGATGTAGATCTGCCCGCCCTGATTGGCATTGGCGATTTCGGCGAGGAAGCTCACCGGATCCTGAATATGTTCCAGCACATGGCGCAGCACGATGGCGTCTGCGGCGAGCCCGAGACCACGGGTGAACGGCGCCTTGATCACGTCGGCGTTTTCGCCTTCGTAAGCCGGATCGATGCCGGTGATCGCATAACCGAGGCCCTTGAGCAACTCAAGAAAGTAGCCCTTGCCGCAGCCGACTTCGATCAGTTCCTGACCCTTGAAGTGCTTGGCGATGATGCCTTCGACGTCACTCAAATGCTTCTGGAACTGGCCGGAATGCGCCTGCTCGTTCTGGTAATCGGCGTTGTAGCTGAGCTTGTCGGCGTCGAACGCGGCGTTGTAGATCAAACCGCTGCGCTCGTCCTGCACCAACAGCATGTCGGCACTGGCCGAGGCCTGTGCCGATGCGGCATCGGCAAAGGTGCGGTTCTGCAGCACCGGCAGGTCGGTGACCCGGTACAACTCGTGCTTCATTGCGGCTCTCCCAGTAACTGTTGCAAACGCTCGCTCACCGCCCAGAACGCCAGCGGTTCGTGGGTTGGGTATGGGTAGTGGCCGAGGTTCAGATGCAGCGACACGTCGCGTTCGCGCAGGCGTTGTTCGACCAACGCACGCACGGACACCGGTTGGCCGCTGGCGCAATTGATCACGCCGTTGAAGTCGGTTTTTTGCAGGATCGCGGCGAGGTAACCGGCAGCGCGTTCAATCGGCAGAAAATCGCGCAACTGCTCACCGGCGGACATGTTGAACGACGCTTCACCGGCATCGATCGCCCGGTCCAGTGCGGCCAACAGACTGTTGGGGTTTTGCCCTTCGCCATGCAGATAGAACAAGCGCGCCCACTGCAAAGTAAACGGATGCTCCTGCTGCAGATTTTGCAAAAACAGGTGCAGCGTGTGCTTGGCCAGACCGTAAGGATTGCTCGGCTTCGGCTCGGTGTTTTCACTGAGTGGGCCGCTTTGCAGGCCGTATTCGAAACAGGTGCCGGTGACCAGCACCTGCTGCACGCCCGCCTCGACCGCGCTTTTGATAAAGCGGTAATCGGCCATCAGGTTGTGTTCGAAATGGAACAGCGCCCGGTAGTTCGGCAAGCCCGGCCAGGCCAGATGCGCCAGCGCGTCGATGCCATCGGTCAACGCGTGGATATCGAGATCGGCGGCGTGAATATCCGCGGCGATGAACTCGACGTTGTTGATCCACGGCATGCCTTGCGCGGTTTCTGCGTTGCGCGCCACGGCGCGAACATCGCAGCCGCGTGCAAGCAATGCCGCGACCAGATGCCGACCGACAAACCCTGTGGCGCCAGTGACCAGAACCTTCACAGCACTTTCAACTCAGGCACGGCGATCACGAAGCGGCCGTCCCAGTGACGCACTTGCGCCAGTTGCTGGCTGACTTCGTGCAGCAGGTTCCATGGCAGCACCAGCACGTAATCCGGTTTATCGATATCAATCTGCGCCGGCGCCACAATCGGAATGCGGCTCCCCGGCAGGAACTTGCCCTGCTTGTGCGGATTGGCATCGGCGACCCAGGCCAGCAGGTCCGGTTTGACCCCGGCGTAATTGAGCAAGGTGTTGCCTTTGGCCGCCGCGCCATAACCGACCACACGTTTACCGTCAGCCTTGGCCTGCAACAGGAAGCGCAACAGTTCATGCTTGATGCGTTCAGCGGCAGGCGCGAGGGTGGCGTAGTACTCAGCGGTTTTCACCCCGGCATCCAGTTCGGCTTGCAACTGTTGTTGCACCGCAGGTTGAACCGCTCGGCGCTGGCCGTCCTTGCGCTGCACGAACACGCGCAGCGAACCGCCGTGGGTGGTCAGTTGGCTGACGTCGAACACTTCCAGACCATTGCGCTCGCACAGGGTCTGCACGGCGGTCAGCGACAGATAGGAATAGTGCTCGTGATAGAGCGTGTCGAACTGCGCGCCCGCCATCAGCGTCAGCAGTTGCGGGAATTCGAAGGTGGCCACGCCGGTTGGCTTGAGCAGCGTCGCGAAGCCGCCGAGGAAATCGTTGATATCCGGCACATGCGCGAGCACGTTGTTGGCCGCCATCAGGTCGGCGCCCCAGCCTTCGGCTTGCAACTGCGCAGCAGTCTCACGACCGAAGAACAGTTCACGAATTTCGAGGCCTTTTTCCCGAGCCGCTTGCGCGGTGCTGCGCGTTGGTTCAACACCGAGGCACGGAATGCCCCGGCCCGCCACGTATTGCAACAGGTAACCATCGTTGGCGGCGACTTCCACCACACGGCTATCGGCGGTCAGGCCGAAGCGCTCGACCATCTCGGCGACATAGCGTTCGGCATGGGCCAGCCAGGTGCTAGAGAACGAACTGAAGTAAGCGTACTCGGCGTCGAACAGGCTATCGGCGCTGGTGTAATCCTCGGTCTGCACCAGCCAGCATTGCTGGCACACCGCGACCTTCAACGGGACCCACTGCTCGGCCTGTTCCAGGCGATCGGCGTGCACATAGGCGTTGGACGGCGGCGAGGTGCCGAGGTCGATCAGCGGCAGGCTCAGCGGTGCGGCGCACCCACGGCAGTTCATAGACGCACTCCAGCAAAGTGTTGATCGAGCGCGGGATGGCTGGAATCGCGCGCTGACAAATTATTGACAGGCAACGGCCAGGCAATCGCCAGCCGTGGATCGTTCACCGACAGACCGCCCTCGTGCTCCGGCGCGTAATCGGCGCTGTGCAGATAGAGCAATTCGGCGTCTTCAGTCAGGGTCTGGAAACCGTGGGCGAAGCCAGCCGGGATTAACAAGCTGCGGCCATCACCGGCCTTCAGATGCTCGGCGTGCCAGTGCAGAAACGTTTCGGAATCCGGACGCAGGTCCACCGCCACGTCCCACACTTCACCGCGAAGGCAGGTGATCAGTTTGGCTTCCGGGGCGTTGCCATTCTGATAATGCAGACCGCGCACACTGCCCTTCTCGCGGGTGCAGGAATGGTTGATCTGACGGATATGGAATTCACTGCCGAACGCACTCAGGCTGCCTTCGCAAAACAGCCGTGCGAAGTGCCCGCGCTGATCTTCGAAACGTTTGTGCTGGACGCTGAACAATCCGGCCAGCGGCAACGCTTTCAGAGAAAACTCACTCACAGCGCGCCTCGATACAGGTTCAATTGGCCGAGGGTGACGCTGCGCATGTCATCGCCGTTCTGCCACGCCAGGTGCCAGTCGAGGGTCTGGGTCAGGCACTGCTGCAAGGTCCAGCGCGGCTGCCAGCCGAGTACCTGGCGGGCGCGGCTGCTGTCCAGACGCAGCAGGCCGGCCTCGTGCAGTTCGCTTTTCTCGATGCGCAAACCGCGCGCCTGCGGCCAGCGGCTGGCGAGCAATTCGACGACTTCGCCAACGCTGCACATGTCCGCTTCGCCCGGGCCGAAGTTCCACGCCCCGGCATATTCCGGCCCTTGTTCGTAGAGGCCGGCGGCCAGTTGCAGGTAACCGGCCAACGGCTCCAGCGCGTGCTGCCACGGACGTACGGCTTGCGGATAGCGCAGGGTCACCGGCTCGTCGGCCGTCCAGGCTTTGAGCACGTCGGGAATCAGTCGCTCAGGGGCAAAATCACCGCCGCCGAGGACGTTACCGGCACGCGCAGTGGCCAAGGCCAGACCGTGTTCAGCGTACTTGTCGGCCGGGAAGAACGACGCGGCATAGGATTGCGCGAGCAGTTCACAGCAGGCCTTGCTGCTGCTGTAAGGATCGTGGCCACCGAGGGCTTCGTCTTCGCGGTACGGCCAGAGCCATTCCTTGTTGGCGTAGACCTTGTCGGTGGTCACCAGCACACAGGCGCGCACGCAACCGACCTGACGAATCGCTTCGAGCAGGTTCAGCGTGCCCATGACGTTGCTGGAGTAAGTGCCGAGCGGATCGCGATAGCCTTCGCGCACCAGCGGCTGAGCGGCCAGGTGCAGCACGATCTCCGGCTCGGTTTCGGCGATGATTTCCAGCAAGGCGCCCAGATCACGCAAATCACCGCGCTGATCGTTGATGCCTTCGTGCACCCGCGCCAGCTCGAACAGGCTCGGCTCGGTCGACGGCTCAAGGGAAAAGCCGCTGACTTGCGCGCCGAGGCTTTGCAGCCACAGGGTCAGCCAACTGCCTTTGAAACCGGTATGTCCGGTGACGAGAACGCGTTTGCCGCGCCAGAAATCCGCACTCAGGCCCATTGCTTCCATGGGGCCTCCCCGCTCTGCCACAGGGCTTCGAGATGGTTCTTGTCGCGCAAGGTGTCCATCGGGTGCCAGAAGCCTTCGTGCTCAAAGGCTTTCAACTGTTCGTCGGCCGCCAGACGCGCCAGCGGCTCGGCTTCCCAAGTGGTAGCGTCATCGGCGATGTACGGCAGCACTTTTGGCGAGAGCACGAAGAAGCCACCGTTGATCCAGCCACCGTCACCGCGAGGTTTTTCGGTAAAGCCCAGCACTTGATCGCCTTGACGCTCAAGCGCGCCGTAACGACCCGGCGGTTGCACAGCGGTGACGGTCGCCAGACGACCGTGGGCTTTGTGGTAATCCACAAGCTGAGCGATGTTGATGTCGGAAACGCCATCGCCGTAGGTGAAGCAGAACGCCTCTTCATCTTTCAGATAACGGCCGGCCCGCAGCAGCCGGCCACCGGTCATGGTTTCCTCACCGGTGTCGATGAGCGTGACGCTCCACGGCTCGCTGTAATTCTGGTGCACATCCATGCGGTTCTCGCGCATGTTGAAGGTGACGTCGGAGGTGTGCAGGAAGTAGTTGGCGAAGAAGTCCTTGATCGCATAGCCCTTGTAGCCGAGGCAGATCACGAAGTCATGAATCCCGTGGGCGGAATACTGCTTCATGATGTGCCAGAGAATTGGCTTGCCGCCGATCTCGATCATCGGCTTGGGCTTGAGGTGCGACTCTTCACTGATGCGCGTGCCGAGGCCACCCGCCAAAATAACTGCCTTCATCGTCTCCCCTCTTGTTCTTCACCGGGCTGCGCGCCGCTTTCTTGAGCTTTGCGGGCCTTCTGGCTAAACCTTTTGCCGATCCGTGCGCCGCTGGAGTGACCGCGAGCGCTCGTTTTATGGCGATTTACAGGGGACTTGCAGGAAACGCGCCAGCTCCACAAGCCCCTCACCCTAACCCTCTCCCAAAGGGAGAGGGGACTGACCGAGGAGTTCGGGAGAAGTAGGCCGACGTGCGATACCGAGTCGAACTCAAGCGTTGAAAAGCCCAAAAATCGGCTCCCTCTCCCTCTCCCTCTCCCTCTCCCTCTCCCTCGGGAGAGGGCTGGGGTGAGGGGCAGCAACAACGCAAATCAAAAGCCGTACACCCACGCTCTTCACCACTCAATAGGCCGAGTGTCAGCTCGCCTGCTCTTGATCTTGATCCACGGGCGACGTCGGAAGGCTGAGTGGAGGGATTGATCCGGGCGTGGGAGCGCAGCGACCGTTTGGCGCAGCCAAACACAGCGAGAGGAGGTGCAGCGAAGCAAACCGTAGGCGCTGCGCCCGGATCGATCCCGGAGCGAAGGAACCCCGAGCCCCAGCGAGCGGGCCGCACGCAGGAGCAAGCCTTTTTGGTTACTTTTTCGGCGCCTGGAAAAAGTGACCCGCCGTAAGGGCGGAACCCTGACCAGCAACACCCGCAGCAACGGATACACACCCACCCCCCCAAGAGCATGGTCGGCCCAAAGGCCGCCAAGCCCCAGACAAAAAAAGGGATGAACCCAAAGATTCATCCCGCTCCACAAGCCAGATCAACAATGCAAACGACTACCCAAACATGGCAAACCCATCACCACTAACCGGCACCTCAAAAACCTGACCATCGGCAGTCTGAAGGTGCTCGATGTTGTTGAACCCGGCGTACCAGCCCGCCAGTTTCACGCCGTTGTCCGGCACACCAGTGCTGCCGTCATTGGCACTGTGCAGATAAGCGTCATCACCGATGCGGGTGACGTTCAACTGGCTGGCGTTGGCGATCGTGTTGAGGATCAGGGTGTCGTTCAGATCCCAGCCCTCATCCTGAATCGTCACCAGCCCGGTGGTGTTGACCACGTAGGTGTCATCGCCCTGACCGCCATACGCACTGCCGCCGGAATTCGACTGACCGGCAAGGTTAAGAATCAACACATCATTGCCCCTATCGCCCTGCAGCATGTAGTCGCTGCCAGTGCCGGTGAGCACGTCATTACCCTCGCCGCCGAAAGCAAACCCTCGCCCCAGCGTGATGCTGTCATTGCCATCGTCACCACTGGCCCAGGTGAACAGATCATTGACGGCACCAACGATAACGTCATCACCGGCGCCACCCGACAGGCTGTCGGACTGACCGGCGACATCGAGACCGGAGGCCAGGCCACCATAGAGGTGATCGTTGCCATCGCCACCCTGAATCTGGTCGTCGCCCGCGCCGCCTTCAAGAATGTTATCGCCCCAGTCGCCCTCAAGAACGTCATTGAACTGGCTACCACGCAAGCCTTCGATATCGATGTAAACATCGTGGAACGCAATACCACTCTGCACGCCCCATTTCAGCGAAGCGCTCAAGCCTTCGCTACTGTCGTCATAGCTGACGATATCGATACCAGCGCCACCCTCAAAGTTATCGGCACCCGCACCGCCCAACAGCACATCATTGCCGGCGCCGGCGACGATGGTGTTGTTCTCGTCATTGCCGTAGCCAACGAAGTCAGCGCTGCCGGTATAGGTCAGGTTTTCAACGAACGCACTCAGTCTCAACTCGGACAGGCTGGTGAACACGTGATCGGTACCGCCCATGTAGCCTTCGATTTCCTCGATGGTCACGCCGGCGCTGTTGATCGTGTAGACATCGTCACCGCCACCGCCAGCGACGACCACACCACTGGTGTTCACGGTGAAGTGGTCGGCATCGGTGGAACCAATAACCTCTTCCACATTCATCAGTGTGTCGCCCGCCGCATTGACACCGCCGCCGATCAAAACATTGACCGGATCGAAAGCGTAGCGATAACTCACGGTGTCATGGCCGTCACTACCATCGATGCTCATAAAGTCTTTGTGACGATAAATCACATCATCGAAGCCCGAACCCTGCAACGCTTCAATGCCGGTGAAGGTGTCACCGTAGGCAATGGTCAGCCCGTCAAAGTTGGCAAAGTCTTCGACTCTCACGCCCTCAAGGCTGTCGCTGTAGCTGACCGTATCGTAGCCATCACCACCAACGAAGTGATCGGCACCATCCCCGCCCCACAGCCAGTCGTTACCGGCACCGCCAATGATTTCGTTGTCACTGGCATTGCCGTAAGCCTTGAAATCGCCGGTGCCGGTGAAGGTCAGCTTTTCAATGAACGGGTCCATCTTGAAGGTGTTGAGGCTGGTGCGCAGTTCGTCAAAACCCCCGTTGTCTTCCTCGACAATTGTCACACCCTCACTGTCGACGATGTACAGATCATCCCCGACGCTACCCTCGAACGTCACACCGCCGACCGAACTGGTAAACGTATCGTTGTGGAACGTACCGAAGACTTTCTCGACACCGATGAGGGTGTCGACCTTGCCTTCAGCCCCTGCGACAGTCGTGGCATCTTTGCCGAACTCGACACTGACACCCGACGACATCGCGTAATAGGTCGCCGTGTCGAACCCTTCTCCGCCATCCAGCACATCAGAACCTGCACTGCCGATCAGTACATCATCCGACTCCAGTCCATAGAGTTCGTCATTATCGTCGGTGCCCAAGAGGACATCCGCTTCACTCGTTCCATTCACTACTGACATTTGCGTCTTCCTTGCGTTGTTGTTGAAAGCGGTTCTGTCGGCAGAGAGAGACCGTTCAAGCGTGCAATCCCTGCCTGATGGATGAACGAATAAAAAGGTATCGACTACCAGCAGGCGAAGCTTGAGCCTCGGTACAAAAATGTATCGAGAAGGATGCTAGTAAGGTTTTCAGAGCAAAAAAAAACAGGCGATTGCCAGGTCGCCTGTTTTTCCGTAGATCATGCGTGGCTCGGTCAATCGGCGAGCCAGCCATTCTCCCAGTAACGCAAGTTGTCACCGCGCAACACGTAATCGCGCATCACCACTTCGCGCAAATCATCGCCCATGCGATAGCTGGCGTCCGGGTCAGCCAGGTGCATGCGGATCGCTTGCAGCCACTCATCCGTGCTGTTGGTCTTGACCCGCGTACACGGCAGGTAGCCTTGATAGGCTTCGGTGTCGGTGCAAATCACCGGGTAACCGCAGGCGCCGTACTCCAGCAAGCGCAGATTGCTCTTGCAGTCGTTGAAGATGTGGAACTCCAGCGGTGCCAGCGCCAGGTCAAGGTTGAGGCTGGCCAGTTTCGCCGGATAGACGTCCAGCGCAATCACCCCGTGAAATTCGTGCATGTACGGCCGCAGATCATCCGGACACATGCCGAAAAACACCCAGTCGACTTCATTGGCCAGCTCACGCACGACATCGGCAATCACTGCCAGGTCGCCGTGGTGACTGGTACCGCCGCCCCAACCGACACGCGGTTTTTTCGAAGTACGACGCAGGCTGCGCAGGCCGGTCCAGAGGTTCTGGGCAAGCATGTTGGGCACGACGCGTATGTCGTGGTGCATATCCGACAGCGCATTGGCCAGTGGCTGGGTCGACACCACCACGCGATCGCACAAACCGATCGCCTGGCGCACCATGCGCTCCATCTCGTGCTTGTTGGGCATGTTGCGGATATGGGCATTACGATGCGGAACATCGATCACATAGTCATCCAGCTCGAATATTCGCCGGGCATGGCAGAACTTCTTCAGCGGTGGAATTTCATCGATGGCACCTTGCGAGTAGCGCCCTTGCAAGACGATGACGTCCGGCGACTGACGCTCGATTTCAATGAGCGACGGCAAGCCGTAACGAATACACCCTTCGGCGCGGTTGGCCGCTTCCAGCTCGATCAGCGGCTGACTCATGCGGTAGTGGCCAATCGCAGAAGCGTTGATTGGCACCGCGAGTACGTTGGGCAGTTGCGGGCGGGAAAACGCCGTCCAACCGGTGCGCAGGCCCGGCTCCAGACTGAAGCTCGTTGCACCGATACCCTGCAATGACAAGTTGACGTTGAACGCCGGATCACGGGCAATGCGCGGCAACCAGCGTTTGTAGAAGGTCTCCTGCTCGTGCATGTGCTGCTGGCCTTCTTCGGCGGTCGCCCCGACGGTTGGCCGCGCGCCCTGAGCCAGCAAGGCATAGGGCGTCCACACCACCAGATAACCTTCCTGACCGATGCGCAAGCACAGGTCGACGACATTCAGCGCCTGTTTCAAATCCTGCTCGTCGAGCCCTGCGACAGACTCGAAAACAGCCTTGCGTACCATCACGCAATCACCGCCGACGGCACTCAGGTCTTGGGCAGCCTGCAACCGGAACATGTAGCCGTCGGACTGCAGCGACTGCCCATAAAACGGCAACCCGACCGCCCCTTGCAGGCCGAGAATCATGCCGGCGTGCAACACGTAACCATCCGGGTTGAACAACTTGGCGCCGACCACGCCGACTTCCGGGCGCTGCGCTTGATTGAGCAGCTCGTCCAGCCAGTCGGTGTGGGTGATCACCGCGAAGGTATTGAGCAACAGCACATACTCGCCACGGGCCTGTGTCACGGCAAAGTTATGCAGGGCCGCCATGTTGTCATGCTGCGGGTAACTCAGAACGCGAATCCGCTCACCGCCCAACTGCGCCATACCATCCAGCCATGCCAGCGCCTCGGCGCTTTCACTGCCGTTGTCGACCAGCAACAGCTCGTATTCGGAGTAAGCGGTTTTCTCCAGCACGGTCTCGACACAGCGCTGCAAGGCAGCCGTCTGATCGCGAGTTACGATGATGATCGACACCCGCGGACGCCGGCCATGCTGGTAGTCGATACGATTGAGCAATTCGCAACTGCCACGGCGTATTTCGTGGGCAATCCCCAGACGTTGCAGGTGTGCTTCAATCACCCGTGGGTTTTGTTCGATCACCGCTGGTTCGGCCAGCCACCCGGACAGATCGAATGGCGACTCGAGCAAGACTTCGGCGACATGCCCGATCACCTGTGTACCGTCGCTTTCGACCATACGCCACAGCATGTCATGGGGCGCCAGTTCGGCGAACGTCGCGTCGAATCCACCGAGCACCAGGAAGCGTTCGCGCTTGAACGCCAAGGCACGCCCGACGTATGGATAACTGCGCATGAGGTCGAGGTTGAAATCCGGTTTGAAGGCGGGCTCTGCCGATTCGCCATCGCGCAGGCTGCCTTCATCGCTGTACACGCAACTCAGCGAGGGCGAATGCGCTATTCGATCAGCCATGACCAGCAAGGCCGGCACCACCAGACGATCACCGGCCTGCAACAGGTAGAACCAGTCGGCACCTTCGAGTTGCGGTAACAGAGTGTTGATCTGTGCCAACCCGTCATCCTGCAACGGCATGCGGAACACCCGCCCGTCCAGCGTCGCCTCGGTACAGTCCGCAGACAACAGCAGAATCAGCTCCGGCGGATAGTCCTGGGCTGCGAGCGCTTGCAGCGTGCGTTCAACGCCATCGCGACTGCCTTGGGCATCAATGATGATCGGCACGATTCGCGGCTGCTGCGGCCAGGCGGCCAGGGTTTCTGGCAGCAACTTGCGTTGCCCCTCGCTGAGACTGCGGCATTGCAGCCAGTGTGCATAGAGTTCGGCGAAGCTCCAGCTATCGATACCGACACACCACTCCTGGCGACTCTGCTTGGTGCCGAGCGTACGGCTGAGCGGCAGCTCCTCCCAGACTCGCGGCGACTCGTCAGCCTTGGTCAGCGGGATATAGCGCACCCAGCCCGGCGCCGGCGCGGACTCACCACTGCGAGCCTTGAGCATTTGCAGAATCCACTCGCGCTCGACCTCAACCGCATCTTTCATTGGTTGCTGTGCGCTCAGACGCTCCGGGTAGAGCCGCTCGGCACTGAGCACATTGTTGGATACCGCCAGATTGCCGCGCCGCATCAGACAGACGTACAGGGCGAAATCCAGGGTCGCGACAAAACAGTGCCCATCCTGAGTCAGAGCCGGCAACAGCTCGACGAGATCCGCACGTCGAAACAAAGCGTTGGTGAAACCGCCCAGCACATTGACCGGGAATTTTTCAAAAATGCCCAGCAGGTCGTCCCCCTTGAACAGACCGCTGTGGGGCGACAACGAGGTGTTTTCCAGGCGCGCCGGCAGGATGATGTCGTTGGCATCCCAGAACAGTCGCTGGGCCAGCACCAGGCTGACTTCTTCGCGCAACATCTCGTGCGCCTGCTGTTCGATGCAGGCCGCATAAAGGTGGTCGTCGTCACACAGGAACTTGATGAGTTCGCCCTGCGCCTGATCCAGGCACGCCTTCAGGTTGCCGACCATGCCCAGTGTGCGCGGATTGCGCACATAACGCACGGCGACGCCGGACTGCTCGGCCACGGCAATAACAATCCCTTCGATCTCGTGGCCACGACTGTCGTCACAGACAATGATTTCAAGGTGCGCGTAGGTCTGGCTGACAGCACTGTTCAATGCCCGCTCGAAGAAGCGCGGATTGAAGGCGGGAATGACGAGGCTGACAAGAGGAAGTGAATTCACGGCGGGCTCACAGGCGGTACGAGCCCGCTCGGAAAAGCGAGCCCTTGAAACCGCTAAAAAACATAACTGAGGGGCAGGCCAAACGGGCGCTTACACGCCCGCTGACGGTCAGATCTTGTTGAACAGACCCAACTGGCTGATCTTGCTGAACGCCAGTTGCGAGGCTTGCAACATGGTTTGCTGCAGGGTCAGACGAGTCATCACTTCGGCCGGATCCGAATCACGGATCGAACCTTGGGTGGTGGTGTTCGCGGTGCTCAGGCTGTCATTGGTGATGGCTTGCATATCCAGAGCCTGACCACGGGCACCGATCTCGGTGACTGCGCTGCCGATTTGATTGCTGGCCGCATCGATGTTGCCGATACCCGCCTCCATCGCGCCCTGGAATTTCTGCTTGGCCACCGGATCACCATCGATCGGAGTGTTCAACGCCGTGATCATCTGGCCCAGGGTGTCGAGCACGTTCTGGGTCTGGTGGTCGTTCGGCTGGATCGAAAACTGATCACCGGCAGCCGGGGCAGCGCCCAGTGCGAACGTGACGCCCGCCGCGGTAGCGTTGTTACCCACGATAGTGCCTGAGGACACGGGTTTGCTGTCGGCAGTGACCGGCGCTGCGTACAGATCGAAGGCGGTGGCGCTGGTGAACTTGAGGACGGCGCCGCCCTGCGGGAATGCCGCGGTGTAGGCCGCCTGGTCGGTAATGCTGGAGCCAGTGATCACCGCGGTCGACGGGTTGCCCGGGCTGCGCGTCGTGGTGAACGAGTCCGGCGCGGTCGACAACTGGAAGCTGTGGCCGGCAATCACCGCGTCCGGGTTGGTGTCGCCGGTCTTCAAGTTGATATTCAACTTCATGTCGACGCCACGGAAGCTCACCGTCTGGTTGGCGCCGCTGCTGTTGCTGACCAGACCGTTCTGGCTCGCTTCAGCGGTCACGTCATTGCCCAGGGCATCAGTGATTTTCAACTGGGTGCTGCTGAGGAAGCTGACGGTGTAAGGCTGGCCGGCAGTGAATTTGGAATCATAGGTGGCGGCAGTGCCGACCGTACCGTTGGACAGCACAACGCGGCCGTCGTCCACGGCCGGCGCCGTCATGGTGACGTTGGTGCGCGCGGTATTGATGGTCTGCTGGAAAGCGGCCCAACCGGTGGTGTTGGTGCCAACCGTCATACCGTCGCCGATGCCCAGATTGATCGTGGTCTGGTCACCGTTGTAGGTGTAGGTGCCGTCGGCATTCTGCGAGTACGGTGCGGTATCGGTTTTCGAACCGGAGAACAGGTAATTGCCGCCGGCATCCTTGGAGTTCATCAGGCCCAGCACTTGTTGCTGGATCTGGCCCAGCTCCGATGCGTAAGCCTGGCGGTCCTTGTCGGTGGCCGTGCCGTTGTTGGCCGCCAGGGCAAGTTCCTTGGCGCGCGCCAATGCGGTAGTGATGGACTCCAGCGTGGACTCCTGCACGGTCAACGCACTTTTGGTGGTATCAACGTTGGTCTTGTACTGATCCAGCATCGCCGCCTGCTGACCCAATTGCAGCAAACGCCCGGCACCGATCGGATCATCGGACGCATTGGTAATGCGCTGCAGGCTGCTCGCCTCGCTGGCGCTGGCAACAGCCTTGTTGAAGTTACGCTGATAGTCCGACGCTTGCGTGCCGTAATACTGGGCGGTGGAAATGCGCATGAATTACGACTCCTTAAAGGCTGTTGATCAGCGTGGCGAAAGTTTCCTGCGCAGCTTTGATGATCTGCGAAGACGCTGTGTAGTACTGCTGATATTTGACCAGATTGCCGGTTTCTTCATCCAGGTTGACCCCGGACAGCGAATCGCGGGCGCCTTTGGCGTTGTCCAGAATCGCTGTGGTGGCGGCGCTGTCAGACTTGCCTTGAGCGGTCTTGGTGCCGACGTTGGTCACCAGCTTGTTGTAGCCGTCAGTCAGGCTGATGCCCTTGCTGGCCGAACCGGTGTCGATGGTCTGCTTGGTTTGCAGGGCGACCAGCGATTGCGCGTTGCGGTTGTCCGAAGACGCCGCACCGGTCAGGTTCATGGTGAAGGTTTCGCCCGACTTCGGCGTGCCGCCAACGGTGGTCTGTACGGAGAAGGTTTTCTGCACGTTCGGCGTAACGCTGGTGTCCAGCACCGGGTTGCCGCTGGCATCGACGATACCGACCTTAAGTTCCAGCGTGTTCGATTGACCGGGAACGATAGTGCCGCTGCTGATGAGGCCGCCCTTGGCATCCACAAAAGTGTAGGACTGGCTGCCCCCGGTAACCGCACCGAACACCAGTTTGACCGGCGTCGAGTTCTTCAGCGCCGCCTGCATGTCAGCCTGGGCAGTCGGGTTGTAGATATCGATCTTGCTGGTGAGCGTCGGCTGGGTGAAAGTGCCCAGACCGTTGGCGCTGGCCACACCGGTCAACGGACCGGCCGCGGCGATTTTCTTCGGATCGGTGAGCACCGTCTGGATGCTCGCGGCCGCATTGCGGGTCGGGGTGATTTTGAAGCTGTCACCGGCGCTCAACGCACCACCCTTGAGAGCGAGGGTGAAACCGTCGATCACTGGTGGCGGATTGGTCGTGGTGCTGAAGGCACCCAGGTCGGTGCCGTCGGAGCGCTTGACGGTGTAGTCAGTGGCGCTGGTGAACGTCACTTGATAATCGCTGGTGGTCAGCTTGCCGGTGTCCTTGATGGTGACATCGAGGTTACCCGAACCGGTGCTGTTGCCCGACTGCGCGATGCTGCGCGAACTGACCAGCGCGGCACTGTTGATGTTGTTGAAAATCGCCGCGCCGAAGTCACCGTTCTTGTCGATGCCCTGGGCTTGCTGGCTGTTGACCTGATCAGCGATCACCAGCGCTACGCGGCCCAGCTCATTGAGCGATGGATCGAGGACTTCTTTGCGATAGGTCAGCAGGCCACCGATTTCGCCACCGCTCATCGCCGAGGTGATGTCGATGGTGCTCGAACCGCGATCCATCTGGATGCCCATGCGCGATGGATCATCCTTGAGCGGCACGGTGCTCAGCGTGTTGGTGGTGTTACCGATGACCAGCGGCTGGCCGCTGCCGATATACACGTCAAAACTGGTACCACGCTCGACGACCTGCGCGCCGGTCAACTCGGACAACTGACGTACGGCTTCGTTACGGCTGTCGAGCAGATCGTTCGGCGCACCACCGCTGGTGGAGATCTCGCCAATCTTCTGGTTCAGGTTGGCGATCGAGGTGGCCAGCTTGTTCACCTGAGCTGCCATGTCGCCAAGGCTGCCGTTGATGGTGGTGTTCTGGTCGTTGAGCTGCTTGGCGATGGTGTTGAAGCGACTGGTCAGCGCCTGTGCGCCGGTCAGCACCGATTGACGGGAAGTGTCATCGGTCGCCGAGGTCGAAACGCCCTGCATCGTGGTGAAGAATTTCTGCAGCACGCCGGTCAGGCCGGTGTTGGTGTCCGACAGCATCGAGTCCAGCGGTGTGGCCTGAGCCAGAAACGCGGCAGATTCGCTGTCGAGCGAAGTTGCCGTGTGCAGTTGGCTTTCCAGGTACGAGTTGTACACCCGGCGCACGTCGGCCAGGGTGGTGCCCGTGCCGATGAACACGGTGCCGTACTGCTGCGAGGATTTGGTGCCCTGCACGGTTTGCTGGCGTGAATAACCGGCGGTGTCGACGTTGGCAATGTTGTTGCCTGTCGTAGCCAGAGAGGACTGGCTGGCCGACAGTCCCGACATCCCGATATTGAGCAAACTCATGGTTCAGACCTTATACCTTGTGCCTTATAAAGGCGTGGTGGATACACCCGCCGCAGCGTAGTTTTGGAAACTGTTCATCTGCTTGGCTATCTGCGAAATCTTGCTGGCGTAGTTGGGGTCGGTTGCGTAACCGGCCTTTTGCAACTCGCGTACAAACTGTTCTGGGTTATCGGCAGACTTCACGACATCTTGATAGCGATTATTGCTCTGCAGCAAAGTCACCAGATCGTGGAAGCTGTCCTTGTACGAGGCGTAGGAACGGAACTCGGCCGTCTCCTTGACCATCGCGCCATCGCGGAACTCGCTGGTGATCGCCCGGGCCGAATCGCCCTTCCAGTTACTGCTCGCCTTGATGCCGAACAGGTTGTGGCTGCTGCTGCCATCCTGGGCGCGCATGACCGATTTGCCCCAACCGGTTTCCAGTGCCGCCTGCGCCACCAGATAACGCGGATCGACGCCGATACGGTCGGCCGCTTCCTTGGCCATCGGCAGCATGGTGTTGACGAATTCATCGGCGGAACTGAAGGCTTTCTTCGCCGGCGCCAGCGGAATCTGCGCCATGGCGCGACCGTAGATCTGCATCTGCCCGCCAGCGGATTTTTCGCTCTCGGCACGTGCCAGCCAGTCGCCGTTGTACAGCGGGCCGGCGCCGGTGGTAGCAGCCGTGGTCGCGCGCTGCGGCAATTGCGTGGCCGCTGCCGGCGTAGCCGATGGCACCAGGCCTGCGAGCAAACGATCGGCCAGTTTCGGTGGCAGAGCCAGACGACGCTGATTGATCAGCTCCATGTCATTGCGATGAGCCAGTTGCGTGTTCGGCGCGCTCACCGAACGCGATGCCCACAACGGACGCTCGCCATTGAGCCGCGACAACGGGCCGTTGGTAGCAACGGTGCCAGCGGCAACCGGTGTGACCACGGCCGCAGCTTTCGCCTTGGCCTCTTCCTGCTTGGCGGCGGACGCGGCCGCCGCCTCACCCGGCGCCAGCGGTTTGTTCTTCGACATCTGCCGCATCAGCACGTCGGCCAGACCGATACCACCGCCCTCGCGGGACATGGAAACGGCCAGTTGCTGGTCGTACATTTCCTGATACTGCTTGGCTGCCGGCGTGTTGAGCGGGTTGTCCTGGCCCAGCGCTTCAGTGGCCGAGCGCATCGACTTGAGCATTTCGCCAAGGAACAGCGATTCGAATTCCTGCGCCACTTTGCGCAGGTTCGCATCGCTGTTCTTGTCGCCGACCTTGAGTTGGTTCAGGCGATTGAGGTCCGAGTAGGAACCCGAATCGCTGCTGCTGACCAGACCGCTTTTGCGCATATCCATAAGGGTCGGCCTCAGATCACGATCAGGTCGGCTTGCAACGCACCGGCCTGCTTCAGCGCTTCGAGGATGGCCATCAAGTCACCCGGTGCCGCGCCGACCTGGTTCACCGCACGCACGATCTCGTCGAGGGTGGTGCCCGGGCCGAACTTGAACATCGGTTTGGCTTCCTGCTCGGCATTTACCCGCGAGCGCGGCACAACAGCGGTCTGGCCATTGGACAGCGGGCCGGGCTGGCTGACGATCGGGTCTTCGGTGATGGTCACGGTCAGGCTGCCGTGGGTCACGGCGGCTGGCGACACTTTCACGTTCTGGCCGATGACGATGGTGCCGGTACGCGAGTTGATGATGACTTTCGCCACCGCCTGACCCGGATCGACTTCGAGGTTTTCCAGGATCGACAGGTAGTCGACGCGCTGGCTCGGATCGAGTGGCGCGGTGACGCGGATCGAACCGCCATCGATGGCTTGCGCGACGCCAGGGCCGAGCATGTCGTTGATCTTGTCGACGATACGTTTGGCGGTGGTGAAGTCGGAACGGTTGAGGTTCAGCGTCAGGCTGTTGCCCTGGTTGAAACCACTCGGTACCGAACGTTCCACCGAGGCACCGCCAGGGATACGACCGGCCGACGGAACGTTGACGGTGATCTTCGATCCGTCACGGCCTTCGGCGTCGAAACCGCCGACGACAAGGTTGCCCTGAGCGACCGCGTAGACGTTGCCGTCGATACCCTTGAGCGGGGTCAGCAGCAAGGTGCCGCCGCGCAGGCTCTTGGAGTTACCGATCGAAGACACCGTGATATCGACCTGCTGACCTGGCTTGGCGAACGCCGGCAAGTCAGCACTGATCGACACCGCCGCGACGTTCTTCAATTGCACGTTGCCCGATCCTGGCGGCACCTTGATGCCGAACTGCGAGAGCATGTTGTTGAAGGTCTGCAGGGTGAACGGGGTCTGCGTCGTCTGGTCACCGGTGCCGTTAAGCCCGACCACCAGGCCGTAACCGATCAACTGGTTGGAGCGCACGCCGGAAATGCTGGCGATGTCTTTCAACCGTTCGGCTTGTGCATTGAAGGCCGCCGACATCAACAGCGCGGCCACCATAAGGCTTTTCAGATTCAACGTAGCCACCTAGAAAGGGAACAGCGGGCTGAGGAAGAAACGGTCGAACCAGCCTGGCTGACTCGTATCGGCAAACGCGCCGGTACCCGAGTAGGTGATGCGTGCATCGGCGACCCGGGTCGACGACACGGTGTTGTCCGTGGCGATGTCATCGGCGCGCACCAGACCGGCGATGCGCACCAGTTCGTCACCGGTGTTCAGTGTCAGCCACTTCTCGCCGCGCACGGCGATGATGCCGTTGGGCAGCACGTCAGCGACGGTCACGGTGATCGAACCGGTCAGGCTGTTGCTCTGCCCGGACTTGGCGTCGCCCTTGGTCGAACGGTCGGCGCTATAGCCGGCGTTCAGACTCAGGTCGTTGCCCCCAATCGGATTGTTAGTGGTCAGGCTGGAGCCGAACAACGAGGTCAGACCGACCTTGTTGTCGCTGTTCTTGTCCATCTGCGAGTTGGCGTTCTTGCTCGCCTGCGTGCGCTCGTTCAGGGTGATGGTGATGATGTCACCGACCCGGAAAGCCTTGCGGTCGCTGTACAGGTTCTGCTCGAAGCCGGCCTGATAGATCGAGCCATTATTGGCGGCAGCCGGCAACGGCGTGCGCGGCAACACCGGGGCGTAGTAAGGGTCATTGGGCTTGGGCGTCGGGGCGACGCAGCCCGCGAGCGAGACGACCCCACTCAATGCCAGAACAGATACAAAGCGATTCATGACCCTACCTCACGGTGTTGCAGGCGACCTCATGGCCGCCTCATAGACTTGATTACAGATTCTGCGTTACGAACGAGAGCATCTGGTCAGCGGTGGAGATCACCTTGGAGTTCATCTCGTAAGCGCGCTGAGTGGTGATCATGTTGACCATCTCTTCAACAGTGCTGACGTTGGAGGTTTCCAGAGTGTTCTGCAGGGTCGTACCGAAACCGGCCAGACCCGGGGTGCCGACTTGCGGCGCGCCGGAAGCGGCAGTTTCCAGGAACAGGTTGTTGCCCACGGCTTGCAGACCGGCCGGGTTGATGAAGTCGGCGGTCTGCAGATTGCCGATCACCTGAGACGCAGCGTTGCCAGCAACCGTGATGGACACGGTGCCGTCACGGCCGACGGTGAAGGTCTGGGCATCGTTCGGAATGACGATGGCCGGTTCCAGAGCGAAACCGCTGGCGTTGACGATCTGGCCGTTGGAGTCGAGGTGGAAGGTACCGTCACGGGTGTAGGACGTGGTGCCGTCCGGCTGCAGAATCTGGAAGAAACCGCGACCGTCGATGGCCATGTCCAGCGGCTGCTCAGTGGTTTGCAGGCTGCCGGCGGTGAAGTTTTTCTGGGTGCCGACGATGCGCACACCGGTACCCAGTTGCAGACCCGACGGCAGTTCGCTGTCCTGGGTCGACTGGGCGCCTGGCTGGCGCTTGATCTGATACAGCAAGTCCTGGAACTCGGCGCGATCACGTTTGAAACCCGTGGTCGACACGTTCGCCAGGTTGTTGGAAATGGTGGTCAGGTTGGTGTCCTGGGCGGACAGACCGGTTTTGGCAACCCATAGAGCCGGAAGCATTCGATTCTCCTCGTGCGCCTGTTTTTCGGCGCGACGTTCTGATAATTAGCTGATCTGCAAGACCCGAGCCATGGCCTGGTCGTCGTCTTTGGCGGTGTTCATCATTTTGACGTGCAACTCGAACTGCTTGGCCAAGGCCAGCACCGAGGTCATCTCTTCAACGGCGTTGACGTTGCTCGACTCAAGGAAACCCGACACCAGTTTGACGTTGGCATCGGCCGGCGCAGGCTGGCCGTCCTTGGTGTAGATCGAGCCGTCGAGGCCCTTGTTCATGTTCTTGATGTCCGGGTTGACCAGCTTGATCCGGTCGACTTCCGCCATGACACGCGGGCCTTCGCCCATCGCACGAATACTGATGGTGCCGTCTTCGCCGACTTCGATCTGCTGCTCGGGCGGCACGGCGATCGGACCGCCATTGCCCATGACCGGCATACCGTTGCCGGCACGCAGCACGCCGAGGGCGTCAACGTTGAGGCTGCCGGTGCGCACGTAGCTTTCGCCGCCGTTCGGGTTCTGCACGGCGATAAAACCGTTGCCGGTGACGGCGACGTCGAGGTCACGACCGGTCTGCACCAGCGAGCCTGGCGTGAAATCGGTGGCGGGCCGTTCGCTCATGGCAAACGCACGCGCCGGAAAGCTGTCACCGAACACCGGCATCGAACGCGCCTGCTCCAGGTCGCGCTGAAAACCGTTGGTGGAGATGTTCGCCAGGTTGTTGGCATGCGCCTTTTGCGCCAGCGCGTTCTGGCTGGCGCCGGTCATTGCCACATAAAGGTACTTGTCCACACTCTTTCCTCTGCATGCCGGACGTTTGCCGCCCACCGCTGTACTGCTGAGCCATAAGCAATTTGCAGACCAACTTTTTTCTGGCGCACAAAGGCCCGGTAAACAAAGGACTTGAGGGATGGCGAGGGGAAATGTGAAATGTATCGAAGTCGAAAAACCGGCGGTGTTATGCCGCTTGGCGGCAATCCCTCGAATGATCGTTCCCACGCTCCGCGTGGGAATGCCTCAATGGACGCTCTGCGTCCGCTTTGGGACGCGGAGCGTCCCGGGCTGCGTTCCCACGCAGAGCGTGGGAACGATCACGTGCTGCCCGACTCTTTGCCGACTTCGTATTCACGCAGCTTGTTGGCAATGGTGGTATGCGAAACCCCCAAACGCTTACCCAACTGCCGACTGCTCGGATGCTCGGAATACAACCGCTCCAGCACCGCTTTCTCGAAGCGCCCGACAATCTCGTCCAGCCCACCCTCCAGCGAGAAATCGCCAAGCGGCTGACGCACGCCGTAATCCGGCAGACGAATATGCTCGGCCTTCACCGTGCCGCCCTCGCACAGCGAAACCGCCTGGAACAGCACGTTCTCCAGTTGCCGCACGTTGCCCGGCCAGTGGTAATGACTGAGTCGATCCATCGCCGCCGGTGCCAGTTTCGGCAGAGAGCAACCGATCTGCCGACTGGCCTGGTCGAGAAAGTGTTCGACCAGCGGCGTCAGTCCGTCGAGGCATTCACGCAGCGGCGGGATGTGCAGCGAGAGCACGTTCAAGCGGTGGTACAAATCCTGGCGAAACTCACCCCGCGCGCACAGTTCCGACAAGTCCACCTGGGTGGCGCAGATCACCCGCACATCCAGATAAACCTCTTCATCACTACCGACCCGGCGGAAGCAACCGTCCTGCAGAAAGCGCAGCAACTTCACCTGCAAGCGCGGGCTCATTTCACCGACGCCGTCGAGAAACAATGTGCCGCCCGCCGTCAACTCCAGCAGCCCGAGCTTGCCTTCGGCCCGCGCACCTTCAAAGGCGCCGGGGCCGTAGCCGAACAGCTCGGTCTCGGCCATCGACTCGGGCAGGCCGGCGCAGTTGAGCGCCATCAGCGGCGACTGCCCACGCGGACTGGCGAGGTGGCAGGCACGCGCCAGCAACTCCTTACCGGTGCCGGTTTCGCCTTCAATCAATAGCGGCGCATCGAGCGGGGCCATACGCCGCGCTTCACGCACGACGGCGGCCATCACTTTCGAACTCTGGAAGATGCTGTCGAAGCCCCGCAGCTCCTGCTTACGCACGTTATAGATGCGCTCGCCAACGCGGTCGGCGCGATGCAAGGTCAGCACCGCGCCGGCCATGGCTTCGCTGTCGTCATGCTCCGATTGCAGCGGCGCGATGTCGGCCAGAAAGATGTCGCCCTTGACCTTGACCCGCATGCCGTTGATTCGCGATTTATTCGCGCGCACCAGTTCCGGCAAGTCGAAATCTTCGGCATAGCGCGACAGTGGAATCCCCGGCACCTCATCAACGCGCACACCGAGCAACTGCGCCGCCGCGCGGTTGGCCGCGACGATCGAGCCGCCCATGTCGATCGACAGCACCGGAAACTCCAGCGCGCCGAGCAAGGCGTTCAACTCCATGTGCCGCCGCTCGCTGGGCATCAGCCCTACCCGCTTGACGCCGAACACCCCGGCGATCGCCTCGAACTTCGGGCGCAGCGCTTGAAACTGAATATTGATCAGGTTCGGACAGTGCAGGTAGATCGCATTGCCATGCTCGCCACCGACCTCACCGCGCGCCACGTTGATCCCGTAGGCGACCAGCAGGTTGAGGATGTCGCGCAGGATGCCGATGCGGTTCTGGCAGTGGACTTTGATGCGCATATAAATCGCCCGAATAAACGATGAGAAACCTGTAGGAGTGAGCCTGCTCGCGATGGCTTTGGGTCAGTTGATATTGATGCTGACTGATACACCGCTATCGCGAGCAGGCTCACTCCTACAGGGGACCGCGCCAGACTTTTCTGTGGTGGCACGCAGATAGTTGTCAAGATTATGTGACAGCCATCAGGCTTTTCAAACCTGAAAATCACCGAAAATGCGCGACGGCGGTCAATCCGTAACGATAACTTTACGAATTAAAGAGAAATTTCCTACGCGCAAGCCATTCAACCTGCTGCACATCAACCCGCTCTCAGGTAATTCTGAATCCATCGCTGGACATAACAAGAACGAATTCCCCTAGCAGGAGAGCAGTATGAAGCAGACGCAATACGTGGCCCGCGAGCCCGATGCGCAAGGTTTTATCGACTACCCCGCCGAAGAACACGCGGTGTGGAACACGCTGATCACTCGCCAATTGAAAGTGATCGAAGGGCGTGCCTGCCAGGAGTACCTGGACGGTATCGAAAAACTCGGTCTGCCCCACGACCGCATTCCGCAACTCGGCGAGATCAACAAGGTGCTCGGCGAGACCACCGGTTGGCAGGTTGCTCGTGTTCCGGCGCTGATTCCCTTTCAGACCTTTTTCGAACTGCTGGCCAGCAAGCAATTTCCGGTGGCTACGTTTATTCGTACCCGCGAAGAGCTGGACTACCTGCAAGAGCCGGATATTTTCCACGAGATCTTTGGTCACTGCCCGCTGCTGACCAACCCGTATTTCGCCGAATTCACCCACACCTACGGCAAGCTCGGCTTGCAGGCGACCAAGGAAGAACGCGTGTACCTGGCGCGTCTGTACTGGATGACCATCGAGTTCGGCCTGGTCGACACCCCGCAAGGCAAGCGCATCTACGGCGGCGGCATTCTGTCCTCACCGAAAGAAACCGTTTACTCGCTGTCGGACGAGCCTGAGCATCAAGCCTTCGATCCGCTCGAAGCCATGCGCACGCCGTATCGCATCGACATCCTGCAACCGCTGTACTTTGTTCTGCCGAACCTCAAGCGTCTATTCGACGTGGCTCATGAAGACATCATGGCCATGGTTCGCCAAGGCATGCAGCTGGGTCTGCACGCACCGAAATTTCCGCCGAAACCCAAAGCCGCGTGAACCGCGACTTTTGCTGACAATTGAGCCTGTCAGTCGCCGCCACTTTGGTTTAGCGTGACGGCATTGACGACTCAGAAGCCTTTATAAAAAAAACACACTCGATTTTAGGAATACGCCATGTCCACTTTGAACCAAGCCCACTGCGAAGCCTGCCGCGCCGATGCGCCACAAGTCAGCGACGAAGAACTGCCGATCCTGATCAAGCAGATCCCTGACTGGAACATCGAAGTACGCGACAGCATCATGCAGTTGGAAAAGGTCTTCCTGTTCAAGAACTTCAAACACGCGCTGGCCTTCACCAACGCTGTCGGTGAAATCTCCGAAGCCGAAGGTCACCACCCGGGCCTGCTGACCGAGTGGGGCAAAGTCACCGTGACCTGGTGGAGCCACTCGATCAAAGGCCTGCACCGCAACGACTTCATCATGGCCGCGCGCACTGACGAAGTGGCCAAGACTGCAGAAGGACGCAAGTAATGCACTTCGACGCCATCGGCCGGGTACCCGGCGACCCGATCCTCGGCTTGATGGAGGCGTATGCGCAGGACACTAACCCGCGCAAATTCGACCTGGGCGTTGGCGTCTACAAGGACGCCCAGGGCCTGACGCCGATCCCGGAAGCGGTGAAAATTGCTGAAGCACGATTGGTCGAAAGCCAGGACACCAAGACCTACATCGGCGGCCACGGCAACCCGCTGTTCGGCAAAGTCATCAATGAGCTGGTGCTCGGCGCCGACTCGAAGCTGATCGCCGAACAACGTGCCGGCGCGACTCAGACCCCGGGCGGCACCGGTGCCCTGCGTCTGGCGGCTGACTTCATCGCTCAGTGCCTGCCGGGCAAAGGCGTGTGGCTGAGCAACCCGACCTGGCCGATCCACGAAACCATTTTCGCCGCGGCCGGGGTCAAGGTCAGTCACTACCCGTACGTGGGCAGTGACAACCGCCTCGACGTCGAAGCCATGCTTGCCGTGCTCAATGAAGTGCCGAACGGTGATGTTGTGTTGCTGCACGCGTGCTGCCACAACCCGACCGGTTTTGACTTGAGCCATGACGACTGGCAGCGCGTGCTCGAAGTGGTGCGCAAGCGCAATCTGCTGCCGCTGATCGACTTTGCCTACCAGGGTTTTGGCGATGGTCTGGAACAGGATGCTTGGTCGACACGCTTGTTCGCGGCCGAGGTGCCTGAGCTGCTGATTACCAGTTCCTGCTCGAAGAACTTCGGTCTGTACCGCGATCGAACCGGTGCGCTGATCGTCTGCGCGAAAAGCGCCGACAAGCTCATCGACATCCGCAGCCAACTGGCCAATATCGCCCGTAACCTGTGGTCGACGCCGCCGGATCACGGTGCGGCGGTGGTCGCAACGATCCTCGCCGACCCAGAGCTGAAAACGCGCTGGGCCGATGAAGTGGAAGCCATGCGTCTGCGTATTGCGCAACTGCGCAGCGGTCTGGTCGAAGCCCTGGAGCCGCATGGCCTGCGCGAGCGCTTTGCGCACATTGGCGTGCAACGCGGGATGTTCTCTTACACCGGCCTGTCGCCGGAGCAAGTGAAACAACTGCGCGAGCATCACAGCGTGTACATGGTCAGCTCAGGCCGGGCGAACGTTGCCGGTATCGACGCTACGCGCCTCGCGCTGCTGGCCGACGCCATCGCCAGCGTCTGCAAGTAATCCCTCCCATGCTCGTTCCCACGCTCCGCGTGGGAATGCAGCCCGGGACGCTCCGCGTCCCAACAGCGGACGCAGAGCGTCCATTGAGGCATTCCCACGCAGAGCGTTGGAACGATCAACCCGCCCACTTTGCTCCCCTGCGGCCATCTGTCGCATTAATTTGAATTAAAAGTCTGATTGTCATTTTTCCTGCTGTATCCTGCGCAGGCTTTCCAAAAGCGCGGATCTACCAGATCTATCAACAGACTTAGCGAGGAGCGCAACCATGCACGAGATTCCTAATCTCCCCTTCCCAAGCCTGCACGTACCTGAGCAGACGACCACGCAGCAAGCCGGCGCCCAACAGCCCGAGCCGAAAGAAGCCGTTGAGAGCCGCCCGGCCGACAACGAAGAGTAAGACCCCGTCGTACAGACCGTGTGGAAAGCGCTAACATGCGCTTTCCACACTGCCTGAACCCGAGCCTGCCATGACCGACGAATTCTCTGAAAGCCAAGCCGCCGTACTGATCGGTGCGACCGAGAAAATGATCGAGATCTGGAATCGCCTCTCGCCCGAGAAACAGGCCGCCCTGCTCGCCCGTTTCGGCACTGAAGAAAACGCCCTCGCTGCCCTGGTTACCACGCAGATGGTCGCCCCGGACAAGCCTTGAAGCCGCCCTACGGCAAATAGTTTTACTTTTCCCGCCCCAGAGTCCTCCACGCCGGTATCATAAGCAGCCTATCTAATCTGCCGTTCCCGTGGATCGTTACCCATGTCGTCCTCTATGCCAGAACCCCAGCGTCCCCTGGCGGTCACGCTGCAAGTCGTCTCCATCGTGCTCTTCACCTTTATCGGTTATCTGAACATCGGTATTCCGCTCGCGGTATTGCCGGGTTACGTCCACAGCGATCTGGGCTTTGGCGCAGTGATCGCTGGCCTGGTGATCAGCGTGCAATACCTCGCCACCCTGCTCAGCCGCCCGTATGCCGGCAAGATCATCGACAACCAGGGCAGCAAGCGCGCGGTGATGATTGGCCTCGCCGGGTGCGGCTTGAGCGGTGTGTTCATGCTGATTTCGGCGTGGACACCAAACCTGCCGATGCTTAGTTTGATCAGTCTGCTGATCGGTCGACTGGTATTGGGCAGCGCGGAAAGCCTCGTGGGCTCCGGCTCGATTGGCTGGGGCATTGGCCGCGTTGGCGCGGCAAACACCGCCAAGGTGATTTCCTGGAACGGCATCGCCAGTTATGGCGCACTGGCGGTCGGCGCGCCGTTCGGCGTGTGGCTGGTCGCCCAGTTGGGTTTGTGGAGCATGGGCGTCAGCATCATTCTGTTGGCCGCGCTCGGCCTTCTGCTCGCCTGGCCAAAAACCCCGGCACCGATTGTCGCCGGCGAACGCCTGCCGTTCATGCATGTGCTCGGCAAAGTGTTTCCCCACGGTTGCGGTCTGGCGCTGGGCTCGATCGGTTTTGGCACCATCGCCACCTTCATCACCCTGTATTACGCCACCCAGCATTGGGACAACGCGGTGTTGTGCCTGAGCCTGTTCGGGGCCAGCTTCATCGGCGCGCGCCTGCTGTTCGGCAACCTGATCAACCGTCTCGGCGGCTTTCGCGTGGCGATTGCCTGTCTGTCGGTGGAAACCCTTGGCCTGCTGCTGTTGTGGCTCGCGCCGGACGCGCATTGGGCGTTGGCCGGCGCGGCGTTGAGCGGGTTTGGTTTCTCGCTGGTATTTCCGGCGCTGGGTGTGGAAGCGGTGAATCTGGTGCCGGCGTCCAGCCGTGGCGCAGCGGTTGGCGCCTATTCGCTGTTCATTGATTTGTCGCTGGGGATCACCGGGCCACTGGCCGGGGCGATTGCGGCAGGTTTCGGTTTCGCCTCGATCTTCCTGTTCGCCGCCCTCGCCTCGCTAAGTGGATTGGCGCTGAGCGTGTATCTGTACAAGCACACCGCCAAGTACCGCGAAGACTAGAAATCCACCTTGCCGCGCCCGGCCTTGATGCTACCGCGCTTGGTTTTCGATTCGAGCCGACGCTTCTTTGAGCCGAGGGTCGGCTTGGTCGGACGGCGTTTCTTTTCGACTTTGGTGGCGCTGAGAATCAGCTCGACCAGACGCTCCAGCGCATCGGCGCGATTGGCTTCCTGCGTGCGGTATTGCTGGGCCTTGATGATCAACACGCCATCGCTGGTGATGCGACTGTCGCGCAGCGCCAGCAGCCGCTCCTTGTAGAACTCGGGCAACGACGAGGCTGGAATGTCGAAGCGCAGGTGCATGGCGCTGGAGACCTTGTTGACGTTCTGCCCACCGGCGCCTTGTGCGCGAATGGCCGTCAGTTCGATCTCGGCATCCGGCAGATGCACGTTGTTGGAAATCACCAGCATGGAAAAACGCCCTTAATCAGAGCGCACAGGATACCGCGATTAGCCGCAAAGCGACCTGTGGCCTGCAGGCGCAACTTCCGGCGCACTTATATCGAGCGTCATTTCGAGTTACCATTGCGACCTTTAAAACTACCCGTTTAATGCAGGAAGCAGACTTATGAGCAACAAGGCAGTTATCGTGTTTAGTGGTGGCCAGGACTCTACGACTTGCCTGATCCATGCACTGACCCACTACGATGAAGTCCACTGCATTACCTTTGATTATGGTCAGCGTCACCACGCGGAAATTGAAGTTGCGCAGCAACTTTCCAAAAAACTCGGCGTGACCGTGCATAAAACGCTGGATGTGTCCTTGCTCAACGAGCTAGCCATCAGCAGTCTGACGCGCGACAACATTCCGGTCCCGACCGTTAACAGCTCCGGCGAGAGCCTGCCAAGCACCTTCGTCCCGGGGCGTAACATTCTTTTTCTGACCCTGGCCTCTATCTATGCCTATCAAGTCCAGGCTAAAACGGTCATTACCGGTGTTTGTGAAACCGACTTCTCAGGCTACCCCGATTGCCGGGATGAGTTCGTCAAGGCTCTGAATAAAGCCCTTGAATCAGGCATGGACTATAAGCTGCAACTTGATACGCCATTGATGTGGCTGAACAAGGCAGAGACCTGGGCCTTGGCTGATTACCACAATCAACTGGAACTGGTTCGCGAAGAGACTTTGACTTGCTACAACGGCATCAAAGGCGTTGGATGTTCCGATTGCGATGCCTGCCATCTTCGTGCAAAAGGCTTGAATGAGTTCCTGAACAATAAATTGCAGGTCACTCAAAGCTTGAAAGAGAAACTCGGCTTAAAGTAAAACCGCGACAAGAAGCGCTCACTCCAGCATGCCGCCAACAGTGAGCGCCCTCCTCTCTTACTGCGTCTGCGCACCCGTCAGATATTTCTTGAACAAAGACCTTGCCCCGTACGCAGGCAAAATATTAAAGAATGCGAAACCCACTTTGATTGCGATCTGAACGTAGATCATGCCCAGTATCGCGCTATTTTCCATCGTCCCGTAGAAAGCGATGTAGCAGAAAAGAAAACTGTCGATGATCACGGCAAACAGTGTGCTTAAAAACACTCGCAAAAACAGGAATCTGGAATTCGTGAGTTCCTTGATCTTGCACAACAGATATGAATTTATGTTCTCGGAAACCAGAAAGGATATAGAAGACGCTACCAGGACTGCGGACAACTGACTGATAACATCATTGTAAGCCCCATCGAGTTTCCAGCCCGGCAGTCCCGGAAGATGGGTAGTGATGGCCAGCAGAATGATAATCGCGGCATTACTGATGAATGCGAACAGGATCGCTTTTCGCGCGAGCCTCAGGCCAAACGTTTCGTTGAGCAAGTCGACGATCAGAAACGTCAGCGGATAGAGGAAGGTACCCGGCGTGACGACAATATCGAAATACTCGAGGTAGATCGGTTTTGTCGCAGCAATACTGGTGAAAATGTAAAGCGTGAACAGCATCAGGTTCAGGATGATGTAGATCATCCAGGAACTCTCATGCCGGTCATTTATTTCGTAAGCGGTGAGTGCTCCACCCTGCGAGTAAAACTTCTTGTAGAGGTTTTTCACTTCGATCTTGTTCAGATTATCCATAATCTCACTATTCAACACTTCACTTAGCTTTATTTTAATTATTTTGCCTGTCGCGATGACCATGATGACGGCCAGGCTTTTTCCATTCTCGAATCCCAGCAACTTGTACTTGCTGTTTTCCATTTCAACACTGCAATCCATTAAATCGTTCCTCGATTACATCTCCGATCACGCATACACGATCCGTGTCAAAGCTGCCTTCATGGCTTATAGATAACTTCGCTGTGATTTTGTCATACACCAGTTTTTCCCTGTCGCTGCTCGACGCTCCTTTCTGCACGATCAACAGATCGCCGGGCTCATTCATGCCACTGATTTCGTTTTCCAGAAGTACGCCAATCAGGTTGAAAGACGCGCCAAAATAGTAAGTCAGCGGATAAATCGTGGCCAACTCACCAATTCTTTTATCCAGACTTTGCAGCAGCATGCTTTCCTTGATGACAGGCACAGCGGCTGGATTCATGTTGCCCTGTGGCGAAATACTGCTTTCGATGATTTCCTTTTCTTCAAAATCAAGCGTCTCTATTTCTTCGTAAGACACCCCGAAGAAATCGGAAATCTTGCGAACAGTGGACTGCTGGACATTAACCACCTTGCCTTCAAGGATGTTGTAGATGGTCGTTCGGGTCAAACCACTGGAGTGACACAAGGACAGCTGCGTCTCCCCGCGACTCTTGATCAGGTACTTGATATTGTTCTTCAGATTCTCCGATCTTTCTCTTCTATGCATCACATGCTTATCATCCATTTTGAACTGCAATCAATGTCACGTCCCGAATGATCATTCCGGACATACACAAGTGAGGTAGGAAATTGCAGTTTTATCCCTGTCAGTGCCGCGCGAAATCATAGCACCCTCCCTCCCTGGATTCGGTATAAAAAGTCAGCTTTCACAGGCTGTACCCCGCCCACCTGCAGGATCATTTCAGCCTCTGGACTGATCCGTCCGTTCTGTTGCCTTTCACCCGGCGCCTGAAAGTCGGCACTGAGCAATGCCTGTTTTACACCCGCAGCGCCTACAAAAAGAATCATTTTCTTTGAACAATGTTCATTTTTTTGATTAATTCTGTGGCGTTCCTCACTGAAAAATCTATGATGCGTCGAGCCGGCTTCTCATTTTAGAGAGTGAAACAACAAAAAACGGGAGGCCTGTACAGGGTTTGGTTTTGCACGCACCGCGGCAGAACATGGATTCGCCTGTACAGATTCGGCAAGCAGGATGTTCGCATCACGCAAAACCAGGGAAGGCGCGCTGCTGTTCGCAGCGCACAGTAAACAGGGAAGGAATCAAGCAATGGCATTCACTACTGAACCGCTCAAGAATCAGGCTGACTTGTTGCGACGTGGCCTGGCGGATCTTCGCGCAGAAGATGCCGAACTGGCGGCCATTCTCGATGCTGAAGTCACGCGTCAACAGCACACGCTTTCGTTGATCTCATCTTCCTGCGCAGTGCAACCACGAACCTTGGTGGCATGCGCTTCAGTGCTGGTCAACGTGACAGCTGAAGGCATGTCCGGCAAGCCTCACAGCGCAGGATGCGAGAACGTCGAACGGGTCGAGTCGCTGGCCATCCGCAGGGCGCGGGAACTGTTCGCGGCCCAATACGCCAACGTCCAGCCGCACTCGGCGTCGAACGCCGTTTACCAGGTGCTGACAGCCTTGCTGGAGCCGGGCGATACCTTGCTGGGCATGGCAGTGGAACACGGTGGTCATCTGACGCATGGCAGCCTCGCTGCGTTTTCCGGCGCCTACTACAAGGCGATCCAGTACGGCACAACATCCGACGGCCTCATCGATTACGACAAGGTACGCCTGCTGGCGCTCGCCCATCGCCCCCGCGTCATCCTCTGCGGCGCAACCGCCTATTCGCGAGTGGTGGACTTCAAAAGGTTTCGTGAAATTGCCGACGAAGCCGGTGCCATCCTGCTCGCCGACATTTCGCATATCGCCGGTCTTGTCGCCACCGGGAGGCACCCAAGCCCGATCGACGCCGCACACGTCACCGTGACTTGCACGCACAAACAACTCGCCGGACCTCGGGGTGGCGTGATCCTCAGCGGGCGTGACGCGAACACCAAGATTCCCGGCTTGCGGACCACCTTCAGCCGCCTCCTCGATCAAGCCGCTTACCCGCGAATGCAGGGCGCGCCTGCCGCCAATATGATCGCGGCAAAGGCTGCGGCGCTGGGCTACGCAATGTCTGCCGAATTCGATACCTGCATGGCGCAGATCCGCAGTACGGCGGATGAAATGGCCAAGGCGTTTCAGGCACTGGACTATGAAGTGGTCGGCGGCTGCAGTGAAAACCATACGGTACTGGTTCGCTTGCGTGGCGGCATTACGGGCGCCATCGCGGAGGCGGCGCTGGGGCATTGCGGGATCATCGTCAGCAAACATCGCGTACCCGGCGACCCCCGCTCGGCACTTGTTACCAGCGGGCTGCGCATCGGCACGGGTGCCTTGGCGCAACGCCGGGTCGATGTCCACGGCAGCCGCCAGATCGTCAATTTGATCGGCCGGATTCTGAATACTGTGGCGCCGCTCGGCGAACAGGATTACACGCTCGAACCCCTGCTCCTTGCGCAGTTTCGCTCAGAGGTCGAAACCTTGTGCAGGGATTATCCTGTCGCCGACTACGTATAGCACCTCGACTCACAGCATTTGCGCATACAAAAAAACCGGCACTCAGGCCGGTTTTCTTGTTTCTGCGTCAGCGCTTACTTGGCAGCACCTGCCGCATGCACGGCCTGCTGCGCACCGCGCTTGTTCTTGATCACGTAGCAGCCCCACATGAACACGACCCACACCGGAATCGCGTACACCGAGATCTGAATGCCCGGAATCAACAGCATCACGCCAAGAATAAACGCGACGAATGCCAGACAGATGAAGTTGCCGTACGGGTACCACAGCGCCTTGAACAGCGGCGTCTGCTTCGTCTTGTTCATGTGCTGGCGGAACTTGAAGTGCGAGAAGCTGATCATCGCCCAGTTGATCACCAGCGTTGCAACCACCAGCGACATCAACAGTTCCAGCGCGTGCTGCGGGATCAGATAGTTAAGCAACACAGCGACCAGCGTTACCGCCGCCGAAGCCAGAATCGAACGCACCGGTACACCGCGCTTGTCGATCTTCGCCAGACCTTTCGGCGCATCGCCCTGCTCGGCCATGCCCAGCAGCATGCGGCTGTTGCAGTAGGTGCCACTGTTGTACACCGACAACGCGGCGGTCAGGACCACGAAGTTGAGGATGTGCGCGGCGGTGTTGCTGCCAAGCATCGAGAACACTTGCACAAACGGGCTGCCGCTATACGAGTCACCGGACGCGTTGAGGGTTTCCAGCAAGCTGTCCCATGGGGTCAGCGATAGCAGAATCACCAGCGCACCAATGTAGAAAATCAGGATCCGGTAGATCACCTGGTTGATCGCTTTCGGGATCACGGTCTTCGGCTTGTCCGCTTCAGCAGCGGTGAAACCGAGCATTTCCAGACCGCCGAAGGAGAACATGATGATCGCCATGGCCATCACCAGACCGCTGACACCATTCGGGAAGAACCCACCGTGCGACCACAGGTTGCTCACCGAGGCCTGCGGGCCGCCATTACCGCTGACCAGCAGGTAGCTGCCCAGCGCAATCATGCCGACGATGGCCACGACCTTGATGATCGCGAACCAGAATTCGGCTTCACCGAAGACTTTGACGTTGGCCAGGTTGATCGCGTTGATCAGCACGAAGAAGGCTGCCGCAGAGACCCAGGTCGGGATGTCCGGGGCCCAGTAGTGGATGTATTTGCCGACCGCGGTCAGCTCCGACATGCCCACCAGAATGTACAGAATCCAGCAGTTCCAGCCCGACAGGAAACCGGCAAAGCCGCCCCAGTACTTGTGCGCGAAATGGCTGAAGGAACCGGCCACCGGCTCTTCGACGATCATCTCGCCGAGCTGGCGCATGATCATGAAGGCGATGAAGCCGCAGATGGCGTAGCCGAGGATCATCGACGGGCCGGCGGATTTCAGTACCCCGGCCGAGCCGAGGAACAATCCGGTACCGATCGCGCCACCGAGGGCGATCAGTTGAATATGGCGATTTTTCAGGCCGCGTTTCAGCTCGCCTGATTGCGAGGGTTGTCCACTCATGAAAAAGGTCTCACGCAAGGTTTGATGATGTTCAGTAGACGTTGCTGCCAGGTTGCGATTTCAAGCAGCCCCGATCAAACCCCAGCGCAGGCACCAGGAGTTCAGCTTATTTACGACGGTCATGCGTCACCTGTTTGTTTTTATCTGTGACGAAATCGAACCCGAAACGCTTGTGGCGCGACGGAGTGAACAAGGCGGATAGCCTTGAGATTTGCGCGATTACGCAGAGGGTCACAGTTAAAACGCGGCGCATTGTACACCGCTAACCCCCTGCTGCCAGACCCCGCTGGATCAGCGTGATGGTTGCCGGGATTGCGTGTGTCCGCCTCGAGATGCTCGAGCGGCTGCAAAAAATGAGTCAGGCCTTTGCAGGCCATCGGCGTGGACGAGGAAAAAACCGTCCCACGGAGAGAGGTGGAGATCAGTCACGGCGTTCATTGCGCCTCCTTCTTGTTATGCACCTGCACGACAGGCATGGGGCGCATCTCACCCTGCAAACGCCGCTGAAACAAGCGCGCCAGAGCCCTGCGCAGCCTGCGGCGGAGCAGACTGCGGCAGCTTTTCCTTACAGCGCTCATGGCGGGTTGGATTCACTCGGTTTTAGCGGCATTTTCGTAAACATTTCTTTACGACGCGTAACGCAGAGTTTCCATTTCAGAAAATTCTGTCAGACGTCTGCAAATTGACGGTAGCTAGCTTGCTAATGAAAACCATGACTTAGTTTTTTGTTTTTAAATAAGAAAAACCGAGCGTAAAAACAGAATAAAAAGTCTATTTAAAAATTAAATGAATAATTTTTTGCATTACAAAAAACCCTGAACTAGGTTCTTCACGTCTTGCCGGCCACCTCGACCGGCCAGTCACAACCGTGAAAGTCATCTAGGAGATCGACCATGCAAGCACTGGAAAAAGACTTGGATACCGAACTGCAACTGGACGAATGGTTTGAAGCACCGACTCACGAGGCGGCTGTAGAAATGATGCAAGCCGACGCGGTAGTTCCGTTCGGCACGGCGATGTGGCCTCTGTAAGACATCCCGGGCAGGCACGATCCGGCCGGTCGTGCCTGCCGCTTTCTTCACGGTCAGTCAGGGAGGACTCATGGATAAGCCCCGCGCGATCTCGCATTTCCTTTACTACCTCGAACACCACCCTGCCCTTGCCGGCCTCGACTCGGCGAAGGTACTGCTCGGCCACACGGCTGATTACGAAGCGCTGACCGGCGCCATCGCCGAACAGGCTGGCGATCATCCTCGTTTCCAGTTCAGCGCCCGACGCCTGGACCTGGAAAGCACCGCAACGCTGACCTCGGCAATCACCGACAGCGATCTGTACATTTTCTTCTACGACTCTTCCACCCTGCCCAACCCGCGCCCCGACGGCCCGGAGTTCGTCCGCGCGCTACAAGGCGTGATGGCGGAAAACTGGAAGAAGTCGCTGCTGTTCAAGGACTACGGCGAGTATTTCTACGACACCTTCAGCGTCACCCCGCAGCGGATTGCCGGGCTCAACAGTCACCTGATCCAGCGTATGTCCCAGGCGACCACTCTGAGCTTCAAGGACGACGACGGCTCATGGTTTGAAACGCCGCTGAGCAGCATCAAGAAATGGACCGACATTAACGGCGTCGGCAACTTCGACCTGGCCCCCGGGGAAATCGCGACTCACAGCGAAGCCATCAACGGCCATGTGAAATTCAAGGGCACATTCCTCAGCACCATTCCGTTTGCACGCAAATACGGCGTGCTGGAATCACCGCTGGAACTGTGGATCGAGAACTCGACCATCAGCCGCATCGCCACGGACGTGCCGGGGCTGGAGCATGACTTCAACAAATACCTGGACGCCAATCCTTCGAACCGGCGGATTGAAGAGCTGGGGATTGGCACCAACGAAGGCGTGAAGGATCTGTATGCGCGCAATGCCGGGTTTGAGGAGCGGCATTGTGGCTTGCACCTTGGGTTGGGTGGTGGCGCCAAGGGTAGTCATCACCTGGATCTGATCTTTTCTGGCGGGGTGTTGGCGCTGGATGACAAGCCGGTGTTTGATGGCCGGTTTGTGTTCTAGTCCAAGATTTCTTTATTGACGCTACCGGCCCTTTCGCGAGCAAGCTCGCTCCCACATGGGAATTGTGAACGACACAGATCCAATGTGGGAGCGAGCTTGCTCGCGAAGAGGCCCTGCCAGGCGCTACGTACCTTTTGCCGGACGAAAAAAAACGCCAACCCTGAGGTTGGCGTTTTTGCTTTAGCTTGAAGCTTGCAGCTAGAAGCTCAGAGCTGACTTATTCCGGTTTCTTGCGACCGAAACCCGGACGCTGACCGGAACCTGCCGGTGCACCACGACGTTTGCCCGACGGCTTGTCGCCATCAACCAGCTTGATCCCCGGACGCTTCGGCGCAGGCTTGGCCGGACGCTTGTTGGTGGTGTCCGCTGGACGATCCGCCACTGGCGTACCACGACCGGCAGGTGCACCACGTTCGCCACGCTCAGTGCGACCGTTGGCCGGGCGCGACCGTTGGCCGGGCGCGGAGCGCGCTCGCCGTCACGGGCGACTGGCTTGCGACCTGGACGTTCGCCTTCGATCTGCGGCTCACGGCTTGGGCGTGGGCCGGTCGGCGCGCCAGCGGCTGGACGCAGCGTGCGGACGCGCTCGGTCTTGCCCATCGGCCGCGACGATTTGCGCTGCATGCGCTCAAGCTTGTCTTTGCTCTTGGCGTTCAGCTGCGGCATCGCTACCGGCGTCAGGCCGACTTCAGCACTGAGGATGTCGACTTCGTACTGGCTCATTTCGCGCCAGCGGCCCATCGGCAGGTCGGAGTTGAGGAACACCGGGCCGAAACGCACGCGCTTCAGACGGCTGACCACCAGACCTTGGGATTCCCACAGACGACGAACCTCACGGTTACGACCTTCCATCACCACGCAGTGATACCAGTGGTTGAAACCTTCGCCACCCGGGGCCTGCTTGATGTCGGTGAATTTGGCCGGGCCATCTTCCAGCACCACGCCAGCCTTCAGACGCTCGATCATTTCGTCGTCGACTTCACCGCGTACACGCACGGCGTATTCACGGTCCATCTCGTAGGACGGGTGCATCAGGCGGTTGGCCAGTTCACCGTCGGTAGTGAACATCAGCAAACCGGTGGTGTTGATGTCGAGACGACCGATGTTGATCCAGCGACCTTCTTTCGGACGCGGCAGCTTGTCGAACACGGTCGGACGGCCTTCCGGGTCGTCACGGGTGCAGATCTCGCCATCGGGCTTGTTGTACATGATCACGCGGCGCACCGATTCGGCCGCCTCTTCGCGCTTGATCACCTTGCCATCAATGGTGATGGCGTCGTGCATGTCGACGCGCAGACCGAGGGTGGCGTCTTTGCCATTGACCTTGATCCGGCCCTGGCTGATCCAGGATTCCACGTCACGGCGCGAGCCGACGCCGATACGGGCGAGGACTTTCTGCAGCTTTTCGCCTGCTGGGCCGATTTCCTGGTCGTCTTTCTGAATGATGTCGCTCATCTGGGCACCTCCCGGTGTGGTCTGTTCAGGCGGCGCCTGAAGCATTGAAATCTGGGTACTCAGCCGAAGGGATCGGCGAAGGGTCGCGAATCATACGCGGATGTGCGCCGTCGCGCATCAGAGACTAGCTGATCGATCGACAGTTATTTCTTTTTCCGCCGACCGGCGCTGCCCAGTTTGATCAGGCGCAGCGCGGCTTCGGCGAGTACGGTGCGCTTGTCGTCCTTGTCGAGTTTCTTCCAGGCTTTGATTTCGCGCTTGCTGCGGCCGCAGCCGAGGCAGATGTCGTCGCTGAATTTGCAGAGGCTGATGCACGGGTCTTTTGTCGAACTCATACCTACTCCAGAAACACACAAATCCCCTGTAGGAGTGAGCCTGCTCGCGATTGCGGTGTGTCAGTCGACATCATCTTGGCAGATACACCGCAATCGCGAGCAGGCTCACTCCTACAGGGGATCGCGGTGGTTTTGAGGGCGGATCAGTCTTCGAATTCGCGGCGTTCGGCTTCGATGGCTTCGGCCAGGGCGCGGGCCTCGGCTTCTTCTTCGCTCAGCTCCGGTTCGGGTTCTGGCGCCGGTTGTTCGAGGGCGGCGACGGCAGCCAACAGCTTTTCGCGGGCTTCGGCGACGCCAAGAATGTCCTCTTCCGGTTCGGCTTCTGGCTCGGCTTCAAGTTCAACTTCGATGGTTGGCTCGCCGATCTGTGGCTCAGGCTCAGGCTCAGTCTCGGTTTCTGCATCAACCGTCGGCGCTTCACCGTCCACCGCATCCCGCAGCAAATCGTCGAAGTCGGTCTTGATCCCCTCTTCCATGCTGTCCAGCTCCAGCAACAACGTATGGAAACTGGTCTCTTCCTTCTCCTCCTCCGGCTCGGCGCTGGCGTCGGCCAGTTCCTGCAAGTTCTGCGGCACCGGCGCGTCGTCGAAATCGAGCACCGGGTCGGTTTCCATCTCGCGCAGTTCGGCGAGCGGCGGCAGGTCTTCGAGGTTCTTCAGGTTGAAGTGATCGAGAAACATCTTGGTGGTGGCAAACATCGCCGGTTTGCCCGGCACGTCGCGGTAGCCGACGACGCGGATCCACTCACGTTCCAGCAAGGTTTTGACGATGTTGCTGTTTACCGCCACGCCACGCACGTCTTCGATCTCGCCACGGGTGATCGGCTGGCGATAGGCGATCAGCGCGATGGTTTCCAACAGCGCACGGGAATAACGCTGCGGGCGCTCTTCCCACAAGCGGCCAACCCACGGCGAAAACTTCTCGCGGATCTGCAAGCGATAGCCCGACGAGACTTCCTTGAGTTCGAAAGCACGGCCCTCGCAGGACTTGCCGAGCAGGGTCAGGGCTTTCTTGAAAACTGCAGGCTCGGGGCGTTCGCCCTCTTCAAACAGTTCATAGAGGCGCTCAAGGGATTGCGGCTTTCCCGAGGCCAACAGAAAGGCTTCAAGCAGGGGCGCCAGCTCGCGGGGTTCAGTCAGGTTCATGTTTCGACTCGTTATTCGGCTCGGGCTCGCACGTGGATCGCGGCGAACGGCTCATTCTGCACCAGCTCGACCAAGGACTCCTTGACCAGCTCAAGGATCGCCATAAAGGTCACCACCACACCCAACCTGCCCTCTTCAGCGGTGAACAGCTCGACGAACGGCACAAAACCGCCGCCCTTGAGCCGCTCCAGCACATCGCTCATGCGCTCGCGGGTGGACAATGCCTCACGGCTGACCTGGTGGCTTTCAAACATATCGCCACGGCGCAGCACTTCCGCCATGCACATCAAAATCTCTTCCAGCGCGACATCCGGCAACAGCTTGCGCGCGCGGGCTTCCGGGGCGTCGAGCTTGGGCACGATCACGTCACGACCGACCCGGCTCAAGCCGTCGATACCTTCAGCGGCCGCCTTGAAGCGCTCGTATTCCTGCAAGCGGCGGATCAGTTCGGCGCGCGGGTCGTCCTCTTCGTCTTCGACGGTTTCAGCGCGCGGCAGGAGCATGCGCGACTTGATCTCGGCGAGCATCGCGGCCATCACCAGATACTCGGCGGCGAGTTCCAGGCGCACCGACTGCATCAACTCGACATAGCCCATGTACTGGCGGGTGATTTCCGCCACCGGGATGTCGAGGATGTTGATGTTCTGTTTGCGGATCAGGTACAGCAGCAGGTCGAGCGGCCCTTCAAAGGCTTCGAGAAAGACTTCCAGCGCATCCGGCGGGATGTACAGATCCAGTGGCATTTCCATGACCGCCTGGCCATAGACCATGGCAAACGGCAGCTCTTGCTGAGCGCCGGCCTGGGGATCGGCAACGGTTTCCACTGCGGACATTCAGGCCTCGACCATGAACGGCGTCGGATCGCCGCAACCGACGCGGACCACTTCCGGGTCGTCGCCGGTCAGGTCGATCACCGTGGAGGCCTTGATGCCGCCGAAGCCGCCGTCGACGATCAAGTCCACCTGATGTTCGAGCAACTGGCGCATTTCGTACGGATCGCTCAGCGGGTCTTCATCGCCAGGCATGATCAGGGTCACGCTCATCAGCGGCTCGCCGAGTTCGGCCAGCAGCGCCAGCGCGATCGGATGGCTCGGCACTCGGAGGCCAATGGTGCGCTTCTTCGGATGCAGCAACAGGCGCGGCACTTCGCGGGTGGCGTTGAGAATGAAGGTGTACGGCCCCGGCAGGTGCGCCTTGAGAATGCGGAAGGTGCCGGTGTCGATCTTGGCGTAGTTGCCCAGTTGCGACAGGTCGCTGCAGATCAGCGCAAAGTTGTGCTTTTCATCGAGCTGACGCAGGCGACGCACGCGCTCGATCGCGGTTTTATCGCCGATTTGGCAACCGATCGCGTAGGAAGAGTCCGTGGGATAAACCACCACCCCGCCCTTGCGGATGATCTCGACCGCCTGTTTTATCAGGCGCGCTTGCGGGTTTTCCGGATGTATCTGGAAAAATTGACTCACATTCTCTACCTGTTCAGACGGCGGCAATATCTGTGTCATGTTTGAACCGACACCACAGGGGTGGAAGGTCCTCGGGAACCGGCCGGTACTGGCCGATCTCGGACCAGCCGCCAGGGCCATGGAAGTCACTGCCGGCGCTGACCAGCAGACCGAACTCACGGGCAAGGATTGCCAGGCTGCCCACCTGTTCCGCAGGCTGATGGCCATTGACCACCTCGATCGCATGCCCGCCTGCTTGAATATAGTCGGCAATCAGCTTTCGGCGCTTGCTGCGGGTGAAATCGTAGTGCCACGGATGCGCCAGGCTGACCCAGGCTCCGGCGGCTCGCAGTGTACCGACGGTGTCTTCCAGCGTCGGCCAGTGCAACTTGACGTCGCCCAGCTTGCCGGCACCGAGCCACTTGCGGAATGCCTCGGCGCGATCCTTTACAAAACCTTCACGCACCATCCAGTCGGCGAAATGCGGACGGGCCGGCGCGTTGCCGCTGTCGCCCAGTTCCTGCTGGATTTTCCGCGCGCCGTCGAGCGCACCGGGCATGCCTTTAAGGGCGAGCTTGCGGCTTATTTCTTCCGACCGCAGCCAGCGGCCATCGTGCAATTTGGCGATGGCCTCGACCAACGGTGCCGCATTGACGTCGAAACCGTAGCCCAACACATGAATGGTCGCGCCGCCCCAGGTGCAGGACAACTCGACGCCGTTGACCAGTTGCATGCCCAATTCGTTGGCCGCCGTGCGCGCTTCGGCGAGGCCTTCGAGGGTGTCGTGGTCGGTCAACGCCAGGACTCGCACGCCGTTCTCGAACGCACGCGTAACCAGAACCGCAGGCGCCAGGGCGCCATCGGAGGCCGTGCTATGGCAGTGCAAATCAACATTCACGGGGAGTTGTAACCTCAAATCAGCTGGCGCTATCGCGCGCCCATATGTTTGTTATTATGCCGCCACATCCAGCTTCTGGCTCTCACTGTGAAACAATTCATCGATTTCATCCCGCTTCTGCTGTTCTTCATCGTTTACAAACTTGATCCACGGGTCGTCGACATCGCTGGCCATGAAGTGACTGTAGGCGGTATTTACAGCGCCACGGCGATGCTGATCATCAGTTCCCTGGTGGTGTACGGCGCGTTGTTCATCAAACAGCGCAAGCTGGAAAAGAGCCAATGGCTGACCCTGATCGCCTGCCTGGTGTTCGGCAGCCTGACACTGGCCTTCCACAGCGAAACCTTCCTGAAGTGGAAAGCGCCGGTGGTCAACTGGCTGTTTGCCGTGGCCTTCATCGGCAGCCACTTCATCGGCGATCGCCTGTTGATCAAACGTATCATGGGCCACGCGCTGACCCTGCCGGATCCGGTCTGGACCCGCCTGAACATCGCCTGGATCGCCTTTTTCCTGTTCTGCGGCGCCGCCAACCTGTTCGTCGCCTTCACCTTCCAAAGCTACTGGGTGGACTTCAAGGTGTTCGGCAGCCTGGGCATGACCCTGGTGTTCCTGGTCGCACAGGGCATTTACCTGTCCCGCCATCTGCACGATGCCGATACCACAACTCCAAAAACCGAGGACTGACATGCTCTACGCCATCATTGCCACCGACGTCGCCAACTCGCTGGAAGCACGCCTGGCCGCGCGCCCTGCGCATCTGGAACGCCTGCAAGCGCTCAAGGGCGAAGGCCGCATCGTACTGGCCGGCCCGCACCCGGCCGTCGACAGTAATGATCCGGGCGCAGCGGGTTTCACCGGCAGCCTGATCGTTGCCGAATTCGACTCCCTGAGCGCCGCGCAAGCGTGGGCTGACGCCGACCCGTACATCGCCGCTGGCGTCTACGCCAACGTGGTCGTCAAGCCATTCAAGCAAGTCCTGCCGTAACTTTCCTGCGCAAGTCTCTCCCACGCGATGAACCATGTCGGTTCATCGCGTTCTCAATCGCTCATTATTCTCGTTTGCCTGCCGACAACCTGCCCAATATCCATTTGGAAGCAGGTGTTGCGATGCGCAAGGGTCCGTTGTGTCTGATGTTGGTCACGTTGTCGATCATGGCGCCCGCCCATGGTGAGGAATCCACCGAAGGCGGCAGCTCCACGCCATTGTCGTTAAGCGCCGGCAGCCAGATCACCGAGTTGCAGCAGCGCCTCAAGGCCAGCGAGCAGCAGCGGGAAGAACTGAGCAAACAACTGCAAAATGCCGACAATACCCGCGAGAGCGCCCAGCTTGCCCGGTTGCGCCAGGAGAACCAGCGTCTCAAGCTGCAACTCAAGGAAGCCCAGGCAAGTCCCTTGCCGCGCCTGCTGACTGACCAGCAGCAGTGGTTCGTTACGGGAGGCGGAGTAGCGCTATTGGCGCTGCTCTGCGGTATCTTTGCCAGTGGAGCAAGCCGAAAACGTCGGCAATGGCTAAATTGAGTGAGTCATGAGCGAGCTGTTACTGATTGATGATGACCAGGAGTTGTGCGAACTCCTGAGTAGCTGGCTGAGCCAGGAAGGCTTCCACGTGCGTGCCTGCCACGATGGCCAGAGCGCCCGCAAGGCCTTGGCTGAAACGGCCCCGGCGGCGGTGGTGCTGGACGTGATGCTGCCCGACGGCAGCGGTCTGGAGCTGCTCAAGCAATTGCGCCACGATCACGCCGACCTGCCGGTGCTGATGCTCTCGGCCCGTGGTGAGCCGCTGGACCGTATCCTCGGCCTGGAACTGGGCGCCGACGATTACCTGGCCAAACCTTGTGATCCGCGCGAACTGACTGCGCGCCTGCGTGCGGTGTTGCGCCGCAGTCATCCTGCGGCCGTGTCGACGCAACTCGAACTGGGCGACCTGAGTTTCAGCCCGGTGCGTGGTGTGGTCAGCATCGACGAAAAAGAACTGACCCTTACCGTGTCCGAAAGCCGTCTGCTCGAAGCGCTGCTCAAGCAGCCTGGCGAACCACTGGACAAACAGGAACTGGCGCAGCTCGCCCTCGGCCGCAAGCTGACCCTGTACGACCGCAGCCTCGACATGCACGTCAGCAACCTGCGCAAGAAGATCGGCCCGCACCCCGACGGCCGCCCACGGATCGTCGCCCTGCGCAGCCGCGGTTACTTCTATAGCCTCTGAACCGCGCCCATTCCCACTGTAGGAGCTGCCGAAGGCTGCGATCTTTTGATCTGTCTTTTAAAAACAAGATCAAAAGATCGCAGCCTTCGGCAGCTCCTACACAGGGCATGTGTAAGGATGTACGCGAAGCGTCTTTACCGAAGCTTTACCCAGCGCTGACCGCCGCTGACCTTGATCTCCGTAATCTGTACTCATCCGGAACGTACCGGGAACGAGACAAGGAGATTCACCATGCGCAAGACTCTTATCGCTCTGATGTTCGCTGCCGCTCTGCCAACCGTCGCCATGGCCATGCCGCAAGACGGCGGCCCGATGGGTGGCCCGCTTGACGGCCCACGCCACGGCGGTCAGATGCACGGCATGCACGGCAAAGGCCCGTACAGCCAACTCGACCTGTCCCGCGAACAGCGCGAGCAGATCCGCAAGATCATGGGCGAGCAGATGCACGAGCGTAAGCAAGTGGTCGACAAGTACCTGGAAAAACTCTCGCCGGCTGACCAGAAAGCCATGAAGGACGAGATGGCGGCCAACCACAAGAAAGCCGAAACCGATGTGCGCGCCGTGCTGAAACCGGATCAACAGAAGAAATTCGACGAGATCCAGAAGAAACAGGCCGAGCGTCGCGCCGAATGGGCCGAGTTCAAGGCGTGGAAAGCGCAACAGGCGCAAAAGGCGCAATAATGTTCTGACCCCGGACCCGACGGCTAAACACCGTCGGGTCTTTTTCCACAGATCCAATGTAGGAGTGAGCCTGCTCGCGATAGCGGTGTGTCAGTCAACGGATACTTGTCTGACTCACCGCTATCGCGAGCAGGCTCACTCCTACAGGGATTTGTGTTTGATTGAGGATTTTCTGTGCGTTCATTGTTCTGGCGTATTCTCGCGAGCTTCTGGCTGGCCATCGCTCTGGTGGCCGGGCTGTCCATTCTGCTCGGGCACATGCTCAACCAGGACGCGTGGATCCTCAGCCGTCATCCGGGCCTCAACACCCTCGCCGGCGAATGGACACAAACTTACGAAGCCCAGGGCGAAGAAGCCGCTCAGGACATTCTCGAACAGCGCAAACGCCAATATCACATCGACGTTCAGGTACTCAACGAATCCGGCGATCCGGTAGTGCGCGGCACCTTCCCGCGCCGCGCCGCTGCCTTCGAAGCCCGCCAGAATAACGACGACCGCCGCCTGCCCTGGCGCCGCCTGACCGATGAGTTCACCAGCGAAAAAACCGGTGACACCTACCTGTTTATCTACCGCATCCCGCACCCGGAACTCGACGCCTGGCACCGCGAAAGCCTGCTCTGGCCGCTGAGCGCACTGGGCATCGCGCTGGTGGTGCTGACCTTGTTCAGTCTGCTGGTGACCTTCTCCATCACCCGCCCGCTCAGCCGTTTGCGCGGCGCGGTGCATGATCTCGGGCAGACCACGTATCAGCAGAACAGCCTGGCGAAACTGGCCAACCGCCGCGACGAGTTCGGCGTACTCGCTACCGATTTCAACCGCATGGGTGCGCGCCTGCAGAGCCTGATTGGCAGCCAGCGTCAGTTGCTGCGCGACGTCTCCCATGAATTGCGCTCACCGTTGGCCCGGCTGCGGATTGCCTTGGCGCTGGCCGAACGAGCGAATCCTGAAGAACGCGAGAAACTCTGGCCACGGCTGACCCGCGAGTGTGATCGGCTGGAAGCGTTGATCAGTGAAATTCTGGTGCTGGCGCGAGTCGATGCCGACAACGCCAGTGCCGAAGATGTGGATCTGAATGTCCTGCTCGGCACGTTGCAGAAGGATGCGGAACTTGGATCGCCCGAGCAGATCGTGCGTCTCGATGCCGAGCCGCAACTGAATCTGAAGGGCTGGCCGACCATGATCGAGCGCGCCGTCGATAACCTGTTGCGCAATGCCCAGCGCTTCAACCCGGAAGGTCAGGCGATAGAAATGCAGGCCTCTCGTCAGGGCGAAAAAATTGTCGTGAGTGTGCGTGACCATGGGCCGGGGGTGCAGGCCGAGCATTTGAGTCAGTTGGGTGAACCGTTCTATCGCGCGCCGGGACAGACGGCGGCAGGACATGGTTTGGGGCTGGCGATTGCGCGCAGGGCGGCGGAGCGCCATGGCGGGAGTTTGACGTTGGCCAATCATCCGCAGGGTGGGTTTATTGCCAGTCTGGAATTGCCGCTTGTACCCGGGGCGGTGGTACAACTTTAAGAGCCTAAAAGCTACCCTCACCCCAACCCTCTCCCAGAGGGAGAGGGGGCCGACCGCGGTGTCTTGCGTCATACATCGACCTGAAACACCGAGTCGATTATGGGCCCGGAAGGCACGTGAATCGTCGCCGACTCTGGGTTCGAAATGCATCGGAACCGTTATCGACTCCGAGCTCGAAATGCATTGGAGCCGTTATCGATTCTGGATTCAGCCGAGCACTTTCAGGTCGGCGTACCTCTACAGCATCCCCCAATCAGTCCCCTCTCCCTCTGGGAGAGGGTTAGGGTGAGGGGCTCTTCGCTTTACGCCTTACCAGGCCAGGCACTAACAAACTCGGCCAGATCAACCTTCTCCGCCACACGCGGTTCTTTCTGCGGCGTGCCGAGGTAAAGAAACGCAATCACCTCTTCACCCTCCGCCAACCCCAAACCTTTGGCTACGTGCTTCGAATAAGCCAAATCCCCCGTACGCCACACCGCACCAATCCCCTGCGCATACGCCGCCAGCAAAATCCCGTGGGCCGCACACCCGGCCGCGAGCAACTGCTCGGCCTTCGGGTACTTGACGTGCTCCTGCAACCTGGCGATCACCACAACCACCAGCGGCGCCCGTAGCGGGCCGTTGCGCGCCTTGTCGATCATCGCTTCGGTGACTTCGCCTTCCTGCATCTGTGCAGCCTCGGCCAGCAACTCGCCCATCTGCTCACGCGCCGCGCCTTCGACGGTCAGAAAACGATACGGCTGCAAATGCCCGTGATCCGGCGCGCGCAACGCGGCGCCAAACAGAGCTTCGCGCTGCTCGGCAGTGGGGGCCGGTTCGACCAGTCGTGGAACGGAAACACGGTTGAGCAACGCGTCGAGAGCCTGCATCGGCCACCTCCTGAAAAATATGTGCGGCTATTCTAGCTTTATCTGTACACAGGATGCCGGTTTACATGCCCTGCCCCACGGGTAGAATGGCGCCCTTCCCACATCAGCCCGAGCGGACTTCATGGCGTTGCCGACCTTACGGATCATTGGTTTCATCATCGGCATCTTCCTGATCACCCTGGCCGTGGCCATGGTCGTGCCCATGGCCACCCTGGTGATTTTCGAGCGCACCAGCGACCTGCCGTCGTTCCTCTGGGCGAGCATGATCACTTTCGTCGCCGGCCTTGCGCTGGTGATTCCCGGCCGACCGGAACACATTCACCTGCGTCCGCGTGACATGTATCTGCTGACGGTCAGCAGTTGGCTGGTGGTGTGCATCTTTGCCGCGCTGCCGTTTCTGCTGACCCAGCACATCAGCTACACCGATTCGTTTTTCGAAAGCATGTCCGGCATCACCGCCACCGGTTCGACCGTGCTCAACGGCCTCGACACCATGTCCCCCGGCATTCTGATGTGGCGCTCGCTGCTGCACTGGATCGGCGGCATCGGCTTTATCGGTATGGCGGTGGCGATTCTGCCGCTGCTGCGCATCGGTGGCATGCGCCTGTTCCAGACCGAGTCCTCGGACCGCTCGGAGAAAGTCATGCCCCGCTCGCACATGGTGGCACGGCTGATCGTAGCCGCGTACGTCGGCATCACCATCCTTGGCAGCCTGGCATTCTGGTGGGCCGGGATGAGCCCGTTCGATGCGATCAACCATGCGATGTCGGCGATTTCCACCGGCGGGTTCTCGACCTCCGACCAATCCCTGGCCAAGTGGACGCAACCGGCGGTGCACTGGGTCGCGGTGGTCATCATGATTCTCGGCAGCCTGCCGTTCACCCTGTACGTGGCGACGCTGCGCGGCAACCGCAAAGCGCTGATCAGGGATCAACAGGTGCAGGGTTTGCTCGGGATGCTGCTGGTGACCTGGCTGGTGCTCGGTACCTGGTACTGGTGGACGACCAAGCTGCACTGGCTCGAAGCGCTGCGCCACGTGGCGCTGAACGTGACGTCGGTGGTCACCACCACCGGGTTTGCCCTCGGTGATTACAGCCTGTGGGGCAACTTCTCGCTGATGCTGTTTTTCTATCTGGGGTTTGTCGGTGGCTGTTCCGGGTCGACGGCGGGCGGGATCAAGATTTTCCGTTTCCAGGTCGCTTATATCCTGCTCAAGGCCAACCTTAATCAGCTGATTCACCCGCGCGCGGTGATCAAGCAGAAGTACAACGGTCACCGCCTCGACGAAGAGATCGTGCGCTCGATTCTGACCTTTTCGTTCTTCTTCGCCATCACGATCTGCGTGATCGCTCTGCTGCTGTCGCTGCTCGGCGTCGACTGGATGACCGCCCTGACCGGTGCCGCCAGTACCGTGTCCGGCGTCGGCCCAGGCCTTGGCGAAACCATCGGCCCGGCGGGCAACTTCGCCACCCTGCCCGATGCGGCCAAATGGATTCTGTCGTTCGGCATGCTGCTCGGCCGACTGGAGATCATTACGGTGTTTGTACTGTGTATTCCGGCCTTTTGGCGTCACTGATCGCACCCGGCGCCTGCAACAACCGCGTCCGGTAATCGCCGGGCGTGGTGTCGAACCAGCGGCGGAACGCGCGAAAGAAGTTGCTTGGGTCGGCAAAACCCAACAGGTATGCGATTTCCAGCAAGGTCATGCTCGGCTGCGCCAGATACTGCTCGGCCAGTTCGCGGCGGGTGTCATCGAGCAGTTGCTGAAAACTCGTGCCCTCCTCCTGCAACCGCCGCTGCAAGGTGCGCTGCGACAGATGCAGGGTCTGCGCCACGGTATCGCGCTTCGGTTCGCCTTGTGGCAGCAACCGGCACAGCACCTGTCGCGCCTTATGGGTGACGCGGCTTTCGGAAAATCGTGCCAGATACTCCCCGGCAAAGCGGTCATGCAACAGCGCCATCGCCTCGTTGGCGGTGGGCAGCGGTGCTTCCATGTCGGCGCGTTCGAAGATCAGCGCATCGTACGGCGCGTTGAACACCAATGGCGCGTGGAAGGCTTGTTTGTAGGGTTGCAGATTTTCCGGCTGATCACCCTGCACCAGCACTTTGACCGGATGCAGCGTGCGCCCGGTCAACCAGCCGCACAGCCCCAGTGCACAGGCCAGCGAGGCTTCGGCACTCTGCCGGGTCGGCGGCAGATGGTCGCCGTGCACGGTCAGAATCAGCGCATAACCTTCTTCCAGCAGACGGAAGCTCAGGTCGGCACTTTCGGCGATGATCCGCTGATAACGCACCAGTCGCTGGAAGCCTTCGGCCAGGGTATTGCTCGACATCAACGCGTAGCCGGCGACATGAAACGACGCCGGTCGCACCACCTTGCCCATGTTCAGACCGATCGCCGGATTACCGGACACCTCGACCGCCCGTTGCCAGAGACGGGTCATGGAATCTTGCGGGAAGCGTGCATCCGGATCATCCAGAGCCGTGTAATCGAGCCCCAGTTGCTTGAACAGAACCCGGCAATCCAGGCCGTCCATCTCCAATGCTTTGACAATCCCCATCGCCCAGCTTGCAGAAGTCGTTCGTTCGCTCATGGCGTTTTTCTTTTACATGAGGGGCCGCATGCTACGGCCTGATTTGCCAAGGATACTAAAGTGGCGCCGATTGTCACTGGCCCACGCCAATGATCACTCTAGACTCAAATAAGCTACCCGCAGAACAACTCGTCGCCAGAACAATAACCACAGAGAACGCGGTCGTGGAAAACATCAAGCATTTCAACAGCTTCACTGAGTTCTATCCGTACTACCTCAGCGAACACAACAACAGCACCTGCCGGCGCCTGCATTTCATCGGCACCACGTTGGTGATCTTCATTGTCGCGATGACCATCGCCAAGGGCGCCTGGCTGCTGTTATTGGCCGTGCCGCTGGCCGGCTACAGCTTTGCCTGGGTCGGGCACTTCTTCTTTGAAAAGAACCGACCGGCGACCTTTCAGCATCCGCTGTACAGCCTGCTCGGCGACTTCGTCATGTACCGCGACATGATTCTGGGTCGCGTGGCGTTCTGAATGAGGGTCAGCCAATGAATGCCAATGCCCGCTTCACTCACATGAAGGACGGTACGCAGGAAGACTGGGCGATCATCGCCGCAGATTTCAGTGCCTACGCCAAACAGTTGCCCTCGCGAATCCTGACTCACCTGAAACTGCTCGAAGGCGACTTCGGTGGTTTCCCGGTGGATCGTCTGACCCACTCACTGCAAACCGCGACCCGCGCCTTTCGTGACGGGCGCGACGAGGAATACGTGGTTTGCGCGTTGCTGCATGACATTGGTGACACGCTCGGCTCGTATAACCATCCGGACATTGCCGCAGCGATTCTCAAGCCATTCGTCAGTGCCGAGAATCTGTGGATGGTCGAAAAGCATGGTGTGTTTCAGGGTTATTACTTCTTTCATCACCTGGGCATGGATCGGCATCTGCGCGAGCAGTTCGCCGCCCATCCGCAGTATCAAGCAACCGCCGAGTTTTGTGCCAAATACGATGCGGCGGCGTTTGATCCTGACTATGACACGCTGCCGTTGAGCTTCTTTGAGCCGATGATGGAGCGGTTGTTTGCGCAGCCGAAGAACTCGATTTACAAGGCAGCAATGCAAGAACATAGCCCGGCCTAAGATCAAAAGATCGCAGCCTTCGGCAGCCCCTACGTTGGAATGTGTACCTCTGTAGGAGCTGCCGAAGGCTGCGATCTTTTGCTTTTATGCGAGTTCAGCGACTTTGGCCGCCTTGAGCTCCGCCTCCCGCGCCTGCGCATCTGCCAGTCGATACAACTCGATCGTGCCGTCCCAATGCTCGATCAGCGCTGTGCACGACTCCACCCAATCACCGCAATTGAGGTAATCCACCTCGCCCACCTTGCGGATCTCGGCGTGGTGAATGTGCCCGCACACCACACCATGCAACTCGCGCTTCACGCATTCGTGGGCGATGGCTTCTTCAAAGTCGCTGATAAAGCTCACTGCCGTCTTCACCTTGTGCTTCAGATACGCCGACAGCGACCAATAGCCGTAGCCATAGCGCGCACGCCAGTGGTTGAGCCAACGATTGAGGGTCAGGGTGAATTCGTAGGCGGAGTCACCAAGGAACGCCAGCCAGCGGTGATAACGGGTGATCACATCGAACTGATCGCCGTGAATCACCAGCAGATGTCGACCATCGGCCGTGACATGCACCGCCTCGTCAACCAACTGGATGTTGCCGAGAATCAGCTTCGAATAACGGCGCAGGAATTCGTCGTGGTTGCCGGTGACATAAATCACCTCGGTGCCGCGCTTGCTCATGGTCAGCAAACGACGGATCACGTTGGTGTGCGCTTGTGGCCAGTACATGCCGCCGCGCAGTTTCCAGCCGTCAATGATGTCGCCGACCAGATAAATCCTGTCGGCGTGATAGCCCTTGAGAAATTGCGACAAGTGCTCGGCCTGGCAATCGCGCGTGCCCAGGTGCACGTCGGAGATCCACAGGGTGCGCACGCGTTGTTTACGGCTGGGTCTGGCGAGCTCGGCGCTGGTCATGGGCAACCCTCTGCGATGTTTTCGCCACTCTGCGCCTGCCCGGTTAATCGACCATGACAAGTGCGAGTCAGTCCTGTGACAACGCAATCTGCGTGCGCCGGTGTAGACTGGCGACCTGCCCGGAGAACCTTGCCATGCGCCCGATCCTCACCCTGCGTCAGTACACCCACGATTTGATTGTGCATAGCCACGAGCACGCGCAACTGGTGTTCGGGCTGTCCGGTGCGCTTGATTTCGAGGTCGAGGGTTGCGGCAGCCAGGTGCGTCAGCAGAGTTTTGTGGTGATTCCTTCTGGTGCGCATCACGCTTGCGGCAGCCCCGACGGCAGCCGCTGTCTGGTGCTGGATATCCCTGAAGGGCCATGGGTGACCGATTCACTCGGCGAGCATGCCGAGGCCAGTCACCGCCTGCTCGATCAACCTGCGCGCCTGTCACTGGATTCGCGGCAAAGCCAGTTGGTCAGCTGGCTGGCGAACAGTCCGGTCAGCGATCCGTTGATCGCGCAGCAAGGCGCGGTGTTGCTGCTGGCCAGTCTCAATCATGCGCAACCGGCCGAACTCGCCACCCGCCGTTTGCCTTATGCAGCGCTGGATGCACACATCGAGCAAAACGCCGCTTATCCGCTGCAAGTCGCCGATCTGGCGCGCGTGGCCGGGTTGTCCAGCGCGCGCCTGCATGCACGGTTCATGGCCGAATGCGGGCAGACACCGATGGATTACATCCGCAGTCGGCGTCTGCATCTGGCGGTGCAAATGCTGCGCGACACCGCACTGCCGATTGGCGAGATTGCCAGTCGCGTCGGCTACAGCTCGCAGAGTGCTTTCTCGGCCGCGGTCCTGCGTGAGTTCGGTGCATCACCCGGCCAGCTTCGGCGCGATTCCTGCGACAAAAGACGATAGTCTGCCGACAGACTTGTAGGCCGATACAGGGTTCAATGGACTTATTGATCGTTCCCGCGCTCCGCGTGGGAATGTAGCCCGTGACGCTCCGCGTCACTGGACGCAGAGCGTCCCTAGAGGCATTCCCACGCAGAGCGTGGGAACGATCAATCACAAGAAACCGTGTCTGGATTAAGGATTGCAATGACTCCGCGTACCGCCCTCGGCGCTCTGCATATCGGTGCTTTGATGTTTGGCCTGACCGGTGTGTTCGGCAAGCTCGCTGCCGCCTCCCCTGCTGTGATCGTCTTCGGTCGTGCTGCGTTTGCCGTACTTGCCTTGGCGTTCTTCGCCCGTTTCGCCAGCCAGAGCGGCTGGCAGAAATTGCAGGCCGTGGACTGGCGGCGTCTGGCCCTCAGCGGCGTGTTGCTGGCCGGGCACTGGGTGAGTTTCTTCCTGTCTGTGAAGATCGCCGGTGTCGCCATCGCAACATTGGGTTTTGCCAGTTTCCCGGCCTTCACGGTGATTCTCGAAGGACTGATCTTCCGCGAACGCATCCGTGCCAATGAAATTGTGCTGGTGGTGTTGGTCAGCATCGGCCTGATTCTGGTGACCCCGGCGTTCGACCTGGGCAGCGGCGCGACTATCGGTTTGCTTTGGTCGGTGCTGTCGGGACTGCTGTTCTCGCTGCTGTCGCTGACCAACCGCGCCAGCTCCGGGCGGATTCCGGCGGTGCAGGCGGCGTTGTGCCAAAACGTGGTGGTGGCGCTGTGTCTGCTGCCGGTTGCGGCGCCGCAACTCAGCGAAGTGCGCGCACTGGACTGGCTCTGGATCGGCTTGCTCGGGGTGTTCTGCACCGGCGTCGCTCATAGCCTGTTCGTCGCCAGTCTGGCGGTGATCAAAGCACGCACGGCGGCGGTGGTGTTTGCCATGGAGCCGGTTTACGGCATTACCATCGCCTGGCTGCTGTTCAACGAAAACCCGACGCTACGGATGTTGATGGGCGGCGCACTGATCATCATCGCCATCGTCGTTTCCGCGCGGATGTCCGGCAGCGCCGACAAGAAAACCGTCGCTGCCGAGGCCGCGTCTCACTGAGTGCGGTCGTTGTGACCGAGGTCGCGGTCAGGATCGATCTGATCGCGAACTCGCTGCTTCAGCACCTTGGCTTCCGGAAAGCCGCCGTCAGCCTTGCGCTCCCAGATCTGCACGCCCGCGCAGGTAATCTGAAACACTCCGCCGGTGCCCGGCACTAACGAGACTTTGCCGAGGTCATCAGCAAAGGTGCTGAGCAGTTCCTGCGCCAGCCACGCGGCGCGCAGCAGCCACTGGCATTGGGTGCAATAGGTGATGACAACTTCTGCTTTTGCGACAGTCATGTTTGCTGAAACTCCTGAGACAGAGGGCGCCGCTATAATAGCCGGCTTTAATGCTTGCCCCGAGACTCACAATGCGCCGTCTGCTGTTCTGCCTGCTGCTTGGTTTCCTTCCTCTGCTTGTCCATGCCGGTGAAGCTTCACGGCCAAAAGTCGGCCTGGTGCTGTCCGGCGGTGCCGCGCGCGGGCTGGCGCATATCGGGGTGCTCAAGGCCCTGGAAGAGCAAGGCATCAAGATCGATGCGATTGCCGGCACCAGCATGGGCGCGGTGGTCGGTGGCTTGTACGCCTCGGGTTACAAGATCGATGAGCTGGAAAAACTCGCGCTGAACATCGACTGGCAAGCCGCGCTGTCCGACGCGCCGCCGCGTGAAGACGTGCCGTTTCGGCGCAAGCAGGATGACCGCGACTTTCTGGTCAAACAGAAACTCAGCTTTCGCGACGACGGCAGTCTCGGCTTGCCCCTGGGCGTGATTCAGGGCCAGAACCTCGCGCTGCTGCTGGAAAGCCTGTTGGCGCATACCAGCGACACCCGGGATTTCGACAAACTGCCGATCCCGTTCCGCGCCGTGGCCACCGACATCGCCAACGGCGAAAAAGTGGTGTTCCGCAAAGGCCACTTGCCCCAAGTGATCCGCGCGAGCATGTCGATCCCGGCGGTATTCGCCCCGGTCGAACTCGATGGCCGGTTGCTGGTGGACGGCGGCATGACCGACAACATTCCACTCGATGTCGCGCGTGAGATGGGCGTTGACGTGGCCATTGTCGTCGATATCGGCACGCCGCTGCGCAATCGCAAACAACTGACCACCGTGGTCGATGTACTGAACCAGTCGATCACCCTGATGACGCGCAGCAACTCCGAAGAACAACTGGCGGCCCTGAAGCCTTCCGATGTGCTGATCCAGCCGACGCTGGCGGCGTTCGGTGTCACCGATTTCGGCAAGGCTCAGGAGATGATCGACGCCGGTTATCGCGCCACCCGAATTCTCGACGCACGCCTCGCCGTGCTCAAACCCGTCGACTCTCAGGACGCCGAACTCAACGCCGCGCGCTCGCCGGGTCAACGCACGCCGATCATCACCGCGATCCGCGTCGAGAACGACTCGAAAGTCGATGACGACGTGATCCGCTACTACATTCGCCAGCACATCGGCGAACCGCTGGATCTGGGGCGTCTGCATTCGGACATGGGCACCTTGTACGGCCTCGATTACTTCGAGCAGGTGCAATACCGCGTGGTGCACAAGGGCCAGGATCACACGCTGGTGATCAGCGCCCGGGGTAAACGCAGCGGCACCGATTACTTGCGGGTTGGCCTCAATCTGTCGGATGACATGCGCGGCGACAGCGCCTTCAACCTCGGCGCCAGTTACCGCATCAACGGCATCAACCGCCTCGGCGCGGAATGGCTGACCCGCGCGCAAATTGGCGACAAACAAGAGCTGTACACCGAGTTCTACCAACCGCTGGACGTCGGCTCGCGTTACTTCGTCGCGCCGTACGCCTCGTTCGAAGCGCAGAACGTTGAAGCCGTGCTCGACAACGATCCGATCGCGCAGTATCGCGTCGAGCGCTACGGGTTCGGCCTCAACTTCGGCCGACAGATCGGCAACAACGGCGAGGTGCGCTTCGGTGTTGGCGAGGCCTGGGGCAAGGCCGATGTGCGCATTGGCGATCAGGATCTGCCGAGTGAAAACTTCAACGAAGGCTTTTACGCGCTGAAGTATTCCTATGACTCACTGGATAACGTGTACTTCCCTCACGAAGGCAAGGACGTCAGCCTGACGCTGACGCAGTTTGAACCGGGCCTGGGGTCGGACACGCGCTATCGACAGTGGGACTTTAAAATCGATAAAGCCATGAGCCATGGCCCGGATACGCTGATTCTCGGCGGGCGCTACGGGCGTACGCTGGATGATGCCAACGTGGTGACCTCAAGCTTCCTGCTCGGCGGTGCGCGGCAGTTGTCGGGCTTCCGTGAAGACGCGATTTCCGGGCAGAACATCAGCCTGATGCGCGCGGTGTATTACCGCCGTCTGACGCCGCGCTCGTATCTGCCGCTGGACTTCCCGCTGTATGCCGGCGCCTCGCTGGAACGTGGACGAGCGTGGAACAACGACAATGAGTTCGACAGTGGCTACATCAACGCCGCGAGCGTGTTCATTGGCTTTGACACACCGCTGGGGCCGTTGAATTTCAGTTATGGGTTGAATGATGCGAATGAGCAGGCGGTTTATCTGAATCTGGGGCAGACCTTCTGACCGGGGTCAGGAATTGGTGTTGTCTGACCGTCAGTCTTCGCGAGCAGGCTCGCTCCCACAATGGTTCTGCGAATACAGTTCAAATGTGGGAGCGAGCCTGCTCGCGAAGACGGTATCAGATCCACCGCAAATCGATCAGGGGTTCAGCGAATCCCCGCCAGCAACGTCCGCGCCGTTTGCTTCAAAGGCTCATCGCCCTCTTTGAGCAACTCATTGAGCAACGCAATCGCACTGTCGATATCGCCGTCGTCAATGCACGTCTGCGCCTGTTCGAGCTTGCCGGAGTTTTCGTCGTGTAGCGGCTCGGGTTCCTGCAAGTCCAGCGGTTGCAACGCCAGTGAAGGCTCGGCATCGGCAAACTCATTGAGAAAATCTTCATCCAGCGGCCCGGCGTCCGGTTCAGGGATCCACTCAAGCTCAGGATCTTCGCTGGACGCTTGCGGCAATTCAAAGTCCTGTGGCAGCACCTGCAGACCGGAGCCGAGCGCCGAGGTGTCTGCCGCTGGTTCAGTAGTGGCCGTGCGGCTGTCTTCCAGATCCCAACTGGAATCCATCGACAGCTCGCCCAGATTCAACTCGAAATCAGCTTCAGGCGCCGGTTGTGCTGCAACAACAGGAACCGCCGCCACGATCGGCGGCACAGCGGCCAACGCTGCGGTAACCGCGAGTTTCGGATGTCGGGCGCGAACATCCTGCAACGTCTGGGTATCCACGCCCTGCTCACGCAAATGACTTTCCTGTTGTTCATACGCGGCGCTGTCACCCTGACGCCCCAGTACTTCAAGCAACTGCAAACCGATGTCGGTGCGCTCCGGTTCCTTGTGCAAGGCATCGCGCAACAATCCGGCGGCTTCGCCCAATCGGCCATACGCCAGATAGATCCCCACCGCCTCCAGCACATCGCCCGCCGCCGGTTCTTCGCGGTGTTGGGCTGAAGCATGGGTACTGACGGGTTCTGCGCTTTCAACATCAGCTACGTCCGGCTCACGCCCCTGCGGCAAAAGCGGCAGCGGCTCGTCAGTCGGTATCTGTTGTTGCCGTCGACGGTGTACGAACAACCCGGCCAAGGCCCCCAGCAACAGCACCAGGCCACCGAGCAATGGCCAGTTCAAACCGTCATCTGTGGACTCAACAGGTGCGACCACCGGGACAGGTGCAGGGGTTGCCTCGGTCGGTGGCGGTGCTTTCCTGAGTTCGACCAATTGCGTTTGCAGGTCAGAAATCTGCTTCTTGCCAGCGGCAATCTGCACATCCTGCGTTTGCAGTTTGGCGTTCAGCTCATCGACGCTCTTTTGCAATTGCTGATTCAGCAACACACTGGCAGCCAGTTGCTCGGCCAGTGCATCGTTGGCGGGTGGGGTCGCAGGCGTGGGTGCTGGCACGGTATCGCGCTTGGCTTGAGGCGCCTGTGGTGCAACCACGGCAGGTTCGACGGTGGGGAATTCGGAGGATTGCGCACGCGGATCCGGCTCATCAGTGGCCGGTACGATACCCGGTGAACCCGGTGGATCGATCAATACCGTGTACTCACGCAGCAACCGGCCATTGGGCTGATTGAGCTGCACAAGGAAATTCACAAAGGGTTCGTTGACCGGTTTGCTGGATGTCACCCGAATCATCTGGCGATTGCCATGCAGAATCGGAATGAACTTGAGGTCGTTGAGAAAAAACACCCGCTCGACCCCGGCCTGAGCGAACTCGTCTGCCGTGGCCAGGCTCACCGAAAGATCGTTTTGCGTCAGCCCACCGACATCGATCAGGGCGATGTCGGCCTTGAGCGGCTGGTTGAGGCCTGAATGAACAGTGATATCGCCCAGCCCCAAGGCCATCGACCCGGCCGAATAGCTGAATATGCCAGCGACCAGCAACCATTTGGCGCCACTGCGCAGTACCACGTGCCGACTTGCGAGCATGAGCATCCCTTAAATAAGCAAAACCGACTTCTATGCGTTCGCACATCCGGTACGAACACGATATTGCCCAGTAGTTCTTATAGTCGGCTCAGCGCGATCTCTCAAAGATCCGGCACGTGGATGTGCCTCAAGATTTTTCCAGGTTAGCCAGAATGTGCCCGTGAACCCGCATGCACACCTTTAAATCCGCTTCGTCGACGCCTTCGAACAATTCGTGGCGCAGTTGCGTGGCAATGGTTTCGATTTGTTCGATCAGCGGCAGGGCCGGTGCGCAGAGGACGATCTTTTTCGCCCGGCGGTCTTCCATCACGGACTGGCGTTGCACCAGGCCCTGACTTTCCAGACTATCGAGCAAGCGCGCAAGGGTCGGACCTTCGACGCCGACGCTCTGCGCCAGCTCGCGTTGGGTCGGTGCTTCTTCAAAACGCGCCAGATGCAGCAGCACCAGCCAGCGCGCCTGGGAAAGCCCCAACCCGGCGAGGCGTCGATCCAGTTCGGCACGCCAGCCACGCGACATCTGGGCCAGTTGCATGCCAAAGCGGTGTTGATCGGTTAACGGCATAAAACACTCACGGTTAGACTTAAAATAAGAAATTTCTAATTATTAGCCAGCTAAGCATGAGCTGCAGTTATAGGCAAGTGGCGGTCTGTACTGAATCGTTACATCTCGAGGCTCCCTCACCCTAACCCTCTCCCGGAGGGAGAGGGGACTGAATGGGGGATGCTTTAGATATTCAGCGACTTGGAAGTACTTTGCTGAATCCAGAATTGGACGGCCCTCACCCTAGCCCTCTCCCAAAGGGAGAGGGGACTGATTGGGGGATGCTTTAGATATTCAGCGACTTGGAAGTATTTTGCTGAATCCGGAATTGGACGGCCCTCACCCTAGCCCTCTCCCAGAGGGAGAGGGGACTGAATGGGGGATGCTTCAGGGTTACGCCGACCTGATCCTGCTTTACCGAATCCATAATCGACTGGTTCTTTCAGGTCGATGTCAAACCTCAGACGCCTCGGTCGGCCCCCTCTCCCTCTGGGAGAGGGCTGGGGTGAGGGTAGGCGGCCAAATTACATCTCGAATTCCGACTGCAATGCAGCCCGCACGCAATACAGCACGCCTTCCGGCACACGCCCGGCAAACAGCTCCGCAACCTCGGCGACCGATGGTAACTCGCCCTCGCCATCAAGGAACGCGTCCTGCACTTCGCCCATCAACTCTTCCGGCAAGTCCAGCGCTTGCTCCAGCGACAACTGTTGCTTGCCGATGGCTTCGGCAAGCATGGTGTACACATTCTTTTCCGAGCACTGCAACTGACCGGCGATCTGCAACGGCGTCATCCCCGCGCGAGCCAGCGTGATCAGCTCATGGCGCACATCGGCCACCGCTTTCGGTGCCTCGACTTCGCCGCCAAGCACTTCGAGGAAGGCATCGCCGTAGCGCTCCAGCTTGCGCGCACCGACGCCGCTGACCCGGGCCATTTCCGCCAGCGAAGTCGGTTGGCTACGGAGCATTTCCAGCAGCGTCGAGTCGGGAAAGATGACGTACGGCGGCACACCATGTTCTTCGGCCAGTTTGCGTCGCAGCGCGCGCAAGGCTTCCCACTGTTCGCGCTCTTCGCCGCGTACCAGTTGGCTGGCCGGGCTCTTGCTGGCGGTTTTGGCGGTGACCTGTGGTTTGAGGTCGCGGCGCAACTCAAGGCTCACTTCGCCCTTGAGCAATGGCCGGCAACTGTCATTCAGACGCAGACCGCCATAACCTTCGTGGTCGACATCCGCCAGACCGCGCGCGACCAATTGGCGGAACAGCGAGCGCCACTCGCTTTCGCTCAACGCCTTGCCGACGCCGTACACCGACAGATGCTGATGACCGAAGCTGCGGACTTTTTCGTTGTCCTTGCCCAGCAGCACGTCAACCAGATGACCGACGCCATAACGCTGACCGGTGCGAAAAATCGCCGACAATGCCTGACGCGCCGGCTCGGTGGCGTCCCAGGTCTGCACACCGTCGACGCAGTTGTCGCAATGGCCGCACGGCTCGGGCATGTCTTCATCGAAGTACGCCAGCAGGGTCTGGCGACGGCAGCGGGTTTCTTCACACAGCGACAGCATGGCGTCGAGCTTGTGCTGCTCCAGACGTTTATGCCGCTCGTCGCCTTCGGAGTTCTGCAGCATCTGCTTGAGCATCACCACGTCTTGCAGACCGTAGGCCATCCACGCATCCGCCGGCAGACCGTCACGGCCGCCGCGCCCGGTTTCCTGGTAATACGCCTCAAGGGATTTCGGCAGATCGAGGTGGGCGACGAAGCGCACGTTGGGCTTGTCGATGCCCATGCCGAACGCCACGGTAGCGACCATGATCAGGCCTTCCTCGTTGAGGAAGCGCTTCTGGTTGAAGGCACGCAGATCGTTGGGCAGGCCGGCGTGGTACGGCAGCGCCGGGAAGCCCTGCTCGCTGAGGAACGCCGCGACTTCCTCGACTTTCTTGCGCGACAGGCAATAAACGATGCCGGCATCGCTGCGCCGCTCGGCCAGGAACGCCAGCAACTGCTTGCGCGGCTGCTCTTTGGGCACAATGCGGTAAAAGATGTTCGGACGGTCGAAACTCGACAGGAAGCGCTCGGCATTCTGCAGATGCAGACGGGTGACGATTTCTTCGCGAGTACGCTTGTCGGCGGTAGCCGTCAGGGCGATGCGCGGTACGTCGGGGAACATCTCGGCCAACTGGCCCAGTTGCAGGTATTCCGGACGGAAATCGTGGCCCCATTGCGATACGCAGTGCGCTTCGTCGATGGCGAACAGCGCAATGTTCAGACCTTGCAGGAATGAGAGCATGCGCGGCTGCACGAGGCGCTCGGGCGCCAGATACAACATCTTCACTTCACCGCGCTTGATCCGCGCCGCAAGGTCACGCTGCTGCTCGGCGCTCAAAGTGGAGTTAAGCGCTGCGGCGGCCACACCGAGTTCTTCGAGGGTGGCGACCTGATCGTCCATCAGCGCGATCAGCGGCGATACCACCACCGCCAGGCCATCGCGCAACAGCGCCGGTACCTGGAAGCACAGGGATTTGCCACCACCGGTAGGCATCAGCACCAGCGCATCACCGCCGCTGGCCACGCGCTCAATGATTGCACCCTGACGGCCACGGAAACTGTCGTAGCCGAAGATGTCCTTGAGGACGCGTTGAGCCTGTTCGAGCATAAAAACTCCAAAAATCTACCAATACATCCCTGCGCAGGCTGGTTCAGAACAGCCGGGGCTGCTTAAACAAAACGTAAGAGCGCATTGCACGGCAGCCGCAAGGCGGGCAGGGATCGCAAAACGCGGCAGTATACCCGAGCCCTTCCCTGCACAGGGTGCCGCTGATAAGACACTGATAAACCTGCCACACACAAAACCCTGTGGGAGCGAGCCTGCTCGCGAATACGGTAGGTCAGTCGATACAAAGGTGCCTGATACGCCGCTTTCGCGAGCAGGCTCGCTCCCACTGGTTTGGCATGCGGCCCGGCAATTGCGGCAAATCTGCCATGCGGCTGGCTTGAGCGCGCAAGAAGGCCTAGAATTCCCGCATTGTTTATTCCCCAAGGTAGCCCCGTAATGTCCTTCGCTGAGCAACTGACCCGCCTGCAAGTTTTCCTCGACGCCGACGAGCTGCATGACGAGGCGCTGGATTACGTGGCCGCTCACGGCTACCTCACCGCCCTGTCGATCTGCGCCGAAGACGTGCCGGAGCGCGAGTGGATCGACGCGCTGTTCGCCGAAGAGCCGCATTACAGCAGCGACGCCCAGCGTGAAGAGATCGAAGCCACCCTGATCGGCCTCAAGGCGCACATCGCCCGTCAACTGGCTTCGGATGAAGAATTCGAGCTGCCGTGCGAACTGGATCTGGGCGACGATCCGGATGATTCGGAACTGCGCGGCTGGTGCATCGGTTTCATGGAAGGCGTGTTCCTGCGTGAAGCGGCCTGGTTCGAAACCGCCGAAGAAGAAGTCAGCGAAATGTTGCTGCCGATCATGGTCGGTTCGGGCCTGTTCGACGAACAGCCAGAATTCGAAGACATCGCCAAAGACGCCAACCTGATGGACGACATGATCGTACAGATCCCGGAAGCCCTAACCGCGCTGTACCTGCTGTGCCAGGCACCCGACGAAAAACCGGCGATCCTCAAGCCACGTCACCATTAAGATCCGGCCTATGGACAACCCCATAGGCAACCGCCCCCTGATGTTGCGCTACTTCCTGCTGGCCGTCGGCTGGCTCAGCGTGGCATTGGGGGTGATCGGGATCTTCCTGCCCGTCCTGCCCACCACCCCTTTCCTTCTGCTCGCCGCAGCCTGCTTCGCGCGCAGCTCTCCACGTTTCTATCAATGGCTGGTCGAACATCCACGGCTGGGGCCATGGATCCGCGATTACCTCGACGGCAACGGCATTCCGCTCAAGGGCAAGGTCTACGCGATCGGGCTGATGTGGGCGAGCATTCTGTTCTCGTGCTACCTCGTGCCACTGCCGTGGGCGCGGGGTTTCATGCTGACCAGTGCGGTGTTGGTGACGATTTATATCGTGCGTCAGAAGACACTTCGCAAGCCTTGAACGCCGCTGAATTGCGAGCGGGAAACGGTGCCTCGTTGATACCACTCGTCTGATTCCCACATGCACCTGTCAGATCTGACAGGTGCGCAAACCGATCCACACAGGTTCAATCACTCCATCATCCGACAGGAGTGCATTTCCATGTTCGCCAACGCCCCCGAGCCTGAAAGGTCCCTGATCCTCACTGGGCCTGATTTCACCGGTCGTCGCCACGCGACGCCTGAATGCTCTTCAAGAGGACTTGCCTGATGCCTTCTCACAAGAATTTTCGCTTCCCTCCCCTCACGGAAAGCACCGCAACACTGGCACTGCGTCCCCTGCTGATTCCAGGAATGGTCGAGCCGGTGCAAGACGGCGATGGCGGGATCAGCATCAAGATCGCCACCGATGACCCCAACGGCTTGCAGTGCGTCATCAATCCTTATCTGCCTCCCATGAGCGACGGTGACAAGCTTGAGATCTATGCGAACAACGAGAAAGTGCTCGAACGATTCGTTGAGGCCGACGAAGTCAACCAACGGGTGTTCTTTTATCTGCCGACGCCTGTCGAGTCGGGGTGGATTGAAAACTGCCACTATGTGCTGACCCGCGTGGACGCAACTGAACCCGACCCACCCTCGGCGGCCTTGCGGATATGGGTCAAGCTTGACAGGCCGGGAGATCGTGACAAGGAACCGCATTTGCCCGACGGCCATTCAGAGTTGAACATCGTGCAACTGCCGCCCGAGTTGGTCGAACAGGGCGTGATAGACGCCGAATGGGCTAAAAAAGGTGTGCTGGCCACAATCCCTCATTATGTGTTTTGCACGCGTAACGATCAGGTCCGTTTAAAGCTGGACGACTATTCGCTTCCTGCGCACCGCATCACGCCGGCGCAAGCCGACGGCCAGCAACCGATCGAGATCCTCATTGATCAGGACGCCATCCTCGGTGCCGGCGACGGTCTCAGACGGGAAATCAAGTACGACATCAATGACGAAGTCTGGAACTGGGCCGACCGCCACTCCAAACGCACCTACATTAATGTGGACGCGGGGGGCGGGCGCCTGGAGGCCCCGATCATCAAGGAAGCCATCCACGGCGTCATTACCATCAGGGATCTGAACAAACTGCCGGTGACGATACAGATCCATGTCAGCAGCGAGTACTTCGCTGTGGGCGACAGCGTGAAAATGACCTTCATCGGCACGCCGCCAAATAACGGTGAGCCGATCATCTGCAGCGAAACCCGCGACATTGATAACGTCCCCTCAGTGCTGGAAATCCCGGTGCCCTATGAGTTGATCAGGGCCATCGCCCAGGGTCGCGCCGATGCGTCTTATATCCGCTACAAAAAGGACGGGGGCGACCCGGTGTCTTCCAAGCGCACCATTGCGCGGGTAGAGGGCGACGTCAACATCCTCCCGGAGCCGAGCATTCGAGAATTGATCGGCGATACCCTCGAACCGGACGAGCTTTACGCCACTGTCGACGTGCGCTACGACATGAAAAATGGCGACTTGATCTGTCTGAGATGGACCGGCATCAAGTCCAATGGCGATGACTATCTGCATGAAGTTCCGCATATCGTCAGCGACAACGAAGCCAAGGAAGGCCTGGTCACGTTATTCATCGATTCCGAGCACATCAGTGTGCTTGATAACGGCACGCTCGACCTTTTCTACGTGGTCGCGAACGATGCACCCGGCCTCCTCGACATCAGGGAATCCGAGCGGTTGCTGGCCAGGGTCGAAAAGGCCCGGGCAACGCTGCCGGCACCCGTCGTGGAAGAGGCCGATCCGCCGGGGGATGTGCTGGATCCGTCGAAGGTGTTCGATATTGTCCATGTGCTGATCGCCGAAGCGAACACCCTCAAGGGTGATGTACTGACTTATTACTGGCGCAGTCCCAATCCTTTTGCCAGTACCAGCGACTGGCTGCCCATCACCACAGTAACTGCTGGTCAACCGGTAAGTTTTCGGGTGGATGCAGAGTTTGTGACGGCCAACATCGGCCAGTACGTGAAAGTGCGCTACACGCTATTGCGTGCCTCGAACAAACGGTACGAGCACTCGGCCACGCTCAATTTGCTTATAGGAGAACTGGTCGGTGAGTTACCGCCGCCCGAGGTGGTACAGGCGCCCGACAAAATCCTCAACCCGAAGGATGGTTTGAACGGGGTGGACGTCAAAGTCAGCTACCCCAGCATGAACCCGGCTCAGGATATGATCCGTCTGAAATGGTTAGGGACGCCTGGCGCGGGAACCTCAGACGACCTGGAGCTGCCAGGCAGTCCGACAGGCACCGTGCAATTCCATTTACCCCCTTCAGTGATTGGCGCCAATATTGCGAAAAGGGTGATGGTTGAATACGAAGTAACCCGCTATACCCTCACAACGCCCTCGCAAATGCTCGACATGTACGTTTCAGATTTTCAGGACCCCGAAAACGAACTGCCCCACCCACAAGTACCTCAGGCACAGAACAACGTTCTGGATCTGATGACATTCGGCGGCGATGCCAAAGCTGTTCTCGCTATCTGGCCCTACATTCACCTGAAACAGTGCCTGTGGTTCTACCTGGCAGGACAAACCACTTCAGGCGCGCCCCTGACGATCCCACTGATCACCGGTCTGGAAATAACCCCCTCACAAGTCAGCAACGGACTGAGCGAAACCTTGCGCAGAAGCGATCTGATGAAACTGGGCCACTCCACACCCGCCAACGTGATCTGCAAAGTGACATTCGATGGCAGTACCGAGGAGGGCACTGCCTGCGTATTCCCACAACTGCCCCTGACCATCAGAACCCGCTACGACTACGTGCAACCGGTCATCACCGGCGTGACGGACTCGCGGGGCGATGTCGAAGAGGCCGGCAAAACCCGCGATGAAAAGGTCACCGTCAGCGGCACCGCTACGCGAGGCGAAACGGTCGAGCTGTTCGATGGACCGACGACATCGATGGGCACGGCGCTGGTGGAAGCCGACAGCACGTGGCGCCGCGAGATCGGTCCATTGACCGAGAAACCCTACAGCATCACCGCCAAGGCCATGTATGACGCCGACCCGGTGTCCAGCGTTCCGCGAACATTCACCGTCAAATTTGCAGAGACCCCGGCGATTCTTTCGGTCAGCGATTCCCGGGGGGATGTCGCTCATGGGACCACCACCTATGACAACAGTGTGCTGATAGCGGGTAGCGCGACGCCAAACCTGCAGGTCAAACTGCTGGAGAACAAACAGCCGCTCATTACCCTTGATGTCGACGATAAGGGTGACTGGAACCACCGCCTCAACGATCTGAAAGTTCGCTCCTACAGCCTCACTGCCGAGGCGTTGTACGAGATTGACCCTGCGACCAGTCCGCCGCGCAATTTTGTCGTGGCACAAGCGGTCACGCCGACGATCTCTCGCGTGACTGACCTGCGCGGTGAAGTCGCCGCCGACGGTACGACCTACTACCGGAGCGTCACTCTGACGGGCAAGGCCAGCCCGAATGAAAAGATTATTCTGCGCAACGCCGGCACGGCCATCGATACGATCGATGTCATCGCCAGCGGCGATTGGGAATACGTTTTCAATAACCTGAGCCTGTCGACCACTTACCGCCTCACTGCGCTGGGCGACTATGGCAGCAATCCAGAGTCGAGCCCGCCCAGAGTCTTTTCTGTTGCAGCCTTTATTTCACCGACGATTACCACGGTCACTGACTCGGTCGGCGCGGTGGAACCGAATGAAACGACTTATGACAACGCGGTCACCGTCGAAGGCGAAGCCACCCCGCGCGAGCAGATCCAGATGTACAACAATGGCACTGCCGTCGGCTCGCCGGTCAACGTCAATGCCGATAAACAATGGACGGCGTCTGTCACTCATTTGACGATCGGCGACCAAAGCCTCAAGGCCCGGGCACTGTATGCCGCGGTTCCGGTGGAAAGCCCGGCGCGAGACTTCAAAGTCGCCGCCCACATCGCGCCGACGTTGACGTCTGTGCATGACGGCGTCAGTGAAATCGGCAATGGTGGAACAACCAAAAGGACCTCGGTCAACTTGCGTGGCAAGGTGACACCCAACCACGAGGTGCAGGTCTACGACAACACCACTGAGAAGCATAAAGTGAGAGCGATCGGCGACGAATGGAATACCACACTGGCGGTGCTTGAGGGTGGTCATTCCTTGAAAGTCAAAGCTGTCAGCACCGGCCAGGAGTCTCAGCCAGCTCGTACCTTTACGGTACTGCCGGTGATACCGCCGCTGTACTTCAATACCACCCCCGTAACCTTGAGCGGCAGGATTTATCTCATTCCGGGAAGCCCTGTATTGCCAGCCTTCGGCCCAGGCACTTCGGTGCAGCACCAGGCGAGTGGTGGCCAACCTCCTTACGTTTATAGCTCTAGTAATGGCAACGTTGCTGTCGTGGATGCTCAAAGTGGGCTCGTCACCGTGCGAGGTAACGACAGTGCAACGATTTCGGTAACGGATCAGGCGGGACAAAGGAAAAGCTATTTGGTGTCGGTAACAGCGGTTACGCAATGTTATGGATTAAGCGCAAACTGGTTGTCCAGGGTAGGGGATGAGGCAAAAAGTCGAGGCCTGAGGTTGCCTTCAATGGGCGAGTTACGAGCAATAAGCAGTTCTTTTGGAAATCGTTGGCCATTGGGTAATTCATTCTACTGGTCTAATGAGTCGATCCTTTATTGGCCCAACCCCAATCCGTACTATCACTGTAGAAATCTGGTTACAGGGGAAGAAAGAGCGATTATGAACCTGAATGTAATACCCGGAGTGGGCATCACACCTTGAGCATTTCAAATGTGGGACCGGGCTTGCTCGCAAAGGAGCCATACCTGCCAACAAAAATCCCAAGCCAAACCCGATGAAGGCGCGCCATTGCGCCAAGGAGGGAATCCTTCCCCATGCTGGCGGCAGCATTGGACAGCGGATGGCTTCGGCATCTGGCAAAACCGATTAACAAAAATGACAAGGCCGCTGCTCCTCGACAGAACAGCGGCCGTCGTAAAGGTGTCTCGTTGATTACGAGGCACTTTCCCTTTAACAAGCAGTAGTTAAAAGCTGTACCGCAATCCCAGATTCACACCGTAAGGCTGCTCGATATGCTCCCCATTGGCATAGTCCAGATCAACATGCACCTGCCACCGCTCGGACATCGCCACCGCCACCCCCGCCCCAAACTCCGCCCGAGAGCCGGACAAGTCATTGTTGAACACGTTGTTGTTGACCTTCACTTCGTTGTTGGTCGCAAATTCATAAGCAACCGCCGCGCGCACATAGGGTTGGGCGACAGCGCCGTTAGCGAGTGCGATGTTACGTCCGAACGTGGCACCCGCCTTGCCGAGCAGTGAGCGCATACGATCACCGTCGGCGTCCATGTCGTTGTCCAGCGTGTAGTGTTTGCCCTGGATCTGCACCGCCGACAGTTGCGCGAACGGTTCGACGAAGTAGTCGTTGGCCAGTTTGATATGCCGACCGAACTCGGCAGAACCGCCTACCCCCCAGTTGTCGTAATCACCTTTGGTCCGGCTGCCGTCGCTCAGGTTGACCTTGGACTCGTTGCGAAAACGGTTGAACTTGAGCACGCCGTCAAAGTAGTAACCGGTATCACTGTCGAGCCAGGTGACATAAGGCCCGACGTAGTAACTTTTCACCGTTCCCGACGTACCGCGATCAAGATCCAGATCGGACTCGCTCGTGCCGGCGAGTACCCCGACCAGCACCTGGCTTTCGCCCAGTCGAGCGTCGGCGCCAAGGGACAAACCCTGTTGCGTCTGCTGATAGCCCACGCCCGAGCCATCGGCAACGTTGTACTTGTTGCCGTAGGTGCGGATCCAGCCGCCGGCCTGGCCACCGTTGAAACGCAATTCGCCCATGCGGCTGCGCAACGAACTCAACTCGCCGTACCACACGGTCGGGGCTGTGTTGAACAAGGCCAGTACCGAGCGCGCGCCGGGGCTGATGACTTCGGTGGTCGGGTCGAGAAACCACTCCTTCGCTCCCCCCTCGATTTCCCGACTGGCCAAACCGTACGACCAGGTCCCGACATCCACTCTCTGATCGCCGGCCAGCGCAAAATTCGCTCCATCGGTTGTGCCGGTACGCACTAGCGTCAATTGCTGAGGCGACGCCGCATCCAGCCCCGAAGCCTTCACCGCGAGATCGAACTGCCCCTCTGACTGACCAAGAACATTGAGGAAATCACTCTGCCCGTTGGCAAAATCACCTTTCATCTCAAACGTGCCGGTACCGGCAAGTGCGCCGACCGTCAGTTGATAGTAGGTTGTGGGTGCCTGCGCTGCGCCGAAAGTAACCCGGCCGCCCTCCAGGCGCATTGCGCCAACAGAGTCATCGCCGGTCAAGGTCCAGTTTGAAGTGTCATTGATGTTGACGCTGGCGACCTTGTCCAGACGACCGGTGAACTGCGACTGGTTCTGCAAGGTGACGTTGGCCGTCGAGCCGTCCTCAACCAGCATGTCTCCGGTCATATCGCCTCGGTCGAAAATGAAATCAGCCGTGCTGGAACCCGTCACTGAAAAGTTGCCAATCAACGTACTGTTGCCAACCTTTACCGCGGCGGTCGAAGCCTCTTGAACCGCCAGCAATTGATTAGCGCTACCTTGCAAAGTGGAGTTGTTCAGCACCTCGATGCTGACGTCTGCACCACCGGCAACCTCTATCGCCGGCCCATTGCGTCCCTCTATACTGGCACCGTCCAGTACCAGCGTATTGCTGCCTGAAACGGACGAGTCGTTGACCATCCGCACACCCGCCCGGTCGCCGCTGATACGAGTACCGGCTGTAGCGTGCACTTCACCGCCGATCATACTCAGGCCGACACTGCCCGCGGCCTGTCCCGTCACTTCACTGCCGATCAGTATCAGGTTGCTTAACGCGGTTATCTGTATCCCGGCTTCGCCCCCCCTGAATTGACTGTCAGTCGCGGTGACAGTCGACCCTTGCGTCGAAGAGAAAGACCGATTGACCATCATTCCTATCGAGTCGCTGGTGACATCGGCCTGCACAAGATTGCCTCGACTGGCCGTGATGGAAATTCCCTCAATGCCACTTTCAGCATTCACCGTGGCACCATTGATGTTCAGTGTCGATCCGGAAATCACATTCAGGGTATGAGTCATGGCCTGGGCAAGATTCAGTACTCCGTTATTGCGCACCAGGTAATCAGTGGGCGGCACTGTCGAGTCCACATCCAGCGTACTGTTATCGACGATGACCGCGAACGCGGGTGAACCCAACAAAAAAAATGCCGGTATCGCTACCAGCATTCGAAAGCTTCCGGTGGAAGTGATTCTGCAAAATGAAAAGACTTCGGGTTTCATGATTGACTATCCTTCGATTAATTAACTCCGGCAAATTTGTTTACCCGCCAGACAATTCAGCGTCGAACAATACCGAATGCCACAACCCAACCAACGTAGGATTTTTCTGAAGTTCACAGGGTAAAAGTCCTTAAAAAAATAGTAACCATTTCCACTGGCTACTCGTTACATATTTAAAAAGGAAGGTACATGCAGTACCTTCCCTTGCGACTTCAGCACTTTCTTAAGGCAGGGGGCATGAACCACCCGCCGGATCAACCATATAAACCCTTACCACATGTTCTGCAGACGGTGTGTCGCGCCCATCAATAACAGCCGAGTAGCTTATGCCTCCCCACGCGTTTTCCGTGGTCAGGATCGCCGGATCATAGGGAACCTTTACAATGAACCCGGCGGTTGCTTCCTGACTGGAGGGGGTGTAGGTAACTTTGGCTTCGGTACCGGGTTTAGTTGTGCTTCCGTTGTCACTGTAGCCTTGATAAGTGAACGTCAATACCTTATCTGCCAATTGAGGCTCGCCCCCCGCGACCAACACTTCGACTACAACGCCGGCAACGCTATCCCTTCGCAAAGACAAGCAATTCAGCAAGCCGAAGTCGTCATCGAGGTGTTGGAACTTCACCTCCGGGACGACACCGTCACGAACGAGTACATCAACATCCGTCGCGAGCGAAACATCCACGTTATCGTTTACATCGTGGCTGATCACATAATGGGTCTTGATCGGATTACCGTTACCTGCGTCCTCGAAAACCTTCCATAGAACAGTCCATTCCAAGTCGGCTGGAAGCGTAGCACCGATTTTTACAATCCCGCCGTCTGCCTCGCTTACCGGCTCACCTTTCCAGTAAAGTTGTACTTCGTCATTCTCCTTGGCCTCGGTATAGAGCGTAGCCGTTACAATTACCGGGCCAGTGTTATCAGCCTCCCTCAACTGATTGGGAAGCCCGCCATCGTTGCCTTGTACTGACACTGTTGGCAGATCGGGGTTCGGGTTGCCTGGCTTGTCGGGATCTATTGGCGCGCCTGGCTTGCGCAAATCCACGCTGATGTTGTCCAGCTCGACCGGAACAAGAGGATGAGCGACACCCTTGCGCCGTATCTGATAACTGGCTGTAACAGTCTTCAGGCCGGCATTGCCGTTGAAGACATTGCGGAAGGGCACATCGACATAAAAGGGAAACCCGGGAATCGTGACCGCCGACTGTAACTGGCCATCCCAAGTGACTTCCAACTGATCGCCATCAATGAAGTTGGTGTATTCATCTTTAATCCCGACGCCAATCGGTTGCTGAGCATCTTCCAAATCAATCAGGTTGTCGCTATACAGGGGAATATCCAGCGGCAGCAAACCTGCAGGAGGATCTGTCAGCGTGACGTTCAAGCGCTTATAAGGTGAATGAAGGCTTTTATTGCCCTTGCGATCCGTCACCTGCCAATAAATAGCCCTTACTCCCTCTTCATCGTCCAGCATTGCCGCGGTCAGTTGAAATTCCAGAGGCGTAGCCAGATCCGTACGAGTAATTGTTCCAATCAACGTCGGCAAAGGTACGGAAGTGCCAATAAAACAATCAACCACATCATTGAGCATATGGCCGGCATATTCCTGAACAGTTATCAGCACATGACCATTATCGTCGAGATATTTTTTAGTGATACCGTCACGCTCTACTTCGGTGGGAACATTGACCTCTGTTATCGGCAGCGGCGGGCTTCTGTCAACATTAATCTCCACGGGTGTTACGACACCAATGTTCCCGCCTTGACTGAGGTAGTAGCTCAATTCATGTTTACCCTCTCTGTCGGTCAGGTTGGCCGGCAGCGTCATAGGGATCAAGAGAATGCCAGCGTCAAGAGGCGTGGTGTAGCTATATCGCGTTTGTGGCAACCTCGTGCCATTCCACATCAAATCAATAAGCCCCGGCACGGAGGGTATATCACCTGCTCGTGGAGGCCGAGGTATATTTACTTTCAATTCCAAGCCCTGTAATGAAAGCGGAACCTGATTCTTGCCATCACCGACTTGATCAGGCAGCAAGGGATTATCAGGGTGTATTTGAGGGGGGTCTGCATCCATCTTCGGGGCTGCAAGGCGGATTCTCTTGTAATCCAGTCGACTTTGCTGTGCGGGGGTGAGTTTTTTATAAACGGTCATTTTATCGCTCCTGGAGAAGACGCCCACGCATACGCAACAACGCAGGCATACGTTTGGCACTGGTTAAACTTCTTGCAATTAACAGACACTGCTCAAGTCAGACACGAGAAACGTGAAATTCAAGAACTGCTTATTTCAATAAGCCTGGCAACTTCGCAGACAAGTGTTCTGCAAACTTTTTACCCCATCCGGAATTCTCGCAGGGCGAACCACAGTAATCCTCGCCCTCCTTATCGGAACAGACAATACCGCTGGGCAGGGTTCTATTAATAATGACGAACTCCTCTTTTGAACTACCCACGCCGCCCTTGGCTTTCTTAAGTGTGTAATGACACAGTGCAGAGCCGTCATTCACCATAGGGGCAATCAAACGCTCAAAGTCCGCGACATGCACTTCAAAACCATCACGCGCTTGCGCGTCACTCAATATCGTGGGGAACTTGTCTGTCACTCCGGGAATAGGTTCAGAACCATTCAGTCCTTTAGATCCTTGCCAATGCAGAGTCACTTCATCATCTTTGTCGAAGGCGGCATTCCCCTCGATTTTCACCCAGACCCCTTTCCAGAGTCGCGGACATGCACAACAGTCAAGAACACCATTTTTGTTCGCATGTGGAAAGGATGGCTCCTTCAGGTTTTCGATCACCACAATCGATACATTGACTGATGTTGTCAGAGCCTGTTGCAGATTGACGTTGTTGCTGGTCGTGTAATAGACCGGTAATGCAGGGTTCTCCCGGTCCTGGTCAATGATCGACCAAGGAATGGTGAACGGCACGCGCTTACCGGCTACATCACCGTGCTGAACGATATATTGCGCTGCAGGTGTGGTGATCGCCCCCCAGAACAGGCTGATTGTCTGCCCGGCAAGTGGCGCATCAAACAGCGCGAGAATCCCTTCGGCAGGCTCGCCAAAATCATCCGGCGTCAACGTGTTGAGGACTTTCGAATTGACGCCGTATATTTCTACTTTTGCCAGAGTCGGGTTGAGTAATGCCGGGGCATTGGCATGGTCCTGTCCGGCGAGGGTCAAATCTACCGGGACCCTGGTTTCCAGAGAGGATGGCGTGGTGCCTGAAGGACGTCGCACTTTGTAAGTCACCGACGCCGTCAAGGGCCCCAGCCCCTTAGCTGTCAGGGCTGACCAAGGCACTGGCACGACCACGGGAAAGCGGGAAGGATCAACCGGCACCGGCGCCAGCGGTGTGCCATTCCAGTCGAGCAGAATTTCGTTGTCACTGCCTGGATTGTCATAACGATCGATTTCTACCGTCACGGCACCCTGAGCCACCGCACCTTCACGGGCATGCTGGCGGTCAATCAACCCTCGGTCCGACAAAGGCACGCGAGGCGGTTTGAGATTTCCGGGCGCCGGGAGCAGATCGACAAGCAACTCCAACAGTTCTGATCTGGGGCCTTTATTACCCGCCCAGTCTCGTAGACGGTAATAGATATAACGGGGCCCCTCACCCCGATCACGAATGTCCTGTTCGCGCATAGTGATAAACAGTTCATCACGGTCAATGTCTACCTGACTGAATTCCTGTTCATCAATCTCGGTTTCCGAATCGGAAGGGTTATCCGTATCGGTCCAGAAATAAATGGCTCTGTCCCGGGCTTTTATCCCCACATAACTGCGCACTTGAAAACGAACCTGCCCATGTTCCTTCAAGTAGTCGTCGGTGATAGCGCCGACGACATCGAGCATTTCCAGCAAGGCGGGTTCCTGACCATCATCCGGGGCCACCCTGTCTACAGTAATACGTTTTTTATCGGACTCAGCAGGGTTGCCCCCCTGGATCAGGATGTAAGACAGGTCGTAGATGCCATTGTCCAGATAGTCCCTGGGGACTGATACGATCTTGTCCCCAGGTTCGATGGGTATTAAAAACTTGAATTCATTGACTTCGCGAAAGGCATCCCCAAGCGGGCGAAATCCCACTTTGACAATATCCGGCCCGAGAACAGGATCGGTGGTGAAGCTCCACGCTGGAACAATCAACTGCAGATCACGGTTCAACTCCGTACGCGGCAACAGTCCGTCGGGACTTTCTGCACCGTGTTCGTCCTTGAGAATGACCGGCACTTGCGGAACCGGCAAAGCGGTGACCTCTGATGGTTGCGGATTTGCACTGTGCGGGCCTTGTGTGAGTTCCGGGGGCTGCATGTAGGACGCTCCGCGACAATTAACCAAACGTTGGTGTGCGGTATCAACAGGGTGATACCGCCGCTGCATGGGTTCGATTTAATGCGCAAAGGCGGGCGCTGCCTACTGTCAGAAATTACAGGTTTTGCTACCGTTCGTCGGAATCAATGCTCGTACGCAGGGGGCTTAATCATGTGCGCTTATCAGAAACGTGCAGGCAAAAAATCGAGCTACACGACCTCGCGTCATCGCTTACAGCTACGCCAGAATCCGCCGGGTTGATGCAGGTGTGATCAACCGCTGAGTTTTTCGGAGTCAGATCTGGCGCTTTCGCGAACAGGCTCGCTGCCACAGTTAAACGCGCTCCAATATGGGAGCGAGCCTGCTCGCGAAGACTGACGAAAGAACAACGCCCTGCCTCCAGGCAGAAAAAACCCGCCGCCCCGGTTGAACGGGACGGCGGGTTTTGTCGTTTCAGGTGTCGCTTACACCGTATCCACCTTCAACGAATGATCATTCAGCATGCCGCTGATGATCGTCGCCGTGTCATGCCCACCAGCCACTACCCCGCCCGCCCCCGGCGTCACGCCGTAATGGCTGGCGAGGTTGACGCCAGCCAGGTCGATGGTCTGGTTCGGTGTGGCGCCGGCCATGGCGCTGACGTCGATGCTGGTGAGGACCGAGGCGCCGCTGCCGCTGACGGTGAAGTGCAGGTAGTCATCCAGCGAGGCGGTGGTGCCGTTTTCTCCTTGCAGCAGTTGCGACAGGTCGAGCTTGTCGGTGCCGGGGGTGAAATCGGTGATCAGGTCATGGCCACTGTTGCCCTTGAGCCACTGGAAGGTGTCGGCCCCTGCGCCACCGGTCAGGGTGTTGTTGCCCATGCCGCCAATCAGCAGGTCGTCACCGCCGCCACCGTTGAGGATGTCGTTACCGAGGCCACCGTTGATCACGTTGTTATTGTTATCGCCGGTGAGGGTGTCGTTGAAGTTCGAGCCGACGAGGTTTTCGATGCCGGTCAGGGTGTCAGTGCCGGCGCCGAGGGTGTTTTGCGCACCGAGCAGGCCGAGGTTGACGGTGACGGCAGCCGTGGCGTGGGCGTAGCTGGCGGTGTCGCTGCCAGTACCGCCGTCGAGCAAATCGTTGCCCGGGCCGCTGTAGAGCAAGTCATTACCGGCGCCGCCGTGCAGTTCGTTGTTGCCGGAGCCTGCGGTGAGCACATCGTTGCCGTCGCCGGCGTTGATGATGTTGTCGCCGCTGCCGGCCACCAGCACGTCATCCCCCGAGGTACCGGTGAGGGTGTGGCCGTCCTGATAGCTGATGCTCACATTGGCCGTGTCGCTGCCGCCATGGTTGTCGTTGGCGGTGTAGCTGCCGTGGAAGTCCGGGGTAATGTCATGCGCCCCGGCGTAGTTGAGGGTCATGGTCAGCTGATAGTTTTCCGCCGCGTTGGGGTTACCGCCGCCGCTGGGATTGGCGATGTTGGTGATGTGGATCTGATAGACACCATCGGCCGACGCTGTGAGGGTTTGCCCGTCCGCCAGGGTTGTGTAGGCGCCACCGTTGATCGAGTACTCCATGCTGACGTGACCGGCCGCCAGGTTGTGATCCAGATTGAGGGTTTCGCCCTGACGCAGGTTGACGGTGATGCGGTCTTCATCGTTGGCGTTGCTGTTGGTCACCGCACCGAGATAGCCACTGACCACCAGCACGGCAGTCATGGTCGCAGCGTTGGCACTGAACGAATTACGCACGTTGGCCAGGTTCTGGTTGGCGGCGGTGTTGACGTTGGTGCCGGTGAAATTGATCGCACCGGTGCCGGTGAAGTCCGCCGCTTTCGAGATCCAGCCGGTGTTGAAACTGGTGGGCGTGGCGTTGAGCGTATCGCCGTTCGGATCGGTGTCGTTGGCCAGCAGCAGTTCGCCCGGCACGACGATATTGCCCGACAGCACGTTGGTGATGACGTGGTCGTCCACGGCCACCGTCGGCGCGTTGGGGATCACTTTCACGGTCAGTGTCGAGCTGGCGAGATCGCCGTCGTTATCGCTGACGGTGAAGCCGATGTTCTCGGTGATGACCACGGCGGTGGTTTTCTGTGAGGTGTAGGTGTAGTCGCCGCTGTCGAGGTTGATCAGTAATGTGCCGCCATTATTGGTGGCGATGCTCAACGTGTTGTTGGCGGTGTTGAAGGTGCCGTGATTGGTGCCGCCGCTTGGCGTCAACGAGCCTTGGCCACTGAGGGCTTTGGGGTCGTAGGTGTAGGTGGTGCCGTCGACCACGATGGACTTGATAAAACCGCCATCAGCGCCGAAGGTGCCGCCCTCGCCCAGCAACGAACCAGTGACCGGCGCGCCCTGCACAGTGCCCGACAGCACCGAGTTGAGTTGATTGAGGTCGGTGACCACCACCGCGTTGGTGTTGGTGTGGCTGATGCCGTCATAGGCCAGCGGGTCGAGGTTGGCGTTGCTCACGCCGCTGCCCAGGCCAATCGCGTAGTTCTTGATGTTGTTGGCATCGAGGAAGTTTTTCAGCGCGGCTTCGTCAGCAGCGTTGATGTCACCTTCGTTGGGTTTGCCGTCCGAGAAGAAGTAACCGACGTTCTGCGCCCCGGTGAGTTTGCCCGAGGTGTTGAACGCGGTTTGCATCACCGCCACCGCGGCGTCGTAGTTGGTGCCGCCGCCTGCGGTGAGGCCGGCGAGAATGGTTTTCGCGGTCGCGACATCGACCCACACCGAGGTTCGGTCAGTGGCGTTGCTGCTGAAGGTAACGAGCTGCACTTTGACATCGCCGAGGTCGTCGTACTTGTCGAGCAAGGCGCTGATGGCCTGTTTGGCCAACGCCAGTCGCGACAGGCCCGGTACGCCGGAGGCGTCGGCCATACTGCCGGAGATGTCGAGGACGATAAGGATGTTGGAGTCGATCTCAACCGCCGCCACCGAACGATCCGACGCAACGGCTTTTGGCACGTCGTCGACGATATTGACCACGAGAGTGCTGGTGGTGCTGTTGCCCAGCGCGTCAGTGGCTTGGTAAGTGAAGCTTTCGCTCAGCGTGTTCGCCCCGTCGTTGGCGCCCGGCGAGGTTTTCGGCGCCGAGGTCAGCGTGTAGGTGTAGGTACCGTCGGCGTTGAGCTGGATCTGCCCGTAGGTGCCGGTGGCGCTGCCGACCAAGGTGTAGGTAATCGCGCCGCTGCCGCCGGTGACGGCGCCGACCAGTGTGCCGGTCGCGGTTTCGCCAGTGTTGCTCGGGTCGCTGCCGGTGACCGTACCGGGAGCCAGATCCGCTCCGTCCTTGCTCAGGTCGAGGGCTTTTTCGTAGACCGTCACGTCTTGATCGACCGAGGCCACCAGCTTGCTGTCAGCAACGTTGATGGTGATGGTCGTGGTGCTTTCATCGCCGTCGCTGTCACGGATGGTGTAGGTGAAGGTGTCGGTGGCGCCCGGTGGGCTCACCGAGTTCGGGTTGCTGTGGTAAACGGCGTTGCCCGCCGCATCGAGGGTCAGGTAACCGAAGTTGCCATTGATGTTGCTGTTGAGGCCGCCGATGGCCGAGGTGCCGGTATTGCTGCCGGCTCGCACGCCGCTCACTGTCGCTGCGCCATCGGCACCACTGATGTCATTGCCCAATACGCTGACGTTGACCGTACCGCCCTCGGCCACCGAGCTGGTGTCGGGTTTGGCGGTCGGCAGGTCGTCGATGATATTGACGTTGATCTGGCCGTTGGCAGTGCTGCCATCGGTGTCCGTGGCCACCACGTTGAAGTTCTCGGTGAGACTGTTGGCACCGTTGGCGTTCGGGTGGGTTTCGTTGTCGACCAGGGTGTAGCTGTAGCTGACCACTCCGGTCGCCGGGTTGTAACCGGTGACCGTGAAGGTGCTGCCCAGTGGCGAAACCACCGATTGCGGAAAGCCTGCGGCCACGCCGTTACTGACCACGGCGATGCCGCCCACAGTGAGGGTTTGCAAGCCATCGAGCGCGGTAACGGTGAAAGTACCGTTCTGGGTCAGCGCCGGGGTATTGGGGCTGGTGCCGTCGCTGAGGTTTTTCTCGTAGACGGTGAGTTCGCCGCCATTGACGTCGAGGCCGTTGAGCACCACCGGATCGTCGTTGTTGTGGATGTTCAGCACCAGGCTGGCGGTGCTGGTGTCGCCGTCGGCATCGGTCAGGGTGTAGCTGAACGTCTCGCTGCCGTTACCGCCGCCGTGCAGGTTTTTGAAGTCGGCATCGTTGGGGTTCAGGGTGTAGGTGTAAGTGCCGTTGGCGTTGAGCACCAGCGTGCCGTAAGTACCGGTGAAGGTGCCGGGGGTGATCGGTCCGGCATTCGGTCCGGTCGCGACCACATCGGCGCCTTGCACATCGTTGCTCAGTACGTTGCCAGTCAGGGTCAGTTGCGTTTCCGAAGCGCTGTTGGCGTTGCTGTCGTTCACGGCTTTCGGCACGTCATCGACGATATTCACGACAATGGTGCTGGTGACGATGTTGCCGAGCGAATCGGTGGCCTGATAGGTGAAGGTTTCGCTCAGGCTGTTGGCGCCATCGTCGGCATGCGGCGTGGTGCTCGCCGGCGAGGTCAGGGTGTAGGTGTACGTGCCGTTGGGGTTGAGGACGATCTGCCCGTAGTTGCCGGTGGCGCTGCCGACCAGCGCATAGCTGATCGCGCCGACCGCACCAGTGACCGAGCCGACCAGGGTGCCGGACGCGGTTTCGCCGGTGCTGGTCGGATCGCTGCCAGTGACCGTGCCGGGCGCCAGATCCGCGCCGTCCTTGGTCAGGTCCAGCGCTTTCTCGTAGACGGTGACGTCGGTGTCGCTGGTCGCACACAGTTTGCTGTTGGAGACATCGATGGTGATGGTGGTAGTGCTTTCATCGCCGTCGGAATCACGCACGGTGTAGGTGAACACATCCACCGCGCCCGGTCCGTTCACGACGTTGGGATTGCTGTGATAGACCGCGTTGCCGTTGGCGTCCAGGGTCAGGTAGCCGTAGGTGCCGTTGATGTTGCTGTTGAGGCCGCCGATGGCCGAGGTCGAGGTGTCGGCGCCTGCACGCACGCCGACCACTGCACCGGTTACGGCCGGACCGTCGGCGCCGCCGATGTCGTTGTTAAGGACATTGCCACTGACGGTGCCGCCCTCCGCCACCGATGCCGCGTCAGGGTGGGCGCTGGGCAGATCATCGACGATATTGACGTTGATCTGGCCGTTGGCAGTGCTGCCATCGGTGTCCGTCGCCACCACGTTGAAGTTCTCGGTGATGCTGTTGGCGCCGTTGGCGTTTGGATGGGTTTCGTTGTCGACCAGGGTGTAGCTGTAACTCACCACACCGGTGGCAGGGTTGTAACCGGTGATGGTCAACGTGCTGCCGAGCGGCGTGACGATCGATTGCGGGAAGCCTGCAGCCACGCCACCGGTGACCACGTTGATGCCGCCCACGGTCAGGGTTTGCAGACCGTCGAGGGCGGTGACGGTGAAGGTGCCGCTCTGGGTCAGCGCCGGGGTGTCGGGGCTGGTGCCGTCGCTGAGGTTTTTCTCGTAGACGGTGAGCTCGCCGCCATTGACGTCGAGGCCGTTGAGGTAGACCTGATCGTCATTGTTGTGGATGTTCAGCACCAGGTTCGCGGTGCTGGTATCGCCGTCGGAATCGGTGATGGTGTAGGCGAAGGTTTCTGTGCCGTTGCCGCCACCGTGGAGGTTTTTGAAGTCGGCGTCATTGGTGTTCAGCGTGTAGGTATACGTGCCATTGGCGTTGAGGACCAAGGTGCCGTAAGTGCCGGTGAACGTGCCGGGCGTAACGGGGCCGGTGGGTACACGGTCAGCACCTTGCACATCGTTAGTCAACACGTTGCCGGTCAGGGTCAGTTGGCTTTCTGACGCTGTTCCGTTGCTGTCATCGTTGGCCTTCGGCAGGTCGTCGACGATGTTGACGTCCAGCGAGCCATTGGCGGTGGTGCCGTTGTCATCGACCACGGTGACGGCGAACTGCTCTGGCAGATTGTTCGCGCCGTTGGCGGTGGGATGCGCTTCGTTGTCGATCAGGGTGTAACTGTAGCTGACCACGCCGGTAGCAGCGTTGAAACCGGTGATGGTCAGCGTACTGCCGAGCGGCGTGACGATCGATTGCGGGAACCCTGCGGCCACGCCGTTGGTGACGACGGCAATGCCGCCGACAGTCAGCGTTGTTACGCCGTCGAGTGCGGTGATGGTGAACGTGCCGCTTTGCGTCAACGCAGTGGCATCCGGTGTGCTGCCGTCCGTGAGATTTTTCTCGTAAACGGTGAGTTCGCCGCCATTGACGTCAAGGCCGTCGATGATCACCGGGTCGTCGTTGTTATGGATCTGTAGAACCAGATTCGCCGTGCTGGTATCGCCGTCCGAGTCGGTGATGGTGTAGGTGAAGGTTTCCGAACCGTTGCCGCCACCGTGGAGGTTTTTGAAGTCGGCATCGCTGGTGTTCAAGGTGTAGGTGTAAGTGCCATTGGCGCTGAGCACCAAGGTGCCGTATGTGCCAGTGAAAGTGCCCGGGGTTACCGGGCCGCTCGGTACGCGATCCGCACCTTGCACGTCATTGGTCAGGACATTGCCGGTCAGCGTCAGCAGGGTCTCCGATGCGGTGCCGGCGTTGCTGTCATCCACAGCTTTTGGCAGGTCATCGACGATGTTCACATCGAGAGTGGCATTGGCGGTGGTGCCGTTGTCATCGACCACGGTAACGGCGAACTGCTCTGGCAGATTGTTCGCGCCGTTGGCCGTCGGGTGCGTTTCGTTGTCGACCAGCGTGTAGCTATAGCTGACCACGCCGGTGGTCGCATTGAAACCGGTGATGGTCAGCGTACTGCCCAGCGGCGTGGTGACCGATTGTGGAAACCCTGCGGCCACGCCATTGGTGACGACAGCGATGCCGCCGACCGTCAGGGTTGTGACGCCATCGAGTGCGGTGATGGTGAACGTACCGCTTTGGGTCAACGCGGTGGAATCCGGCGCACTGCCGTCGCTGAGGTTTTTTTCGTTGACGGTGAGTTCGCCGCCATTCACGTCGAGGCCGTTGATGATTACCGGATCGTCGTTGTTGTGGATCTGCAGGACGAGGTTGCCAGTGCTGGTATCACCGTCGGAATCGGTGATGGTGTAGGCGAAGGTTTCCGTGCCGTTGCCACCGCCGTGGAGGTTTTTGAAGTCGGCGTCGTTGGTGTTCAAAGTGTAGGTGTACGTGCCGTTGGCGTTGAGGACCAGCGTGCCGTAAGTCCCGGTGAATGTGCCGGCGGTGATCGGCCCGGCACTTTCATTGGTCACCACGCGGTCGGCGCCCTGCACGTCGTTGGTCAGCACGTTGCCGGTCAGTGTCAGTTGCGTTTCAGACGCCGTGCCATTGCTGTCATCAAAGGCTTTGGGTACGTCGTCGGTGATGTTCACGTCGAGCGTGCCGTTGGCAGTGGTGCCGTTGTCATCGACCACGGTGACGGCAAACTGCTCAGGCAGATTGTTCGCGCCGTTGGCGGTGGGATGCGCTTCGTTGTCGACCAGGGTGTAGCTGTAACTAACCACACCGGTGGTGGCGTTGAAACCGGTGATGGTCAGCGTGCTGCCGAGCGGTGTAGTAATCGATTGCGGGAAACCTGCGGCCACGCCGTTGGTGACGACGGCGATGCCACCGACAGTGAGCGTCGTTACACCATCGAGTGCAGTGATGGTGAACGTGCCGCTCTGGGTCAGCGCAGTGGCATCCGGTGCGCTGCCGTCGCTGAGGTTTTTCTCGTAGACCGTCAACTCCCCGCCTTCGACGTTCAGGCCATTGATGACCACTGGATCGTCGTTGTTGTGGATCTGCAGGACGAGGTTGGCGGAGCTGGTATCACCGTCCGAGTCGGTGATGGTGTAGGCGAAGGTTTCCGTGCCATTGCCGCCACCGTGCAGGTTTTTGAAGTCCGCGTCGCTGGTGTTCAGCGTGTAGGTGTACGTGCCGTCGGCATTCAGCACCAAGGTGCCGTAAGTGCCGGTGAAAGTGCCCGGGGTTACCGGACCGGTTGGCACGCGATCAGCACCTTGCACGTCATTGGTCAGCACGTTGCCGGTCAGTGTCAGCTGGGTTTCAGACGCCGTGCCATTGCTGTCATCAAAGGCTTTTGGCACGTCGTCGGTGATATTGACGTCGAGCGTGCCGGTCGCTGTGTCGCCATTGCTGTCGCCGGCAATCACCGTGAATTGTTCGCTGAGATTGTTCACGCCGTCGCCGGCCGCATGAGTTTCGTTGCCGTTGAGGGTGTAGCTGTAGCTGACAACGCCAGTCGCCGGGTTGTAGCCGGTGATGGTCAGGGTGTTGCCCAGTTGCGAGGTGATCGATTGCGGGAAGCCGATCGGCACACCGCCAACGATAACGTTGATGCCGCCGATGCTCAGGCTGGTCAGACCATCCGGCGCCAACACCGTGAAGCTGCCGCTTTGCGTCAGTGCACCCGGGTTGGCCGACGAGCCGTCAGGCAGATTGGCTTCACTGAGGTTCAGTTCGCCGCCCGCCACATTCAGACCGATGAGGGTCACCGGATTGTTCACCGGCGGCGGCACCACCACAGCCGGGGTGTCATCGCCGTTGTCGATCACCGCGTTGTGGCGTTCTTCAGGGAATTCAGGAATACCGCCGAACCCGGCAGTGGGGAAACCGATGATCGGGTCGACCCGTCCGCCCACCTCGGTCAGCAGCACAAAACTGTGCCCGCCACCCGCCTCTCCCGGCGCACCGCCTGGAGCGTTGGGACCGGCCGCGGTGGCTTCAGCGGTTTGGCTCGGGTCGTCACCGGCGGCGATGGCTTTCTGGATCTGCTCAACGTCGGTCAATTGCGCGTCGCTCGGGGTCACTGCCTCAGCGGCATTGACATGCGCCGCCTGACCCGCCAGCAGTTCACCGGTCATGGTCATGCTGCTGCCGCGTCCGAGGGTCAATTCCTGGCCGTTTTGCAGATGAACGGCGACGGCGCCTTCTGCGCCGGTGATCAGTTGATCGCCGGCAAACAGGCGATCCCCCTCAACCAGTGCGCGTTTGGTACCGTCGGCTGACTGGGCGAAAACCTGGCCAATGACTTTAGTGACTGTGCCGATGAGCGTTGCCATGTGAAATCCTCCGCTGCCGACCACCGTCGGCACTGGTAAGCGAAGCAGCCCATGGCTCAACCGGGTTGTTGGAGGCGACGCTCGCACCTTCAACAGTTCGTTTCGCAGGTGGCTTCTTTCGGAAACATCAGTGCTATCAAGCACTTCCGCATCCCGATCAAAGCAATACGCCCACTAACGCTACGTAACGCTGATGAATCACCCGAGTGACAAAAATCTGTCACCCCTCAGCCGCTACGCGTCCCTCCCCTTCAGCAGTACTTCGCCGTATGTCGCAAAGTGAGTGGAACTTTCCTCAAGCCTTTTTGCGCTCCCTAAAGCGCATAAAACAAAGACTTTCGTGCTGAACAATGTGCCGGTTTTTACAAAGCGCATAAGTTTTTTTCGGCATAAGCCTTATGAAAATTTTTTCTTAGCTACGCTTCAGGATGTTCTTAGCTCTGTTGTTACAAGAGTGAAACGCTCAGACCTACAAATATCGTCAAATATTTGGCGACAGTAACACACCATCAGGACTCAGGGAGATGCACCCATGCGCGTTCTAACCCCCCTCTGCAGCGCGGTTTTGCTGGCCATGGCTTGCACTTCTCAAGCCCAGGCCATGAACCTTACCGAGGCTATTCAAAGCACCATCGCCACTCACCCGGAACTGGCCTCGCGCGTGGACGCGCGCCTGTCGGCTGATGAACAAGTCAAAGTTGCCAAGGGTGGCTTCTATCCGTCCGTCGATTTGAACGCCGCGTATGGTCGTGGCTACAGCGACAACACCAATACCCGAGCCTTCGGTAATCACCACACCGAAATCCTCAATTACACCCAGTCCGAGCTGCGTCTGCGGCAAATGCTGTTCGACGGTTTCAACACCGCCAACGAAGTCGAGCGCACCAAGGGCGTGTCCAATTCGCGCGCGTACTACGCGCAAGGCACCGCTCAGGATCTGGCCCTGCGCACCATCGAGGTCTACCTCGAAGTGCTCAAGCGTCGCGAACTGGTGACCCTGGCCAAGAACAACCTGCAGGCGCATTTGCGCGTCAATGACCAGATCGGCCTGCGCACCGAGCGTGGCGTCGGCAGCACCGCTGACTCCGACCAATCGGTAGCCCGTAAGGCCTTGGCGCAAAACAACCTCGACACCGCCGAAGTCGATCTGGCCGACGCCGAATCGAACTTCTACAGCGTGGTCGGACGCATGCCCGATGAGCTGGAAACCCCGGCCTCGACCCGTGGCGAGTTGCCGACCAGCCTGCCGGAAGCGCAGCAGAGCATGGTCGAGAACAACCCGTATCTGAAATCGGCGCAGGCTGACGTGCAATCGGCCGAGAGCCAGTACGAAGTCGCCAAGTCGCCGTTCTACCCGCGCTTCGATGCTGAAGCGGCCGTCGGCGCGAACAACAACGTGCAGGGCGATGAAGGCCACGACAACGAATGGCGTGTGGGTGTGGTGATGAACTACAACCTGTTCCGGGGTGGTAGCGACAAGGCGCGACTGGCCTCCGATGCGCACCAGATCAACCAGGCGATGGACATCCGCAACAACGCCCTGCGTCAGTTGAACGAGAACATTCATTTGGCCTGGAATGCCATGGTCAACGCGAAGAAGCAGACTCCGACCGCCCGCGAATACGCCGAAACCACCAAACGCGTGCGCGCCGCGTATCAGGATCAGTTCGGCCTCGGCCAACGCACCCTGCTCGACTTGCTCGACAGTGAAAACGAGCTGTACAACGCCAACCGTCGTTACACCGAAATCCGCTACACCGAGGAATATTCGATGTACCGCGTACTGGCAAACATGGGCCAGTTGCTGAGCAAACAACGGGTAGTGCTGCCGGCCGATGCGATCGCTGCTACCGAAGTGAAAAACGAAGCACGCCTGCCCGAACTGAAATAAGTCCCCTGTTGATCGTTCCCACGCTCTGCGTGGGAATGCCTCAATGGACGCTCTGCGTCTGCTTTGGGACGCGGAGCGTCCCGGGCTGCATTCCCAAGCGGAGCGTGGGAACGATCAATGTGTGGATTCCCGTGCCCGTTCAACAGAGGCGATCAATATGACCAGCATGGAACCCGGCCATACCGGGATCGATCCGCGGCTGAGCTTCGATGATCCGTTACTCGACGGTCTGTTGATCCTCTGCAAACTGCATGGCGCGACGGTCAGTCGCGCCAGCCTGAGTGCCGGGCTGCCCCTGAACAAACAGCGCCTGAGCCTCGACCTGCTGCCGCGCGCAGCCGCTCGGGCCGGGTTGCAGGCGCGTATTCTGCGTCGCGAACTGAAAGACATCTCACCGCTGAACCTGCCGATTCTGCTGCTGCTCAACGACGGTCGCACTGCTGTTTTGCGGCGTTTCGGCGACGACGGCAAAGCGCTGATCCTGCCCAGCGAAGCCGATGGCGGCGAGCAATGGATCAGCCGCGACGAACTCACTGAACACTACAGCGGCCAGGCCTTGTTCGCTCGGCCGCGCCACGAACTCGAAGACCTGCGTTCACCGCTGGTGCCGCGCGTCCATGCCTGGTTTCGTGACACGTTGAAACTGTCGAAATGGCTGTACAGCGATGCGATTCTCGCCAGTTTCCTGATCAACCTGTTAGGCCTGATGGTGCCTCTGTTTGTCATGCAGACCTACGACCGCGTGGTGCCGAATCAGGCCACTTCGACCTTGTGGGTGTTGTCGATCGGACTGTTGATCGGCACCGGTTTCGAACTGGTCCTGCGGGTGGTCCGCGCACACCTGCTCGACACCGCCGGCAAGAAAACCGATGTGATCCTTTCCGCGACTTTATTTGAACGCATTACCGGCATGTCGATGAAGGCACGGCCGGCGACCATCGGCGGTTTCGCCCAGAGCATTCATGACTTTCAGGGTCTGCGTGAATTTCTCACGGCGGTAACCCTGACCAGCCTGATCGACCTGCCCTTCGTCGTGCTGATGCTGGTGGTGATCGGCCTGCTCGGTGGCTGGCTGGTGGTGATTCCGCTGCTGGCGTTTCCGATCACCATCATCTTCGCGATGATCATTCAGGTGCGCCTGCGTGACACCGTGCAAAAGAGCCTGAGCCTCGGCGCCGAACGTCAGGCCGTGCTGATCGAAACCCTCGGCGGCCTGGAAACCCTCAAGGCCTGCAGCGCCGAAAGCGAACGCCAGCACAAATGGGAAACCACCCACGGCGCCCTCACCCGCCTCGACAGCCATGCGCGCAATCTGTCGGCGCTGGCCACCAACGGCACGCTGTTCATTCAACAGTTCTCGGGGATGGCGACGATTGTCGCCGGGGTCTACAGCATCATTGCCGGCAACCTCAGCGTCGGTGCGCTGGTCGCCAGTTACATGCTCGGCAGCCGCGTGCTCGCGCCGCTCGGGCAGATTGCCGGGCTGATCACCCGCTATCAGCAAGCGCAACTGACCATGAAAAGCACCGACGCGCTGATGGCTCTGCCGCAGGAACGCGACGGCAAACAGCGGCCGCTGGAACGCACGCAACTGCAAGGTGCGCTGGACGTCAGCGGCGTGACCTTTCATTACAACGGCCAGAATGCGCCGGCGCTGAGCAATGTCAGCTTCAGCCTGAAACCCGGCGAACGGGTCGGCATCATTGGTCGCAGCGGTTCGGGCAAAAGCACGCTGGCGCGACTAGTCATGGGTTTCTATGAACCCGAAGAAGGCCAACTGCTGCTCGACGGCCTCGACCTGCGCCAGCTCGATGTCGCCGACCTGCGCCAGCAGATCGGTTACGTCGCCCACGATCTGCCGCTGCTCGCCGGCAGCCTGCGCGACAACCTCACGCTCGGCGCGCGCTACATCAGCGATTCACGCATGCTCGAAGTCGCCGAACTGACCGGCGTTACCGAACTCGCTCGCCAACATCCGCAAGGCTTCGATCGTCCGGTGGGCGAGCGCGGACAATTGCTTTCCGGCGGCCAACGTCAGGCCGTTTTGCTGGCGCGATCGCTGCTGCTCGATCCGCCGATCATGCTGCTCGACGAACCCACCAGTGCCATGGACAACAGCAGCGAAGACTTGCTGCGGCAGAAGCTGCACGGCTGGGTACAAGGCAAGACGCTGCTGCTGGTCACCCACCGTACCTCGATGCTGAGCCTGGTGGACCGGTTGCTGGTGCTGGACAACGGCCGGGTCGTCGCCGACGGCCCGAAAGAAGCGGTCATCGATGCACTGCGCAAGGGCCGTGTCGGCTCGGCGGCGGTCTAGGAGTTGCCCCATGTCTGCTTCCTCCGATAGCAAAGATCGAGGCTACTTCGACAGTTTCGGCAAAAGCGCCGAAGCCGAATTCATGCCGGAAACCGCCGGCGCTTCATTGCAGGACTCGCCGCGCTGGTCGCGGATCACCGTGTGGCTGGCGGCGGCGCTGCTGATCAGCGCGGTGGTCTGGGCCAGGTTTGCCGTGCTCGAAGAAGTGACCATGGGCGAAGGCAAGGCGATTCCTTCGAGCAAGATTCAGGTGATCCAGAACCTTGAGGGCGGGATCGTCACTGAGATATTCGTCCGCGAAGGGCAAATGGTGAACAAGGGCGACACGCTGCTGCGCCTGGATGACACGCGATTTCGTTCGAACAAGGGCGAAAGCGAGGCGGATCGTTATGCGCTGACGGCACAGGTCGAACGGTTGTCGGCGGAGGCCGAGGGCCGGCCGTTCAAGCTCTCTGATGAAGTCATCGCCAAGGCGCCGCAAGTCGCCGAAGACGAGCGCTCGCTGTACGAACAACGTCAGCGCCGACTGGCCAGCGAGCAGCGCACGTTGAGCGAACAACTGCGGCAGAAGACTCAGGAACTCGCCGAGTTTCGCTCCAAACAAGGTCAGTTCAGCTCGAGTCTGGCGTTGCTGCAGCAAGAGATGAACATGTCCGAACCGCTGGTGAAAACCGGTGCGGTTTCTCCTGTTGAGATCCTTCGACTCAAGCGCAGCGCGGTAGAAATCCGAGGTTCATTGAACGCGACGACGCTGGCCATTCCCCGCGCCGAATCAGCGATTGCCGAGATCCGCAGCAAGATCGACGAGTCGGAACAGACCTTCCGTTCCGAAGCTGCCAAAGAGCTGAATGAGAAACGCACCGACCTGTCGAAAATCACTGCCACCAGCATCGCCATCGACGACCGCGTCACCCGCACCACCGTGACCTCACCGGTACACGGGGTGATCAAGCAATTGAAGGTCAACACCATCGGCGGGGTGGTTCAGCCAGGCAGCGACATGGTTGAAATCGTGCCGTTGGAAGACAACCTGTTGATCGAGGCCAAAGTGCGCCCGCAGGACGTTGCGTTCCTGCATCCGGGCCAGAAAGCCATGGTCAAGTTCAGTGCCTATGACTACACGATTTACGGCGGGTTGAGCGCCAAGCTTGAGTTGATCGGCGCCGACACGATTACCGATGACAAGGGCAACAGCTTTTATCTGATTCAGGTGCGCACCGATAAAAACCATTTGGGCGGGGATGTGAAACCGCTGCTGATTATTCCGGGGATGGTGGCGACGGTGGACATTATTACCGGGGAGAAAAGCGTCTTGGATTATCTGTTGAAACCGGTGCTTAAAGCCCGGACTGAGGCGATGCGCGAACGCTAGCCGATGATCGTTCCCACGCGCAGCAAAGGAATGCCGCCCGGGACGCTCCGCGTCCCTTTGCGACTGTGACGCAGAGCGTCACTGGATGCATTCCCACGCAGAGCGTGGGAACGATCATTTGTCGCCATGGTTACGCTGGAAGGTCTCCTCCCCCATCGCCGCAATCTGCCCCTCGATCAACGCCTCGAACGGCTTGAGCAACGGCTCGAATGACCTCGGCGCTTCCAGCGTCTGCAACGCCTGCACAATTGCCTCAATCGTCGACAACGCCCCTGGCCCCGGTGCCTTGCGCAAGCGATAGCGCGACACGCCACCTTCGGCCAACGTCACCCGTGGCAACGCCGCCAACAGAGGATTGAGGTGCAACATCTTGCGCGCCTTGCGCCAGGTGCCGTCCGGAACGACCAGTAACAGTGGTTCATCGGACTCGCCGTAAGCCTGCATCGGTTGCGCATCATCAGCCGGAAACAACAACCGCGCCCGATAGCCCGGACGGTTCAGCAGCGCCGGCAAATCTTCGAATACTTCACCGACAATCAGCTCGGCATTGGTCAGTCCCAACGCTGCCAACCGCGCAGTATTAAGCGCATGATTGACCTCGCTCGGATGCTGCAACAGCAACACTCGCGTGCGGCTGTCGAGACTCGGGATCAGTGGGCACAGGCAATGGGTTTGTGGGCGCAGGCAGCGCGGGCATTGAGGTCTGGACATACTTCTTTTCCCTACAAGCTAAGCCTGATTGAGCTGAGCTTTGAGCAAATCGCGGAAGGTCTGGATCAGCGGCTCGCGGCTGCGGCCCCGGCGCATGATCATCGAAAACGGTGCCTGATAACCGAAGGTCGCCGGTAGCAGCACGCGCAGGTCGCCCTTGTCGGCCCAGGCCTGAGCGTAGTGTTCTGGCAAGTAGCCGATGTAGGCGCCGGACAGCACCAGAATCAGCTGCGCCTCCATACTTTCCACCGTAGCGGCGCTGTGTTTGAAGCCGTGGCGCGCCAGTTCCGCCTGACTCCAGTAACCGCGCCCGACCATGCGTTGCTGGGTGATGACTTGCTCGGGAATGCGCCGCTCGTTGAACAACGGATGCCGGCTGCTGCAATACAACCAGTGTTGTTCGCGGTACAGGGGCATGTAGATCAGGCCACTCATGCGTGTGGAAAACGCACCGATGGCCAGGTCGAGGCGGTTGTCCTGCACGCCGAGTTGCAATTCGTAGGGGCTCATCACCGACAAATGCAGATGCACCGCCGGGTGTTCCTGGCTGTAGGCGCCGATGGCTTCGGCGAAGGGCAACGCCTTGTCACTGACGGTGGAGTCGATCACCCCAAGGTTGAGCGTGCCGCGCAGTTCACCCTTGAGCGCGGCGGCGTATTGCTCGAAGCCTTCGAGTTCGGCGAGCAGGCGCAGGGTTTCCTGATGGAACAGTTCACCCTTGCTGGTCAGGCTGAACCCGCCGCGCCCGCGATGGCACAACACCAGGCCGAGCGCGGCTTCGAGCTGGCTCATGTAGGTGCTGATCGCCGAGGTCGACAGGTTGAGTTCCTGCTGGGCGTTGGCGAAGCCCTGATGACGGACGACGCTGACGAAGATGCGCAACAGTTTCAGGTCGGGTAAAGCGTTGGCCATGTCTACTCCGGGCTTTGCAACTGTGTGTCTGTGGGAAAAGCCCCTCACCCCAGCCCTCTCCCCTAGGGAGAGGGAGCTGATCTCCATGGCTTTCAAATCCTGAGCTCGACTCGATTTTTCAGGTCGATGCAGATTCCGCCAACAACTCGGTCGGCCCCCTCTCCCTCTGGGAGAGGGCTGGGGTGAGGGCAGCAATCCCCAGCCGATCACAATCTTGAACCCGCCAAAGTCTAATCCCAGCCTCGCCATTAGTTTAGAAAAATCTGAACTAAGTTTTTGCCCGTAGCGATTCTTTCCCCCCACTACATTTCGCATCATCGGTCCCACAGCGGCGTCCGAACCTGTGCTCCACGGCGCGCCGACATAAATAAAACAAAGACGATGAGGCCTTACCCGTGGACAAGATTCTTCACCAACCACTGGGCGGCAACGAAATGCCGCGCTTCGGCGGCATCGCCACCATGCTCCGACTCCCCCATGTACCGACCGCTGCCGGCCTGGACGCTGCCTTTGTTGGCGTGCCACTGGACATCGGTACTTCGCTGCGCCCCGGCACCCGTTTCGGGCCACGCGACATCCGCACCGAATCGGTGATGATCCGCCCGTACAACATGGCCACTGGCGCTGCGCCGTTCGACTCGCTGTCGGTGGCCGACATCGGTGACGTGGCAATCAACACCTTCAACCTGCTCGACGCCGTGCGCATCATCGAAGAAGCCTACGACAACATCCTCGAGCACAACGTGATCCCGATGACCCTGGGTGGCGACCACACCATCACCCTGCCGATCCTGCGGGCCATTCACAAGAAGCACGGCAAGGTCGGTCTGGTGCACATCGATGCCCACGCTGACGTCAACGATCACATGTTTGGCGAGAAGATCGCCCACGGCACGACCTTCCGTCGCGCCGTTGAAGAAGGTCTGCTGGACTGCGACCGTGTCGTGCAGATCGGTCTGCGCGCTCAGGGTTACACCGCTGACGACTTCAACTGGAGCCGCGATCAAGGCTTCCGTGTGGTGCAGGCCGAAGAGTGCTGGCACAAGTCGCTGGCACCGCTGATGGCCGAAGTGCGCGAGAAAGTCGGTGGCGGCCCGGTGTACCTGAGCTTCGACATCGACGGCATCGACCCGGCCTGGGCGCCCGGCACCGGTACCCCGGAAATCGGTGGTCTGACGACCATTCAGGCGATTGAAATCGTTCGCGGCTGCCAAGGCCTCGACCTGATCGGTTGCGATCTGGTAGAAGTCTCGCCCGCTTATGACACCACCGGCAACACCTCGCTGCTGGCCGCCAACCTGCTGTACGAAATGCTCTGCGTACTGCCTGGCGTGGTCCATCGCTGAGGGTCGGGTCATGAACGAACGTGATCAGGTTTTGCGAGCGGCCGCCGAACTGGTGGCTGCCTTTGCCCGTAACGATCGCGAAGCTTATTTCGGCGCGTTCAGCGCCGATGCAAGTTTCGTTTTCTACACCCTCGAACAGCCGTTGCTGTCGCGCGATGCCTATCAGGCCTTGTGGGACAGCTGGCGCGCCGAGGATGGCTTCGAGGTGCTTGCGTGCACCTCCAGCAACGCCTTCGTCAGCCTGCAGGGTGACGTGGCGATTTTCATCCATGACGTGGCCACCGAGCTGCGCATGCAAGGGGAGCAACACTTCAGCCAGGAGCGCGAGACGATTGTTTTCAAGAAACAAGCGTCGAGCCTAGAACAACAAGGCCATTGGCTGGCCTGCCACGAACATTTGTCCGCAATGCCGGAAGGGCTGCCATCCCCTTAGCCAAAACAGGTGACGCCTCACGCACGATGAGGCGCGCCTTTATGATCGGAGCAGATCATGAATAACAACAACAACGACCAAAGCCTTACGCAGATTGAAACCCACGGGGTCGAGCAGATCCCGGACCACGAACGCAGCGCAGGCCCGACGGACTTGTTCCGGATGATCTTCGGTGGTTCGAATACCTTTGCCACCGCCGTGCTCGGCAGTTTCCCGGTGCTGTTCGGTCTGTCTTTTCAGGCCGGTGTCTGGGCGATTGTGCTGGGCGTACTGCTTGGCTCGCTGATCCTCGCACCGATGGGCCTGTTCGGCCCGCTCAACGGCACCAACAATGCCGTGTCGTCCGGTGCGCACTTCGGCGTGCACGGGCGGATCGTCGGTTCGTTCCTGTCGCTGTTGACCGCTATCGCGTTTTTCTCGCTCTCGGTGTGGAGTTCGGGGGATGCGCTGATCGGTGGTGCAAAACGCCTGATCGGTCTGCCGGAAACCGACCTGACTCTGGGCCTGGCCTACGGTCTGTTCGCGATCCTGGTGCTGACCGTGTGCATCTACGGCTTCCGCTTTTTGCTGTGGGTGAACAAGATCGCGGTGTGGAGCGCCAGCCTGTTGTTCCTGCTGGGCATCTTCGCCTTCGCCGGTCCTTTTGACGCCCATTACGCTGGCACCGTCAGCCTCGGTCAGCCGGGCTTCTGGGCCGCGTTCATCGGCGCCGCGCTGGTTGCGATGAGCAATCCGATTTCCTTCGGCGCGTTCCTCGGCGACTGGTCGCGCTACATCCCGCGTGACACCTCCAAGCAACGGATCATGGCGGCGGTGGTGCTGTCGCAGATCGCCACGTTCATCCCGTTCCTGTTCGGCCTGAGCACCGCGACCATCGTCGCGATCAAGGCGCCGGACTACATCGCGGCGAACAACTATGTCGGTGGTTTGCTGGCAGTGTCGCCGAGCTGGTTCTTCCTGCCGGTGTGCCTGATTGCGGTGATTGGCGGCATGTCCACCGGCACCACCTCGCTGTATGGCACCGGGCTGGACATGTCCAGCGTATTCCCGCGAGTGCTGTCACGCGTGAAAGCGACGCTGCTGATCGGCGTTTTGTCGATTGCCTTCATCTTCATCGGCCGCTTTGCCGCGAACCTGGTGCAGAGCGTGTCGACCTTCGCCGTGCTGATCATCACCTGCACCACCCCGTGGATGGTGATCATGATCATCGGCCTGGTGGTGCGTCGCGGCTTCTACTGCCCGGATGATCTGCAAGTGTTCACCCGTGGCGAACAGGGCGGACGCTACTGGTTCAGCCACGGCTGGAACTGGCGCGGTCTGGGTGCATGGATCCCGAGCGCGGCGGTTGGCCTGTGCTTCGTCAATTTGCCGGGGCAGTTCGTCGGCCCACTGGGTGAAATGGCCGGCGGTATCGACATCAGCTTGCCGGTGACCCTGGGCCTGGCCTCGGTGGTGTACCTGACGCTGCTGAGCCTGTTCCCGGAACCGCGCGAAGTGTTCGGCCCGAAGGATGCCCGCAACCAAGCCATAGAAAAACCTGAACTGCGTCAGGCCGCCTGACGCAGGTCCCCTGTGGGAGCGAGCCTGCTCGCGAAGACTTCAGCACATTCAACATTCATGTGACTGACAGACCGCCTTCGCGAGCAGGCTCGCTCCCACAGTGAGATTCGAATTCAGCCTCAACATAAAAAAGACAATCGGAGACACGCCATCATGGCTTTGGATTTATTCGTCGTCCTCATCTACGCCGCCGGCATGCTCTTGCTCGGCTACTTCGGCATGCGCAAGGCCAAGACCAACGAGGACTTTCTCGTCGCCGGTCGTAACCTCGGCCCAAGCCTGTACATGGGCACCATGGCCGCAACCGTTCTGGGCGGTGCGTCCACGGTCGGCACCGTGCGTCTGGGCTACGTGCATGGCATTTCCGGTTTCTGGCTGTGCGCGGCTCTCGGTTGCGGCATCGTTGCGCTGAACCTGTTTCTCGCCAAACCGCTGCTGAAACTGAAGATCTACACCGTTACCCAGGTGCTGGAAAAACGCTACAACCCGATGGCCCGCTCGGCCAGCGCGGCAATCATGCTGGCCTACGCGCTGATGATCGGCGTGACCTCGATCCTGGCGATCGGCACCGTCCTGCAAGTGCTGTTTGACCTGCCATTCTGGGTTTCGGTACTCGTCGGTGGTGGCGTGGTGGTGATCTATTCGGCGATCGGCGGCATGTGGTCGCTGACCCTGACCGACATCGTCCAGTTCATCATCAAGACCGTGGGCCTGATGTTCATCCTGCTGCCGATCTGCCTGTACCGCGTCGGCGGTTGGGACGAACTGGTGCTGAAACTGCCGGCGACTGCCTTCAGCTTCACCACCATCGGCTGGGACACGATCATCACCTACTTCATGATCTACTTCTTCGGCATCCTGATCGGTCAGGACATCTGGCAACGGGTGTTCACCGTCAAGACCGCCAAAGTCGCGCAATACGCCGGCAGCATCGCGGGTATCTACTGCATCCTCTACGGCCTGGCTTGCGCGCTGATCGGCATGGCTGCACACGTGCTGATCCCGGATCTGGACAACGTCAACAACGCCTTCGCCGCCATCGTCAAACTGTCGCTGCCGGACGGCATCCGTGGTCTGGTGATCGCGGCTGCACTGGCGGCGATGATGTCCACCGCCAGCGCCGGCCTGCTTGCCGCAGCCACCACCCTGACTGAAGACCTGTTGCCGAAACTGCGTGGCGGCAAACCGTCGAGCCTGGGCATCAACCGCCTGTTCACCCTGCTCACCGGCATCGTCGTGCTGGGTATCGCGCTGGTGGTGAACGATGTGATCAGTGCGCTGACTCTCGCTTACAACCTGTTGGTGGGCGGCATGCTGATCCCGCTGATGGGTGCGATCTTCTGGAAACGCGCGACCACTGCCGGCGCCATCGCCAGCATGGGCCTGGGTTTTGCCACGGCGCTGCTGTTCATGTTCAAGGACGGTCTGGATGCGAACACGCCGATCTACTACAGCCTGGCTGTGGGTCTGGTGAGTTTCGTGGTGGTCAGCCTGCTCTCCCCTCGCCCGGCGACGGTGGCGAGTGCGATCTAAGCTCTGATGTAACGACTTGATGCTTTCTTCGACGGGTGTGGCGTCGGTTGCCACACCCGTTTTTTTCGTCTGGAGAAAAGTGAATATGAAGATCGTTTCCCGCGATCAGTGGTTTGAAGTACAGAGTTTGAGTGACGGCATTAAGCTGATTCATGAACCGTATATTCGGCCGTTTTACCGCTGCAACTTGTGGCATGTGCGGGGGCGCGACAAAGATTTGCTGCTGGATAGCGGTTCAGGGCTGGTCAGCCTTCGTGAGCAGTTGCCGTGGCTGACTGAACGCCCGTTAGTGGCAGTGGCCAGTCATTGCCACTTCGACCATATCGCCGGCCACCATGAATTTTCCGAACGACTGGTGCATCCCGCCGAGGCAGACATTCTGGCGGCGCCGGATGGCGAAAACGATTTGAGCCGCGCCTTCGTCGGCGACGACATGTTTGAAGCGCATCCGGACTGCCCGTTGTGCTACGCCGAATACCGGGTCAAAGCCGCGCCGGCGACCGGGTTTGTCGAGAACGGCGACGTGCTCGATCTGGGCAATCGCACGCTGCAGGTGCTGCACACGCCGGGGCATTCGCCGGGCGGGATCAGCCTGTACGAGGCGGCGACGCAAACCCTGTTCAGCGGCGACATCATCTACGACGGGCCGCTCATCGAAGACGCCTACCACTCCAATCTTGAGGATTACGCCACCAGTCTGCGGCGTTTGCAGGCGTTACCGATCCGTACGGTGCATGGCGGCCATTTCGGCAGTTTTTCCGGAGAGCATTTGCGCTCGATGATTGACGAGTGGTTGCGCGGGCACGCCTGAGGCCTGCTTCACTCAAGCAGACAACAATCAGAAATATCTGCCATGAGAAGAGCTGCCGTACGTGCCGCCGTTCACCGATATATCCGGCGTCTGCTGGAAACCCGCGAATTCAACGACAACACCAGCCTGGTGCAGTTGGGACTGGAGAAAGCCGACATCGAGGATTTGATCTTTCATCTGGAAGATGAATTCGGACTGACGGCGTTCACCGCCGAAGAAGACCGCATGCTCAAGACCGCGAAAACCGCGAATGACTTGAGCCGGTTTTTGCTTGAGATAGGCCGTCATTAAAAGCAAAAGATCGCAGCCTTCGGCAGCGCCTACATTAATCCGTGCAGGAGCTGCCGAAGACTGCGATCTCTTGATCTTGAATCCTTTGATCTCGGATCGGGGGCGTTACCGGCGCCGTTGTTGACGGCGGCGCTGCTCGTCATCGGTGCGGATCGGTACAGGTTGCAGAGGCGGTTCGATCAGACCGAGGGCAACACCCAAGTCGTGCAGCCAGTTTTGAATTTTCTCTTTCATCGTCATGCCCCCTTCAGGGTGGTGCTGAGCGGCCGGAATTCTGAGGCCGCTTCGCACTGATAATAGTCCGAAGTCCTACGCAATGCTCGGCCAAATCCGCAATGATCTGTTACTGAATTGAACAGAGTTCGCCACCATTGGTTCAGGCTGTTTCCCGGGTTTCGATCCGAGCCGCAGGATAGACAGCCTGCTGCACCTCGATCCACGCATTCAGGTTGGCCCCGACCATGCCCTTGCGCCACATGAGCCATGTTGTCGCACCCGCGAATGATTCGGCCAAAGGGTGCACTGCGACACTCTCGCGCCCCGGCAGACTGGCCAGCATCGACTCCGACATCAGCGCCACGCCACTGCCGGCAATCACGCAGGCGAGCATGCCCTGATAGGACTCGATCTCCATCGCCCGGCCCATCGCCGCGTGATAGTGCGAAAACCACGCCTCCAGGCGCATGCGATACGAACACCCGCGACGAAAGGTGAACACCGACCGCCCTTCCACGTCCCGGGCGCTGTGCACTGGCGGATGATCGGGTTCGGTGATCAAAACCAACCGCTCTTCACACAACGGCACACCATCAAGTCCAGCCAGTTCCAGCGGACCATCCACCAGCGCCGCATCGAGTCGTCCGGTGAGCAAACCCTCCAGCAGCTCGGCACTCGGCGCCGACTGTACTTGCAGATTCACCGCCGGGTATTGCTTGTGATAGCGCGCCAGCAACGCCGGCAGATGAATTGCCGCCGTGCTGTACATGGTGCCGAGGACAAAATCCCCCGCCGGTTGCCCGCCCATGACTGCAGCGCTGGCCTGATCGCGTAACGCGAATAATTTGCCGGTGTAGTCCAGCAGGACTTTTCCCGCAGGCGAGAGCTGCAAACGCTGACGCTCACGGACGAACAGTTCGACACCGAGTTGCTCTTCCAGCTGTTTGAGCCGCGTCGACAGGTTCGACGGCACTCGGTGCAAGCGTTCGGCTGCGCGGGTGATTGACCCTTCTTCGGCGACGGCCTGAAAGATCCGCAGTTGGCTGAACTCCACAAGCTTTCTCCATAACAGAACAAGTTACTCACTATTATTCAATTTTAAAGAAAGTCAATCAGTCCTAGCCTGACGGTCATTGCTCCTTCAAAGGAATCCCGACCATGTCGCCCCTGATTCGCTTATCCGCCTGCTTCGTTGCCCTGATGATGGCCATGGGCATCGGGCGTTTCGCCCTCACTCCACAAATGCCACACCTGCTCAGCGAAGGGCAGATCGACCTGACGGCCGCCGGTCTGATCGCTGCGGCCAACTACCTCGGCTACTTGCTCGGTGCGGTCGACGCGATGTTCGCCCATCGCCCGCAGCAGGTTCTCAGACGTCTGCACGGCGGCTTGTGGCTGTGTGTACTGCTGACCTTGGCGTCGTTTTGGGCTGACGGTTTCTGGTCGCACCTGGTGCTGCGCTTTGGCACAGGGGTGGCAAGTGCGTGGGTGCTAGTGATGATCACTTCGCTGAGTCAGCCGCTGGCTGCCGCTGCGGGTCGTCCGCGTTTGGGCGCCCTGGTCTTTGCCGGACCGGGGTTGGGGATTTTTCTGACAGGGTTGCTGGCGCTGGTCTCACATCTGCTGAATCAGACATCCGCGACGTTGTGGCTGATTTATGCGGCGGCCGCGTTGCTGATGTTACTGAGCGTCTGGCGATTGCTGCCAACGCCCGTCGCAACGACAACGGCGGTTGCTGCGCCGGTCAGTCTGTCGAATCGGGGCATTGGGCGGCTGGCGGTGATTTATGCGCTGTACGGCGTCGGCTACATCATCCCGGCGACCTTTCTATCGCAAATGGCCAACGCGCAGTTCCATGGACAATGGCAGGCCGACCTGTTCTGGCCGTGTTTCGGTCTGGCCGCGGCGCTTGGCGTGTTGCTGGTGAGTCTGCGCCGTCACGATCCCGAAACCACCCGCCACTGGCTGATGGCAACGTTGTGGCTGCAAGCGGCTGGTGTGTTTGCCTGCCTGCTCGGCAGCGGCCTCGGCCTCACGCTGGGCGTGATCCTCTGCGGCACACCGTTCCTGGCGTGCATGCAACTGGTCATGCAACGCTCGCGGGAACTGGCGCCCCATGCCACCCAGCGCAATGCCGGCATGCTCACCGCGTGCTTTGCGCTCGGCCAACTCAGTGGCCCGTTGCTGGCGGCGTTGAGCAGCCATTTCAGCGGCAGTTTGCACCCTGCCCTGGTGATCGCCGGCAGCGGCTTGCTGATTGCCGGCGGTCTGGCGATGCAATCGACTAGCGCTGGCCCAGCGCTTTGCGCAAACGCCGACGCAGCCACTGCTCGGCGCTGACAAAGGTGATGCCGAGCAACACCAGCACCGCGCCGATGACGAAGTTCAGACTCAACTGTTCGCCGAGCAAAATCACACCGAAGGTCACGCCAAACAGTGGCGTCATGAACGAAAACACCGCGAGGTTGGCCGCCAGATAACGGCGCAGCAACCAGAACCAGATCAGGTAACTGAAGAACGACACCACCAGGCCCTGGAACAAAACGCTGGCCACCGCTACGGGAGTCAGGCTGACATGGGTGATCTGGCCGCTGAACAGCGCAATCAGCAGCAGGCCGAGGAAGCCGACGATCAACTGATAGAACAGAGTCAACGTCACCGGTGCTTCCGACAGCCGTGAGGCGCGCACCACCACCGTGGTCGCGCCCCAGCAGGCGCCCGCCAACACGCCAAAGGCATCGCCGAGCAGCATGCGCCGGTCGAGGTTGTCCCACGACACGCCGCCGGCAAAGGCAATTGCAATGCCGATGAACGCGAGCAGAATACCCAGCCATTGCAACGGTCGCAGGCGCTCACTGGCCAGCAGAAAATGCACGCCCAACGCGGTGAAGATCGGAGCGGTGTAGAGGAACACCGACATGTGTGCAGCCGTGGTCAGTTGCAGACCTTCAGCGATAAAAAGGAATTCCAGACCGAACAGCGCACCAGCCAGCAAGCCGCCGCGCCAGGTGTTGCCGACCTGATCCCAGCCGCCCTTCCAGCAGATCAGCAACCCCACCAGCAACGCAGAGATCCCCGAGCGCGCGGCCGCTTGCATGACAGGCGCGATGTCCGGCGCCGCCCATTTGATCATCACTTGCTGCACGCCCCAGATCAGGCAGAGGCCGATCATCACCTGCAAGGCAAAACTGTCGGCATTACGCCGCTCGACACTCACCGCAACACCTCGAACACGCACAACATGGCAGGCCATCCAATGGTCAGAAAACAGTGCTGGGGATTATCAATCAGTCGGGCGGAAAAAGCCGTCTGGAAAAGACATTTGTTTCTTCAGTGGCGGTAGCAGTGGATGGCTGTCGGCTGCGCCGCCATTCGCGAGCAGGCTCGCTCCCACTTTGGAGTGCGTTCCCCTGTGGGAGCGAGCCTGCTCGCAAAGGGGCCGGCACTGCCAACACACATTACCGAGCAGACTTGCCAAACCGTTGAGCGAACAAAAAACCAACGCTACAAGCCACAGCAGTAGCAAACGTCCCCCACGCCCAATCCATCAGCGTCACCTGCACCGACCACCCGCGCAATGTTGCCCAGTTCGTCAGGTCATACGTGCCGTAAGCTACCAGCCCTAACAACGCGCCCCGCTTCGCCGCCCATTGCCACGTCACGGCCGGCAGCACCACAAACACCACGCAGCCAAAAACATACAGGCAATAAAAAACCGCTGCCGGAACCAGCAGCGGTTTTTCGAGTATCAGCGAACCGAGCAGTTCGCGATAGATCGGCGCCATCAACAGGCCGAGCCAGATACCGTCGAGCAACAGAAACGTCAGCAGCGTGGCAACGTAGACAATCAGCGCTTTTTTCATCGACCCGACCTCGTGTGTGCCCCATGCAACATGGGCCACCCAAGGCTCAGGTTAGTTCAATGCGATCGGCATGAATAACGATCTTGCCTTCCTTGTACAGCGCACCGATGGCCTTCTTGAAGTTGCCCTTGCTGACGCCGAACAGGCTGCTGATCAACGCCGGATCGCTCTTGTCGCTGACCGGCAGCGTGCCGCTGTTGTCGCGCAACTTGGCGAGGATCTTCGAGTTCAGGCTGCTCGCCGCTTCCTGGCCAACCGGTTGCAGGCTCAGGGCGATCTTGCCGTCGGCACGGACTTCCTTGATGTAGCCCTTCTCGCTCATGCCGGCGCGCATGAACTTGAAGATTTCGTTTTTGTGAATCAAACCCCAATGCTTGTTGTTGATGATCGCCTTGAAGCCCATGTCGGTGGCTTCGGCAACCAGCAGATCAACTTCCTGGCCCTGGCTGTAGTTGGCCGGGGTCTTGTCGAGGTAGCGATCCAGACGCGCGGTAGCGGTGATGCGGCGGGTGTGCTTGTCGAGATAGACGTGCACCACGCAGTATTCGCCGGCGGTCATCTGGCGCTTTTCTTCGGAGTACGGCAGCAACAGATCCTTCGGCAGCCCCCAATCGAGAAACACACCGATGCTGTTGACTTCAACGACTTTCAGACTGGCAAATTCACCCACCTGAACTTTCGGTTTTTCCGTGGTAGCGAGAAGTTTGTCTTCGCTGTCCAGATAAACAAATACGTTGAGCCAGTCTTCATCTTCGCTGGGAATATCTTTAGGGATATAACGGTTGGGCAAAAGAATTTCGCCGTCGGCACCGCCGTCCAGATATAAACCGAAGTTAGTGTGTTTAACCACTTGCAAACTGTTGTAACGCCCGACTAAAGCCATTTCCAGAACCCTCATTGCGTGGGCGGCATTCTACCCGTTTTTGTGCTGGCCGTCGGGCGGCAGATCCGCACGCGTCAGAATTCTGCGCAACGCCCTGATTTTCCTTGTGTGCGGCTGAGCTGAGGTGCCGCTCGTCAGGCAGACCCCAGCGCTCGCGGTTGAATATTTCAATGCCTGCAAACCTGAATGTTCTTATTTAAAACAGCAGGTTAGCCGGATATTTCGAATATTTAATCGAGAATAATGCAGTACAGCGGTGGGTTATTCCCGGGGATATTTACCAAGCAATTGTCAAGTTATTCCTGTACGATGCCTGGCCGAGTTACTTTTCTACAGGTTAATGGCCGCCATGCGTGTAAAAGCATCCACCAGCAAAGCAAAGCCAGCTCCAGCCGTTGAAACCAGCGAATCGATCAACGATCAGATTGCGGCGTTCCTCAAGTCCGGCGGCGAGATTCAACAAATTGCCAAAGGCGTCAGTGGCCAGACATTCGGCCCGTCCAAGCAGATCAGCCTGGGCAAGAAGTAACATCCGGTTTTACACCCGTCCAGAGGCGCTTTGAGCTTCGAAGCGCCTGGACTGGCACCGCGCAATATCCCCTTCGCTTTAAACAAAAATTCTTGTAAATCGACGAACGGCCTTCAATGCCGATCATTCGCCGGTATCCTTGCACGCGTCTAGATCAAGCGTTTCAGCAGGCCCGCCACCCTGCCCGCGCTGTTCATGGAGTGACGCATGCGCAAATCTTCCTGTTTATCACTTGTAGGCCTGCTGGCTTGCGCGACTGCGCACGCGCAGATTTTCCAGCGAGAACTGGGCGATTTCGATCTCAAACTAGGCACCACCCCCACGCGCAGCATGGCCCAGGGTCTGGTCAAGCCCGCGGCAATCGGTTCCTTCCACGGCGGCCTCGACCTCAGCCACGACAGTGGTCTCTACGTTGGCCAGTACGCGCCGAGCATGGGCATCACACCTGGCAAGAATCTCGAAATCGATTCCTACGTCGGCTTTAAACAGCCCTTCGATCAAACCCTCGGCTATGAAGTCGGCATGATCCACTACAGCTATCCCGAAGTAGACACCCTCGACAGTCAGGAGCTTTTCGGCGGCCTGACCCTGCTCGGCAGTCGTTTCGGCGTGGCCTTGAGCAACGACCCGGACAAACAGAACAACACCTTGTTTGCCGACCTTGGCGGCAATCAACCGTTCGGCATCGGCGTCAGCATGAAATACACCACCCACCAACTGAACACGCCCGTCGCCGTGGACGGTGGTTATGTCAGCAGTTTTACCGACTGGTCAGTGAAATTGTCCCGACCGTTCATGGGGGTCGATCTCGACCTGATCTACAGCAATTCCAGCCTCAGCGGCAGCGATTGCTCGGCCTATTCCGGGCACAACAGCCAGTGCGACGGCCTCGTCACCCTCAAGGCCGAACGCGCGTTCTATTGATCGGCTGAACTGCCGGGTTCATTCTGCGTTCACATAGGAATCAGATCCTCGAAGCCAGGCTCACGCAAGGATTCGCCCATGTCTCGCTGTTTCAAGCACATCGCCGCTCTACTGATTTTCACCCTCGCCCTCGGCGCTTGCAGTCGCGTCGGCCTGGCCTATCGCAATCTCGACGTCATTATTCCGTGGACGCTCGGTGATTACCTGGACATGAACGGCGAGCAGAAGGACTGGTTCAACGAACGCCTCAAGGACCACCTGAGCTGGCATTGCACCACGCAATTGCCGGGTTATCTGGACTGGCTTGATCGCCTGCAGACCATGGTCGAAACCAATCAGGTCACCGATGCCGCGTTACAGGCGCGCACGACGGAAGCCAAGCAGGCCATTGCCGAAACCGCTCGAGAGATCACCCCTTCGGCCATTGAGCTGTTGCAAGGTCTGGATGACAAGCAAGTGGCCGAGATGAATGACGCGTTTGCCAAGGATCTGCGCAAGCGTCAGCAGGAATACCTCAAACCACCGCTTGATCAACAAATTGCCGAGCGTGGCGCGCGAATGGTTAAACGCTTGAATGACTGGCTCGGCCCCTTGAGCGCCACCCAGGAACAGCGGGTCATGGCTTGGTCGACCGCGTTGGGCGATCAGTACACCCAATGGATCGCCAATCGCGCCCATTGGCAGAAGCAGTTCAGTGCTGCCGTGGCGCAACGCAAAAGCCCCGAATTCCCACAGAGAATCGAGACGCTTCTGGTCAATCGAGAGAGTTTATGGACAGCGGATTACCGCAAAGCCTTCGCCGATACTGAAGCGCAGGGACGCTCGCTGGCGGTGGACCTGATGGCCCAGAGTACGCCGCAACAGCGTCAGCGCTTGTTGAAGAAGATCGAAGGCGTGCGCAAAGACTTCAACGACCTCAAATGCCTGAAGGCTGCGCAAAAAACCTGAACAACACGAAGATCAATGTGGGAGCGAGCCTGCTCGCGAAAGCGGTGCATCAGTTACTTCAAATGTCACTGACAGACCGTATTCGCGAGCAGGCTCGCTCCCACATGGGGATACCTTTGGACTCAGGCGATCTGAGCTTTAGATGCCACTTCATCAAACGTGGCCTCGGCCAGCGCATCCTCCTGCTCATCCAGCACCTGACGCGGGTGATCGTTGCCGGGAATGCTGCTGTCGATCAGGCTAAGCAGGCTGGAACCGCGCGGGGTCAGGACAAAATTGTTTCCGGTGCTGCCCTCTTCGTCCGGACGCGGTGCGATATAGCCGCGCAACAGCAGCAGCCTTTCATAGTCGCAGGCCAGCGTTTTCAGGTGATCAAGGTTCTCGATCGGTTCGCCCGCACTGGCTTTCTCCGCCGCATAGTCTTCGGCGTAGGCCCGAGGGGCAAAACTGTGTCCGGCACTGTTCTGCACTTCGTGCAGCAATCGCTCAATCAAATCCCAGTTATAAATCGTCATCCTGATCCAACCTCCGGTGCGCGTGATTTATGGCGCGTTCATAGGTTGTGACCTGAGCGGTTCCCAGCCGTTCAGCCGCATTTGCCGAGCCGACCGACCGGCGGTCTGTCGATTTCCCGCAGGGTTAAACGACTAGTCTGAAACAGACGGTTTCAACCCCCGCAGGAGAAATCATCATGAACGTTGAGAATCATCCGGTGGTATCGCGCGAAGAATGGCTCGCCGCCCGCAAGCAACATCTCGCCGACGAAAAAGCCTTCACCAAAGAACGCGACCGCCTCAGCGCCAAACGTCGCGCATTGCCATGGGTGAAGGTCGACAAGGACTACCACTTCCAAGGGCCGAACGGCGAATTAAAGCTGGCTGATCTGTTCGGCAAACACAGCCAATTAGTGGTTTATCACTTCATGTTTGCCAAGGACTGGGAGGAAGGCTGTCAGGGCTGCTCGTTCCTCAGCGACCACATCGACGGTGCCAACCAGCATCTGGCTCATCACGACATCGCCGTGGTTGCGGTATCTCATGCGCCGTTCAACGAGTTCCAGGACTTTAAACGGCGCATGGGCTGGAAGTTTGACTGGGTGTCGTCAGAGGGTTGCGACTTCAACTATGACTTCGGCGTGTGCGCCCGGGCTGAGGATGTCGCGGCCGGAAAGGCTACGTACAACTACGAAAAGACTGACAGCGCCGAGGAAGAAATGCCGGGGTTGAGTGTGTTTTATCGTGATGAGGCCGGGGAGATTCTCCATACCTACTCGACCTACGCTCGCGGTCTCGACATGCTGGTCGGTGCCTACAACTACCTCGACCTCACGCCCAAGGGCAGGAATGAGGACGAGATCATGGAATGGGTGCGGCACCATGATCGGTATGAAGGCGGCAGCAATTCCGGTTGCTGCCATGAGCAGTAATCAATAGAAAAGCCGTCAAAAAAGCTACTCGCTGAAGTACTCGAGCCAGGCCCGAGTACTTCTAGAGACCATGGCGTCACTGCCTGGCTTCACGCTTGGTCTGTTCAATCAATGGCCGATACTGGTCATACAGCGCACCGTAGTTGACGACTAACGCCGGCGGCATGCTGCCGACGTTTTCATACCACGTCATGTCCACGCCATTCTTGGCAATGATCAGCTTATCCATCCAGGTGTCATGCAACGTGGCAAAGGCATTCATGCCCGGTACCGAGTTGGCAATATTGCTGATCAGTGTGCCGTGACAGACCGCCAGCAACGATGCACATTCTTGATTCAGACCAATGTTCTTGCCCTCGACCCACTCGCCATTGATCCATTCGCGTGGCACCAGACCATTCTCGAGTTCCGTGAATTTAGGGCCGCCCGCACGGTCTTCACCCGGCCGGATATCAGGTCCGCGACCGGTCCAGTACGCATAGATTTCCGCCAGCGCACCGGTGCCGGCAATGGTCAGCCATGACTTGTCGCTGCCGTCGCCGGTCAGCAACCCCTTGAGCGCGGTATTGACCGCATAAGCCTTGAGTCGCTCGGTGACATTCTGGGTGATCAGGTTGCCCTGCGGCCCGGTCACTTTGCCCCAGGTGTTGGTATAGGAGCCGGCACCGGCAATGATCGCCGCCGTGACATAACTCTTGATGTTTTCTTCCGAGAGCACGTCTTTGAGGGTGTCGGCCAGATTGCCCTTGTTGTTGATAGCGCTGACTGCCGCCGTACTGGCCATCGAGGTGATCACCGCAGTCAAGGCAACGTTGCCAACGCCGGCAGCGGTGGTTGCTGTCGCCGCTGCGAACGTCGATCCGGTTCCGGATGCCAGAGTGCCGCCGACTGCCGCGCTCGCGGCGCCGGCCGTCAACACCGTGACAATGATCGCCACGGCAATCGCGGCGCCCATGCCCATGCCGGAACTTTCGTAGTCCCACTGGTCATGCACTTCCTTGATCATGCGCCAGTCGATGTCGCCGCGGTTCTGCATGTCCTTGAGCCATGCCAGTTGCGGATCAGCCTTGACCATCGCATCGATGCTGTCGGCCACGGTCTTCTGGTTGACTTCCTTGACATCGATACGAATGTCGCCGGCCGCCTTGATAACGATGTCACCGGCCGCAAGCAGATGACTCTGGCGAATGCTTTCGTCGGTCTGCCCGGCGCCTTTGGCTGAGGTCCAGGCCAGACTGCTCTTGCTTTTCTCGTGGCTCTCCTTTTTCAGGTCGGTGACACTTTCGAAGATCAGGTCACCGCCGCTGCTGATGGTCAGGTCCTTGCCGGCCTTCAGGTTGGCCGCCTGATAGAGCTGATCACCGCCACTGGCAATCGTCAAATCGCCGCCACTGCTGATTTCACTGCCGATATGGGTGACTTTGGTCACCTCGTCACGCCGGGTTTCCTTGCGTCCCAGGCTGCCTTTTTTCTTTTTGTCGTACAGCGAATAGTCGTAATCCTCGGCGGCCAACACATTGATGTCATTGCCGGCGAACAGATAGGCTTCGTCGCCTGCGGTGATCCGGCTCGACACCACGGTCAGGTCTTTACCTGAGGTGAACCCGGCCTTGCCACCGGCGCTGATCGAACTGGCAATCTGATCAATATGGTCTTCCTGCGCGGTGACCTTTTTCGATTTGTAATAGGAATGGGATTCCTCTTCGGCCGAGACGATCAACAGATCACGGTCGGCGCTCATGCCGATATCACGCTGGGCGCTGATCTGACTGCCGATCACCGACAGATCCCGACCGGCATTGACGGTAAAATCGCGTCCGGCCGTGGCAGTCGAACCGACCTGATGAACGCTGCTGGTGGTGGCACCGGTAAACGCGGAATTGTTGCTTTGCGCCGAAACGATGCTCGCGTCGCGCCCCGCCTCGATCACGGTATCGCGCCCACTGACCAGTGCACTGCCGGTGCTGATGAAGTCGCGGCCGGCACTGGCTTTCAGATCGTTGGTGGCCTCGATGCGTGATGCATTGTCGAGGTACTCACGATGCTGTGAGTAGCCCTGTGTGGCAAAACCGCTGCTGGTCACCGTGCGCTCGTTGATGATGTCGCCCTTCACCGCGACCAGATTGACATCGCGCCCGGTGATGATGCCGCCCGATTGGTTGACAATGCTGTTGCCGGCCAGCAAGTCGAGACGGTTGCCCGCCTCGATCAGGCCGCTATTGACCAAGTCATTGCCGGCTGCCGCTGTCAGGTTGTTACTGGCTCGCAGGGTGCCAGCGTTTTGCAGATCGTTGCCAGCAATCAACTTGACGTTAGTGCCCTGGATCAACGCACCATTTGGCGCCAGCCGATTATTGGCCTGAGCCAGATAGAGCACCGGCACCAGCACTTTCTCGCCATTCACTTCGTGCTCTTCGAGCCAGACGATGTCGTGGGTCAGCGCCGCAACCTGCTCGGCGGTGAGCGTCACCCCCACCGACAGATTGAGTTGATCCTTGCTGGCGATAGCATTGTTCATCAGGTACTTGAACAGGCCCTCATCGGAAGTCTGACCATCAATGAAGCGCTGTCCGGTGCGCTCGACCACCGCCTGCTGAATCAAGCGCTGCTCGTACAAACCATCGCCCAGGCGCTTGGCACTTTGGTCAGGGTCATAACCGAGTTTGGCCAGCAGATAATCGGAACTCATGAACTGTTTGAGTTCGGTGAGTACCGGGTTGGTTTCAATCAAGTACTTGTGCGCATTCGATGGCGCCTGGGTATTGGGCAGCCCCTGTACCCTGGCCAGCGTCTGGCCGGTGTTGTCCTTGAGCGGAGCGCTCGGGACGCCGCTCGACGAGCCACCACCGAACTGGACGCTGACATCAATGGCGCTCTGGCCGGAGCTCGGATCTGCGCCTTTACGATCGGCTGTGCTCAGTTGCCGATCAGTCACGCCGACCGGGTTGATCGAGTCAAATGTCAGTGTCCGCCCGCCACTTGGCACTTCGGCCTGACGCTGGGTTTGCGTGACTGACGCGCCGCCGATGGTCCAGTTCTGCGAACCACCGGGCAGCGGCGCTGCGCCGCCCGAACTGGCGCCTTGACCGCTCAAGCGGAACAGGCCGTTTTGCCCGCTCGGCAGTGCGAATCCGGGGGATGCCAACGGGTTGACCTGTTGTTGCGCGAGATCTGGCGGCAATTGGCGGTTGAGGCTGATTACGGTAGGTTTGGCCCCACCCCCGGCGCGCGTGTCGGCTGTCTTCCCCGGGCCGGCAGCGGTTGCACTGAACGACTTCAGTTCGCCGTTACTGATGTTGTTGGTCGCGTTGATCACTACGTTGCCACCGGCCTGCACAATCGCCGGGACATAGGTCTTGCCCGCCGACTCGGTAATGACCGTCTGGAACGGCGTGGCGTTGATGATTTCCGCCGGCGCCTGCACGCGAACCCCTGAAGCATATTGCGACGCTCCAAAAGTGACATAACCGCCACCCGAGGCATCATTTGCATACGTACCGATATATTGAGTACTGGTCTCGAGGATGTGGGGGTTGTTCTTGAGCCAAGGTGTCACCGACGACTCTGCACCTCCTGCAGTCCAGAACCGGATGTCCTTGTTGTAACCTGCATCATTGTGGCTGTTGTAGTCGACAATTTGACTCCAAAGTGTCCTGGTCGGCGCCTTGTTGGTGATGTACTTGAGCGACGAATAGCTGCCCAGCGAACTGCCGGAGTTGTTGAACGTATCGACATTGATGGTGATGTCGGACGACGCGGACACGGTGGAGTTGGAGTTGATGAACTCCGAACCAGTGACGCTCAGATTACGTCCGGCGGTGATGCTCGAAGCATCGGCGTCACCCGAAACCGTGACGTTGAACGTCTGCTGCCAGACCAGGTGTGAATCAACGTCCTCCATATGCTTGGGCCGGGCGGAATCACAGTTGAAGCAACGCACCCCGATGGACGAAGAATCGCCCTCGGTAGTGGTGACGCTGAAGTTTTCCATCTTGTTGTTGACCACGGCCGACTTCAACGACATATCGCCAGTGGACTCGATCCGCCCGGACAGGTTGTCAATCCGGCCTGCACGGTCGGCACCGTTGTAACCCGACACATTGATGTCACCCAGGCTGTACATATCGCTGTAAGTGTTGGTCAGGGTGCCGACTTGCAGGTCCATATGGCCACCGCTGAACAGCAGTGAGCCTTGATTGACGCGGATGCGGTTGTTCGTCAGGTTCTGCGCGTTGATCAACAGGTTTCTGGCACTGGCCAGCGTGCCGAGATTGCTCACCGTAGCGGCTCTGATTTCCATTGCATCAGCCGATGTCAGCCGCCCCATGTTGGTCAATTGGCCGCCCACATTGAGCTTGGTCAAACCGCCACCGGCGACACTGGCAGCCTCGTTGACAGTCAGTTGCGCCGCACCGAGCGTGAGGTCACCCACGCTTGAAACCCGGCCATTGCCGCCGTAACTGCCCGTCAGTTGTACATCCAGAGTGCCGTCACTGGCGATCAAGCCGTCGTTGTTCCAGTCGCCACCGCGCCCTTGCAGGTGCGTGGATGCCAGTATCTGACCACTGGCAGTCTGGCTGAAATTGTTGACGTTGACGTTCAACCGACCTGCCTGAATCACGCTGGAGTTGCTCCAGCTATCGGCATTGAGGGTCAGCCCGCCGCGGGTGACGATACTGCCGCCTGCGCCGGTGACATTGGCCGTGGAAATATCAAACGTGCCCTCGCCCAGATGCAGCAGTTGACCGCCACTGTTCTGAAAGCTGCCGACGGCCAGTGTCAAATCGGTGTTACCGGTTTCCAGTACGCCGTAGCGATTGTCCAGCAGCCCGCCAATCTGAAAGGCGGTTTTGCCACTGTTGCTCAGCGAGCGCAGCTTGCCGGTCTGGTTATCCAGGCTGGCCGCCTTGACTGCCAGAGTGGTGTCGCTTTCGATGACACCGCCACGGTTGTTCAAATCGTTGAGCAGATTCAGGTCGATACGATTGCCAGCGATCTGGCCGACATTGTTGTCCAGCCGGGTGCCGCTCACGCTGAGCAGGTTTTTCGCGTAGAGACCGCCGCTGCCGTTATCCAGCGCCGCCGTGGTAATGCTCACATCCGCGGCCTGCGCCGAGATCCGCCCGCCATTGTTGCTCAATCCGGCCAGAGCCGTGAGTTTGAGACCCTGCGCCTGAATGATGCCGCCCTGGCGATTGTTGTTCAGATCGACGCCGTTGCGCAGGACGCCAACAGTGCGTGCTTCCAATGCGCCTTTTATGCTCGCCAGCACACCGCCACGGTTGTCGATGTTGGCAGCGTTGAGACTGACGGCACCGGTTTCGGCAATGATTCTGCCGCTCTGGTTATCGAGGTCGCCGATGACATCGAGTGTCAAACCGTTCTGGCTCTGGATTGCGCCTTTGGCGTTGGTCAGGCTGTTGGCCTTGAGCAGCAGACCGGCGGTCTGGCTATAGATCAAGCCATCGCCATGATTGAGTACGGTCCCACTGGCGGTGATGGTCAGATCGCCCTTGGCGGCAATGGTGCCCTTGTCGCTGTTGTCCAGCGACTGCGCCTGCAGATCCAGTGTGCTCTGGCTGATCAGTTGACCGTTGCGGTTGCCCAGATCGGTAACGCCTTTGATGCTCAAAGGCCCCGCGCCGGCCAGTTTGCCGGCGCTGTTGTTCAGTTTTCCGGAAAGCCGGAGGTTGATCGCAGCATCACTGACGATCTGGCCGTTACTGTTGTCCAGCCCCGTTGCGCCGACATCGATCGCCTGTTGCGCATTGACCGTACCGCCGACGTTACTCAATGTGGCGCTGTTGATAGTCAGTGCGGCGCCGCTGTCGATCAGGCCCCCCCCAGCGTTATTGAGCGTCCCGTCCACCGCCAGTGTCTGGCCCTCGCCACTGCTGATAATGCCTTTGTCGCTGTTGTCCAGACTGCCGGCCTCGACGTTCAGCCTGCCATGACTGACCAGAGCGCCAGAACCGCTGTTGAGCAGGTCACCCTGCATGGCCACGAACACATTGCCATTGCGACTGGAGAGCGTGCCACCGCTGCGGTTATCGAGGCTGGCGCCTTTGACGACCAGGCCTTCCCAACCTGAAATCAAGCCGTTGCGGTTGACCAGACGAGTGCCGTCGAGGGTCAGTTTCTGGCTGCTGATCAACTTGCCAGCGTTGTTGATCACGTTCCGTGCAACCACGTCGAATCCGAGGCTGCTGGAGATTTCGCCGCTGTCGTTATCGAGATCACGCAGACGTTCAAGGGTCAGCAAGCCGTTGGCTGTGAGCAAACCGTTACGGTTGTCGAGATCACCATCCGCCAGATTCACCGTGACGGCCTTTTCGCCCAGTAAGCGGCCACCGTTCTGGGTCAGTGCGGTCAGCGTGAGATGGATATCATCCTTGGCGGACACCTCGCCGCCGTTGCTGGAATCCAGGGTCGTACCGGTCAGTGACAGCGTCCCGCGACTGTTGATCAAACCGTTGTTACGGTTGTTCAACGCCATGGCGTTTAAGGTGATGGCGTCCACCGCCAGTATCATCCCGCCGTCATTGCTCAAATCGCCACTGCTGATCTGCAGCGCTTTATCGGCGTTGATCACGCCATTGGCGTCGTTGCGCAACACGCCGTCGACGGTCAGATCAAGCCTGCCTCGGCTGTCCAGACTGCCACCGCTGTTGTTCAAACTGGCGCTGCGAACGTCAATCGACGTCGCGCCGATCAAGCCTTTGACGTTATCCAGCGCATTGGCAATGCGTAACGTCAGGCCCTGACTGCTTAAAAGCCTGCCATTGCTGTTATCCAGGTTTTGCGCAGTCAACGTGAAGGCCTGTTTGCTGGAGATCTCACCGCCCTGATTGTTGACGCCATTCAATTGTTTGAGCAGCAAGGCACCGGGCGCGTTGATAAGGCCATTCTGGTTGTTCAACTGACCGTTGTTCATGTCCAGGCTCAGGCTGGTTTTGCTGAACAATTGGCCGCCCTGCTGGTCAAGCCCGGTGACCGATGCAGTTAGCGCTTCTTCGCTGCCGATACGTCCTCGGTCACGGTTATTCACCTGAGCGGCGTGCAGATCCAGCGTGCTGGCGCTGTTGAGCTGTCCAGACTGGCTGTTGTCAAACGCCCCGGTGGTGACCGTCACCGCGCCCTTGGCGCTGATTGTGCCGTTCTGACTGTTATCCAGGCGGGTGCTGACGAGCTTGAGCACGCCGTCAGTCACCAGCGAACCACCCTGATTTGCGACTGCGCCCTGACTGTCGAGCGTCAAATCTTCAGCACTCGACAGACTGCCCATGGTGTTGGTCAGTTGAGCCGTACTGATCGTCAACTGGCGTTCGCTACTGACCTTGCCGTGACTGTTGTCGAATGCACCACTCAGATCCAGGTGCGCCTGCTGCAGGCTGAACAGATTGCCAGCGCTGTTATCCAGCACACGTCCGTGCAGATTGAACAGGGATCGGGAATTGATCAGACCGCTGTTGCGATTGAGCAAGCGATCGACTGTCAGCGTGAGCGCCTGCCCCGAGAAAATCTGCCCGGCATCGCTGTTGTCGACGTTGTCGGCGGTGATCGTCACGGTCGAGTTGCTGGTAATTTCGCCTCCACGGTTGTCTATCTCGCCGCTGTTGAGGGTCAGGGCCTGCGTAGCCCCCAGAAGTCCACCTTGGCGGTTATCGAGTGTTTCAGCGGTCAGACCGAGCACACCGGTGGCGATCAGTTGGCCCTTCTGGTTGTTCAGGCTCTGTGCATTGACGGTGGCATCGGCCTTGCTGGCAATGTTGCCGCCGGCGTTATCCAGCGCCTGTGCCGCAAGCGTGAGTTGTCCGTCGGCAATGAGCGTACCAAGCTGGTTATCCAGCCCCTTTTCGGTGACCAGCAATAGCTCGCCACGGCTGCTGATCAGCCCTTCGTGGTTGTCGAGGCTGTCGCTATGACTGTCCAGCGAAGCGCCGGCAATAATGCCTTTGGTGTTGTTCAACGCTCGTGCAATACGCAGCATCAGCCCCAGCTGGCTGAGCAATTTGCCGTTGCTGTTATCGAGTTCCTGTGCTGCCAGCGTGAAGGCTTGCTGACTGGAAATTTCACCACCCTGGTTGTTCACGCCGTTGAGGTTTTTCAGCAACAACGCACTAGGTGCGTTGATCAAACCTTTCTGATTATTCAACTGGCCGTTGTTCAGGTCGAGGGTCAGATCAGCCTTGCTGAACAGTTCACCGCCCTGCTGATCCAGCCCGCTGACCGACATCGTCAGGGCCTGCTGGCTGGCAATTCGTCCTGTGCCGTTATTGACCTGCTTTGCCCTGATATCCAGCGCTGCACCACTGACCACCTGGCCGCTCTGGCTGTTATCGAAATCGCCGCTGCCGAGCCGGGCGATTGCCTTGCTGGAGATCAAACCTTTGCGACTGTTATCGAGACGGTCACTGTTGAGGGTCAAACTGCTGTCAGTGCTGATCGAACCGGCCTGATTGAGCAGATCGCCACGACTGTTCAACAGCAGCTCACCGGCACTGCCCAGACTACCGGCACTGTTGTCGATACGACCGGCATGAGCGGTCAATGAACCCTCACTGCTGATGAGACCTTGTACGTTGAGCAAAGCTTCGTCGAGGGTAATGTCCAGACCACTGAGAATTTCGAGGTTGCCGTTGCTGTTATCCAGCACGCGGCCCGTTACCGTCGCCGCCCCTTTGGCGCTGATCAGCCCCTTGTTCTGGTTGTTGACCGTAGCGACTGCCAGCGCCAGGTTCTTGCCAGCGAGGACCTTGCCAGCGTCGGCGTTGTTCAGACGCTGTCCGGTGAGGGTCAATAACTGGCTGGCGGAGAGTTCCCCGGCGCGGTTGTCGATTTCTTCGACATTCACCGTGAGTGCTTTCGTGGTGCCCACCAACCCGCCGTTGCGGTTATCGAGGGTTTTGCCCGTCAGACTCAGGTTGCCCTGCGCCACCAGTGCACCGCCCTGCTGTTGCAAAAGACCAATTGTGGCGAGCAGATCACCCTGACTGGAAATACGCCCCAGCGCGTTTTGCACCTCGGCGACAGTGAGCGTGACCGGGCCGACAGCGCTGATCAAGCCGCCGCTGTTATCCAGACGTAAGCCGGAGTAAGCGATCCCGGCCTTGCCGCTGACCTTGCCTTTGTCGCGGTTGTCGAGTTGACCGACATTCAGCGTCAGTTGCTGGTCGGCCTGAATTGTTCCAACGCGGTTATCCGCCGAATCACTGCGCAATGCCAAGGTGGTTTTGCCGATGACTTTGCCGTCGCGGTTGTCGAGGCTGCCGGTCTGCGCATCGATGGCGCCTTTGGCGGTGATCTCACCTTTGTTGCGGTTATCGAGCAACCCGCTGACGCGCGCGGTCAGGTAACCATCGCTGACCAGCGCGCCGGCATCTCGATTATCCAGGCTGGCGGCTGTGAAACTCACCGACTGGGCAGAACCGAGTACGCCGTCGCGATTGTCCATGGCACCGCTGAGGTCGATATTCAGGCCCAGGTCGCCGAGAATCTGGCCGCTGCGGTTGTTCACCGTACCGGCGTTGAGCCGGGTGGTGCCGCTGCTGGCAATCTCGCCGTTGCTGTTGTTCAGTGTCGCCGCCGTGATGACGGTGGTTTGCCCATTGAGCGTGCCACTCTGGTTGTTCAGGGTTTGCGCGGTGTTGACCGTCAGATTGCGGCTGGCGGTGAGGCTTTTGCCGGTGTTGTCGAGATTCTGCGCGGTGAGGCTCAGGTCGCCGCTGGCATTGCGGCTGCCGTCGGCATTGACTCCGGCTTCGATGGCGCCGGCGTTGGTCAGTTGGCCGCTCGCGCTGAGGCTGATGCTGTCGCGGGCCGCGAGGGTCTGGCGGTTGGTCAGGTTGCCTTGGGTTTGCACGTTGAGCGCGGTGCCGGCGTAAACCGGGCCGCGCGCGTCGAGGCTGGCGGCCTTGACGTTGACCGCGCCAGTGGCCGAGGTGTCGGCCAGACTCAACTGACCGTTGGCATCGAGTTGAATATCACCGCCGCTGGCAATCAGCTTGCCGTCGAGTTTCACGCCGACACCGGCCTCGGTGCCGACCAGTTTGATCGCCCCGGCGTACATGCCGCCCAGCGCCGAGGAGTCGATGGCGAGTTGCGGTTTGCTGCTGCCGTCATCGGCGCGGGCGGTGGCATTCAGGGTTTGTGCGTTGACGTCGTTGCGCCCGGCGACAATCGTCAGGTTCTGCGCCTGCAGTTGCGCGTTGATCTTTGCGCTGCGGGTGATGATTTCGAAACGGTCGACGTTGGTCGCGTTGAGGCCTGCACCTTCGATGGCCACCGAACCCTGATCAACCTGAAAACGATCCAGCCGACCGTTGTCGAGCACTGGTTTACCGGTGGTCAAGGTCACCCGTGGCGAGTTGATGAAACCGCAGCCATTACAGGTAATGCCGTAAGGGTTGGCGACGATGACCCGCGCTGACTGCCCCGCCACTTCGGTGTAGCCGCGCAACTGGCTCGGGTTACCGCTGATGACTTCGTTGAGAATCGCCTGCGCCGAACCGCTGTTTTTCAGGTTCGGGTTGTCGACGATATGCCCGCCCAACTGGGTGAGATTATTCTGCGTCGAGCCGTTGTTGAGGATCAGACCCTGCGCACCGACGTTGTAGTCGTGGAACTGGTTGTGCGACAGGCCACTGGCATTAGGCGTGGCGATATTGATGATCGGCACGCCGTTGCCGGCGCGATCCAGCGAGGTGTTCGGGTTGGCCACCACAATGCCATCAGCCTGCGCCCACATCGGTTGCCAGAACATGACGTTCGCCAGCAAAAACGCCAGGCCGCGTTTGGGTACGCCGCAGACCTTCTCAGATTTTCCGAGGGCGTCAGAGGCTTGATGCGTGAATACCGCGTACGGGCGAACATCCATGTTGAGATCTCGTTGCTGCAGGTTGATTGGCAAAAACAACAGGCAAAGCAATCCCCGACCAGCCAAAACCAGAGTGCCGGTGAGTCATAAGCTGAATCAGGAGATTTAGCGCAATGGTCAGAGCGTCCAAAGCATTGCTAAACAATCGCAGACAGGCTGCGAAACTTCTGTTCGATCCCTCGAAAACACACATTGATATCAATGTGACAGCCCGATGTTAGATCGCCATCATTCTGGCGTCAATAAGCCGCTACGCCACTATTCTCGCAACCGCTCTAGCTCGCGGGCTGCGCTCATAAATATGTAATTTTGGCGAAGATCGCTACCTGTTGTTTGCATAATCCGATCGGGGCTGCAAGCGAGCAGCACTGAACTTTTCACGTCTTTGAACCCTCAACCGATTAACCCGCCTTAACCGGAACTGAGGCCTGCCCCCATGAAAACCCTGATCAAACTCACCCTCGCCGCCACCCTCACCTGTGCCCTGCCCGTCTGGGCCTGCACGCCTGAAGAAGCCACCGCAAAGCGCGAACAATTGGCCAAGGAAGTCTCGAAGCTGACCGAGCAGAATCCGGCCAAGGCCAAAGAGATCAATGCCGAATTGCAGAAGATGGATCTGGGTACGGCCAGTGCGGATCTGCCGGATAAATGTCAGTTGATTGATCAGCGGTTGAAAGAACTGAATTCTGCCGAGAAGAAGACCGAGGGCTAACAGCAAGATCAAAAGATCGCAGCCTGCGGCAGCTCCTACACAAAACCCTGTAGAGCTGCCGAAGGCTGCGATCTTTTGCCACTAAAAATGCATTAACGCATTTATTTATTTGCACTAACGCATATCTCTGGCTAGGGTTACCTCGAGCAAGGAGATCGGAACCGGCCACAGAAGATGGCACCCGTTAAGCACCGATCGCTCGGCAACACCGCTATACCCACACAAGCTGGACGCTTGTTTTCACTCATGGAGGATTGAAAAATGTTAACCACAGCAGCAACACAATTCACCGGCGAATCACTGCCAAGGTGCCTGGCCGGTCACCTGCTCGACCCGCAACTCGCCGAAGTCGAAGCCGCTGAACAGCTCAGCGCCCTCGCCGCCGGCAGCCTCAACTTCAACATGCAGAAACAGACCCAGACCAACTGGTGCTGGGCCGCCGTTTCCGCCTCGGTCGGCAACTATTACGGCACCGGCAACTGGACGCAGTGCGGCGTCGCCAGCACCCAGCTCGATCGCAACTGCTGCAATCAGCCGGGGCCGTGCAACGTCTACGGCTATCTGGATTCGGCGCTGCAAACCACCCGTAGCTACAACGGCATGAATCAGGGTTCGCTGCAGATGTCGGCCATCCAGAACCAGATCAGCATGGGCCGCCCCGTCGGCTTGCGTTGCGCCTGGTACGGTGGTGGTGCGCATTTCCTGACGATTTACGGTACCAACGGCGATTACGTGTTGGTCGCAGACTCGATCTACGGTTATTCGACCCGCGCACTGAACGCATTCCCCCGCGCCTACAACGGCGGCGGCAATTGGACTCACACCTACTTCACGGTAAAAAACTAGGAGGGCGACATCATGCAACTGACTTATCCAAAGGCGCCTTCCAACGGCGTTCAGACTTTGCGCCCGGCGCTGCAAGCCGCGCTGCAAACCCAGGGCTTTGGCGCCAATCGCCAGTTCGCCAACACGGCACCTGCAAAAATCAGTCTCAGCGAAGCCTATCGCGGCTACTCGTTGAACCTGGAGGACCTGAGCCACGGCAAAGGCCTGAAGGAGGCTCGCCTCGGCGACTGGCATTACCTGGTATTTGCCGACGGCGTGACGATTGCCGATGCGCAATTGGCTGAAGTGCGCGGTCACGTCGAGTTCGCCTCGTTGAACCACGGCGATCACGCCGCCGCGACAGTGGGAGCGTTGAAACTGGCAGAGCAAGCGCCGCAACTTCAGGGCAAGACCGTTGAGTTGCGCGTGCTGTTTGTCTCGGCCCTGCACGTTGTCGCGATCTGGCTGCATGCCGACGGTGAAGACGTGCTGATCCCGATCGAGCCAACACCGAAAGAACTGGCGACCACGCAGTTGTACAGCGAAGCAACACTGCTCGCCGCACTGAAACCGGCAGCGGATCAAGCCAAGCGGCGCTTTGACGCCGACACCAGTGGCCAGCTCGGCAACTGATGGACGAAAAAAAACCCGGACATTGTCCGGGTTTTTTATGCGCGCCTGAAACTTACTCAGCCGCAGGTTCTGCTGGCTTGCGGCGCTTCAGCGGGGCCATGCCGTCGCTGCTCACCAACGAATCCGGCTTCGGACGGTTGGCGCTCTTGCGCTTGGTCGGCGTCTTGGCGGCGGTTTTCTTCTTGTCGCCCTTCGCGTCGGTCTTTTTCTTCTTCACACCAACGGCTTTGCCCGAGGCCTTGACCTTTTTCGGCCCGCCGTAGGTGCCTTTGACCTCCTTGATGGTACGGCGCTCGAAGCTCTGCTTGAGGTAGCGCTCGATGCTCGACATCAGGTTCCAGTCGCCGTGGCAGATCAGCGAGATCGCCAGACCGTCGTTACCGGCGCGGCCAGTACGACCGATGCGGTGCACGTACTCGTCGCCGCTGCGTGGCATGTCGAAGTTGATCACCAGATCCAGACCATCAACGTCCAGACCACGGGCCGCAACGTCGGTGGCCACGAGGATCTTCACGCCGCCCTGCTTCAGACGGTCGATCGCCAGTTTGCGATCCTTCTGGTCTTTCTCGCCGTGCAGCACGAACGCTTTGTATTCCTGAGCCACGAGGCGGCCGTAGATGCGGTCGGCCATGGCGCGGGTGTTGGTGAAGACGATGGCCTTCTGGTAGGTCTCGTTGGCCAGCAGCCAGTTCACAATCTGCTCTTTGTGCTGATTGTGGTCGGCGGTGATGATTTGCTGACGGGTGGTCGAGTTCAGCTGACTGACCGCGTTGAGCTGCAGGTGCTCAGGGTTGTTCAGCACCTTGCCGATCATGTCGCGCAGGCCGGAACCGCCGGTGGTGGCCGAGAACAGCATGGTCTGCTGACGGTTCGGACATTCGTCGACCAGACGCTGTACGTCTTCGGCGAAACCCATGTCGAGCATGCGGTCGGCTTCGTCAAGCACCAGCACTTCGACTTCTTTGAGGTCGAGATTGCCGGCGTTGAGTTGCTCGATCATCCGGCCCGGGGTGCCGATGAGGATGTCCGGCACTTTGCGCAGCATCGCGGCCTGGACCTTGAAGTCTTCACCGCCGGTGATCAGGCCGGACTTGATGAAGGTGAACTGCGAAAAGCGTTCAACTTCCTTCAGGGTCTGCTGGGCCAGTTCACGGGTCGGCAGCAGGATCAGCGTCTTGATGCTGACGCGAACCTTGGCCGGGCCGATCAGGCGATTGAGGATTGGCAGAACGAAAGCGGCGGTTTTGCCGCTACCGGTTTGCGCCGTCACCCGCAGATCACGCCCTTGGAGCGCCAGCGGGATGGCCGCGGCTTGCACAGGCGTTGGCTCGACAAATTTCAGCTCGGCCACAGCTTTAAGCAGGCGTTCGTGCAGGGCGAATTGGGAAAACACGGGTGCTACCTCGAAGATATGCAAAAAAACAGCTGCATAGGTTACCGGTTTCGAGCGCTCAGGCCGAGTTTCTTTATACAAACGGACGTAATCAGTGGCTTTTTTGTTGCTCGATTTGTCTCCAACGGTAATACACGGCGTCTTAAATGCTCTAATCGCCCATCGCTTCCTACAGAAGAATCGTTACTCATATGGATTTCAAACAGCTCTGGCTCAAAGCCCAGGACCTCTGGGGCACCCTGGAACAGCATCCATTTCTGCAAGCCGGCCTGGCGCTGATGCTGCTGTTGGTCATCGCGCTAGTACTCGGACGAGTGGCGCGTTACCTGATCTTGCACGCCAGCCGCATGCTTGGCCGCCAGCCGGCGCTGCACTGGATCAATGATTTTCGCCACAACAAGGTGTTTCAGCGCCTGGCGCAGATGACGCCGTCGCTGGTGATCCAGTTCGGTCTGCATCTGGTGCCGGAACTGAGCAAAACCGCGATGACCTTTCTCGGGAACGTGGCGTTGTCGTTCACCATTCTGTTCCTGCTGCTCTCGGTCAGCGCCCTGCTCAATGCTCTGCTCGACATCTATGCACGCACCGAACATGCACGCACGCGCTCGATCAAGGGCTACGTGCAACTGGCGAAAATGGTCTTGTACGTGTTCGGCGCGATCATCATCGTCGCAACGTTGATCGACCGTTCGCCGCTGTTGCTGCTGTCCGGTCTGGGTGCGATGTCGGCGGTGATTCTGTTGGTCTACAAGGACACGCTGCTCTCATTCGTCGCCAGCGTGCAGTTGACCAGCAACGACATGTTGCGCGTCGGTGACTGGATCGAAATGCCACAAGTCGGTGCCGACGGTGATGTGGTCGACATCACTCTGCACACGGTCAAGGTGCAGAATTTCGACAAGACCATCGTCTCGATCCCGACCTGGCGCCTGATGTCCGAGTCGTTCAGAAACTGGCGCGGCATGCAGCAATCCGGCGGCCGGCGGATCAAGCGCAGTCTGTTCATCGATGCCAGCGGCGTGCGTTTCATCCGCGATGACGAAGAAGAAAAGCTCACCCAGGTGCACCTGCTGACTGACTACATGAGCCGCAAGAAAGCCGAGCTCAAGGCGTGGAACGAGGCGCAGGGCAATGTCGCGGCGATGTCGGCGAACCGCCGGCGGATGACCAATATCGGTACGTTCCGCGCCTATGCGCTGGCGTATCTGAAGAGTCATCCGGAGATTCAGCCAAACATGACCTGCATGGTCCGGCAGATGCAAACCACCGCGCAGGGGATTCCGCTGGAAATCTACTGTTTCACCAGCACCACGGCGTGGGCCGATTACGAGCGGATTCAGGGGGATATTTTCGATTACCTGCTGGCGGTGCTGCCGGAGTTTGGGCTGAGTCTTTATCAGCAGCCGAGTGGCGGGGATTTGCGCTCTGGCCTGCTGCCGGCGGTGCTCGGAGCGGCCAGCATTCCCGAGCCGCAGAAACACCTCATGTAACCCCACCGATCAAAACTGTAGGAGTGAGCCTGCTCCGGGCGGCGTTCCGACGATAGCGGTGTGTCAGACAAATCCATATTGACTGATACACCGCTATCGCGAGCAGGCTCACTCCTACAGGGGTTATGCGGTGGCTGGGGATTTGCGGATGCCCAGTCGGCTGATCCATACGGCAGCGAGGATGACGCTGCCGCCAAGGAACAACCGCCCCAGTTCCTCATGCTGATTCCAGATCAGCAAATTCAGCAGCAGCCCCACCGGCACATGCAGGTTGTTCATCACCGCCAGCGTGCCACCGTTGACCATGCACGCGCCCTTGTTCCACCAGTACATGCCCAACGCGGTCGAGACCAGACCGAGGAACAGCAACACGCCCCACTGCAGCGGCGCTTCCGGGAGGAAGTTGGCTTTGCCGAACATCAGAAATGCCGGCAGCACCACCGCCAGCGCGCCGAGGTAGAAGAAGCCGAAACGCCGATAGTGCGGCAGATCGCTCGGGTGTTTCGCCACCAGATGCTTGTACATCACCTGCCCTGCCGCGTAGGTGAAGTTGGCCAGTTGCAGCAGCAAGAAGCCCATGAAGAAATCCGGATTGATGCTGTCGAAACGAATCACCGCCGCCCCGCCCACCGCCACCAGCGCGGCGATCAGCGCCCACGGATTGAAGCGCCGATTCAGCGCGTCTTCGATCAGGGTCACGTGCAACGGCGTGAGGATGGTGAACAGCAACACTTCCGGTACCGTCAGCACACGGAAACTCAGGTACAGACAGACATAGGTCACACCGAACTGCAGCGCGCCGATCACCAGCATGCCGCGCATGAATGAAGGTTCGACCGAGCGCCAGCGGGTCAATGGAATGAACACCAGCCCGGCCAGCACCACACGCACCAGCACCGCGAAGTAGCTGTCGACATGACCGGCCAGGTATTCACCGATCAGACTGAAGGAAAACGCCTGGATCAGCGTGACAAAAAGTAGATAGCCCATGCTCGCCCCTAATTTGAATGGCGGCGACGATAGCGGTTTTTGCGCAAGACCGCGAACCCTCCAACAACACAAATCCCCTGTAGGAGTGAGCCTGCTCGCGATAGCGGCGTGTCAGTCAATACTGATGTGTCCGAACAACCGCCATCGCGAGCAGGCTCACTCCTACAGGGATCTACGTCGTTCTGTGCATCACAGGCAAAAAAAAGCCCGATCTCGCTAATGCGTTCAATCGGGCTACAGCACTCAGGAGCAACAAGTGCAAAGGGAGGTTCGATGCGCGTAGAGCCTTGAAGGGGTTGCGCCAGGTCACTTAAACAATCGGCGATTATCTGGCGATTAACATATCAAGCGACCTGGGACAGCTTGGCGTTGGCCTGATTCAGGCCCTTCTCCTGGAAATCGCCACCGAGGTTCATGCCTTCGGCGTGAATGAACGTCACGTCGTTGATGCCGATGAAACCCATGACCTGGCGCAGGTACGGTTCCTGATGATCCGCCGGGCCACCGGCGTAGATACCACCGCGAGCAGTGAGCACGTAGGCACGTTTGCCATTGAGCAGGCCTTGCGGGCCGGTTTCGGTGTACTTGAAGGTCACGCCGGCACGCAGCACGTGGTCGAGCCAGGCCTTGAGGGTGCTCGGGATGGCGAAGTTGTACATCGGCGCGGCCATCACCAGCACGTCGGCAGCAAGCAATTCATCAGTCAGTTCGTTGGAACGGTCCAGCGAAGCTTGCTCGTTGGCGTTGCGTTGCTCGGCAGGTTTCATCCAGCCGCCCAACAGATTGATGTCCAGGTGTGGCACCGGGTTCACGGCGAGGTCACGCACGGTGATCTGATCGGCCGGATGCGCCGCTTTCCACTGACTGATGAAGGTCTGGGTCAGTTGACGGGAAACCGAATCTTGCTGGCGGGCGCTGCTTTCGATGATCAGAACGCGGGACATGGTGTGTAGCCTCCATCCGAGAATGTTGTAGGTCGATGGAGTGAAGGTTAAACAGAGTCGAATCGATGAAAAAGCGCAAATAATTGCTGCAAAGCATCGAATAATTCGTTTAGATGCTGAATCATGCTCCTGTAGGAGTGAGCCTGCTCGCGATAGCGGCGTGTCAGGCGATATTGATTTATCTGGGACACCGCTATCGCGAGCAGGCTCACTCCTACAGGAGGCGACTGTTATTTCGGCGTGCAGGTCAGTTTGATGCGCAGCTTGATGATCTCGCGGGTGAACTTGGCCGTGGCGTTTTTGTGTTTGCCGGCCGGGACATCGATCGTGCGGGTGCGCGGTGCTTCCGGGCCATTGCTGAACACCGCTTTGCACGTCGCATCGACATCACCGTAGTTGGCCACCCGAATCGAGCCGATGTCGTTATCGGTGTCGAAGGTCTCGTAATCGATCTTCATGCCGTTGAGTTCTTTCTGCACATCGATCGGGTACGCGAAAGCAGTCAACGGAAGCAGCGCCAGCAGCACACAACAGAATTTTTTCATTCGGCAGTCTCCATGAGGGACGGCCAGCTTAGGACAAGAGGAGCTATTGATGAAAGCGCCCCGCGTGACCCTTGATCAATGGCGAACATTGCAGGCCGTGGTCGACCACGGCGGATTCGCCCAGGCCGCCGAGGCCTTGCACCGTTCGCAATCGTCGGTGAGTTACACCGTCGCCCGCATGCAGGATCAGCTCGGTGTGCCGTTGCTGCGCATCGACGGGCGTAAAGCCGTGCTCACCGAAGCCGGTGGCGTGTTGCTGCGCCGTTCGCGGCAACTGGTGAAACAGGCCAGCCAACTGGAAGACCTCGCCCACCACATGGAGCAAGGGTGGGAAGCTGAAGTCCGTCTGGTGGTCGACGCTGCTTACCCGAGTGCGCGCATCGTCCGCGCGTTGACCGCGTTCATGCCGCAGAGTCGCGGCTGCCGCGTGCGTCTGCGTGAGGAGGTATTGTCGGGGGTCGAGGAAGTGCTGCTCGAAGGCGTGGCTGATCTGGCCATCACCGGCCTGAGCATTCCCGGTTACCTTGGTGCGGAACTGAGCGACGTCGAATTCGTCGCCGTTGCTCATCCCGATCACCCGCTGCATCGGCTCAATCGCGAATTGAGCTTTCAGGATCTGGAAACCCAGATGCAAGTGGTGATTCGCGACTCCGGCCGCCAGCAGCCGCGTGATGTCGGCTGGCTCGGCGCCGAACAGCGCTGGACCGTCGGCAGCCTCGCCACGGCGGCCACGTTCGTCAGCAGCGGACTTGGTTTTGCCTGGCTGCCACGGCATATGATCGAGCGCGAACTGAAAGATGGCTCGCTCAAGCTGCTACCGTTGGACAGGGGCGGCAACCGCAACTCGAGCTTCTATCTGTATTCGAACAAGGACAAACCCTTGGGCCCGGCCACGCAAATCCTCATCGAACTGCTGCGTACCTTCGACACCTTGCCGCTGGACGCACCGTTCGCCGCCCCTGAACAAGCCTGACACGGAGTTCACCGATGGCGTATTTCGAGCACGATGGTTGCAACCTGCACTACGAGGAATATGGCCACGGCACGCCGTTGCTGCTGGTTCACGGGCTCGGCTCGAGCACACTGGACTGGGAAATGCAGATCCCGGCACTGGCCGCGCATTACCGGGTGATCGTTCCGGATATTCGCGGCCACGGTCGCTCGGACAAACCGCGCGAGCGCTACAGCATTGCCGGTTTCAGCGCCGACCTGCTCGCGCTGATCGAGCACTTGAACCTCGGCCCGGTGCATTACGTCGGGCTGTCGATGGGTGGCATGATCGGCTTCCAGTTCGGCGTCGATCAGCCTCATCTGCTCAAGAGTCTGACCATCGTCAACAGCGCCCCAGAAGTCAAAATCCGCAGCCGCGACGATTACTGGCAGTGGTTCAAACGCTGGAGCCTGATGCGCGTACTCAGCCTCGCGACCATCGGCGAAGCCCTTGGCGGCAAGCTTTTTCCGAAACCGGAACAAGCCGATCTGCGGCAGAAAATGGCTGAGCGCTGGGCAAAAAACGACAAACGTGCTTATCTCGCCAGCTTCGATGCGATTGTTGGCTGGGGCGTTCAGGAACGACTTTCCCGAGTGACCTGTCCAACGCTCGTCATCAGCGCCGACCGTGATTACACACCGGTGGCACTGAAAGAAACCTATGTAAAACTGCTGCCGAATGCGCGGCTGGTGGTGATCGCCGATTCGCGCCACGCCACCCCGCTCGATCAACCCGAACGCTTCAATCAAACGCTGCTGGAGTTCCTCGCCGCAGCCGATATTCAATCTCAGGATCACTGACCCATGTTGAAAAAACTCGCCCTCGCCGCTGGTACTGTGCTGTTTGCCGCCAACCTGATGGCTGCCACGCCGGCCAAAGCACCGCACGTGCTGCTGGACACCACCAACGGCCAGATCGAAATCGAACTGGACCCGGTCAAAGCGCCGATCAGTACCAAGAACTTTCTGGATTACGTGAACAGCGGCTTCTACAACAACACGATTTTCCACCGCGTGATCCCGGGCTTTATGGTTCAGGGCGGCGGTTTCACTCAACAGATGCAGCAAAAAGAAACCAAGGCCCCTATCAAGAACGAACACAAAAACGGTCTGGCTAACGTTCGTGGCACCTTGTCCATGGCTCGCACTTCCGTACCTGATTCGGCGACCAGCCAGTTCTTCATCAACGTCAAGGACAACGACTTCCTCGACCAGGGCGACGGCTACGCAGTATTCGGCAAAGTGGTCAAAGGCATGGACGTGGTCGACATCATCGTCAACTCGCCGACCACCACCAAAAGCGGCATGAAAGACGTACCTGCCGACCCTGTATTCATCAAGTCGGCCAAAGTCATCGACTAAGCTGTACAGGGCGTATCGAGCGGCGCTGGATTAACCCCACGCCGCTCACACCGATAAAAGGAGAGCCCGTGCTCCGGGCGGTTATCTGATGCTCTATCGCCGTTTCGAACAACTGATCGACATATTCCGTGAAGCCCCGACGGCGTCTCCGCCGGACCGCGTTCTCCCCTTCTATACCTATTACCTCAAGCAGGTCTGGCCAAGTTTCGCCGCCCTGCTCGTCGTTGGCCTGTTCGCCGCATTGATCGAAGTGGCGCTGTTCAGTTACCTGAGCCGCATCATCGACCTGGCCCAAGGCACACCGAACCCGAATTTCTTCAGCGACCATGCCCTCGAACTGACGTGGATGCTGGTGGTTGCCCTCGTGCTGCGACCGATCTTCTTCGGCCTGCACGACTTGCTGGTGCATCAGACGTTAAGCCCCGGCATGACCAGCATGATCCGCTGGCAGAACCACAGCTACGTGCTCAAACAGAGCCTGAATTTCTTCCAGAACGACTTTGCCGGGCGCATCGCCCAGCGAATCATGCAGACCGGCAACTCGCTGCGTGACTCGGCAGTGCAGGCAGTGGACGCGCTGTGGCACGTGGTGATCTACGCGATCAGCTCGCTGGTGTTGTTCGCCGAGGCCGACTGGCGCCTGATGATCCCGCTGCTGACGTGGATCGTTGCCTACATCGGCGCGCTCTATTATTTCGTACCTCGGGTGAAAGACCGCTCGGTGGAAGCCTCCGATGCGCGTTCAAAACTGATGGGGCGCATCGTCGATGGCTACACCAACATCGCCACGCTGAAGCTGTTCGCCCACACCAATTTCGAACAGCACTACGCCAAGGAAGCCATCGAAGAACAGACCGTCAAAGCGCGGATGGCCGGCCGCGTGGTCACCAGCATGGACGTGGTAATTACCGCCATGAACGGCTTGCTGATCGTCGGCACTACTGCGTTGGCCTTGTGGCTGTGGACACAGTCGTTGATTACCGTTGGCGCGATTGCCCTGGCGACCGGCCTGGTGATCCGCATCGTCAACATGTCCGGCTGGATCATGTGGGTAGTCACCGGCATTTTCGAGAACATCGGCATGGTCCAGGACGGTCTGCGCACCATTTCGCAACCGGTCAGCGTCACCGATCACGAGCAGGCCAAACCGCTGGACGTGGCCCGTGGCGAAGTACGTTTCGAGCACGTGGATTTTCACTACGGCAAGAAGCGCGGGATCATCGGCGACCTCAATCTGAACATCAAACCGGGCGAGAAAATCGGCTTGATCGGGCCGTCCGGCGCCGGCAAATCGACTCTGGTCAACTTGCTCCTGCGTCTGTACGACGTCGAAGGCGGACGGATTCTGATCGACGGCCAGAACATCGCCGAAGTCGGTCAGGAAAGCCTGCGCGCACGGATCGGCATGATCACCCAGGACACCTCGCTGCTGCACCGTTCGATCCGCGACAATTTGTTGTACGGCAAACCCGATGCGACCGATGCCGAGTTGTGGGATGCAGTGCACAAGGCGCGTGCCGATGAGTTCATTCCGCTGCTGTCGGACGCTGAGGGCCGCACCGGTTTCGATGCGCATGTCGGTGAGCGTGGAGTGAAATTGTCCGGTGGTCAGCGTCAGCGCATTGCGATTGCGCGGGTGCTGCTCAAGGACGCGCCGATTTTGATCATGGACGAAGCGACCTCGGCGCTGGATTCGGAAGTCGAGGCGGCGATTCAGGAAAGCCTGGAAACGTTGATGCAGGGCAAAACCGTGATCGCGATTGCGCACCGGCTCTCGACCATTGCCCGTATGGATCGGCTGGTAGTGCTGGAGAACGGCAAGATTGCCGAGAGCGGCACCCATGCCGAATTGCTTGCCCATCGCGGGTTGTATGCACGGCTATGGGCGCACCAGACCGGAGGGTTTGTCGGCATCGACTGACCCCTCCAAGATCATTCCCACGCTCTGCGTGGGAACGATCACCGCCACAGCCCGCCAACCACGGGCGCTGGCGGTTTTTTTGTGGCCGCTGGAAATCCACCAAAACCCTGCTGTACTCAGCCAAGGTTCCGGAACGGAGCCTGTCGTAAGTCTGCAAGGATGCACAACTCGATGCAGTCTCGATAGCAGGGCTATCAAGGACGCCTCTCATGTCTCTGTTCAAACGTTCAGTCACTGAGTTGTTGGGTACGTTCTGGTTGGTATTGGGTGGTTGCGGCAGCGCAGTGATCGCCGCGTCTTCACCGCTGGGAATCGGGGTGCTGGGGGTGGCCCTGGCGTTCGGTTTGACGGTGCTGACCATGGCGTTTGCCATCGGCCACATCAGCGGCTGTCATCTCAACCCGGCCGTCTCGGTCGGTCTGTTCGTTGGCGGTCGGTTTCCGGCCAAGGAGTTGCCCGCTTACATCATTGCCCAAGTGCTCGGTGCGATTCTCGCGGCGGCGCTGATCGCCCACATCGCCAGCGGCAAAGAGGGTTTCGATATCGCCGCTGGCCTGGCGTCCAACGGTTATGGTGAGCATTCACCGGGCAAGTACTCGATGGCAGCGGGATTTGTCACTGAGCTCGTGATGACCGCGATGTTTGTGATCATCATCCTCGGCGCCACCGATAAACGCGCACCACCCGGGCTGGCGCCGATCGCCATCGGCCTGGGCCTGACGTTGATCCACCTGATCTCGATTCCGGTCACCAACACCTCGGTGAACCCGGCACGCAGCACCGGGCCGGCGCTGATGGTCGGCGGCTGGGCGATTGCGCAGTTGTGGATGTTCTGGGTCGCGCCGCTGATTGGCGCGGTGGTGGGTGGCGGGATCTATCGCTGGCTGGGCAAGGAAGAAACCTGAGGGGTGCCTGAGATCCCCTTGTAGGAGCTGCCGAAGGCTGCGATCTTTTGATCTTGATGTTCAAAAAAGCAAGATCAAAAGATCGTCCGATCGCGGCCCGAGCCTTCGGCAGCTCCTACAGGGGATCTAGGTTTGGCGGTAGGGCAAGGCTGTTTTGGCTTCCTCGGCATAGGCGAGGATGCCGGCACGTTCCTGTTGCAGGAAATCCTTCACCGCTGCTTTCAGCCCCGGATGGCGCAGGTAATGCCATGAATGGGTGATCACCGGTTCGAAGCCGCGAATCAGCTTGTGCTCGCCCTGGGCGCCGGCGTCAAAGCGTTGGAAACCCTGCGCAATCGCGTAATCCATGCCCTGATAAAAACAGGTTTCAAAGTGCAGCCGATCAAACTCGGCCAGACACCCCCAGTAGCGGCCGTAGAAACTGTCGCCACCGACCAGACTGAACGCCATCGCCACCGGCCGTGAGCCCTGTTTGGCCAGCACTACGCGGATTGCCTCGGGCATGCGCTCGGCCAGCAGGCTGAAAAACTCCCGCGTCAGATACGGCGTCTGGCGCCGCACCGCGTAGGTGTTGGCGTAGCAGGCGTAGACAAAATCCCACTGCGCCTCGTCCAGCTCGCGCCCCTCCAGCCATTCAAACTCACAGCCCTGCCCCGCCACCTGCTCGCGCTCCTTGCGCATCTGTTTGCGCTTGCGCGAACTGAGCACGTCGAGGAAATCCTGGAAGTCACGATACCCGCGATTCTGCCAGTGATACTGACAGCCGATGCGTTGCAGCCAGCCCGGTTGTTCGGCCATCGCCGCATCAGTGAAAGCGTCGGTGAAATTGATGTGCGCGCTGGAAAGCCCTTCGATCTCCAGATAGCCGGGCAGGCTCTTGAGCAGTTCGAAACCGTCTTCGACATTGGCCGCCAACAGACGCGGGCCGCTGACCGGACTGAACGGCACAGCCGTCAAAAGCTTGGGGTAGTAATCGATGCCGGCACGGGCGCAGGCATCGGCCCAGCCGTGATCGAACACGTACTCGCCGTAGGAATGCCACTTGCGATAACTGGGTAACGCGGCGATCAGTCGATCATCTTCGATGTGCAGCAAATGCTCAGGTTGCCAGCCAGTGTGGGGGCCAACGCTACCGCTGTCCTCCAGTGCACTGAGAAAAGCGTGGCGCAGAAACGGCTGGCTTTCAGGCACCAGTGCATCCCAGCTTGCCGGGGCAATTTCCGACAGGTTTTGCAGGCGTTGCAACGGCATCAACAAGCTCTCCACAACAGGACTTCAGCGCCCGGCGAGTATCGCCGATTGCGCGGCATTGCACACCCGCAATCGGCCGACAGCGCTCTGGATCAATAGTTCAGGGTTAATCGATATCGTCATCATACTGCCATCACTGTGCCACTGCTCTGTCATAAACCATCGCGATACTGGCGCCTGTTTTTAGAGCGCCGGGTTCTACCCGGACACTGTTTTCCGACGTCCAGATCGTCGGTTGTGCCCGGGATGGTTCAGCCATCCCTCTCATCTTCGGAGATTGCTATGCGTCTTGCTTCCACGAAAACTGCGGCGGCCCTGTGTGGCGGCCTGTTGCTGGCCATGAGTGTTCCGGCCAGTGCCGCAGTCGACGCCAAACTGCTCGACATGCTCAAGGCTAACGGTTCCATTTCCCAGGCGCAGTACATCGAACTGCAAACTGAACTGGCCAAGGATCAGAAGGCCCAGCAAATCGCGCAGCAGGCGCAGCAAGAGACCAACGAACAAGTCGCGGCTGTCGCGAAGAAGAGCAACGAGCAAAGCGCTTTCGACCAGAAACTGGCTTGGGCCGCGAAGACCCAGTTCAAGGGTGACGTGCGTATTCGTCAGGAAACCATCAAGATCGACGGCGAGCCGAACAACGGCGGCCGCGACAAGGATCGTCAGCGTATTCGTGCCCGTCTGGGTGCCTACACCGAGATCAACCCGCAGGTCGACACCGGCATCCGTATCGCCACCGGCGGCGGCGACGACGCCCGTTCGACAAACCAGGATCAGGACAACTACTTCGACAAGAAGCAGATCTGGCTCGACCTGGGTTACATCGACTACCACCCGGATCAGATCAAGAACCTGCACATCATCGGCGGCAAGATGCTTCAGCCGTGGGTCAGCATGGGCGACGTGATCTGGGACAGCGACATCAACCCGGAAGGTCTGGCCGTTACTTACAAATACCCGTTGGGCAGCAGCGCCGAACTGTTCGGCAGCCTGGGTAACTACAACCTCAAGGACAACGTTGATGGCGATGGCGTGCAATTCCGTCACGACCTGCGTCTGACCGCTGGCCAGTTGGGTAGCCGCTTCAACATCACCGACAACCTGAAAGTGACTGTGGGCGGCAGTGTCTACGCCTACCAGAACGACGAAGACAGCCGCTGCACCGGCACTTCCACACCGTGTGCGCTGGCGGTCAACGGCAACTCGGCCAACAACGAATTCCGTCTGTATGAAGGGTTCAGCCAGGTCGACATCGGCGGTCTGCCGATGCCATTGTCGTTCTACGGTCAGTACGTGAAGAACAACGACGCCGTGACCGATCAGGACACCGCGTGGCTGTTGGGTGCCAAGTCGAAAGTCTTCGGCCTGAACCTCGATTACAACTATCGTGACGTGCAGCGCAACGCCGTGGTCGGCGCCTTCACCGACTCCGACTTCGCCAACGGCACCACCGGCTCCCGTGGTCACAAGTTCAAGGTCGGTTACGACATCGACAAGAACTTCGCCATTGGCGCTACGTACTTCCTGACCAAGGCCGACTTCGCCAGCCGTACCCAGCGTGACGCTGACGCCAACACCTTGCAGCTGGACGCCGAAGCCAAGTTCTAAAACGCTTCACCCTTTAGCCCGGTGCGAGCGGGACGATCCCCATCATCCGTTCGTTTCGCTCGCGCCGGGCTAATTCTGCAGGATGCAAAAAATCTCCTGTAGGAGCTGCCGAAGGCTGCGATCTTTTGATCTTGATCTTGAAAAAGATCAAGATCAAAAGATCGCAGCCTCGTTTCACTCGACAGCTCCTACAGGGGATTATCTTTTCGTCGTTGCTCGGCCAGGCGTTCAGCCAAGGCATCGACGCCTTCTTCCGGTTTCTCCGGCATCGCCTTCAATGTGGCTTGCATCAAACGCATCTGGCGAATGAAACGCCGGCAGTTCGGGCAAAACATCAGGTGATGACGCACCATCCACTTTTCGCGAAAGCTCAGTTGGCCATCGAGATAATCGCTGGAGCGCGCCACTTGTTCCTTACAGGTCAGCATTCTCCGGTCTCCTCAAAATGCTCCACGGTCGCGAAGACTTTCAGCCGCGCACGATGCAGCAGCACACGGACATTGGAGAGCGAGATCTCCAGAAGATTACAGATCTCTTCAAGCTCCAGCCCCTGACGCTCACGCAGCAGCAAAACACTGCTTTGCAGTTCCGACAGATTCAACAGGGTGTGTTCCAGACATTCGCGCAATTCGCTCTCGGTCAGCAGCGCTTCCGGCGTGTCCTGGTGCCAGGCGAAGGGGGCGACCAGCCAATGGCCGTCACCGGGAGAAAAGCGGTCGTCGTCGATCGTGCCATGGGGCGATGGCAAATCATCCATCAACACTTCCCGGCGATTTTGTTTATAGCGACTTTTCGCCGAGTTGGCGGTGATGGTCAACAGCCAGGTCTTGAGACTGGAGCGACCTTCGAAACTGGCAATATGGCGCACCACCGATAGCCAAGCGTCCTGCACCACTTCTTCAACGTGGCGCTGGCCGACAATGGCATACGCCACGGCGCGCATGGCGCTCTGATACGTCGTCACCAGTTCCTTGAAAGCCTGTTGTTCACCTGCCAGCAGGCGCGCAAGCAGTTGGGTGTCGTCAGCCGCCATCCATCAATCCCCTTGTCCCGATTCCGAAAATGACGGCGACAGGTCTTCACCTGCCGCCATTTCCGAAAAATTACAGCGTTTGAGCCGATTCGGATGTAGGAAAGGTCGGCGCGATTAAGAGGAAATTAAACCAATTTTCAACGCTTGCGCAGAATCACGCTGCCGATCGAATAGCCCGCACCGAACGAACTCAACACCGCCAGCGAACCTGCAGCCAGATCGTCCTGATATTTGTGGAAAGCAATCACCGAGCCTGCAGAGCTGGTGTTGGCGTATGTGTCGAGGATCACCGGCGCTTCTTCTTCGGTGGCTTCGCGGCCGAGCAGTTTGCGCACGATCAGATGGTTCATGCTCAGGTTGGCCTGGTGCAGCCAGAAGCGCTTCACGTCGCCGACGTTGAGCTGGTTCTCTTGCAGATGCTCGCCAATCAGCTCGGCAACCATCGGGCAAACGTCCTTGAACACCTTGCGGCCTTCCTGCACAAACAGCTTGTCGCGGGTACCGATGCCCTCTTCCGCTGCGCGGTTGAGGAAGCCGAAGTTGTTGCGGATGTTATTGGAGAACTTGGTCAGCAGTTTGGTGCTGACCACGTCGAACTGGTACTTGGAGGTCGCTGTATCAGCGCGCTCGATGACCACGGCAGTGGCGGCGTCGCCGAAGATGAAGTGGCTGTCGCGGTCACGGAAGTTCAGGTGCCCGGTGCAGACTTCCGGATTGACCATCAGGATTGCCCGGGCCTGGCCCAGTTGCACGCTGTTGGCAGCAGCCTGGATGCCGAAGGTGGCCGAGGAGCAGGCCACGTTCATGTCGAAACCGAAGCCCTGAATGCCCAAGGCTTCCTGGACTTCGATGGCGATGGCCGGGTAGGCGCGCTGCAGGTTGGAGCAGGCGACGATCACGCCGTCGATGTCAGCGGCGGTTTTGCCGGCGCGTTGCAGGGCCTGTTCGGCCGCGCCGATGGCCATCTGGCAGAGCACCGACCATTCGTCGTTGGAACGCTCCGGCAGGCGCGGAGCCATGCGTTGTGGATCGAGGATGCCGTCCTTGTCCATGACAAAGCGGCTCTTGATGCCGGAAGCCTTTTCGATAAACGCAGCGCTGGATTCGGTCAGGGCCTGGACTTCGCCGCTGGCGATCGCGTCGGCGTTGTCGGCGTTGAACTGGGCGACGTAGGTATTGAAAGACTGCACCAGCTCTTCGTTGGAGATGCTGTTGGCCGGGGTGTACAGGCCGGTGCCGCTGATGACGACGTTATGCATGGTCGTTTCTCTAATCTGTTCAGGCAGAAAGTGCTGGAACCGTCGTACCAACACACAAAGGGTCTATTCCCATCCGGGGGACGCAAACCTGGCATCGCTTTATTCCGTCTCGCACCACGGCCGAAGGCTCTGGGTCGCGAAAGCGGCGTTTATGGTCGCGAAGTTTGCCATAAACGTGGACTTTTGGCGCCTTTCTCAAGCACAACCCACATCCCAATGTGGGAGCGAGCCTGCTCGCGAAGGCAGAGTGTCAGTCACCAGATTCTTGTTTGACACACCGCTTTCGCGAGCAGGCTCGCTCCCACAGGGGATCGCGTACGGCTCAAGATCAGGGTTCGACCTGGCTCCACTGCTTGTTCAGACGTTTGTCGGAGATCGGGACCTTGGTGCCCAACTGTTGAGCGAACAGTGAGACCCGATATTCCTCGAGCCACCAGCGGTACAGCTCAAGCTGCGGATCGCGTTTGCCTTCCTGCGCATGTTTCGCCGCGCGGGTCTGGTATTGCGCCCAGAGGCCGGCGAGTTCGCCGCTCCAGACGCGATCCTTCTGCACCTGCGCACCGAGTTTTTCGAAGCGCTGCTCGACCGCTTTCAGGTAACGCGGCAACTCCTTGAGCCACTGCATCGGCGTCTCGCGGACAAATCCCGGATACACCAGATTGTTGATCTGCTGCTTGATGTCATTCAACGCCACGGCCTGAGCAAGGTCGATCTTGCCTTTGAAGCGTTTTTGCAGGCCGTGCCAGAGCTTGAGAATCTCCAGCGTCAACCGGGCCACGCGCTCGGCGTGCTCGGTCCAGTTGCCGCGTTTGCGCTCGGCCAATGCTGCCAACCCGGCGCCGTCGCGGGGCAATGGGTCTTCACCCTCAAGAATGCAACTGTCGACGCTGGCCAGCAGAATGTCTTCGACCAGCGCATCGACCCGGCCCAGCTCGCGATAGAGCAGGCCCAATTCGGTCTGCCCCGGCAACTTGCCGCGCAGGAACTTGGCCGGCTCAGCCAGTTGCTGCATCAACAAACGCTGCAAAGCGCGACGATGCTGGAATTCGGCTTCGGCCGGGGTCGAGAAGCGCCCTTCCTTGACCGTGCCGCCCTCTTCGACCAGCGCCGGATACACCGTCATCGACAGCCCGGCGATCTTCTGTTGAGTCTTTTCCGCCACCGGCGCGAAGACTTTCGCCTCCACCGGTTGCTGACTTTTCGCGCTCTGCGGCACCGCCAACGCAGCCTGACTGGCTTCGGCAAACCGCGCAGTCAGCTCGGCCAGATCGCGCCCCTCACCGAGGAATTTGCCCTGGGCATCGACGATTTCCAGGTTCATCCGCAAATGCCCCTCAACGCCTTGCTCAGCTTCTGCCCACGCCTCGTCGCTGACCCGCGCGCCGGTCATGCGCAGCAATTCACGACCCAGCGCTTGCGGCAACGAACCGTCGGCAAAGGTCATACGTTGCAAGGCAGCCTTGATGAAGTCCGGCACCGGCACAAAATTCTTGCGCAGCGCTTTCGGCAAGTTGCGCACGAGGGCGATGCACTTGGCCTCGATCAGCCCCGGTACCAGCCACTCCAGGCGCTCCGGCGGCAGCATCGGCAACAGCGGTGCCGGCACGCGCAGGGTCACACCGTCACGCGGGTGATTGGGCTCGAAGTGGTAGGTCAGCGCCAGTTCCAGATCGCCAATGTGCAACGTGTCCGGGTAATCGCGCGCGGTGACTTCACTGGCCTCGCGGGCCAGTACGTCCTCTTCGCGCATGATCAGCAGTTGCGGGTCTTTCTGACTGTTGATGCGATACCAACTGTCGAACGTCGCGGTCTGGTGAATCTCCGCCGGCAGCCGCGCATCGTAGAACGCGTACAAGGTTTCTTCGTCGGCGAGAATGTCGCGGCGACGGGCCTTGGCTTCCAGTTCGTCGAGCTGTTCCAGCAACTGCTGGTTGGCCGTCAGGCACTTGGCTTTCGACTGAATCTCGCCGCGCACCAGACCTTCGCGGATAAACAGCTCACGGGAAACCACTGGATCGACCGGGCCGTAATGCACCGGGCGGCGGCCGACCACGATCAGCCCGAACAGGGTGATCTGTTCGAACGCCACGACCTGGCCGCGCTTCTTTTCCCAGTGCGGTTCGAAGTGGTTTTTCTTGATCAGGTGCCCGGCCAGCGGCTCGATCCAGTCGGCATCGATCTTGGCGACCATGCGCGCGTAAAGCTTGGTGGTTTCCACCAGCTCGGCGGTCATCAGCCATTGCGGGCGCTTCTTGCCGATGCCCGAAGACGGATGAATCCAGAAGCGCCGCTGACGCGCGCCGAGGTAATCGCCATCTTCGGTTTTCTGACCGATCTGGCTAAGCAAACCGACCAGCACCGCTTTGTGCAATTTCGGGTAATCCGCCGGCTCTTTATTCAGGCTCAACTGCATGTCGCGGCAGATCAGGCTCAACTGCCGATGGGAATCACGCCATTCGCGCAAACGCAGATAGTTGAGGAAGTTCTTGCGGCACCAGTTGCGCAGCGGACTCGCAGTCAGCGCCTGGCGTTGCTCTTCAAAACCACGCCACAGATTTACCAAACCGGCGAAATCCGAATCGACATCCTTCCACTGTGCGTGAGCCTGATCGGCCGCTTGCTGACGTTCCGGCGGACGCTCGCGCGGGTCTTGAATCGACATGGCACTGGCGACAATCAGCACTTCCTGCAAGCTACCGAGCTTGGCCGCTTCGAGCAGCATACGGCCCATGCGCGGGTCGACCGGCAAGCGCGCCAACTGGCGACCGAGCGGGGTCAACTGGCTGTTGCGGTCCACCGCCGAGAGTTCTTGCAGCAGGTTGAAACCGTCGCTGATCGCCTTGCCGTCCGGCGGCTCGATAAACGGGAACGCGGTGATTTCGCCGAGGCGCAGATGCAGCATCTGCAAAATAACCGCCGCGAGGTTGGTGCGCAGAATTTCCGGATCGGTGAACTCCGGGCGCCCATTAAAATCTTCTTCGCTGTACAGCCGAATGCAAATGCCCGGCTCGACCCGGCCGCAGCGACCTTTACGCTGATTGGCACTGGCTTGGGAAATCGCCTCGATCGGCAGACGCTGGACCTTGGCGCGATAGCTGTAACGGCTGATGCGCGCGGTGCCGCTGTCGATCACGTAGCGGATGCCCGGCACCGTCAGCGAGGTTTCGGCAACGTTGGTCGCCAGCACCACGCGACGGCCCGGGTGCGACTGGAAAATCCGCTGCTGTTCGGCCGGCGACAGGCGCGCGTACAGCGGCAGGATTTCAGTGTGTTTGAGCTGAGCCTTGCGCAGCATGTCGGCAGCATCGCGAATCTCGCGCTCACCTGGCAAGAACACCAGCACATCACCGGGGCTGCGACGTTCGCTGCGCTCGTAAGCGGCGATTTCATCGAGGGTCGCGAGGATCGCCTGATCCACCGTCAGGTCATCCTCGACGCGGTTGCCCTCTTCGTCCTGCTCCAACGTCAGCGGGCGATACCAGGTGTCCACCGGGAAGGTACGACCGGAGACTTCAACGATCGGCGCGTCGTCGAAGTGCTTGGAAAAGCGCTCCAGATCGATGGTCGCCGAAGTGATGATGACTTTCAGATCCGGGCGACGCGGCAGCAGGGTTTTCAGGTAGCCGAGCAGGAAATCGATGTTGAGGCTGCGTTCGTGGGCTTCGTCGACGATGATCGTGTCGTAGCGTTCGAGATAGCGATCATTTTGGGTTTCCGCGAGCAGAATACCGTCGGTCATCAGCTTGATCAGGGTGTTGGAATCGCTCTGATCCTCGAAACGTACCTGATAGCCGACCAGCGCACCGAGCGGCGTAGCGAGTTCTTCGGCGACCCGGCTGGCGACGCTGCGTGCAGCGATGCGACGTGGCTGGGTGTGGCCGATCAGACCGTGCTGGCCGCGACCGATTTCCAGACAGATCTTCGGCAACTGGGTGGTTTTACCCGAGCCGGTTTCGCCGGCGATGATCAGCACCTGGTGTTTTTCCAGCGCCTTTTTGATCTCGTCGCGCTTGGCGGCGATCGGCAGACTGTCGTCGTAACGAATCACCGGCAGGCTGGCACGGCGGGCCAGCACCTGATCACAGGACGCCTGCATGCGCGTCACCCACTGGGCCAGTTTGGCCTCGTCGGGTTTCTTGCGCAGCTCAAGCAACTGCCGCCGCAGCCGGTGACGGTCGGCGAGCATGGCGTGATCGAGGTTTTTCAGCAGTTTGTCGATGGAGGGCGATTCGTCGGTCATCGGGTAGGCAATTCGGTCGTCTATTTATGCAGGGGGCGGATTGTCGCAGATTTGGCGGATTTGTGGCGTGTCAGGGGGATTGCTGCCCTCACCCTAGCCCTCTCCCAGAGGGAGAGGGGACCGATTGGGGGATGCTTCAAAGTTACATCGACCTGAAAGAGCTTTGCCGAATCCATAGTCGCTGGGTTCTTTCAGGTCAATGTTTGGCGCAAGACAACTCGGTCGGCTCCCTCTCCCTCTGGGAGAGGGCTGGGGTGAGGGTTTCAGGCCTTACTCGTTATCCAACCCTTTACGCCGATACGGGAAGACATCAATGACTTTCCCCGCCCGAATCGCCTCCTGCAAACTCTTCCAGTAATCGGCGTTATACAACTCGCCATGCAACTGATCGAACAACTTGCGCTGCCCCGAATCGGCAAACAGAAACGGCGGAAACTCCTCAGGAAACACATCCAGCGGCCCGATCGAGTACCACGGCTCGGACGCCATTTCGTCCTCCGGTGTACGCGGCGCGGGGATGTGGCGGAAGTTGGCCTCCGTCAGAAAGCAGATTTCGTCATAGTCATAAAACACCACCCGCCCATGCCGGGTGACGCCAAAGTTTTTCAACAGCATGTCGCCGGGAAAGATATTCGCCGCCGCCAGTTGCTTGATCGCCAGGCCGTAATCCTCCAGCGCCTCGCGCACCTGCGCGTCGTTGGCGTTCTCCAGATACAGATTGAGCGGGGTCATTCGCCGTTCGGTCCAGCAGTGGCGGATCAATACCGTCTCGCCCTCGACCGAGACTGTCGATGGCGCGACTTCCAGCAATTCCTCAAGACACGCCGGATCAAACTTGCTCAGCGGAAAACGGAAATCGGCAAACTCCTGGGTATCAGCCATGCGCCCTACCCGGTCGACGCTTTTTACCAGCCGATACTTCTCGATCACCGTGGCGCGGTCGACGTTTTTAGAAGGCGAAAAACGGTCCTTGATGATTTTGAATACGGTGTTGAAACCCGGCAGGGTAAACACACTCATGACCATGCCGCGCACACCCGGGGCCATGATGAACTGATCATCGGTGTTGGCCAGGTGATTGATCAGCGCGCGGTAGAACTCGGATTTACCGTGCTTGTAGAAGCCGATCGAGGTGTACAGCTCGGCGATGTGCTTGCCCGGCAGGATGCGCCGCAGGAAACCGATGAATTCCGCCGGCACCGGCACATCGACCATGAAGTACGAACGGGTGAACGAGAAGATGATCGACACGTCGGCTTCGTCGGTGATCAGCGCATCGATCTGGATCCCGCGCCCTTCGCGGTGCAGCAGCGGGATCACCAACGGCCATTGCTCGTCGCGGGTGTAAATGCGCCCGACCAGGTACGCGCCCTTGTTGCGATACAGCACCGAGGAAAACAGCTCGACGCTGAGCTCAGGATCCTTGCACACCCAGTCCGGCAGGTTCTCGCGCAGCTGCGCTTCGAGGCGAAGCAAGTCGCCGGGCAGATCGGCGTAATCCTCGCTGAAGCGATAGTCGGCAAAAATGCTCGCGAGCATCCCCGACAATTGCCCTTGCGGTTTGTAGGTACGGGTCTGCGCGGCGCGGGCACGGCGCAGGCTCGGGCGGGTGGTGTGGATGAACATGCAGCCGTCGCTGATCAGGTCATGGCTGAACAGCCCGCAGAAAATCGAGTTGTACCAGGTCTCCGACAGTTCATCGTCGAAGCGCAGGTCGATGACGCTGATGTAGGCGCTTTTCACCAGCGGCCAGCAGCTGACATTCATCAGCGTCTCATCGTCGAAGTATTCGCGCAGACGGGCGATGGTTTCGCCGACCTTTTCTTCATAGAGATTGATCCGCGCCGCCGACGCCGTTTGCGTCTCCTGCCAGCGCGCCTGCTCGAAGCGCTCACGGGCACCGTCGGTGATGCGCCGGAAATGCTCGCGGTAATCGTCAAAGCCATCGAGGATCATGCGGGCGATGTCGGTGGCTGGCCATTGCTGCGGCATAGATGAGACCTCGGCGTGCGTTTGGAAATCTGTGCCTGAGCTTAGCCACGGATGCGCACACAGGTGAAGTGCAATTTCTGCCAAATCTGCGCCGGGGTTGTACGCCAACAGCGTTTTGGCAAAGTTTTTTTAATCAACCGTTCGGTCAGTTAACGCCTGAGCGGTTCTTCTCGCCGCCCTGCGCCAGCCCGTGAATTCTCTGGGTTTCGGATCCAAGACCCAATGCACGCGTCTAGTCCGCGGCATTGCTGCAACTACGCGGATCGCCAGCAACGACTCCAGATTGGTCTTACCAAGATAGTGGCACTTTGATATACAGCCCGCCATTACCCGCCTCATAACAAGATCCTCGCTGACGAGGACGACCTCCCCCCCTTCAAAGATCAAGGAGCACACTGATGTCTATCCGGAATCTGCGCATAGGTTTGCGCGCCAGTTTGAGCTTTGCCGTTTTGGCCAGTCTGCTGGTGATGGTCGGCCTGTTCGGTCTGGGCCAGATGAAAACCCTGCGCGAAAGTGCAGCGGTGATCGAAGAATCATGGATGCCCAGCATCGAGAGCATTCATGACGCGGCGGCGAACATCGCCAGCATCCGTCTCGAATCGTTGCGTCTGATCACCAACTCCCAGCCTGCGGTGCGCGACCGAAGCAAAAATATCCTCAAGGCGCAACGCGAGGAGTTGCTCAAACGCCTCAACGATCACAAAGCCTTGATCGCCAGTGATCAGGAACAGGCGATGCTCGACGGCTTGAACGCGGCCATCGGCAAATACCTGAGCATTCTCGATCAGATTGTCAGCCAGATTGACGCGGGGCAGAACGAGCAGGCTGCCACGCGTTTGAGCAATGAACTGGCGCCGCAGGGCACTGTGCTCGATAAGACGCTGGAGCAGATGATCAGCCTCAACCAACAAGGTGCGGATGCCGCCGCCAAAGCCGCTGCGGCGATGTATCAGCAGGCATTGTGGATCGTCACGTCGATCATCGTGGTCGCCCTGATTGCCACCTTGTTATTGGCCTGGCTGCTGACCCGCAGCATCACCACCCCGATCAATCAGGCACTGGATGTCGCGCGGCGCATTGCTGCCGGTGATCTCAGCGGACAGATCACCAGCACCGGGAAGGATGAGGCGTCGCAGCTGCTCCATGCCTTGGCCGAGATGCAGGGCAATCTACGCTCGACCATTCGCGGTATCAGCGAATCGGCACAGCAACTGGCTTCCGCTGCCGAGGAAATGAGTTCGGTGATGGAGCAGAGCACCCGCGGCCTGCAGCAGCAGAACGATCAGATTGAACAAGCCGCCACCGCGGTCACCGAGATGAGCACGGCGGTGGACGAAGTCGCCGCCAACGCGGTGTCCAGCGCCGAGGCGTCTGCCGCGTCGAACGAGGACAGCAAGCACGGCCACGTACAGGTCAGCGAAACCATCAGCTCGATTCAGCAACTGGTCGATGCGGTACTCGGTGCTTCCGCACAAGCCGAGGGTCTGGCCAGGCAGGCACAGGACATCAGCAAAGTGCTGGAGGTGATTCGCGGGATTGCCGGGCAGACCAATCTGTTGGCGCTCAATGCGGCGATCGAAGCGGCGCGCGCCGGTGAAGCCGGGCGCGGTTTTGCCGTGGTCGCGGACGAAGTCCGTTCGCTGGCGCAACGCACGCAGAATTCCACCGAAGAAATCGAGCTGATGATCAGCAGCATCCAGCAAGGCACCGGGGCGACCGTTGGCGCTTTGCAGAGCAGTGCCGAGCAGGCGGGTCAGACGCTGCGCCGCGCCAACAGTGCCGGGCAGGCACTGGAAAAAATCACCGCGTCGATCTCGCAGATCAACCAACGCAACCTGGTGATCGCCAGCGCGGCCGAGCAGCAGGCCTTGGTGGCGCGCGAGGTCGATCAGAATCTGGTGACCATCCGTGACCTCTCAACGCAGACCGCCGCTGGCGCCACTCAGACCTCGGCTGCAAGCCAGGAACTGTCGCGTCTGGCCGTGGACCTCAACAGTCTGGTGACACGCTTTGTGATCTGACCGATAAGTTGCATGCCCGAATAGCGGTTGCCTTCGTCAGGGCGCTCGGCAACACTCTCGTCCCGATCAAGGAAGGAGACCCGTCGTGAGCCCTGTCGATATTTTCCGTATGTTGTCGCTGGCGGCCATCTGGGGCGCAAGTTTTCTGTTCATGCGCATTATTGCGCCGGTGATTGGCACGATCCCGACCGGGTTCCTTCGCGTGTCGATTGCGGCTGCAGGTTTGCTGGTAATCCTCGGGCTAATGCGCGTGCGCTGGGATTTCAAAGGCAAACTGAAAACCGTGATGCTGCTGGGCGTGATCAACTCAGGCATTCCGGCGACACTGTATTCGGTCGCGGCCCAGGTATTGCCAGCCGGCTATTCGGCGATTTTCAATGCCACCACGCCGCTGATGGGCGTGCTGATTGGCGGGTTGTTCTTCAGTGAAAAACTCACCGCAGCCAAACTGGGCGGGGTGTTCCTCGGTCTGTTAGGCGTTGGCGTGCTGACCCGCGCCGGTCCCGTGGCATTTGACATGCAGCTGTTGATGGGCGCCCTCGCCTGCTTGCTGGCGACCACTTGTTATGGTTTTGCCGGTTTCCTCGCGCGGCGCTGGCTGGATCAGGCCGGTGGACTGGACAGCCGATTGTCGGCGCTGGGCAGCATGCTCGGTGCGACGTTGTTCCTGTTGCCGTTGTTCGGCTACAGCGTGATCACGTCACCGCCGGTCAGTTGGGGCGGCTGGAATGTCTGGCTGTCGCTGTTGGGCCTGGGTCTTGGCTGCACGGCGTTTGCCTACATCATTTACTTCCGCCTGCTCAGCTCGATCGGTCCGGTGAAGTCGATGACGGTGACCTTCATGATTCCGCCGTTCGGCGTGTTGTGGGGGGCATTGTTGCTGGATGAGCCGTTATCGATGGCGCACATCTATGGCGGGGTGTTGATCGCGATTGCGCTGTGGCTGGTTTTGAAGCCGGCGGTGGTGAAACCGGCTGAGGTGCCGGCCCGATAAATTAGTGCTGTTGCCAAAAAGGCTATCGCGAGCAGGCTCACTCCTACAATTGGAATGCGTTCCCCTGTAGGAGTGAGCCTGCTCGCGATCGGCGGCCTAAAAGCCGCCACCTGATGATCTGTTACCCCCTTTCACGAAACACAAATGCCAGACCGACCACAATCAACAACATCCCCAGCACACTCAACGCTGCCAGGCGATTGTCGAAAATCAGATAGTCCATCACCGCCGTCACCGCCGGCACCAGATAGAACAGACTGGTGACATTCACCAGATTGCCCCGCGCGATCAGCCGATACAGCAACAACGTCGCCAGCACCGACACCACCAGCCCCATCCACAATACCGGCACGATAAAACCTGTGCTGTGTTCAAAATGGAACGGCTGAAACGGCACGAAGATCCCGCACAACAACAGCCCGGCCAGATACTGCACCGGCAGCGTGCCGAGAGGATTGTCGGTGATGCGTTTCTGCATGATCGAGCCCAGCGTCATGCTCGCCAGCGCCAGCAACCCGAACAGCATCCCCGCCCAGGACATCCCGGCCAGACCGATGCCCTGGTAAACCACCATGATCAGGCCCGCCAGCCCCAGCGCCAGACCGAACATCCGGCTGGCCGAGCGTTGCCGTTCCATCAAGACCACGGTGAGAATCGGCTGCACACCCATGATGGTCGCCATCACCCCCGGGGTGACTTTAGTGTTGAGCGCCAGCAGATAGAAAATCTGATAAGCCCCCAACAACACCACGCCGGTGGCGATCGCATAAAGCATTGGTTTGCCGCCCTTGGGCAACTTCAGTTTGAGCAGCGGCGCCAACAGCAGAAGCCCACACAGGGCGATCACAAAGCGAATCAACAGAAAGGCAAACGGCGAAGCGTGGGCCAGGCCCCATTTGGAGAAGATCGCCCCGCTGCTCCACAGCAGAACGAACAGGCTCGTGGACGCAGCCGCGAGCGCGGATTTTTTCGAAAGGACAAACATGAATACCACCTGTAGTCAGGCAAGAAGCCAACTCAGCCGAAGCTGAAATTCAGTAGGTTTTTCTGGCGGGCGGCAGGACTCAGCAGACAGTGCTGATCAGCCCGAAACGCCAACGCCCGGCGGTGATACGACTGCGCACACCGGCGTGCTACTGACAGGAGGGGGGTAATGACTGATCTGCTTGGGCTGCTGATTCCCGCACGGCACCACGACAGCGTTGACCGCTGAATCGACTACCGCGTTGATGAGGGATGCAGGCATTGGGGCAGATCTTTTTGAGAGTGTGGAAGGTGAGGCATACGACTCACGAGCGCCGACTATAACCAGCGTGGGACATGGATTGCAATGATTTGGACAAAGGGCCAGTAGCGACGGATCCATGAGAGCTGAATAGGCTGTTGAGCAACGGCTACACCTATCGATGGGGAGACATGGAATGCTCGAAATCATATGCCAAGGGAACGGAGTTATCTGCGCTATCAGTTGTATCGGTCAGAGGCGAGAAAGGCGGCTAGTATCACCACCAAGAAAATGCTTTTTCATGAGGGAGCAGACTTTTCGAAAGTACGCTTCGAAGCCATCGATGCTCAGGCAATGAGTGCTTTTGAGCTTTGGGATAACCCGCATTTTTCCTGGGGAGATGTCGCCACCTGGAAGACCCGAGAACCCTTGTCTCTGGATGTCGCGATCTGGTTTGAACAAGAGCTCTGCGGGCTGTGTTTTGTCATTCCAAACAATAGCCGTCAGCGAATTCGAATCGTGCGGCTAGAGGGAAGGCCAGGGGAAGCGCATCCACTTAAAAACCGTATCGCGGCGTTGGCGATGCTGGCCATTGACGAATTTGCCCAAATTATTGGCAGCAGATTGATTGAAGTTCAGGAGCCCATGCAAGGAGCCATTCCGAAATATAGACAGCTCGGCTTCACATTTGATTTGGATGGCCGGCTTGTGCTCGCAGTGGAGGGTAAAGTATTGTGAAAACTGTTCAATTAATGATCAGCGAGGGCAAAAAAATGCGTAAGGTTGTTAAACGAGCCCCCTCGAAAAAGGGATCACGCAAAGCCGATGAAAAGCTGGGGGATTTAGTGTTATCCACCAACCAGCAACGATTTCTGCAGGTTCTTGTCGATGGCATTGACGTAGATGAACCCAACGTTCTCGCTGGGCGGCGCTGAATCGCAGGCAATAAAAAACCGCTCTCAAGGAGCGGTTTTTTATTGCCTGCGATTCAGCCTCAACCAAACAGCCAATACCCCAACAACGTCAAAACCACCACCGCCAGCACCGGCCGCATCACGCGGTAAGCCTTCGGATGACGGCGTTTCCACTGTTTGACCACGCCACTGAACTTGTCACTGAAGCTCTTGCTCCAGGCGTAGGCCTGATTGATCCCGCCAACGCGTTCATCGTCGAGGTTCTGCGGTGCGGTGGCACGGCCGAGCCAGGCGCTGATCGAGCGGTTGATGCGAGTCATCAGACGGTTGCTCAGCGGACGCTCGACGTCGCAGAACAGGATCACGCGGGTTTTGTCGGTTTCATTCTTGACCCAGTGCACGTAGGTCTCGTCGAACATCACGTCTTCGCCGTCACGCCAGGCGTACACCTGACCATCAACAAAGATCCGGCAATCGTCGGAGTTCGGCGTCGACAGGCCGAGGTGATAACGCAGTGAACCGGCAAACGGATCACGATGCGGGTTCAGGTGACTGCCACCCGGCAGCAACGCAAACATCGCGCCTTTGACGTTGGGAATTGCACTGACCAGCGCCACGGTTTTCGGACACAGGGTTTCGGCCGATGGCAGCGGTTTGTCGTACCACTTGAGGTAGAAACGCTTCCAGCCCTTCTTGAAGAACGAACCGAAACCGGCGTCGTTGTTCTTTTCCGCCGCGCGAATGTAGCCTTCATCGAACAGGTGCATGGCTTCGTCGCGAATGGTTTCCCAGTTATCGCGCAGCACGTCCAGCTCCGGGAATTTGCTGCGATCCAGATACGGTTTCGACGGCACGCCGGAGAACAGGTACATCAAGGCGTTGTACGGAGCGAACAGCGCCGAGTGGTTGACGAACTGACGCAGAACCGGCAAACGCGCCTTGCCGCGCAAATGCACATAGAGTGTGCTGCCCAAAAAGAGCAGCAGCACAAACGCCTTGGCGGCAAACGAAAAGGTCATCAACAACTCCTTGAATAAAGACAACGCTGCGCAATGCCTTTTACCCGGCATGGCAGCCGGCCATGATAAACACTACCGGCTTCGGGAAAAACCCGCCTGACACAAGATTCAGTGTTAAGAATTGCACAACAAAGCATTTATTAGCATAACGATCCTGAACCCTGGCTGACCTGAATCAACTGGATTACTGCTGAGTCTCCTGCTCAGTGAACAGATCGCTGAACAACATGCTCGACAGATAACGTTCGCCCGAATCAGGCAAAATCACGACGATGGTCTTGCCTTGCATCTCTGGCGTCTCCGCCAGACGCACCGCTACCGCCATCGCTGCACCGCAGGAAATACCGCACAAAATCCCCTCTTCCTGCATCAACCGCAGCGCCATGGCCTTGGACTCGTCGTCGGTGACCTGCTCGACCCGGTCAACCATCGACAGATCAAGGTTCTTCGGCACAAAACCGGCACCGATCCCCTGAATCTTGTGCGGGCTCGGTTTGATCTCTTCACCGGCCAGCGCCTGAGTAATCACGGGCGAGGACATTGGCTCCACTGCTACCGACAGAATCGGTTTGCCTTGGGTATTCTTGATATACCGCGAAACGCCGGTGATGGTTCCGCCGGTGCCGACGCCGGCGACCAGTACATCGACAGCGCCGTCGGTATCGTTCCAGATTTCCGGGCCAGTGGTCTTTTCGTGAATCGCCGGGTTGGCCGGGTTATCGAACTGCGCCGGCATGAAGTATTTGTCAGCATCGCTGGCGACGATCTCGGCGGCTTTCTCGATAGCGCCTTTCATGCCCTTTGCCGGCTCGGTGAGCACCAGTTCGGCCCCCAATGCTTTGAGGACCTTACGACGCTCGATACTCATCGAGGCCGGCATGGTCAGCATCAATTTATAACCACGGGCAGCGGCAACAAATGCCAGGCCAATGCCCGTGTTACCCGACGTCGGCTCGACAATGGTCATGCCCGGTTTGAGTTTGCCGCTGCTTTCGGCGTCCCAGATCATGTTGGCGCCGATCCGGCACTTGACCGAATAACCGGGGTTGCGCCCCTCGATCTTGGCCAGAATGGTCACACCGCGCGGCGCGATGCGGTTGATCTGCACCAGCGGCGTATTACCGATGGAATGGGCGTTGTCAGCAAAAATACGGCTCATGGCTGGGTCCTTATGCAGCATTGAATTCAGCGTTCCAAGGTAAGCCTGTTGCCCATCGCAGTCCAGTCGGGTCGAACGTCTGGGGCCGCCAACAGTCAATCGCTTTGAATCGTTCGGGAATGACTGCCATGAAACGTCGCTACAGCTGGCCATTGTGGATTTTCGCGGGAATCGTTGTGCTGCTGCTCGCGCTGCACATCGCCCTGCCCTACATGGTGCGCGATTACCTGAACGACAAACTCGCGAACATGGGCGATTACCGGGGCCAGATCACTGATGTCGATCTGGCCCTATGGCGTGGCGCCTACAAGATCAATGGGCTGAAGATCGTCAAGGTCGACGGCAAGGTGCCGGTGCCTTTCGTCAATGCACCGCTGATCGATCTGGCAGTCAGTTGGCATTCTCTGTGGTACGACCATGCTGTGGTGGCGCAGGTGAAATTCGTCAAACCTGAGGTTAACTTCGTCGATGGCGGCGCCAACAAACAGAACTCGCAGACCGGTCAAGGCACCGACTGGCGCGAGCAACTGGGCAAATTGCTGCCGATCACCCTCGATGAAGTGCAGATCAGCGATGGCCGCATCAATTTCCGCAACTTCAATTCAAAACCGCCAGTGAACATGAACGCGACCAATGTCGACGCAAGCATCTACAACCTGACCAACGTGGTCGACAAACAGGGCAAACGCGACGCCCGCTTTGAAGGCAAAGCCCTCCTGCTGGGGCATGCACCGCTGGAAACCACCGCAACGTTCGACCCTCTGAGCAACTTCGAGGACTTCGAATTCCGCCTGCGCGCCAAAGACATCGAACTCAAGCGCATGAACGACTTCGCCTCGGCCTACGGCAAGTTCGACTTCAACGCCGGCCACGGTGACGTGGTGATCGAAGCCCAAGCCAAAAAGGCCCAGGTCAACGGTTACATCAAGCCGCTGCTGCGCGACGTCGAAGTGTTCAACTGGCAGCAGGACGTGGAAAACAAGAACAAGAGCATCTTCCGCTCGGTCTGGGAGGCATTGGTGGGCGGCACGGAAACCGTGCTGAAGAACCAGGCGAAAAACCAGTTCGCCACCAAGGTCGAACTCAGCGGCAACGTGCATCAGCAAAATATCAGCGCGTTCGAAGCGTTTTTGCAGATTTTGCGCAATGGTTTCGTACAGGCATTCAATGCCCGGTATGAGCGGCCGAAGCCGGATGCGGGTTAGGGCTCATTTCTGGAAAAGCATCCAGATATAGAGTATCGGCGCCAATCTGAATATCCGGGGCCGGCCATTCAACGGTCCAACCTTTATCGCCCAAGATGGCAGTCGCAAAGACTTGGGGATCAAGCAAGGGCTGCAACTGCTTACACGTTTGAATATCTCGACTCAAATCGAGTGTCAGCACTCGACCATCAACAAAGTCCAGTGCAAGCCGGCAATCAGAGAGTGTAGTAACAGCCGCCAAGCGTGGTCGTTTCATGGATAGCATCAATTCAGCGCCTCCAGGCACATGGGGGACTGCTTCGCAGCCCAGCGGGAGCAAGCTCCCTCGCCACAGATTCAGTGGACATCCTGAAGGCTATCGTCAAATCAACGAGGCCTGAATACTGGCCATCGGCCGAGACTGAGTCAACATGTGACGCCCCATTCAGAGACTGAATAAGCCGTCTGCGTTCACAGTCGACCGGGCTGCGCGTTATAGTCGGGCATCCGATTATTTCGCCCCCGCCCTGCCCGTCAGGTCGGCGTTACCGTTCGAGGATTAGCAGATGAAGTTCGAAGGCACCCAGGCCTACGTCGCCACCGATGACCTGAAGCTGGCGGTCAACGCCGCCATCACCCTGGAGCGGCCGCTGCTGGTCAAGGGCGAGCCGGGCACCGGCAAGACCATGCTCGCCGAGCAACTGGCCGAATCGTTCGGCGCCAAGTTGATCACCTGGCACATCAAATCCACCACCAAGGCCCATCAGGGTCTGTACGAATACGATGCGGTCAGCCGTCTGCGCGACTCGCAACTGGGCAATGAAAAAGTCCACGACGTGCGCAACTACTTGAAGAAAGGCAAGCTCTGGGAGGCTTTCGAGTCTGAAGAGCGGGTCATTCTGCTGATCGACGAGATCGACAAGGCTGACATCGAGTTCCCCAACGACTTGCTGCAAGAACTCGACAAGATGGAGTTCTACGTTTACGAGATCGACGAGACCATCAAGGCGAAAAAACGCCCGATCATCATCATTACTTCGAACAACGAAAAAGAGCTGCCGGACGCTTTCCTGCGCCGTTGCTTCTTCCACTACATCGCCTTCCCGGATCGCCCGACCCTGCAAAGAATCGTCGACGTGCACTACCCGGACATCAAGAAAGATCTGGTCAGCGAAGCGCTGGACGTGTTCTTCGATGTGCGCAAGGTGCCGGGCCTGAAGAAGAAGCCGTCGACCTCGGAACTGGTTGACTGGCTGAAACTGCTGATGGCCGACAACATCGGCGAAGCGGTGCTGCGCGAGCGCGATCCGACCAAAGCCATTCCGCCGCTGGCCGGCGCGTTGGTGAAGAACGAACAGGACGTGCAACTGCTTGAGCGCCTGGCGTTCATGAGCCGTCGCGGCACCCGCTAAGAGGCTGATGCCATGTTGCTCAACCTGTTCAATGAAATGCGAGCAGCCAAGGTGCCGGTGTCGGTGCGCGAGCTGCTCGACCTGATCAACGCGCTGAAACAGCGCGTGACCTTCGCCGACATGGACGAGTTTTACTACTTGTCGCGGGCGATTCTGGTCAAGGACGAACGCCATTTCGACAAGTTCGACCGTGCGTTCGGCGCCTACTTCAATGGCCTGGAAAAACTCGATGATCACTTGCAGGCGCTGATTCCCGAAGACTGGCTGCGCAAGGAGTTCGAGCGCTCGCTGACGGATGAGGAACGTGCGCAGATCCAGTCCCTCGGTGGCCTGGACAAGCTGATTGAAGAGTTCAAGAAGCGTCTGGAAGAACAGAAGGAACGCCATGCCGGCGGCAACAAGTGGATCGGCACCGGCGGCACCAGCCCGTTCGGTTCCGGCGGCTTCAACCCGGAAGGCATTCGGGTCGGCGATGCCGGCAAGCGTCAGGGTAAAGCGGTAAAAGTCTGGGATCAGCGCGAGTACAAGAACCTCGATGACTCGGTGGAACTGGGCACGCGCAATATCAAAGTCGCCCTGCGCCGACTGCGCAAATTCGCCCGCCAAGGCGCGGCAGAAGAGCTGGACATCGACGGCACCATCGACCACACCGCCAAGGACGCCGGTCTGCTGAACATCCAGATGCGCCCCGAGCGCCGCAACACGGTGAAGCTGTTGTTGCTGTTCGACATCGGCGGTTCGATGGACGCGCACGTGAAGATCTGCGAAGAACTGTTCTCGGCCTGCAAGACCGAGTTCAAACATCTGGAGTACTTCTACTTCCACAACTTCGTTTACGAATCGGTGTGGAAGAACAATATGCGCCGCACGTCGGAGCGCACTTCGACTCAGGATCTGCTGCACAAGTACGGCGCCGACTACAAAGTGATCTTCATCGGTGACGCCGCCATGGCACCTTATGAAATCACTCAGGCCGGCGGCAGTGTCGAGCACTGGAACGAAGAGCCGGGTTACGTGTGGATGCAGCGCTTTATGGAGAAGTACAAGAAGCTCATCTGGATCAACCCGTACCCGAAAGACACATGGGGCTATACCTCATCGACCAATATTGTGCGGGATCTGATCGAGGATCAGATGTATCCGTTGACGTTGCGCGGGCTTGAGGAAGGGATGCGGTTTTTGTCCAAATGACAGCCGGATTGTTCCCACGCGGTGCGTGGGAACAATCAAATTTACCAGCCCAATTGAATGTAGGACTTGCAAAGCCTGTCCATGAAGCTCCTGTCTTCTGTTTCGCAAATGGGCGGAGGTTGCACACCTCGCCTTTTTGCCAACAAATCAGTTTTTATTCTCTCCTGAGCTTCCAGCTTTCGCCGGCTTTTTCTTTCCAGGTCGGTTTCCGGGCGGTGCAACACTTCATGTTTCAGTTTGCCGTCTTCTGCAAAAAAGCGAAACGTGACACCTGTAGCAGTGCCCTCTGCAGTGTGTCCCTCGGCAATCAGCACCATGGATTTACCGTTTGGATTTCCACTGTGATGCCGGTCAAAACTGCGCTTGATATCGAGATTTGCCTTGGATATGAACGGCTCGATCAAACTCGCGAGCCCTTCGAATCCGATCTTGTCAGTGCTCGTTTTTTGCAGGTTGCCGAAACGATCCATCTTCGCTTGGTAAACGGCATCGTTTACGCCGGACTCATAGAACTCGACGATACGGCTTTCGACACTGGCTGTCCCTTCAACGCTAACTTGACCACTTACTTTCATATAACGCATCTGCAACTTCCTTGTAAAAGATGAAGACCGATAGTTCCACACTCCATCGCCAAGTGATGTAGGGCGACTTACCAAACCTCGCGGAATCGTCTCGGTCTTCAGTCCGAATGACGGACAATTACAAGTAGGACTTCAGATAGTTGAGATGAGTTTGCCATGCACGCTCTTGCATGACTGGCGTGAACCGCACCCTGTCACCCGGGAGACATTGCGCCAGCCTCGCCAGCGCCAAGGGTGTCAGCGCCCCCAAGCGTGGATAACCACCAATGGTCTGACGATCATTGAGCAACACGATCGGTTGCCCGTCCGGCGGCACCTGCACCGCCCCGAGTGGAATGCCTTCGGAAATCATCGGTTGCCCCTGATAGTGCAAGGCGCTGCCCAACAAGCGAATGCCCATGCGATCTGCGCGACTGTCCACAGCCCAGGTCGTGTTGAACACATCAAACAGGCTCTGCCCGCTGAACTGGCCGATCTGTGCGCCGAGTACCAGATCCAGCGGTGCATTCGCTTTCAAATCAGGCCGTAACGCCAAAGGCACTTCGCGAAGCAACACCGCTTCACCGCGATAACTCAGCGCCGCCCCTTTGGCCAGCGGCAACCCCATGCCATCAAGACCACCGAGTTCCTCACGCAGCACCGTCGCACGGCTGCCCAACACCTTCGGTGCATCAAAACCGCCGGGCGCTGCCAGATAAGCCCGGGCACCGAGCAACGGTTGCGTGAACAGCAACTTCTGTCCTTTACCCAACTTGAAACTGCGCCACGGCGCCAGCGGTTGACCATCAATCTGCGTCCCAAGATCAGCTCCGGCCAGCGCCAGCAAACAATCCTCTGCAGCGACGACGGCAAACCCGCCGAGGGTGATTTCGATCACCGTTGCATCGAGGTTATTGCCGAGCAACCAGTTGGCCCAGCTCATCGAACACCAATCCGCCGCACCGCCCTGGGTGACGCCCAGGTGTCGCACGCCAAACCGTCCCGCGTCCTGCAACAGGCACAACGGGGTACTGGCTTCAATCGTCAGTCGGCTCATGCCCGCGCCTCCAGTGGCGTGTCATCGCCACCCAGATTGATGAATTCAGCGTGACTGACCGCTTCGAATCGCACCGTGTCGCCGGGTTGCATCAGGCTGTAGCCATCACGATGACGGTCGAACAATTTCGCTGGCGTGCGACCGATCAGGTTCCAGCCACCGGGGGACACCACCGGGTAGGCCGCCGTTTGCCGTTCGGCAATCCCGACGCTGCCGGCAGCGACTTTTTTGCGTGGGGTATTCAAGCGCGGTGCAGCGAGAATCTCTTCGACCAGCCCCATAAAGGCGAAACCCGGCGCGAAACCAAGGGCAAATACCTGATATTCGCGGCCGCCGTGACGACGAATCACCTCCTCCAGCGCCAAGCCACTGCGCTCGGCGAGCAAGCTCAGTTCCGGCCCGACGCTCAAGTCATACCAGACCGGCAGCACATGGCACTGGCCAGCCTTTCGCGCATTGGGCGACAAATCAATCAGCGCCTCGGCGATCAATTCCCGCGCCTGACTCGGACTCAGTGCAGTCAAATCGTAATGCACCATCAGTGTCGTATAGGAAGGCACCAGATCGATCAATTGCTCGCCGAATAACGCACGCAAACGCTCACTGGCGGCGAGCATCCACGGCATGTTGGCTTCGGCGATTTCATCGAACAGACGCAGCATCAGGCAATCCAGTGCCACCACTTCAATCCTTGGGTTCATGGCGCGCTCTGCTGATTCAAGGCCTCGCGAATGCGTTGCACAGCGGCGACCGAACTGGCGTTGTCGCCATGCACGCAAAGGGTGTTGGCATGCAGACGCAACGCGCTGCCGTCGCTGGCGCTGAGGTTGTCGCCACGGGCGATGGTGAGGGCTTGCTCAATGATGGTTTCGGCATCGTGATGCACCGCGCCCGGCCGTTGTCGTGAAACCAGTTTGCCGGCGCTGTCGTAGGCGCGATCGGCGAAGGCTTCAAACCAAAGGGTGACGCCATATTCATCGCCAATCTGCTGCGCGGCGGAGTTGTCGCGGGTGGCCATGAGCATCAGCGGCAGGCCGCGGTCGTAAGCGGCCACCGCCTGAATCACGGCACGCAATTGCGCCGGGTTGGCCATCATGTCGTTGTACATCGCGCCGTGGGGTTTGACGTAACTGACACGGCCGCCCTGGGCTTTGCAGATGCCATCAAGGGCGCCGATCTGATAATGCAGGATGTCTTGCAGTTCTTGCGCCGAATACGCCATGGAGCGGCGGCCAAAACCGACCAGATCCTGATAGGCCGGGTGTGCGCCGATCTGCACGCCGTGGCTCAATGCCAGGCTGACGGTCTTGCGCATGATGCTCGGGTCACCGGCGTGGAAACCACAAGCCACGTTGGCACAATCAATGAAGGGCATGACCTCGGCGTCCAGACCCATGGTCCAGCTGCCGAAGCTCTCGCCAATGTCGCAATTCAATAGCAGGCGGCTCACGGTGAACACTCCTGTAGGTGCTTGTCTTTTTATCTGTAGGACTGTGCTGCGCAGGTTATCAGTTACTGCGCATCGAGTTGCTTGCCGCGGGTTTCCGGCAGGCTCAACGCCGCAATAATCACCACGCCGTAGGACACCGCCGCAAACGCACCAATGCCGACGCTCAACGGTACTTTCTGGCTGAGCAAACCGATCAGCAGCGGAAACAATGCCGCCAGCGCCCGACCGATGTTGTAGCAAAAGCCCTGCCCCGAACCGCGAATCCGCGTGGGGAACAGCTCAGTGAGAAACGCGCCCATGCCGCTGAAAATCCCCGAGGCGAAGAAACCCAACGGGAAGCCCAGCCACAGCATCACGCCGTTGCTCACCGGCAACTGCGTATAGAGCAGAACGATGGTGAACGAGCCGACCGCGAAGAGGATGAAGTTCTTTTTCCGACCCAGCAGGTCAGTCAGGTAAGCGCTGATCACATAGCCGACATAGGAACCGACAATCACCATCGCCAGATAACCGCCCGTGCCGAGTACGCTCAAACCGCGCTCGTTTTTGAGGAAGGTCGGCAGCCAGGAAGTAATCGCGTAGTAGCCGCCCAGAGCACCCGTGGTCAGCAGTGATGCGCGGATTGTGGTGAACAGCATGCCGGGGGCGAAGATCTCGTAGAACTTCGACTGAGTCTCCGGCGTTTGTTGAGCTTTGGCCTCGCGGTAGATCTCCGGATCTTTTACCAGGCGACGGACGAAAATCACGAAAATCGCCGGCACGATGCCAAGGATGAACAGCGCGCGCCAAGCGTCTTCCGGCGGCAACACCGAGAACAGCAGCGCGTACAAAATCGCCGTCAGCCCCCAGCCCAGCGCCCATCCCGATTGCACCATGCCCACTGCTTTGCCGCGATCCTTGGCGCGGATTACTTCGCCAATCAGCACCGCACCGGCGGTCCATTCACCGCCGAAACCGAAGCCCATCAAGGTCCGGGCGATCAGCAGTTGTTCGTAGTTCTGCGCGAAGCCGCAGAGGAAGGTGAAGAAGGCGAACCACAGCACCGTCAATTGCAGGGTGCGCACGCGACCGATGCGGTCAGAGAGAATCCCGGCGACCCAGCCGCCGATGGCCGAGGCGATCAAGGTGCTGGTGTGAATCAGCCCCGCTTCGCCGGTGGTAATGCCCCACATTGCAATCAATGTCGGCACGACGAAGCTGAGCATCTGCGTGTCCATGCCGTCCAGACCGTAGCCGATCTTGCAGCTCCAGAACGTGCGGCGCTCCTGCTGGTTGATGTTGCGATACCAGTCGAACGGCCCCGGACGCGCCGTTGCCGTGGATGCTTGTAGGGTGTCGGGCGCACTCATGGCTTATCTCCGCAGGTTTTTTATTGGTCTTGTTCGTAGCCCCGACGACGCCTATCGTGGGAACCGGATGCGTCGATTTTTCGTCGCGCGGCCCTGCTGCGTCCAACGAATAAAACCCCGCCTTAGCCATAAGAAAAATTTGTCACCCGAGCCTTGCCCATGAATCTGAAGTTTCTCGAGACCTTTGTCTGGGTCGCCCGACTGAAGAGTTTTCGCCTGACCGCCGACAAGCTGTTCACCACTCAGGCGTCGATTTCCAGCCGCATTGCGGTGCTGGAGGGCGAGCTGGGGGTGAAGCTGTTTTTGCGTGATTCACGCGGGGTCAGCCTGACGCCCGAAGGGTTGAAAGTATTGGAGTATGCCGAGCAGATGCTCGACACGATGTCGGCACTGAAGCAGTCGATCGAGACCCGTTCGAGCAAGGTCGGCCGGGTGCGCATTGGCGTGATGGACACGGTAATCCACACCTGGCTCAGCCCGCTGGTGGCGCAGATGACCGATCTGTATCCACGGGTGGAAATCGAGCTGGTGGCGGATACCTCGCTGAATCTCTGCGATCAGCTGCAAAAAGGCTTCCTCGACATCGTTCTGCAAACTGACCTGGTGCGCCATGAAAGCGTACGCAGTCTGGAGCTGGCCAGTCATCCACTGGGCTGGATTGTCGCCAGTAATTCGATCTACAACCGTGACTACGCCGACCTTGCCGAACTGGCGCAGGAACGCATCATCACCTACTCGAAAAACTCCCGACCGCATCAGGATCTTCTGGCGCTGATGCAGGCGAACGGCGTAATGGCGCCACGTTTGAATTGCGTGAATTCGGTGTCGGCGATCACGCGGTTGTTACGCGATGGATTTGGCATTGGTGTGCTGCCACCGGTGCTGGTGGCTGAGGAATTGGCGCGGGGGGAGTTGACCTTGCTGGCGGTTGATCAACGGCCACCGAACTTGCAGGTGGTGGTGTCGTGGCGGGTGGGCGTTGAGTGGGTCGAGGAGATTGTGACGTTGTGTCAGCAGGTGCTGGAGGGATATGCGATCAAGGTGGGCAAGGACTACATCGCTTTAAGTTGATCGTTTCTACGCTCCGCGTGGGAATGCAGCCCGGGACGCTCCGCGTCCCTCGAAAGCCGAACGCAGAGCGTCCGTTGAGGCATTCCCACGCAGAGCGTGGGAACGATCATCAGAGACCGCGCACGTCGCGGTCTTCGATCGGCCGGCTCTGGCGCAGGCGTCGACCGCCGAGAACAACCCAATCGATCAAGCGGAACAGGCATTCAATGCCGAACGACAGCAGCAACGCACCGCTCATGCCCCAGATCATCGCTTCCGGAGTCAGCAGGATCTGGTAGCTGTATCCGTTCCAGGTTTCCTTGCGGATATCCGGATCGGCGGCCAGCACCACTTGCAGGAAGCGGATGTACCACGGGCCTTGCATCGCCTGGAACTGCTTGTCCAATGCCACCTGACGCGTGAGCAAGGTGTTCAGACTGTCGGCGTCGCTGCGGAAGATCGGATCTTCACTGGCGCGGTAATGCGCAACCAGTGCCTGCATATCGCCCTTGAAGAACTGCTCGGCAGTCCCTTGAAAACCGCGCAAACCGGTCTGCGCTTCGATCAGATGCGCCTCGACCCGCTTCGCGTAATCATTGATGAATCCCGGCACCTGGACACCGATCAACAGGCCCGCCGCAAACAACACCAGCCGTACATAACTGAGCAACATCGGAGTAGATCCTTATTCGGTCTTGCCCTGGCTGACGCATTCGCCGCGTCGCCACAGGCTCCATTGGCCCGGTTCGTAGCGGGTCCAGGTTTCATTTTCGGTCAAAGGTTCGGTGGCGATCACCGTGACCACGTCGTTGGGCGTGGTCTCCGCCTGGAAATCGACGATGACATCGACATCCTTCAACCGCGCCGGGCCGAACGGTGCGCGTCGGGTGATCTGCGCCAGTTTGGTCGAGCAATAGCAGAACAGCCAGTCGCCATCGCTGAGCAGGCAGTTGAACACGCCTTTGCTGCGGTATTCGGCGCACGCGGCGACCAGATCCGGCAGCAATTCTTCTATATCGACCGGCTCCGGGAATGCTGCACGCACGCGGTTGAGCAAATCGCAGAACGCCGCCTCGCTGTCGGTATCGCCGACCGGGCGGTAGAAACTTTTGATCGGGGTGAAATCGGCGAGCTGGCCGTTATGCGCGAAACACCAGTTGCGCCCCCACAGTTCGCGGACGAACGGATGGGTGTTGGACAGGCAGACCTTGCCGACGTTGGCCTGGCGGATGTGGCCGATGACCACTTCGCTCTTGATCGGATAGCGCTGTACCAGATTGGCGACTTCCGATTCGCAACTCGCCGCCGGGTCCTGAAACAGGCGCAGGCCACGGCCTTCATAGAACGCGATGCCCCAGCCGTCGCGGTGCGGGCCGGTGCGGCCGCCGCGCTGCATCAGGCCGGTGAAGCTGAACACGATATCGGTCGGCACGTTGGCACTCATGCCCAGTAATTCACACATGTGCGGACTCTCGGGTTACAGGCGCGGCTCGACCCGCATGCGCTGCGGATTGCTCGGTACTGGCGGGCGACCGTAACGGTCATCACCGGCGCCGCCAAACGGTTGATCGTCGTCGCGGTCATCGGCGCGTGCGGCGGCCTTGGCGGCTTCGGCCTGTTCCCGGCGCGCCTTCGAAGCACGTTCGAGCGGGAAGCGGATCAGCACGAAAATCAGGTAAATGCCGAACGCGATCATGCCGTACATGAACAGATCGGAGACCGCACGCCAGGCGTTGTTACCGACCTTGAAAGCCAGATCCAGGGCGGTGATGGCGATGGCCGGCGCGACCTTTTCCTTGACCGGGTCAATGATGGTCGGGCTGAACAGCAACACGGCCATCAATACACGCAGCGGCTCGCGCAACCAGCGCCACATCCAGGTAGTCAGGCGCATCCATACCAACAGGCAGCCCACAGCGGCAAAGGCGTAGAGGCCCCAGGCGATCAGATAGTCGTTCTCGGTCATGGTGTCCATGGCAAGGCAGGCAAAGAGGCGCTTATAGTAACGACTTTTCGCCCGTGCGGCTTGTCCCAATACCAGACGGCCAGCAGCAAACCCTGTGGGAGCGAGCTTGCTCGCGAAAGCGGTGGGTCAGTGAAACAAATGTCATCTGACCGGACGCCTTCGCGAGCAAGCTCGCTCCCACAGGGGGCTGCGGCGGTTTCACGACCCGCGAAAACCCTTATTCCGTACATTGTCCGAGAACCTTCCATGCCCCAATCCGCCAACGTCATCAGTGCCCCGATCGCCCACAAGGCTGCCGGTGCCGACCCGTATGCCTGGCTGCAGGAGCGCGACACCGACGCGGTGCTCGATTACCTCAAGGCCGAAAACGCCTGGCAGGAAGCGCAAACCGCCGATCAGGCCGAATTGCGTGAAACCCTGTTCGAAGAGATCAAGGGCCGAATCCTCGAAACCGACCTGTCCCTGCCTTCGCCGTGGGGCCCGTACCTGTATTACACGCGCACCACGGCGGGCGACGAGTACGCCCGGCATTACCGCTGCCCACGCCCGGCAGACGACAGCCTGACCCTCGACGAAAGCCGCGAACAACTGCTGCTCGACCCGAATGTACTGGCCAACGGCGGGTTCTTCTCGCTGGGTGCGTTCAGCATCAGCCCGGACCATCAACGTCTGGCCTACAGCGTCGACGCCTCGGGCGATGAGATTTACACGCTGTTCGTCAAGGAACTGTCCAACGACAAGGTCAGCGAACTGGAGTTCGAAGACTGCGACGGCAGCATGACCTGGGCCAATGACAGCCTGACCCTGTTTTTCGGCGTGCTCGACGACACCCATCGTCCACACAAACTGTTCCGTTATCGCCTCGACGGTACGGCTGCCGAAGAGGTGTTCCACGAGCCGGACGGGCGTTTTTTCCTGCATTGCTACCGTTCCAGCTCCGAGCAGCAATTGCTGCTGTCGCTGGGCAGCAAGACCACCAGCGAAGTCTGGGCGCTCGACGCCAATCAGCCGCACCTGCCCTTCACCTGCCTGGCGCCACGGGTCGAGGATCATGAATACGATGTCGATCACGGCCTGCTCGATGGGGTGTGGACGTGGTTTATCCGCAGCAATCGTGACGGCATCAACTACGCCCTGTATCAGGCCCCGGACACCGGCACCGCGCCGACCGAGGCCGACTGGCAAAACCTGATCCCCCACAGCGACACAGTGATGCTCGATGGCGTCAGCCTAAACACCGAGGCCATGACCCTGAGCCTGCGCGAAGGTGGCCTGCCGATCATCGAAGTTCACCCACACGGTCTGACGCCTTATCGCGTGCAATTGCCGGACGCGGCCTACAGCCTCTATGTGCAAAACAGCCTGGAGTTCGAGAGCGACCGCATTCGTCTGCGCTACGAGGCGTTGAACCGTCCGGCACAGGTTCGCCAACTGATCCTCGCCAGCGGCGAACAGGCGGTGTTGAAAGAAACTCCGGTACTCGGTCCGTTCGACGCCGACGCTTACGTCAGCCAGCGCCTGTGGGCGACGGCGCCGGACGGCACGCAAGTGCCGATCAGTCTGGTGATGAAGCGCGAAATGGTTGGCAAAGCGGTGCCGCTCTATCTTTATGGTTACGGCGCATACGGTTCGAGCCTTGATCCGTGGTTCTCCCACGCCCGCCTGAGCCTTCTGGATCGTGGCATGGCCTTCGCCATTGCTCACGTGCGTGGCGGCGGTGAATTGGGCGAGGCCTGGTATCGCGCCGGCAAGCAGGAACACAAGCACAACACCTTCAGCGATTTTATCGCCTGCGCCGAATTCCTGATCCTCAACGGCATTACCACGGCAGAAAAACTGGCGATCAGCGGTGGCAGCGCCGGTGGTCTGCTGATTGGTGCGGTGTTGAACCAGCGCCCGGATCTGTTCGGCGTGGCGATTGCCGAAGTGCCGTTCGTCGACGTGCTCAACACCATGCTCGATCCGGATCTGCCACTGACCGTCACCGAATACGACGAATGGGGCAATCCCGAAGAGCCGCAGGTTTACGAGCGGATCAAGGCTTACGCGCCGTACGAAAATGTCAGCGCGCAGGATTATCCAGCGACGCTGGTGATTGCCGGCTACAACGACAGCCGCGTGCAGTATTGGGAAGCGGCCAAGTGGGTGGCGAAATTGCGCGCCACCAAGACCGACGACAACGTGCTGTTGCTCAAGACTGAACTGGGCGCCGGGCATGGCGGGATGAGCGGGCGTTATCAGGGATTACGTGACGTAGCACTCGAATACGCATTTGTTTTCAAGGTTTTGGGTCTGGCCTGAGGAACTCCGTCGGTCACTTGGGTCTTAATTGCAGACCCAAGAGGCCGATACTCCACAGATCCCTTTGTGGGAGCGAGCCTGCTCGCGAATGCGACCTGTCATCCACATCGTCGGTGACTGACACTACGCTTTCGCGAGCAGGCTCGCTCCCACAGGGGCGATGTACAGCCTTGAAAATGTGAAAACAAAAAGACCGTGACGACATGTCAGAACCGACCTTCCTGAACAACGAAATCCGCGACTGGCTGATGGACTGCGGCCTGTTCGATCAATTGCAGCTGGCCGACTTTGCAGCCGCTTCCGGCTACTTCAGCATCAGCACCGTGGCTGAGGGCGAGGCGATTTTCCGTGAGGGCGATGCCGGCAGTTTCATGTGCATCCTCCACACCGGCCAGGTCGCCGTGCAGAAAACCGGGCCCGATGGTCAGGTGATCACCATGGCCACCTTGCGCAGCGGTCGCGCGTTCGGCGAAATGGCCGTGCTCGACGGTGAACGCCGCTCGGCCACCTGCGTCGCCGCGACTAACTGCCAGCTATTGAACCTCGGCAAGGATTCGCTGGAAAAAATGCTCAACGACGCGCCGAAGATCGCCGCGAAGATCATCCGCGCCCTCGCCGTCTCGCTGTCCAAACGCCTGCGCATGGCCGACGGTCAACTGGCGGCGCAACAGGTTTAACCGCCGGGGGTTTTCGCTTTGGTGCCGCTCGGTTCAATGCCCGGCACCGGTTGATCCTTGCTCGGCGGGCTGGGCATTTCAATCGGCACCAGCGGCGGGCTGCCACTGCCGGCGCCCGACTTGGGAATGTTGATCGGCGTGATCTGCGGGTACGGCGTCGGCGTCGCGGTGCCGGGCGAACCGGGTTGCGGCGCCGGGCTGACCGGAATGGTCTGCTGCGCCTGCACTGCAGTAATCGAGAGCGCGGCCAGGGCAATGACCGTTAGAATGGTGCGCTTCATCAAGGGCTCCGTTTGGCCTCTAGTCTGCGCTCAGGCTACTCCCAACGGGCCTGCTTGCCTTCCCCCTTGTAGAGATTTCCATGAAACGTTTCGTTCTGCTCGACACCACCCCGATCCCTGAAAGCGGCGGTGCCCTGTGCCTGTTCGAATATGGCGAGGATTTCGTCATCAAGATCCAGGGCGGCGACGGCGGGCAACTGATGAACACGCGCATGCACGGTTCCGAAGATGCACTGGCCGAAATTCCTTGCCGCAAGGTCGCTGGCCGGCCGGATTCACGGGTGCTGATCGGCGGTCTGGGCATGGGCTTTACTCTCGCCTCGGCGCTCAAGCATCTGGGCAAGACTGCCGAAGTGGTGGTCGCGGAATTGGTGCCCGGCGTGGTCGAGTGGAACCGTGGCCCGCTCGGCGAGAAGTCCGGCCGGCCGCTGCTCGATCCGCGCACGGTGATCCGTCAGGAAGATGTGGCCAAGGTCCTGCAAAGTGAGCCGAACGGTTTCGACGCGATCATGCTCGATGTCGATAACGGCCCCGAAGGCCTGACCCAGAAGGCCAACAGCTGGCTGTACTCCGCCGCTGGTCTGAATGCCTGCGCCAAAGCCCTGCGCCCGAAGGGTGTGTTGGCGGTTTGGTCGGCCAGCGCCGACCGGCTGTTTTCCGACAAATTGAAGAAGGCCGGTTTCAAGGCCGAAGAAGTCCAGGTCTTCGCCCACGGTAACAAGGGCACGCGGCACACAATCTGGATTGCCGAGAAGCTCAAGGGCTGAGCTAAACTCTGCGCATAACCGTCATTAGTCTTTTACAAAGGTGAACCCATGAGTTCGTCCACCCCAACCAACACGTCGAAGCTGGATCGCATCCTCGCCGACAACCAGCGCGACAAGGAAATGGGCTACCGCGACAAAGCCCTGAAGATGTACCCGCACGTCTGTGGCCGCTGCACCCGTGAGTTTTCCGGCAAGCGCCTGAGCGAACTGACCGTGCACCACCGCGACCACAACCACGACAACAACCCGCAGGACGGCTCGAACTGGGAATTGTTGTGCCTGTATTGCCACGACAACGAACACTCGCGCTATACCGATCAGCAGTATTTCAGCGAAGGCTCGCTGAGCACGCCGAAGATTGCCAAGGCAACGCATAACCCGTTTGCCGCCCTCGCCGGATTGATGAAAAAAGAAGATTAAAAAGCAAAAGATCGCAGCCTTCGGCAGCTCCTACAGGGTGTGCACCATCCAAATGTAGGAGCTGCCGAAGGCTGCGATTTTTTGATCTTATCCCCGTATAATCGCCCTCTTTTTCCCGAAGGCACCTCGCTCGTGGCAGACAAACGGTACAGCTGCATTGGTTTGTATAACCCCAAATCACCGGAGAACGTCGGTTCGGTGATGCGCGCCGCAGGCTGCTATGGCGTGGCGTCGGTGTTCTACACCGGCAAGCGTTATGAACGCGCCGCCGACTTCGTCACCGACACCAAGCGCGTGCACTACGACATCCCGCTGATCGGCATCGATGATCTGAAAAAGATCCTCCCGCTCAACTGCGTGCCGGTCGCCGTGGAACTGGTCGAGGGCGCCCGCCCGCTGCCGGAATACACTCACCCGGATCGCGCCCTGTACATCTTTGGCCCCGAAGACGGTTCGCTGGATAAAGAGATTCGCGATTGGTGCGAAGACGTCGTGTACATCCCGACCACCGGCTGCATGAACCTCGCCGCGACAGTCAACGTCGTGCTCTACGACCGCATGGCCAAGGGCTTGAACACCCGCTCCGGGCCAAAATTCCGCTGAAGCGCCGCACATTCGATGGAACGAGCTGACCGCTCCGGCAGTCAGCTTGTTTATCGATTACTCATTGCCTGGAGAAAGATCATGACCGAGCTCAAACGTGTCGAACGCATCGAATCCACCCCGTTCCAGAGCCATTCCGAGCAGAACGTCGAAGGCTGGGAGCGCATCGGCTCACTCGCGGGCGGCGTGATCATGGTCGGTAAAGGCCTGCGCCGTGGCGGCGTGTTCGGGTTGATTCAGGTGGCGATTGGCGGCGTGGCCATGGCGCGCGGGATTACCGGGCACAGTTCGGTGAAAAGCCTGTTTGAGAAAAGTCGTCAGGACATGAACAACGTGCGGGCGAAGATCGAAAGGGCCGGGGAAGAGCTGAGCAAGCTCAAGGCCAATGCCGAGGCGGCGACCAGCACCGCCACGGTGACCGGCAATGATTCGGTGAAATCGCCGAAAGCCGGGGTCTGATCCAAGAGTTGCGGTGGGGCTAATGGCCCCTTCGCGAGCAGGCTCGCTCCCACAGTTTGAAATGCATTCCCCTGTGGGAGCGAGCCTGCTCGCGAAAGCGGTATTACTGAAGCAACGCGGTATCAAGGACTTTGGAGGACTCACCGAGAACGCTCTCAGCCAGTTGCACAAACTCCTTGGTACTCACCGTCCCCAGATGCATCGCCCCACGCAACACATCATCCAGCGAACGCTTGTTGCGCGTCTTCAAGCGAATCTCGCGATCCAGTTCCTGCAACACCACCACTGCTTTCGCCACCTGCGCCGGGCTGATCTGCTCGCCGCGCAACGTCGTGACTTTCTGGCTGTCCCTGGCCAGTTTCGTCTGCAAACTCTGATAACGCTCATCGCTCATGCCACCGGCACGGCGCACCAGTTCAATCGCGTAATACTCGGCAAAGCCTTCGCTGATCCAGTCACTGCGCTGCTCGTCGTTGATCCGCCCGAACACCTGCGCCAGCTCACGCACCAGCGCGCTGCTACCGTTTTCGCTGACCAGCGGCAATCGCGTATTCACGTAGATGGATTCATGCGCACCGAGGCTGCCGCGCCACATCGGGTCGTTGGCGCCGACGATCAATAGTTTGCTCGGATGGCGTGGATAAACGGCCTGCACCTGCGGCCAGACGAACGTCAGCAACGTCAGTACGTCCATTCGGCGCATACCCTGCCCTTGCGGCGAGGCCACGGTGACTTCGGTTTCGCCCAAGCGTGTGCGGCGGCTGCCGAGGTGGCCGGCAAGCATCCAGCCGGTCGGGCGGTCGAACAGGCGCGAAGGATTGTCGATGCGGAATTTGTTTTTGCCGATGCGTGGCCACGCGGTTTCGATGCTTTTCCAGCCGTCGGGCAGTTCGAATTGCAAGCGCGCAACCAGTTCAGTGCCGTCCTGCTGATCGAGTTTGGCTGGCGGTACCAATTCGTCGCCACGCATCAACGCCCAGGTCGGGGTCATGCGCGTGTCGAAGCTGCCGTTCTTGCGGCCGTGGCTGATGCGTACGCGGTAGGTCAGGCTGGACTTTTCGCTGGCGGGGCGCCAGACCCCGCGCGCCTGTTTGCCTGGGCTCAGCAGCCACTGACCGTCAGCCTTGAAGTCGCTGTAATGACTGCCGTCGCCAAGATCGAAATCGAGACTGCGCACCGCTTCACCCTTGGCCAGGGTCAGGCGTACTTCGACCTGATCGCTCTGTGGCAACAGGCGCACGTGATAATCCAGATCGACTTTCTTCGCCGCCCAGACCGGCGCGCTCAACGCCAGCAGCGCGACCATCAACGCTTGCGGCAATCCGACAGCCATACGCACTCCTTGGTAAAGCTTGGAACAGCAGGTGTTTAACCTGCGCGGAAAATCAGGTGATCTTCCCAGTCATCTTCCGGCACGCTGCCTTCGGCAAGCATGCGCCCGGACTGGGAAATACGCTCATGGTGCACCGCGTCGCGATCGCCACACACCAGGTGGTGCCACAACGGCAAATCCTTGCCCTCACTGACCAGTCGATAACCGCAGGTCGGCGGCAGCCATTTGAATTCCTCGGCCTGACCCGGGGTGAGCTGGATGCAGTCCGGGACAAATTTGAGGCGATCAGGATAGTCGCTGCACTGGCAGGTTTTCAGGTCCAGCAGTTTGCAGGCGATGCGCGTGTAATAGACGCTGTTGTCTTCTTCATCCTCGAGTTTTTGCAGGCAGCACAGACCACAGCCGTCGCACAGCGATTCCCATTCCTGGTGATCCAGTTGATCGAGGGTTTTGCGTATCCAGAACGGTTCGACTTTGGCGGCCATGATTCAAGCATCAACATCAGGTGGTGAAAAGGCCGCCAGTCTAGTGCCCAAGGCCTTGCGGGCCAAGCGTTGGCGACTGCCGGTTGTGCGGGACTTGTCAGTTTTTGTGGCGGCGCGTAGCTTTGCCTGTCGTCACGAGCCTTGTCCGGAAGCCATTAACGCTCGACCGCGTTGCATTCCGGTGAACAGTCATGGCTCGCCAAACCCCATCGTTCAGCGCAACTGATCCCGCCGGGTTTGCAATCGAATCTCTTACTCAAACGTAGCCAGGAATCTCTTGATGAGTGCCAACCCACGCGTTGCCGATTACGCTATTCACCCGCAATTCACCGACCGCTGGTCGCCGCGCGCCTTCACCGGTGAAGCGATCCCGGAAGAAACCCTGCTGAGCTTCTTCGAAGCCGCGCGCTGGGCGCCTTCGGCGTACAACTCGCAGCCGTGGCGTTTCCTGTATGCGCGTCGCGATACGCCGAACTGGGAGCGTTATCTGGGCCTGTTGAATGAGTTCAACCGTAGCTGGGCGCAGCATGCGTCGGCGCTGGTGATCGTGATTTCGAAAACCACGTTTACTGCACCGGGTGCGACGGAAGAAACCCCGGCGTTGTGGCACACGTTCGACACCGGTTCGGCGTGGGGCCATCTGGCGCTGCAAGCAAGCATCAGCGGCTGGCACACCCACGGCATGGCCGGTTTCGATCAGGAACTGACGCGCAAGGAGTTGAATATTCCTGAAGGTTACGCGCTGCACGCGGCCGTGGCGGTCGGCAAACTCGGTGACAAGGCAACGCTGGCTGAATACCTGCAAGCCCGTGAAGAGCCGAGCCCGCGTCGTCCGCTGAACGAACTGGCGGCGGAAGGCGACTTCACCCTCTAATCCACACGCAAATGATCGTTCCCACGCTCCGCGTGGGAATGACTCAAGGGACGCTCCGCGTTCCAATGGGACGCAGAGCGTCCCCGGCTGCATTTTATCGGGCGAACATTCAATATCCGCGGTTGAAATCCACTTCCCCGCGCAACGCTTCGCTCGCCTGATACGCCTTCAGGTTCTCGACAAACAGCTGCACCATCAACGCCGGTGACGTCGGTGCCGAGCTGTGCCCGGTCAGCAGCAAACCCCAGGCAGTCCAGAACGGATGCCGTTGCGGCAATGGTTCCTGACGGCAAACGTCGATCACCGCCCCCGCCAGATGCCCTTCCTTCAGCGCCTCCACCAGATCCGCGTCAACCACAGCGACCCCGCGCCCGGCATTGATAAACAACCCGGTCGGCTTGAATTGCTTGAACAGCGCCGCGTCGTAGATATCGTGAGTGTGCTCGGTGTTCGGCAGCAGATTGACCACGTAATCCACCTCGCCCACCAGGCGTGGCAGATCGGCCATCGAACCGACTTCGACAAACGGCGCCTGCTCACGGGCGCTGCTGGCGATGCCGTACAACTCGATGCCGAATGGCAGCAGGAATTGCGCCACGCTCTGGCCGATGTCGCCAGTGCCGACGATCAGCACCTTGCGCCCGACCAGACTCTGGCCGCTGCGGTTGTCCCACTTGCGCTCGACCTGGCTGACCAGTCGCGCCAACACTTCGCGCTCATGGCCAAGAATGTAAGTCAGCACGTATTCAGCCATCACCTGACCAAAAATACCCACCGCGCGGGTCAAGCGATAATCGCGACGCAAGCCATCGGCAAGCAGCGGCGTGATGCCGGCCCAGGTCGATTGCAGCCATTGCGGTTGATGGCCCTGACGCAACAGGGTCGCCAGCAGATCCGGCTGGCCCAGCCACACCGGGCAATCGGCGGCCTGACGGGCCAGCTCGGCGGAGTCGCCACTGGTCAGTACTTCAAGCTCCGGCGCTGCCTGACGCAGCAGCCGGGCGTAAATCGCGTGGTCGTGTTCAGCAATCAGAACGCGCATCTTCAAACCTTTCGCAAACCGTGCAGACGGCCGCCGGATTCGGGCGACCATCGCGGTAAAAACAGTTCCTGGGTAAACCGAGACTCAGAACAGAGCCTCGCAGATCAGACCGGATCGTTGCGTCGCAGCAACTCTTCGGGCAGATGCTCGATGTACTCGTCCTCGGCTGGCGGCATTTGCAGGTGATAGCCCTGCTTGTCGAGGTTCTCCAGGACCACGACGATGTCTTCGCTGGCCAGTTTGCGCTCGGGCGACAGCACCAGATCGAAGGAATGCTTCGGCTTGCCGAAGGCCAGCATCAGCGCTTCCGGCACACGCTCCAGCGCATCACTTTTGAGCACATAAAGGTACATGCCGCTGCGCTTGGAGCTTTGGTAGATGGAACAAATACGTTTCAAGGCTGTTCTCCGGCGGTGGCCAGGCTGTCGAGCAGCTTCTGACCCATGAGTTCGCGGCGCCAGCCACGCAGCGACTCAGGCAATTGGTAAGGACCCTCGGGGTAGCCACTTTTGACCAGGGCTTCGAGGGTTTTCTTGCGCAGCATCAGTTCCGGGGCAATGCCCAGACGCTCGGCCTCAGCCTGGCCCAATGCGCGCAGTTGTTTGATCAACGCAGCCGCTTCGATCGGCAATGGCTCCGCTACGGCGGGCGGCCATTGATCAGGCCCCACACTGCCAGAGCGCTTGATCAGATCAAGCAGAAACTGGCCGTCCTGACGCACGGTACGCGGGTGCATGTCTTCGATCTTGCCCAGCGCCGCGAGGTTGTCCGGTTGCGTGCGGGCCAGCGGCCACAGCGAATGCTCGCGGACGATGCGGTTGCGCGGCAGATCGCGGGCACGGGCTTCTTTTTCACGCCAGGCGCACAGCTCACGCAGTACCGCCAGTTGTGCGCGCGAAAGTTTCCACGCCAGCTTGGCCTCGCGGTAGACCTCGTACGGATCGGTTTCGCGGCGCAGGTTGGCAACCAGTTCGGCGCCGTCCTCCAGCACCCATGCGAATTTGTCGTCGGACAGTTTCGGCCGCAGCTGTACGAAAACCTCGGCCAGATGCACCGCATCTTCGGCGGCGTAGCTGATTTGCGTGTCGGACAACGGACGCTGCAACCAGTCGGAGCGAGTCTCGCCCTTCGGCAGTTCGATGCCGAGCACTTCCTGCACCAGCCGCGAATAGCCCATCGAGAAACCGAGGTTCAGGTAAGCCGCGGCCAGTTGCGTGTCGAACATTGGCGCCGGCAGGCTGCCGGTCAGGCGCAACAGCACTTCGAGGTCTTCGCTGCAGGCATGCAGGACTTTGAGCACTGCCGGGTTTTCCAGCAGAGCGGCCAGCGGTTGCCAGGCGTTGATGGTCAGCGGATCGATCAGGTAGGCGCGTTTGCCGTCGCCCACCTGCAGCAGGCCGGCAATCGGGTAGAAGGTGTCGACCCGCATGAATTCGGTGTCGAGGGCAACGAACGGCAGCTGCTGCCACTCGGCGCAAAACTGCGCGAGGCTTTCGTTGTCGCGAATCCAGTGAATATCGATGGCCACACGGCTCTCCCTTGAAGAATGGCGCGCAGTATATATCGCCACCGGCGATTTACGCGCCTGTGAAGGGCAAGAGCTGTAACGAAATGTCCTGCCAAAGAGCAAGAATAGTCTGACAGAGAAAACAGACAGGCCCGTCAGGTCAGGATGACCGGCCCGAATCGGCTCAGTCCTTGGCCAACACGCCGTCGATCACCGCGCCACGGCAACCGGCGAACATGTCCAGATCCGGCTGATAGACCTTGCTCTTGACCTCGAGCAGGCCAAGCATCGAGTGGAACAGGTTGTCCTGACTCAGCGGTTTGTCGCGGCTCATCTGCAGGCAATGGGTGTCGACCGAATAGGCCTTCTGATAGTTGTCGGAGAACCACGCGAGCATGGCGACATGCTTTTGTTGCTCTGGCGCCAACATGTAAGGCGTGCCATGCAGGAACAGGTTGTATTCGCCCAGTGACTCGCCGTGGTCCGACAGATACAGCATCGCGGTGTCGACTTTGTCCTGATTGCTGCGCAATACATCGATCAGGCTCGATAGCACATGGTCGGTGTACACCAGCGTGTTGTCGTAACCGTTGACGATACTTTCGCGGCTGCAATTGTTCAGCGCGTTACTTTCACAAACAGGTGTGAAGTGCTCGTATTCCTTCGGATAACGCTTGAAGTATTCCGGACCGTGACTGCCCATCTGGTGCAGGACCAGCACCGTGTCTTTGTCCAGATGATCGATAAAGCTTTGCAAACCTTGCAGGAGGATTTCGTCACGGCACTCGCTGTTGGCGCACAGCGCCGGATCTTTCAGGTTGCTGACATCCTGCAAGGTGACCCGATCACAGGTGCCTTTGCAGCCTGACTGGTTGTCGCGCCAGATCACGTCGATACCCGCACGTTTGAGCACGTCGAGCAGACCTTCTTCATTTTTCGCCTTGCTCGCGTCGTAATCCTTGCGACCCATGTTGGAGAACATGCACGGCACAGAAACGGCGGTTTCTGTGCCGCAGGAGTGCACATTGGTAAAGGCGATCAACCCGGCTTCCTTGTCGAGTGTCGTTGTGGTGTCGCGGTCATAACCGAGTATGCCGAAGTTCTCCGCCCGGGCGCTTTCACCTACGACCAGCACGGTCAGGGATTTGCGCGGCTGGAGTTTCAGATCGGGATTGCGCTGAGCATCTTCGCCGATCTTGACGAACGGTTGCTGCGCCGAAACCACTTGCTCACGCAAGTAACCGGCCGATGCGCCAATGTAGTTGCTCGGCACCAACATCAGGCGAATTTCGTGATGGTTGCGAAACAGTGAAGACAAGCCCTGATAGTTGGCCAGGGCCACGCCGCCAATTACTGCTACCGAGGCGACACTGACAATAACTTTACTGAACAACTCACGGTGCCAGCGACGATAATTAATCGGTAACTTCCACAATATCCAGGAGGGCAAGACACCGAGCAACAGAATATATGCAAACAACTTCAATGAGAGTAGATCACGCACTTCCGTTGCATTGGTTTCGGCAAAGTTGCGAAACATGCCGGCATCGATCATAACGCCATATTGACTCATGAAGTAAGCCACCCCGGCGCTGATCAGGAATATCAGCGTCAACAGTGGTTTGAGCAACGGGCGGAATGCCAGAACCGTCAGCACGATGTTGAATGCCGCGAGGATCATCACCCCGAACGCCACGCGCATGGCGATGCCCTTGCCATCAGCGGCAGTGATCTCGAAGAGGTGCTGCCAGAGGACAACATTGCAGCCAATTAAAAGAAAGGCACTGGCAATCAACGTCACCCATTCCGGGCGCACGGCTTTTAACTTCAACATAGAAAGGGGCGATCCTGAAAAGAAGATCCTTGGTCAAGGAGAGAAAATTCAATTGTGAAAATTTCATTAACTAAGGCATGACAAACTTTAAGCAGGCAACCATCAATTTTTTGTGAAAAAGACGCCAACGAATAGTTGGCTTTTGGTGATGTGATGAAACTTGTGAAGTATTTGAGAATGGTTCAGCTTTTATTCAGTAAAAACAACACGGCAGTTCATTGTGGGAGCAAGCCTGCTCGCGAAGAGGCCGGCACATTGAACACTTTGGGTGACAGACAATCCGCTTTCGCGAGCAGGCTCGCTCCCACCAAGGGTGGCGGGGTATCGAGTTTTTAAATACTGCTCAGGATTTTCTGGTTTGCCCGGACTAGACAGCTCTGCGCCTAATCATCCGCCCCGCCCAAAGGTCTGATGATGGAAAACGTTCGCGCCACCGCTCGCCCCGCCGCCTGGTTGATGCTCGCCATCATTCTCGTAGCCCTCAATCTGCGTCCGTCGATGGCGGCAGTCGGTCCGTTACTGTCGGCCATTCGCGGTGACATCCCGCTGAGTTTCACTGTCGCTTCACTGCTGACCATGCTGCCGGTGATGGCCATGGGGCTGGCGATGTTTTTCGGCATTGGCATCAGTCAACGGCTGGGTGAGCAACGGACGGTATTGCTGTCCTTGCTGATCATCGGCCTGGCGACATTGTCACGACTGTTTATCGACTCTGCCGCCCAACTGATTGCAAGCGCCGTGCTGACCGGCATCGGCATAGCACTGATTCAGGCGTTGATGCCGGCGCTGATCAAATCGCGCTTTGCTGACAACGTCGCGCTGTGCATGGGTCTATACGTCACATCGATCATGGGTGGCGCCGCGCTTGCCGCCTCGCTCGCGCCGCTGGTGATGGTGCAGACCGGGAGCTGGCGCAGTGGTCTGGCCTTCTGGGCGATTCTGGCTTTGCTCGCGTTTGTGTTCTGGTGGTTCCAACGCCGCCAGCAACCCTCCACGGAGATGGCGGCAACCAGAAAAGATTCGTTCTTCGCCAATTCCCGCGCCTGGTTACTGGCGATCTTCTTTGGTTTGGGTACGGCGTCCTACACCTGTGTGCTCGCCTGGCTCGCCCCTTACTACGTGGAAAAAGGCTGGAGCGAACCAAACGCCGGGCTGCTGTTAGGTTTTCTGACAGCCATGGAGGTGATTTCCGGCCTGGTGGTTCCCGCTATCGCCAATCGCCACCGTGATCGGCGCGCGGTTCTGATGGCGCTGCTGACGCTGATCATCGCCGGGTTTTGCGGCTTGATCCTCAGCCCGCAACATCTCAGCCTGCTGTGGCCCTGCCTGTTGGGGCTGGGCATTGGCGGTTTGTTTCCGATGAGCCTGATCGTCTCGCTCGATCACCTCGACAACCCGCAACGTGCCGGAGCGCTGGCTGCTTTCGTGCAGGGCATTGGTTACTTGATCGCCGGCCTCTCGCCGCTGTTGGCCGGAATGATCCGCGATCGACTCGGCAGCTTCGAATGGGCCTGGTGGTCGCTGATGGCAGTGATGGGTTTGATGATGCTGATGGTGTGGCGCTTCGATCCTCGGCATTACCTGCGGCACTTTCAGGGATAAAGCTAAAGGCCTCTGGCCATCTTTCCGCGCTTTGATCGGCGACGTCGTGTTACTAAAACTTTCTGTCCCACAACTGACCGTGAAACGTCCTACAGGGCTTTGTCCTGGCACCATCGTTCCGTTAGGATCATTCGCACACGTTTGCGCGGATTCAGCGCAAGGAGCACAGCGAGACAGAACGGATGCTGAACAGTAACTTGCTACGCAAGCTCGACATGCAGGACCTCATGGTATTTCTCGCCGTTTATGAGCAAAGCAGCGTCACCGATGTGTCGGAAACCCTGTTCGTCAGCCAGTCCACCGTCAGTTACTGTCTGAAAAAACTGCGCACCAGTTTCGAAGACGAACTGTTCATCAACACCCGCACCGGCATGCGTCCGACCTACAAGGCCAGCAGCATGTACGGCCATGTGCAGAAGATCCTCGAAAGCATCAACCTGTGCCACGCCGGCGCCCCCACGTTCGACCCGACCCAACAGGCCGTCACGTTCAACATCTGCGCCCCGGAATACTTCGAGCAACTGATCCTGCCGCGCCTGTTGAAGCGTTTCGACTTCGACGATCTGCCGGTGATGGTCAACATGCACAAGTTTGAAACCGATGTGCCGGCGGATGAGTTGCGCGATGGCAGCCTCGATCTGGTGATCAGTTTCGGCCCCAACTTCCACCGTCATCACACTGACCTGAAATCACGGATGCTGCTGGAGGATGATCTGGTCTGCGTCTTCGACAAGCGCGCCACGCCACTGGAACCGCGCCTGAGCCTGCAAGCCTTCACCGAACGCCGGCACGTGTTCCCGACACCGTGGACGTCAACCACCAACATGGTCGACGGCTGGCTGGCGCGGCAGGCGCAGAAGCGCCAGATCGTCGCGCGCTCGAACAGCTACAGCGCCGCGCTGAAAATGATCACCGGGACAGACTTCATCCTCACCCTGCCCCGCCGTATTCAGCGTTTGCTGACCAACGAAGCGGTGTTCAATCACTGTGAAGCGCCGAACGGCTTGCCCGGCTTTACCCTCGACATGCAGTGGTGCCAGAGCGTTGATCAGGACAGCGCCAATCTGTGGTTGCGCGAGCAGGTGGTCAATGTGTGCAACGAGCTCGAAGCGGCCTGAATCCTACGCGCCAATCGCGGTTTTGCTGTAGGACTCGCGATCCATATCGACCAGCTCGACACACAGCTGCACTTCGACGCCGGCCGGCCATTCGCACAGGTCCTGCAAGACCGCCAACAGGCTTTCTGACAACTGCTTCTTGATCTGCGGCGAACGCCCGCTGAGCAGCGCCAGCTTCACATAGACGAAGGCGCGCTCGGCCATGGCGGTGCCGACCTTGAACGTCTCGACTTTAATCGCACGACTTTTGATATCGAACTCCGCCGCGAACTGACCGGACCCCACCAGGGTGTTGTTGAGCCGGATCAATGCGACGTCGGCGTTCAGCTGCGGCAGGTTGGCGGTGTATTCCATGTGCAGGTGTGGCATTGCAGGTCCCCGGTGGGTTGGCAGAAAGGTCGTACATATAGCACATGCGGCTCATCACCAATCCCTGTAGGAGCTGTCGAGTGAAACGAGGCTGCGATCTTTTGATCGTGAGATTTGAAGATCAAAAGATCGCAGCGTGCCGCAGCTCCTACACGGTGTTATGGCTCAGGATGGGGTCAGTGGCCGTTCACTCATGAATTGCTCCAGCCTTGAGCGCAGCCAACGCTCGGCCGGGTCGCTGTCCACATGGCTGAGCCAGACCATCGACAGATCCAGCGTCGGTGTTTTGAATGGAAACGGTTCCTTGAACAGTAACCCGGAGGTGGCCATGGCCGCTGCGGTGTAATCCGGCAGACTGGCGATCAGATCAGTACCGGCCAGCAGCGCTGGTAAAGCACTGTATTGCGGCACCGACAGTACCACTTGGCGCGTGCGCCCCAGCTCCGCCAGCCACTCATCGGCAAAACCACTGACGTTGGCCGTGTGCGAAACCAGTACATGCGGGCGCGCGCAATATTCATCCAGCGTCAGCGGTGTATCGCTGGCGTCGGCGCGCAGAATGCTCGGCTGGATATGCCGCAGCAATTTGCGCTTGGCATTGGCCGGCAGACCACGGGTCTGACTGATGCCGACCGTGATGTCGCCCGCCGCCAGCAGATCGGGAATCCGCCAGTAATCAACGTGTTGCACGACAAACACCACGTTCGGCGCTTCCTGACGCAGCGCACGCAACAGTGGCGGTAGCAGGCCGAATTCGACGTCATCGGACAGGCCGATGCGGAAAGTCATGGTGCTGACGGCCGGATCAAAATCGCGGGTCAGGCTCAACGCCACCGACAGCGAATCCAGCGCCGGCTTGAGATGGCGAAAAATATCTTCGGCGCGGGCGGTCGGCTCCATGCGATGACCGACGCGGATGAACAGCGGATCGTTAAGCATCGTGCGCAAGCGGTTAAGCGCCGAACTGATGGTCGGCTGGCCGAGAAACAGTTTCTCGGCGGCCCGGGTCACGTTGCGTTCGAGCATCAAGGTCTCGAACACCACCATCAGATTGATGTCGGCTTTGCGTAGTTCATTGCGGTTCATCCATTGCCCCCTGCCCCCCGGAATACCGGCAGTGTAGAAAGGCGCAGGCCCCGGCGTCCATCGCCACAGTGCGTCAGTTCACCGTCAAGTGCTTCAAGCCCAGGCCCATGACCCGTGAATCGTCGTTCAATCCCATTTGTTCCGGGCTGATGGCGTCGGGTAATTGCAGCTCGATCGTCAGGCGATCGTTGTCCGCCAACTGCTGGCGGATCGTCGCAGGGATCGGGATTTCCAGATGATTATCCTGAAGTTGCGTCAGCCGCGTGGTCAGCACCTGCTCACCGTTCAAACTGACGATCACTCGCTGCGCCGGGTGTTGCGGGTAAACGAAAGCCAAGGCATCGAGGACGATCGAGCGCGCCTCGGGTGTAAGCCGCAAGTCAATCTGCGCCCGCTGCCCCGCCGACCATGTCCCCCAGCTTTCCGGAGTCGACCAGCCGCTGGTGAGCTGCCGGGTGGTGTGGTTGAACGTCATGACCTGACCGGGGCGCGACAGCGCCAGCCATGACATTCGCCGGCCTTCATCCGGCATGCTCAAGCATTGCGAACAGCGCTTCCAGCCCGGCGCCAGCACCACCAGGCCATCCACTCTGGTCAGCAGATCGGTTTCACTGTCGACGTTTTTCGCGGCGTCGACCAATACGGAATCGTCAAGGATGTACAGCGAGTCAGTGTCGTATTGCCCCGACTCAAGCATGCGCTGTGTTTTTTGCCGAGCCTGCTCCAGCGCCTTCGAACTCATCCGCCCCATATAAACAGCGTCGGTTTTCATGCCATGAGTGGCGGCAAAAGCGGCGATATCCTGCCAGCGTTCAGACTGATTCTGCGGCATCAGGCTGCGGATTTTCGGGTAATGCGCCGCTGCATTTGCCCAGAACGGATCACGCATCGGCGTTGCCCATTCGGCGGACGGTGCGAGCATTTTGCTCTGGCGCAGCCCCATCCAGCCATTACGTGTGTCGACGATCTGAATCGCCAGCGCCAACGCCAGCAGAGCAATGACCGTACGCGGACGGAAACCGCGTACCAACAGAAAAATCACCAGCAGGGTAAGCACATACAACACCGGCCAGAACATCCGGCCCGAGGCGCGAAAAACATTGGCCAGGCCGATCGCAATTTTCGGCAATGGATAGCTGAACGTCTGTGCACCGAAGCCGATCTGATTCGATAACGCGAACACCCACAGCGCGATCAACGCCGCCAGCAACCATGGCCGCGCACGCAACTGGATCTGCAACGGCTGGCGGTTTCTCAGCCAGGCGATAATCGCTACAGGCACCAGCAACAACACCCCCAACCCCAGGTAGTTGAAGCCCTCGTAATCGCCACTGGCCTTTGGCAGATTCGGCAAAATCAACGACCAGCCTGCCGGATCGAATGGCGACAGCAGATTCATCCGGTATAAACCGAAACCGCCGGACTTCACGCCATCGGCAATGGCGAAGTAACCCGTCTGCCAGCAACACAGGCTCACCACGGCGAACAGCAACATGCCTTCTAGCAGGCTCTGACGCCGAGTCAATTGTTGGCTGAAGGTCTTGCCGAGCAGATCAGCGACCCAGATCAACGCAACCATTGCGAGCAGGTACGCATGCACCATCGCCGTCACAGCCAACAACGTGCCCCAGGCCAGGCGCCGTCGATGCAGCTTCGGCAACAACGCCTGGTACAACGCGGCAAGAATCAGAAAATGCCCGGCCAGTGAAAGGTGGCCGCCCATGCGCAGAAACATTGGCGGCGAAAACACCAGTAATCCTGTTCCCAACAGCCGTACCAGCGGATTCGTTGTTATCAGCCCCAGCAGCTTCCAGGCAAACCAGGCTTGCAGAACGAAACACGCCAACAGCCACAGACCGAAGTACTGGAAGGTCGCCGGCAACCAGGCATTGAACGGTTTGAACAGCAGCGCCAGCAGCGGATTGGAGTCGGAAAAAATGATCGAGCTGCCCAATTCCAGACCATAGAACGGGTTGAGCCCGAGCGGAAAGGTCCACGGGGAATGCCGGAAATACGCCCACCCCAGATAATGCGTCGCCGGGTCGCCCTGCTCCAGCCAGGCAATATTTTGCGGATCCAGCGCTTGTGGCCCGATCACGCAGAAGAACGCCAACACGCCGAGCAACAAGGGCAAAACGCCCAACGCCGGATGCTTTGCTGAATCCTTCATCGATACGTCCAGAAATTGTGCAAGACAAAGGTGAATGCCGGAATCGTCAGCGCTACCGCGACGATGCCCAGCAAGTAAGGCAACCCGGCAATCTGCGCCGCCCAGGCAACGAACATCGCGAGGAAAAAACCACCCGTGGAAACCAGCAGAAAGCGCCGCAGCGTTCGCCCGTGCAGACGGGCAGAAAAACTCCAGGTGGTGTTGATTACGTAGGACACCACCGTTGCCACCGCAAACGCCACACCATTGGCAAGCGGCGGTTGCGCGGCGATGAAGTTGATGAACAGCACCGCCACCAACGCATGCAGCGCGGTGACGAACAGACCGGTCACGGCGAAGCGCAAACCGCGCTGAATCAGCGCTGATTTTTCGCCTGAAGTCACGGCTTTTGCGCCAACACAAAAACACTCAAACCGGCGAGACGGTTCATGCCCATCAACGGCAATTCAAGGCTGCACAAGGTCTTGAGCACGCCGTTCACCAACGGATGATGGCGTTTGAGTTGCGAACGCGCCGGCTGGGTTTGGGCGCTTTGCGGCAACAATCGCAACGCCGCCGCAATCGGGAACACCGCACCGAAATAATAGGCACCGCGCTGCACCGTCAAACCGGCATCGCGCGCCAGTGTCTCGAACTGCGCCAGGGTGTAGCGCCGTTTGTGTTCAAGAAAGTCATCGTGGCCGCTCCACAGAAACTGGAATGCCGGCACCGTCATCAGGAAGCGACTGCCCGATGGCACTTTATCGACATACATCTTGAGCAAGCCGAGGTCGTCATCGACATGCTCCAGCACGTCCATCAACAGCACCAGATCGGCATCGATGGTTTCAATTGCGCGACGGTAATGCACCGGTTTGCCGGCGGTGGTCGCGCTGGAGTCGGCGGGATAACTGATATCCACGCACCACGCTTCGCGGGCATCGGTATGCGTCAGCAAATGATGGGAGAAAAATCCCGAGCCAGCGCCGACATCGAGTATTCGACTGATGCGGGCATCGCCCAGCATTCGCCTGGTGGCTGCGGCTTTCGAGCAGTAATACCAATGCTCGCCGATGCTGTCGCCGAGGATGTCGGTTTCCTTGAGATCCATGTGTCAGTCCTTGGGGTCGTAGACGCGACGCACCAGAAAAACCGGCCGGCGTTTGGATTCGATATAGGTGCGACCCAGGTACTCGCCGAGCACCCCGATGCCGATCAATTGCAGTCCGCCGAGAAAGGTCACGGCCACCATCAGCGAGGCATAACCGGGCAAGTCGACACCATGAATCAAGGTGCGCACGACAATGAAAATGGCGAAGGCAAAAGACACCAGCGACACCAGAGCGCCCACGTATGTCCAGACTCGCAGCGGCTCGGTACTGAAACTGGTGATGCCCTCCAGCGCGAAATTCCACAGCCGCCAGCCATTGAACTTGCTCTGCCCCGCTGCGCGCTCCGGGCGCTCGTAATCGACGTGGGTAGTACGAAAGCCGACCCAGGCGAACAGGCCTTTCATGAAGCGCCGGGATTCGGGCAGCGTCAGCAAGGCATCGACCACGCAGCGATCCATCAGGCGAAAATCGCCGACGTTTTCGGGTAAAGGCTGTTCGGCAATTTTGTTGTGCAGGCGGTAGAACCAGTGCGCCGAGGTCTGCTTGGCCCAGGTGTCGCTGCGACGGCTGATGCGGTGACCGAGCACCACTTCAAAGCCTTCACGCCAGCGCTCGATCATTTGCAGAATGACTTCCGGAGGATCCTGCAGGTCAGCATCGATCGGCACCACGATCTGCCCGGTCGCGATCTGCAGACCGGCGGATAGCGCCGCCTCTTTGCCGAAGTTGCGGCTCAGGTCGACGATACGCAGACGCGCATCCTGATGCTGATGTTCGAGCAGGCGTTCGAGCGTGGCATCAGTACTGCCGTCGTTGACGAACACCAGTTCAAGATCGATTGACGCCTGCATCTGAAAGACGTCATTGATGCGCCGCAGAAAGGTGTCGAGGCTGTCCTCTTCGTTAAATACGGGGACCACCAGCGATAACGTCACCTGCCCCGCCTGTTGCGTTCCGTGCTCAGTCAAAGGAGTGCTCTTTTTATAGTGTTTGTCGGTCGCCGAACGATATTCGACGCCATGAGCCGTCCCGTATTAAGCAGCAGCGTCGACAACGTTGCAAGGAGCAGACGGCGTCATATTGGCCAATCCAGAGGCCTATCCACACGCTCTAGCCCGCGCCCTTCAGAAACATCCGCGAACGATTGGAAACAAATGTCCGATAGCCAAAAAAAGCTTCTGCGCTAGGCTTGCGAGCATGCGCCACACAGGCTGTCGCACAAAATCAATCGCATGGAGCGAACTGAATGTATTTCGAGATTTACAGGCAATCCAGAGGCACCCCGAGCACCGGCAAAGGACAATGGCGCTGGCGGCTGAGGGCGGGTAACCACGAGACCATCGCCAGTGGCGAGTCGTACGTGAATAAAGCGGATTGTTTGCATGTGATCGGGCTGATCAAGGCTGTGCAGGGGGAGACGCCGGTGAAGGAGATTTAACCGCATTAGTCTGGTTGGACATTTGCCGTCGTGAATGTCCAATGCAGGGGTAATTTGCTTCTGCAGAAATGAGAAAGCCCCACTGGTTTGATTCAGCGGGGCTTTTTTATGCAGGGTGAGACGGGGGTTGATTCGCGAGGATGACACTGGGTTGCGCATCTTCTGGCTTTTGCCCGAAAACAAAAAAGCCCCGTAGATTTTCATCTACGGGGCTTTTTCTATGTAATGGCGGAGAGATAGGGATTCGAACCCTAGGTACCGGTGAAGGTACAACGGATTTCGAATCCGTCCCATTCGGCCACTCTGGCATCTCTCCAACGGCGCGCATCATAACAACACTTTTACCGAAAGCAAACCCTCTTTCGAAAATTTCTTCGTGCTATCAGATGCTTGCGTCGATTAAAGCGGTACGCCCAGACGATTGGCGACTTCTTCGTAGGCTTCGATGACGTCACCGAGGCCCTGACGGAAGCGGTCTTTGTCCATCTTCTTCTTGGTGTCCTTGTCCCACAGACGGCAGCCATCCGGGCTGAACTCGTCGCCGAGGACGATCGAGCCGTCGCTGAACACGCCGAACTCAAGCTTGAAGTCGACCAACAACAGGCCGGCGTCGTCGAACAGTTTGGTCAGGACTTCGTTGACCTTGAGCGACAGTTCCTTCATGCGAACCAGTTGCTCGGCGGTGCCCCAGCCGAATGCCACAACGTGGGATTCGTTGATGAACGGATCGCCCTTGGCGTCGTCCTTCAGAAACAGTTCGAAGGTGTAAGGGTTGAGCTTCAGGCCTTCTTCGACGCCCAGACGCTTGACCAGGCTACCAGCGGCGTAGTTACGCACGACGCACTCGACCGGAATCATGTCGAGCTTCTTCACCAGAACTTCGTTGTCGGCCAGCAGCTTGTCGAATTGGGTCGGAATGCCGGCCGCTTCAAGTTTCTGCATGATGAAGGCGTTGAACTTGTTGTTGACCATGCCTTTGCGGTCGAGCTGCTCGATGCGCTTGCCGTCGAACGCCGAGGTGTCGTTGCGAAACAGCAGGATCAAGCGGTCAGCGTCGTCGGTCTTGTAAACCGATTTGGCTTTGCCGCGGTAGAGTTCTTCACGTTTTTCCATGATGGGCTCCGCTTGCTAAGTAGGTGGGCTAGGCGATGTGGCGCCAGTCGAGCCCTGAATCTTGATCGGCCAGTTGCAGCCAGTCCGGGTCGCACCCGAGGGTGTCGACAAAACATTGCCGGGCCAGCTGCGGCAGGTTGTTCTTGCTGCTCAGGTGGGCCAGGACCAGGTGTTGCAAGCCCTGCCAGCCCAACTCCGACACCAGGAATGCCGCCTGATGGTTGTTCAAATGTCCCAGCTCGCCGCCCACCCGCTGCTTGAGAAAGTACGGGTAATGACCACGGGCCAGCATGTCGCGACAATGGTTGGACTCGATCATCAACGCATCGAGATCCCGATAACCGTCCAGCACCCGCTCGCAGTAGGACCCCAGGTCGGTCAGCAGGCCGAAGCGCCGCTGCTGGTGATCACTGAAGACATACTGGGTCGGTTCCTGCGCATCATGGGCCACGGCAATGACCCCGATGTTCAGTGCACCGATCTGCAGTTGCTCGCCGCCGGCCAGAAAGCCTGCGGGTTCAATCGGTTTGCGCATCCCGCGCAGTGTGCCGCGACTGAGGTAGACCGGTAGATTGTAGCGCCGAGACAGCAAACCCACGCCATGCACGTGGTCGGCATGTTCGTGGGTTACGAGTATCGCGCTCAGTTGCGCCGGGTTCACACCCAGGCGCAACAGGCGTTTTTCGGTTTCCCGCAGAGAAAAACCACAATCCACCAGCACATACGTATCAGCACTGGCGATCAGCGTGCCGTTCCCTTGGCTACCGCTGCCGAGAACGGCAAAACGCATGGTTGATCAGCCCAGGTTGTCCTGAATCACGCTCAACACTTTGCGTGCCACTTCAGCCGGCGCGACGGTGTTGATGTTTTTCTCGACGGTCACCTGAATGTTCTCGCCAACCTTGCTCAGGCGAACCTGATAACGCTCGGCACGGGCTTCAACTTCTTCCTTGCTCGGCGCACTGCCGAACAGGCTGCTGAAGAAACCAGGCTTGTCGTCTTTCTTCTCGGCTTTTTCGGCCAGGTTGATGTAGTACAGGCCCAGGCTGCGGTTGATGTCTTCAACGCGCCATTCGCCTTGTTCCAGTGCACGGCCAACGCTCGACCAGGCACGGTCCAGATCGGTACCGACGTTCAACACAGGGTTACCGCTGCCGTCTTCACTGAGGCTGACACGGCTCGGGGTATCGAAATCACGCGAAGCCAGCATCGACACCGAACCGCCCTTCTCGGAGATCCGGCTCATGCTTGCAAGCATGTCGTCGACCAGCGCTGCGTCCAGGCCAGTGTTGACCGAACGGTTGGTGAAGGCGACGTCGGCAGTGCTGCCGGCAGGACGCTCGGCGCTGACCACGTAGATTTCACTGGTGTTGCGCTGCACACCCGGCTCGATGCGAACACGCACACGGGTTTCGCTGTCGCTGGCAATGCCGGCTGCGCTCAGGCGCTTGGCCATGGACGCGGACAGTTCATCGGAATGCTGCCAGGTGGTGGTGAATTCGCCGGTTTGCGGGCGCTGTTCATCCAGACGGAAACCGTTGTCCTGGAAGAACTGCACCGCCACTGGCCAGACTTCGGCCGGTGGATGCTGGGCCACGACCCAACGCGAATCACCGCTCTTCTGCAGCGAGTAATCGCTGGCATCGGCAACGGCCGACAGCGGCTGAGGACGCGGAACAATGTATTCGCCCTTGGCGGTGTCATCAGCAACGTTACGCGGGATCGGCAACAGCGGATCCAGACGTTTGGAAGTGCTGACTTCCGGCGGCAGTTGCATCGGTGCAGTCTGTTGCGCTTGCAGGTAATCGCTACCACGGTCGCGGAAATAACCTTCCGGCCCCCAGACCCATCCGCAGCCACTGGTGCTGGAGATAATCAAGGCAAGTGCGGAAAGTCCGGCCATTCGCTTCATGCGTTGTACTTCCTCAATTAAACCAGGACGCTGCACTGGCGCAGGGCCGTGCGAAGCGTTTCATGACAAGGTGTGCTCAGCCAGGTCAGTGGCAGGCGGATGCCTTCGTGCATCAGGCCCATTTCAACCAAAGCCCACTTCACCGGAATCGGGTTGGCTTCGATGAACAGGTCTTTGTGCAGCGGCATCAGTTTTTCGTTGATCGCCCGTGCGGTGTCGGCGTCGCCTTTCAGCGCGGCCTCGCACAGATCAGCCATTTCGCGCGGCGCGACGTTGGCAGTAACGGAGATGTTGCCTTTGCCACCCAGCAGGATCAGTTCGACCGCGGTCGGATCATCGCCGGACAGCACGATGAAATCCTTGCTCACACCATCGATGATCGCCTTGGCGCGCTTCAGGTCGCCAGTGGCTTCCTTGATACCGATGATGTTCGGCACGGTGGACAGGCGAATCACGGTCTCGGCCTGCATGTCGCACGACGTGCGGCCAGGAACGTTGTAGAGAATCTGTGGAATGTCGACCGCTTCAGCGATGTACTTGAAGTGCTGGTACAAACCTTCCTGAGTCGGTTTGTTGTAATACGGCACGACCAGCAGGCAGGCATCGGCGCCGGCTTCTTTGGCGTTGCGGGTCAGCTCGACGGCTTCACGGGTCGAGTTGGCGCCAGTGCCGGCGATAACCGGAATGCGCCCGGCAACCTGTTTGACCACGGCTTTGATGACGGCGATGTGTTCTTCTACATCAAGGGTTGCCGACTCGCCGGTAGTACCGACCGCGACAATGGCATGGGTGCCGTTCTTGAGATGGAAGTCCACGAGTTTGCTGAGGCTGTCCCAGTCAAGACGCCCTTGTGCATCCATGGGAGTGACCAGTGCCACCATACTGCCCGCAATCATGAAACCGCTCCTGCCGGAAAAAGAGAGCGGTAATGGTACTGGCGCCAAGATGCTTGCACAAGCGAAGTACTGCGCTGCTGCCATTCCCCTTGGCGCTGCTTTTCGCTACCCTTCAGACTTTGATCGGTACTGATCAGCTTGTACGCCGGGTTTCAGCCTTCCTTTACGGCCTCCCAGACCCCGTTCCTGCGTCGCATCGACGCGCTCCCGCTATAGTGGAGCGAGCCGCGAGCGCTTGCCGGGTCTTTTAGTACGGACGCCCAGAACAGGCATTCCCCGGCAGCCAACGCGCGTAAACCTACCGACCGCTCATCGCTTTAGGAATGCTGCATGTCCACCCCCACAGTTCGCGAACAATTCCTTGTCATCAGTGCCCTTGGCGCCAACCCCATGGAGCTGACTAACGTCCTGTGCCGCGCCAGCCATGAAAATCGCTGCGCCGTGGTTACTTCGCGCCTGACCCGCCACGGCGAGTGCAGTGCGCTGATCCTCGAGATCTCCGGCAGCTGGGACGCTCTCGCTCGCCTGGAAGGCAGCCTGCCGGGCCTGGCCAAAAAACACGCCTTTACCGCCAATGTGGTGCGCAGCGCGCCGCTGGAAAATCGTCCGCAAGCTCTACCATACGTGGCTTACGTCAGTTCGGCGTATCGCCCGGACATCATCAATGAGCTGTGCCAGTTCTTCATGGATCACAACGTCGAGCTGGAAAACCTGACCTGTGACACTTATCAGGCGCCGCAAACCGGCGGCACCATGCTCAACGCCACGTTCACCGTGACCCTGCCGGCCGGCACCCAGATCAGTTGGCTGCGCGACCAGTTCCTCGACTTCTCCGACGCGATGAACCTCGATGCACTGATCGAGCCTTGGCGCCCACAAAACCCAATGTAAGGAAGCTTTCATGGCCGTTGTCATCGACCAACCGGTTGCGGATTTCGAAGCACCTGCCACCAGCGGGCAGACCGTCAGCCTGTCTGCCCTGAAGGGCAAACAAGTGGTGATCTATTTCTATCCGAAGGACAGCACCCCGGGTTGCACTACCGAAGGTCAGGGCTTTCGTGATCAATACGCCGCGTTCAAGGCCGCCAATACCGAGATTTTCGGTATCTCTCGCGACAGCCTGAAGTCCCACGAGAACTTCAAGTGCAAGCAGGAGTTTCCCTTTGAGCTGATCAGCGACAAGGACGAAGCCGTCTGCCAATTGTTCGACGTGATCAAGTTGAAGAAGCTGTACGGCAAGGAATACTTGGGCGTTGATCGCAGCACGTTCCTGATTGATAAGGAAGGCGTGCTGCGTCAGGAATGGCGCGGTGTGAAGGTGCCGGGGCATGTGGATGCAGTTCTGGCTGCTGCTCAGAATCTGAATAAAGCTTGATGGTTTTGCGTCGCCCTCATTGACGCCTTCGCGAGCAAGCTCGCTCCCACATTGAACTTGTGAACGCCACAGATCCAATGTGGGAGCGAGCCTGCTCGCGAATAGCCTTCATACAAAATCTGACTCAACCGCTACAGCAGCGGCGCCACCGCCGGCTCTTGGCGCGGCCAGGCATCCAGCACCGCCTTGAACAGCGTCGCCAGCGGGATCGCAAAGAACACGCCCCAGAATCCCCACAACCCGCCAAACAACAGCACCGCGCAGATGATTGCCACCGGGTGCAGGTTGACCGCCTCCGAGAACAGCAACGGCACCAGCACGTTGCCATCCAGTGTCTGGATGATTCCGTAGACCGCCATCAAATAGATGAACTGATCACTCCAGCCCCACTGGAACAGCGCGATCAACAGCACCGGCACGGTCACCACCACCGCGCCAACGTACGGCACCACCACCGACACACCGACCAGCAACGCCAGCAGTGCCGCGTAGTTGAGACCGAGCGCCACGAAAGCGATGTAGGTCACGCCGCCGCAAATCACGATTTCGATGACTTTGCCGCGAATATAATTCGCGATCTGCCGGTTCATTTCCTGCGCAACCCGGGTGATCAACGCACGTTCACGCGGCAAGTAGCCACGCACCCATTCGCCGATCATGGCCCGGTCCTTGAGGAAGAAGAACACCAGAATCGGCACCAGTACCAGATAGATCATGATGTTCACCAGCAGCGGCAGACTCGACAATGAGAATGTCAGCGCCCATTGGCCAAACTTGCCAATCTCGCCGCGCGCCGCCTCGATCGCCTGCAACACTTGCTCGTCGGACACCAGATGCGGATAGCGCTCCGGCAGCAATAACAGCAGCGATTGCCACTTGGCGAGCATGCCCGGCAGCTCATTGAACAAGGTAATCAATTGATGCCAAAGCAACGGCACGACCACGACGATGAACACCATCAGTACGCCCATGAACAGCGCAAACACCAAGCCGACCGCCACGCCACCCGGCACGCGCAGGCGCTCCAGCGTGACCACCAGGCCTTGCATCAGATACGCCAGCACCATCCCTGCCAGCACCGGCGCGAGCATGCCGCCGAGGGTGAGCACCGCGGTGAAGGCGAGAAACAGCAGCACCGCCAGCACCACGGCTTCTTCATCGGAGAAATAGCGCTGAATCCAGTCGCGTAACACTTTGAACATCAATAATCCTTAGGTCTTTTACGCTGTGGGTTCAGGCCTTTTTCAACCAGTAACGGTAAACGCCTGCTTCGTCTTCTTCACGCAGCAGCGTATGACCGGCCAATCTGGCAAAGGTGCGAAAGTCGCGCTGCGAGCCAGCATCCGTGGCGATCACCTTGAGGACGGCGCCACTTTGGAGTTTGTTGAGTTCCATTTTTGCCTTGAGCAACGGCAACGGACAATTCAGGCCACTGGCGTCCAGTTCCACGTCATGGGCTACAGCGTCAGTCATTGCGTCACTCCGGTTCGGGTCGTCGAGCTGCCTAGAATATCTGGTCGCAGCTCCGGTGTCCGGCTACAGTAAGGTCTTTGTCTTCTAAGGCTTTGTGCATGACTTTTCTGCGCCCTACCCTGCTGACGCTCGCTTGCCTGCTCGCCTCACCAGGCTTTGCCGACGATCTGCCGTCACTCGGCGACGCCAGTTCTGCCATTGTCTCGCCGCAACAGGAATATCAGCTCGGTCGTGCCTGGCTGGCGATGTTGCGCAGTCAGGTCTCACAACTTAATGATCCGCAGCTCAAGGACTACGTCGAATCCAGCGTGTACAAGCTGGTTGAGACCAGCCAGGTGACGGACCGACGCCTTGAATTCATTCTGATCAACAGCCCGCAGCTCAACGCCTTCGCTGCGCCGGGCGGCGTGGTCGGGGTCAACGGCGGTTTGTTCCTCAATGCGCAGACCGAGGGTGAATATGCCTCGGTTCTCGCACACGAATTGGCGCATTTGTCGCAACGTCACTTCGCGCGCGGCGTCGAGGCTTCGCAGCGGATGCAGGTGCCGATGATGGCCGCGCTGCTGGCCGGCATCGTCATTGCGGCGGCCGGTGGCGGTGACGCTGGCATCGCAACAATTGCCGGTACACAGGCAGCGGCGATTCAATCGCAACGGACCTTTTCCCGTCAGAACGAACAGGAAGCCGACCGCATCGGTATCCTCAATCTGGAAAAGGCCGGGTATGACCCGCGCTCGATGCCGACCATGTTCGAGCGTCTGATGCGTCAATACCGTTTCGACGCCAAGCCCCCGGAATTCCTGCTGACTCACCCGGTCACCGAATCGCGTATCGCCGATACCCGCAACCGTGCCGAACAGGCCAAGCCAGGCGGAATCGAAGATTCCAAGCGCTATCAGTTGATCCGCACCCGTGTGCAGTTGATCTACGAAGAAACGCCAGGCCTGGGTGCCAAGCGTTTCCGTGCGCAACTGGACGAGAACCCGAAAAACGATGTGGCGCGCTACGGTCTGGCGATTGCACAGATCAAGGGCGGCCAGTTGAATGAGGCGCGCGAGAATCTGAAGCAATTGCTGGCGTCCTCGCCGAACGAAATCATCTACAACCTTGCCCAGGTCGATCTGGACATCACCAACAATCGCCTGCCGGATGCGCAATCACGGGTTGAGCGGATGCTTACGCAATATCCCGGCAACTATCCGTTGAATCAGGTTCGGGTGGATCTGTTGCTCAAACAGAATCGCGCACCTGATGCCGAGAAAGCACTGGAAGCGTTGCTCAAGTCACGTCCGGATGATCCGGATGTCTGGTATCAAGTCGCCGAAACCCGTGGTTTGTCGGGCAACATCATTGGCCTGCACCAGGCGCGCGCGGAGTACTTCGCACTGGTTGGCGATTATCGTCAGGCGATCCAGCAGCTCGATTTCGCCAAGCGCAAGGCAGGCAGCAACTTCCCGCTGTCTTCACGCATCGATGCCCGTCAGCGCGAGCTGATGGAGCAGGAGCGCATGATCAAGGACATGATGGGGTGATCGTTACCCGCCGGGGACAAAAGCTTCAGGCATAAAAAAACCGCCTCTTCCGAGGCGGTTTCTTTTTTACCCTGCCGCTGGATTATTCAGCCAGCTTGAAGGTGATGAAGCTGGCGCGACCTTGACGCAGAACGCGCATCGACACCGAACGATTCTTCGGCAGCGCTTTGGCGATCTCGCCGAATTCCTTGGCGGAACCGATGGCCTGGTTGTTCAGGTGCGTAATCACGTCACCTGGCTGCAGACCGATCAGGGCCGCAGGACCGTCCTGCACTTCCTTGATCACCACCCCCCCTTTGAGGTCGTAGGTTTTCTTCTGCTCGGCGGTCAGCTCGCCCACTGAAACACCGAGGCGGTTGCTGGTACTTTCAGCGCCGGACTTCGGCAGTGCATCAAGCTCTTTGTCTTCGTCAGGTATCGCACCGACGGTCAGCTCGACGTTCTTGCGCTTGCCTTCACGAATCACTTCCAGATTGGCTTTGGCGCCAGCTTTCAGTGCACCGACCAGATGCGGCAGGTCAGCAGACATGACGATCGGCTGACCGTTCATGCTCAGGATCACGTCGCCGACTTGCAGGCCGCCCTTGGCTGCCGGGCCGTCATCCTGAATCTGGGCAACCAGCGCGCCGGCCGGTTTATCCAGACCGAACGACTCGGCCAGATCCTTGTTCACTTCCTGGATGACCACACCCAACCAGCCACGGCTGACTTTGCCGCCGCTCTTCAGTTGATTGGAAACGTCCATCGCCACGTCGATCGGAATCGCAAACGACACGCCCATGAAGCCGCCGGAGCGGGTATAGATCTGCGAGTTGATCCCGACCACTTCGCCGTTCAGGTTGAACAGCGGACCACCGGAGTTGCCCGGATTGATTGGCACGTCGGTCTGAATGAACGGCACATAGTTTTCGTTCGGCAGGCTACGGCCGACGGCACTGACGATGCCTTGGGTCACGGTGTGATCAAAGCCGAACGGCGAACCGATCGCGACAACCCACTGACCGGCTTTCAGGTCCTGGGATTTACCGAGTTTGAGCACGGGCAGGTCTTTGCCTTCGATTTTCAGCAGGGCAACGTCGGAACGTGGGTCAGTGCCGATCAGTTTGGCTTTCATTTCACTGCGATCGGCGAGGCGCACGAGGATTTCGTCGGCATCGGCGATCACGTGGTTGTTGGTCAGGATGTAGCCATCCGGAGAGATGATGAAGCCTGAGCCCAGCGACTGCGCTTCACGCTGACGACCACCACCGCCCGGCGAACGCTGCTGAGGCGGCATGCCACGTTCGAAGAACTCGCGCAGCATCGGCGGCAGACCTTCCAGATCAGGCATCTGCTGGTTCACTTTACGGTCCGGCAGCTTCTGCGTGGTACTGATGTTCACCACGGCTGGCGAAGCTTGTTCGACCAATTGGGTGAAGTCAGGCAGATCGGCCGCTTGCGCAGCAGGCACCGCCTGACCGAGCAACAGCACAGTGGCGAAAATGGAAAGACAGGATTTCAAACTTGGTATCGACATACAGCTCCCGTTACGACGAGCAGGGTTAAGCGATATGGAGCAAGGAACACCGGAAACCACCGACCGGCATTTTTGTTCCGGCAACAACAAACAAGGCCAGAGCCGTGAGGCTCTGACCTATAAAAAATTTTCAGGGTATTTGCAAATGAAAATGCTCAGCAAACATTTCATCTACGTCTCGACGAAGAAGTGGTAATGACTGAAATCAGCTCACTGCTTGCTGGTTGCAGCGCCATCAGTGTTACGCATCGACAGAGCAATTCGTTCGGCGGTGCCAATCGGAATTTCGCCGACCACTGTCACCATCATTTCGCCTTCTGGCGTGGTCAGGCGCCGGGAAACGGCAACGGTCGGGCCCAGTTGAGTCCGCGTGTCAGTGACGGTTGCGCCGTTCAACGGCTCAAGGAAAACCGAAAAACGCGCCAGACCGTCGTCATACAGCAAGCTGTTGACCTGAGTCTTGGTTTCCGGATCTTTGTGCGAGGTGCTGCTGGTCAGCTCGAAACCTGGTGGCAGCCAGTCCGAATGCCATACCTGAGCAGTCTTGACGGCCGAAGCCTTGTCGCTGTCGAGCGTAATCGCTTTACAGTCGGCGTCGGCCTGCAAGTCTTTGTCCGAAGGGACTTCATCAGTATCCAGACTGGTGAACTGGAAGCGTTCGAGCAACTGCCCTTTGTCGTTCAGCAACAACGACTTCAACGGCAAGCCGGTTTTCTTGTCCAGATGCAATTCAAAGCCGTAACGATGCTGATCGCGAGGTGTCAGCGATACAATCACTGCGTCACGCCCAGCCACGCGTGATTTGCCGATGACGGCAAGGTCATACCAGTTTTTCAGCTTTTGCGGATCGAGAGGACGAGCGGCTGAGTTGGGAGAATCCCCCAGTCCGGCTATCAGGGTGCCGCTGACGCATTGAGTATGCCCATCAATGCGCACGACTTCCTGTGCCGAACCGTCGAGCTGGAGTAAACGCTCGCGGACCTGGCCATTCTGGACGCGATGCCAGATGTTATGGGTAGAAAAGCTACCGTTACGCTCGTATACGAATGTGCCGTGAAAGCTTTGCTGCTGCTCGGCCTGGCCCAGACGGGTCAACCAGTCCTGGGCCTCATCAGCATGGGCTGGAACAATGAACCAGCCACTGAGCAGAAGCGAAAGTAGAGGTATGGCGCGCATGATCCTCCTTAACGGTTTTCCAGACTTGCTGCACGTGCGTATGGCAGTGCGCTTTCAGTGCCTTTCAGTGCAGCCTGTTGAGCGTGCTGGCGCAGATAACCTGGCAGACGCTGATCGTGCCAGCCTGGCTGACCTTGCAGTACGCCGTTAGCCATCGGGCCAGTGGCTTCCGAACTCTCACTATAGCCTGCCAGAACAGCCGGACCTTTGACCTGTGGGGTCGCCAGGGTTGGCTGATTGGACTGCTGAGCCAGCTCTACACCAGCGATTTCGTCCTGGTTGTACAGGCGAACACCGGCCAGAACGGCAACAGTCACCGAGGCCGCAACAGCCAGACGGCCGAGGTTGCGCCATGGGCTGCGAGATACTTTGGCCGGAGCCGTTTCGTCTTCCAGTGCAGCAGACACTGCCGCAGCGATATCCAGACGTGGAAGCAGCAGATCCTTGTGCATTGCTGCCCGAGCGATCTGGTAACGAGCCCAGGTCTCACGGGTATCAACATCGTCCAGTGCATTGAGCACTCGACGCAATTCCAGTTCGTCCGCTTCGTTATCCATCACTGCGGACAGCGATTCCTGCAGGGCTTCACGACTCATGGCGTTCCTCTCTTGGCTGTCGCCGCTGTCTCAGTTTTCCTGCAACAACGGCTGCAGGGCTTTATCGATGGCCTCCCGGGCGCGGAAAATCCGGGAGCGCACGGTACCCACCGGACATTGCATGACGCTCGCAATGTCCTCGTAACTCAGACCATCGAATTCACGTAAAGTTAAAGCCGTACGCAAATCCTCTGGCAGTTGCTGAATGGTTCGATGGACGGTGCCTTCGATCTCATCCCGCAGCAGTGCACGTTCTGGGGACTCGAGATCCTTGAGGCCATGATCGCCATCGTAGAACTCTGCGTCTTCGGAACTTACATCGCTATCCGGCGGCCGGCGGCCGCGTGAAACCAGGTAATTCTTCGCCGTGTTAATGGCAATACGGTACAGCCACGTATAAAACGCACTGTCGCCGCGAAAGTTTCCAAGTGCTCGATACGCCTTGATAAAGGCTTCCTGAGCCACGTCTTGGGCTTCATGGGTGTCGTGCACAAAACGCACGATCAACCCGAGAATCTTGTGCTGATACTTCAGCACCAACAGATCGAAAGCTCGCTTGTCGCCGCGTTGAACGCGCTCGACCAGCTGCTGATCCTCTTCCTGGGTTAGCATGAACACTCCTCGATAAGCCCGAAGGAGACTTGCATAACTAAACGACCAGACTTGCAAACATAGACTCGGGCTTTTCGCAAAAGTTCTCCCCCTCCAGGCAAGTTTCCTGCGAGCTCTGATTTGGCACGCACGAAAAACGCAGCGCGGGATAAACCGGCTGCGCGAATAATCTTGTTATCGGTTTCGCCGGGCAGGAATCCAACCGCAGATTCCGCACTGAAGCCGACACGTCCCTTGTTTCTGGCACCGACTATTGATCTTGGGCCTTTGGCAAAAGTTCCAATTATTTATAGCCGCACCGCCCGGACATTGGGCAACCCTGAGCAGAAAAATCCTGTTTCAGCGCCGATACAGTCGTGTTCTTCCCAAAAGGGTGAAAAAAACTTCCGACGAAGCACCCGGTTTTTTCCGTCACAGTAGTTTCACAATGCCATATCGGCTCGGCTATTGTGCCGTCCCCCCCCTCTATATACTAGTGGGCTGTGTGGCTGTCTTGACTCGCCGATCCAGCTGTCTTGCGCCACCCCCCGACCCGGGTCGCTTTGAGCGGAATCCTGTAATGAGCCAACAATTCCAACACGATGTTCTGGTCATTGGCAGCGGTGCTGCCGGTTTGAGTCTCGCGCTGACCCTGCCGGGTCATTTGCGCATTGCCGTTTTGAGCAAAGGCGATCTCGCCAACGGTTCGACTTTCTGGGCCCAGGGTGGCGTCGCCGCCGTGCTTGATGACACTGATACTGTCGAATCCCATGTAGAGGACACCCTGAACGCCGGCGGTGGTCTGTGCCATGAAGACGCCGTGCGTTTCACTGTGGAGCACAGCCGCGAAGCCATTCAGTGGCTGATCGACCAAGGTGTTCCGTTCACCCGCGACGATCAATCCGGCACTGAAGATGGCGGATTCGAATTCCATCTGACCCGCGAAGGCGGTCACAGCCACCGTCGCATCATCCATGCGGCCGATGCTACCGGTGCCGCAATCTTCAAAACTTTGCTGACTCAGGCCAAAGAGCGTTCGAATATCGAATTGCTGGAGCAGCGGGTTGCCGTTGATCTGATTACAGAACGCCGTTTAGGCATGGAAGGCGAGCGCTGCCTCGGCGCCTACGTACTCAACCGCAAAACCGGCGAAGTCGACACCTACGGCGCACGCTTCGTGATTCTGGCTTCGGGCGGCGCAGCCAAGGTCTATCTCTATACCAGCAATCCCGACGGCGCCTGCGGTGATGGCATCGCCATGGCCTGGCGCTCCGGGTGTCGGGTGGCGAACCTGGAATTCAACCAGTTCCACCCGACCTGCCTGTACCACCCACAAGCGAAAAGCTTCCTTATTACTGAAGCTCTGCGCGGTGAAGGCGCACACCTGAAGCTGCCGAACGGCGAACGCTTCATGTATCGCTTCGACAAGCGCGCCGAACTGGCACCGCGCGACATCGTCGCCCGGGCCATCGACCATGAAATGAAGCGTCTGGGTGTCGACTGCGTCTATCTCGACATCAGCCACAAGCCCGAAGACTTCATCAAGACGCACTTCCCCACTGTTTATGAGCGCTGCCTCGGTTTTGGCATCGACATCACCAAACAACCTATTCCGGTCGTACCCGCCGCGCACTACACCTGCGGTGGTGTGATGGTCGATCAACAAGGTCGCACCGACGTGCCGGGCTTGTACGCGATTGGCGAAACCAGCTTCACCGGCCTGCACGGCGCCAACCGCATGGCCAGCAACTCGCTGCTGGAATGCTTTGTCTATGCCCGTTCGGCGGCGGCGGACATCCTCGCGCAGCTGGACGATGTCGCCGCGCCAAGCGCCCTGCCCGCGTGGGACGCCAGTCAGGTGACCGACTCGGACGAAGACGTGATCATCGCGCACAACTGGGATGAACTGCGGCGATTCATGTGGGACTACGTCGGCATCGTGCGCACCAACAAGCGCCTGCAACGGGCGCAACACCGCGTGCGTCTGCTGCTGGACGAGATCGACGAGTTCTACAGCAACTATAAAGTCAGCCGCGATCTGATCGAGTTGCGCAATCTGGCGCAAGTCGCCGAACTGATGATCTGCTCAGCCATGGAGCGCAAGGAAAGTCGCGGCCTGCATTACACCCTCGACTACCCGGACATGCTGCCCGAAGCACTCGACACTATTCTGGTGCCACCCACCTACGTCGGCTGAACTTGAGCCGTACTCGCAGGCGTCGGTGCAGATCCGCCGCCTGCGAGTCCCGTGGCACGCAGATCGATCTGACCCGCCATTCGCCGCGCAAGCGAAAACGCAGCACCACGATCAAGGGCAGCGCGAGGCTGTCCGGGCGCAGCTGCGCCGCTTGCCAACCATCCGCCTGATTCCACACCTGCCAACCATCGGCGTCCCGACGCAATCCACGAAACGCCTTGGGATGATTCAGCAGAATCTGCCGAGGCAACACCCAAACGCCATGAAGCAGGCAGCCTAAAGCCCCAAGCAGACTGGCCCAGAGTGGAATCGAAAGCAGAAACAAAGCACCCAGTGCGAACGCCTGGGCCAACAGATACGCCGCCAGCAACTGCCGCGAGGCATGCCAGCGGCATTCGAACGTGTTACTTGGGCTGGACACGATCCAGGATCATGCGAACCATGCGCTGCAATTCCGGATCTTCAGACTCGCTGCGCTCCATGAACCAGCCGAACATGTCCTGATCCTCGCACGTCAGCAGACGCACATACAGATCGCGATCCACCTGGTTCAACGTCGCGTAAACCTCCTGCACGAACGGCACCAGCAACACGTCAAGCTCAAGCATGCCGCGACGGCTGTGCCAAAACAGGCGATTCAGTTCAACTTGTTCGACCATGGGGCCCTCCTCAAATTTGCCGGCAAGTATACAGCCCCCACGCAGGTCGCACAGTCGGCTTTGGTCGGGCACCACCGATCCTTTATCAACTACCCATTTCACCAACGCGCCCTTATGATGTGCCCCAGTCTATTTACCCTGCGATGACCCATGGCCGATTCTGCTTTTTTCTGCACCCTGTCTCATGAAGGCGTTCTCGCGGTTCGCGGCGCGGATGCCGGAAAATTCCTGCAAGGCCAGTTGACCTGCAACCTCAATTACCTCAGCGACAGCCGCGCCAGCCTCGGCGCCCGCTGCACGCAGAAGGGCCGGATGCAGTCGAGCTTCCGCATTCTGCTCGAAGGTGACGGCGTGGTCCTGGCGATGGCCAGCGAGCTGCTCGAGCCGCAACTGGCGGATCTGAAAAAGTACGCGGTGTTCTCCAAATCAAAACTGACCGATGAAAGCGCCGCTTGGGTGCGCTTCGGCCTGGAGCATGGCGATAACGCCTTGACCAGCCTCGGTCTGGACTTGCCGGCAGAAACCGACAGCCTCGTGCGTAATGAAAGCCTGATCGCGATTCGTGTTTCGCCGGATCGCGCCGAACTCTGGGCACCGGTCGATCAGGCTGACGCGATCAAAGCCAAATTGTCCGCCGCCCTGCCTGAAGCCGAGCTGAATCAATGGTTGCTGGGTCAGATCCGCGCCGGTATCGGCCAGGTCATGCCGAGCACCCGCGAGCTGTTCATCCCGCAGATGCTCAACCTGCAAGCCGTTGGCGGCGTGAGTTTCAAGAAAGGCTGCTACACCGGCCAGGAAATCGTCGCGCGCATGCAGTACCTGGGCAAACTCAAACGTCGTTTGTATCGCTTGAGCCTGGACGCTGCTGATTTGCCGGAACCTGGCACACAATTGTTCGCGCCAAGCCACAACAGTTCCATCGGCGAAGTGGTGCTGGCCGCCAAGGCCGGGCAAAACATTGAACTCCTGGCGGTGCTGCAGGCCGAAGCTGCCGAAGCCGGTGATTTGCATCTGGGCACCCTCGAAGGTCCCGCGCTGCATCTGCTCGACCTGCCTTACGAACTGGATCGCGACCGCGAAATCCAGCGCTGATCGCAGCATTTGTTGCAACACCCTAGAGAGTTTAAATGAGCGAACTGGCGGAAAAAGTCCAACAGGATTTGGTTGAGGCCATCGATAACGATGACCTGGTTCTGCCCACGTTGCCGGAAGTGGCCCTGCAGATTCGCAAGGCCGCTGAAGACCCGGAAATCAGCGTCAGCGACCTGAGCAAAGTGATCGGCCGTGACACGGCGCTGTCGGCGCGCCTGATCAAAGTGGTCAACAGCCCGCTGCTGCGCGCCGCGCAGGAAGTTACCGACCTGCACACGGCCATCACCCGGTTGGGCATCAACTACAGCAGCAACCTGGCGATCGGTCTGGTGATGGAGCAGATCTTCCACGCCCGCTCCGAAGTGGTCGAGCAGAAGATGCGCGAAGTCTGGCGCAAGAGCCTGGAAATTGCCGGGGTCAGTTACGCGCTGTGCCGCCGCTACACGCAGCTCAAACCCGATCAGGCGGCCCTCGGCGGGCTGGTGCATCAGATCGGTGTGCTGCCGATTCTGACCTACGCCGAAGACCACTACGAACTGCTGTCGGACCCGGTCAGCCTCAACCATGTGATCGATCACATTCATCCGTTGCTGGGCGACAAGTTGTTGCGCGTCTGGGAGTTCCCGGAGCGACTGGTGGAATTGCCGGGGCGCTATCAGGACTTCAAGCGCGATTCGACAGCAATTGACTATGTCGATCTGGTGCAAGTGGCGAGCCTGTATTGCCACAAGGACACTGATCATCCGTTTGCGCGGATTGATCCAATGACCGTTCCGGCGTTCAGGAAGCTTGGGATTGATCAGGAGAACAAAGCGCTGTGTGAAGATCTGGAAGAGTCGCGGACGATGTTTTACTGATCCGAAATCGCGCCGCCCCATTCGCGAGCAGGCTCGCTCCCACAATGAAATGAATTCCCCTGTGGGAGCACAGCTGATTCACACATTGAAATGCATTCCCCCTGTGGGAGCGAGCCTGCTCGCGAAGGGGCCAGCAAAACCATCACAATCACCCGGCGATAAAACTGACCCGCACCTTCAACCCCGCCTGCTCACCATCATGCAAACTGATCTGGGCCAGATGCGCCCGACAGATCTCACCGACAATCGCCAGCCCCAGCCCTGAACCTGCCACCTGCTGATTACGCCGGTAGAAACGTTCGAACACCCGATCGCGCTCTTCCAGCGGAATCCCCGGCCCATCATCTTCTACCTCAAGCACCGCCGGCGCGGTCACGCGCAAAATGACGTTACCGCCCGGTGGCGTATGCGCCAAAGCGTTGTCCACCAGATTGCTCAACAACTCGTTCAGCAACGTCGGCTCACCGCGCAGCCAGACGGGTTCGTCCGCCTCCAGCGCTAGCGCCACCCCGCGCTTGTGCGCCAACGGCGCCATGGCCATGCCCAATTCTCGCGCCAACTGGCTCAGATCGAGCAACTGCGCGCCGCCCTCGGCAATCGCCCGCGCGCCGTTTTCGACGCGCGCCAGTGACAGCAACTGATTGGCCAGATGGGTCAGGCGATCGGTGCTTTGCGCCGAGGATTCCAATGTCGTGCGCCACGTCTCGGGTTCGTTAGAACGCAGACCCAATTCAAGTCGCGCCTTGAGCGCCGCCAAGGGTGTGCGCAGTTCATGGGCCGCATCGGCGATGAACTGCGCCTGCCGTTCGAACTGACCACGCAAGCGCTCGGTGAAATGATTGAGCCCGCGCACCAATGGCCACAGCTCATGCTGCACCTCAACCAATGGCAGCGGCCGCAAGTCGTCGGGCTGACGTTCTTCCACTGCTGTGCGCAAACGCTCCAATGGGCGCAATGCGGCACTGACCGCAAACCACACCAGCAACAAAGCGCCAATCGCCAGCATGCCCAATCGCAGCAAGGTATCGGCCGCCAGACTGCGCGCCATGCTTACCCGGGCTTCATCGGTTTCGGCGACGCGGATTTCCGCCATGCCGTTCATGTTCGGTTCGGTCACCGCCTTGAGCAGGCTGACCACACGCACGTTCTGCCCTTTGTAGGTGGCGTTGTAGAAACGTGCCAGCGCTGGATAACTGTCGGTTCGCGGCGTCCCCGGCGGCGGGCCGGGCAGGTTTTCGTAGCCGGAAATCAGCTTCTGATGGATGTCATTGACCTGATAGTAAATCCGCCCGGCGCTGTCGTAAGCGAAGGTGTCGAGTGCCACGTAAGGCACATCGGCACTCAGTGTGCCGTCACGTTGCGACAGGCCCGCGGCGATGGTCCGGGCCGAGGCCAGCAGCGTGCGGTCGTAGGCGGTGTCGGCAGCTTCGCGACCATTCCAGTACGCACTCAAACCACTGGCGAGCATCAACACCACGAGCAGCAACGCGAGGTTCCACAGCAAGCGCCAGCGCAGGCTGCTGGGCTTATGCATCGCGGCTTTCCAGCAGGTAACCGAGGCCGCGGAACGTCACGATTGCTACCGGGTGGCCATCGAGTTTCTTGCGCAAGCGGTGCACGTAGATTTCGATGGCGTCGGGGCTGGCTTCTTCATCAAGACCGAATACCTGTGCGGCCAATTGTTCCTTGCTCATCACTCGTCCCGGCCGGGCGATCAGTGCTTCCAGTACGGCTTGTTCGCGAGAGGTCAACGTCAGCAAATCTTCGCCGAGGGTGAAGCGCCGGGTGTCGAGGTCATAGGCGAGTACGCCACAGCGCTGCTGACGCTCGCCGCCGAGCACACTGCGACGCAGCAAGGCTTTGACCCGTGCTTCCAGCTCAGTCAGCTCGAAAGGTTTGGCGAGGTAATCGTCGGCACCGAGATTGAGACCATGGACGCGATCCTTCACATCACTGCGCGCGGTGAGCATCAGCACCGGCAGATTTTTCCCACGTGCACGCAACCGCGCCAGCACCTCGAAACCGTCCATGCGCGGCAGGCCGACATCGAGGATCGCCACGGCATATTCCTCGCTGCCCAGCGCCAGGTCGGCGGCCACGCCATCGTGCAACACATCCACGGTCAGACCGGTGCTCTTGAGCGCCTGAGCGACACTTTCGGCCAGTTGCAGATGGTCTTCGACGAGCAGAACACGCATGGATTTTTACCTCGTTCAGGAATGGCCGGCGCCACGCTTTGCCGCGGAGTTTACAGCCGCAACCGCCGCTGTGAAGCCCGAAAACCGTGAAAGTCAGCTGAAAGGTTAGCGAAAGGTTAGCTCGTTACAGTCGGCCCACGGACAGTTCCGACTGCCGTCGCTGATGCCACACAGCGTAACGAAAAACGCCATGAAGCGTTTTCGACCAATAAGAACAATAAACGGAGTACACCCGCATGCCGTCCATGCAGCCTCAGGCGTCCACGCCTGTTCGCCCTTCCCGTTTCAGCCACACCGCCCTCGTCAGTGCCGCCGCCCTTGCCGGTTTTTCGCCGTTGAGTTTTGCCGACTTCATTGAAGACAGCAGCGCCACCTTCGAAACCCGCAACATGTATTTCAACCGCGACTTTCGCGATGGCACCAGCGCCCAGCAATCCAAGCGTGACGAATGGGCCCAGGGTTTCATGCTCAATCTGCAATCGGGTTACACCGACGGCACCGTGGGATTCGGTGTCGATGCGTTGGGCATGCTCGGAGTAAAACTGGATTCGAGCCCGGACCGCACCGGCACCGGCCTGCTGCCGACCCACGATGATGGACGCGCGGCGGATGAATACTCGAAAGTCGGCCTGACCGGCAAAGTAAAAATCTCTGCCACCGAACTTAAAATCGGCAGCCTGATTCCTGAACTGCCGATCCTCAAACCCAACGACGGGCGCATCCTGCCGCAGACCTTTGAAGGTGGCTTGCTGACCTCCAAAGAGATCAAGAACCTGACCTTCACCGGTGGTCGACTGGAGAAAGCCAAGGATCGCGACAGCACCGATTTCGAAGACATCGCCCTGAACAACAAGAACAGCCGTTTCGCTGGTACCGCGGCCGGTAAACACTTCGACTTTGGCGGCGTGGACTACAAGTTCACCGACAAGATCACCGGCAGTTACCACTTCGCCCAACTCGACGAAGTCTACAACCAGCATTTCTTCGGTCTGGTCGCCTCGCGTCCGATGGGGCCAGGTACTTTTGCCACCGACCTGCGTTTTGCCGTCAGTGATGACCAAGGCGCAGCCCGTGGCGGCGAGATCGACAACCGCTCGCTCAACGGTCTGGTCAGCTATGCGCTGAGCGGCCACAAGTTCAGCGCCGGTTATCAGCACATGTCCGGCGACAGCGCCTTCCCGTATGTCGATGGCAGCGACCCGTATCTGGTCAACTTCGTGCAGATCAATGATTTCGCCGGTGCTGAAGAGCGCTCCTGGCAGGCTCGCTATGATTTCGACTTCGCCAGGCTCGGCATTCCAGGCCTGAGTTTCATGAGCCGCTACTTGAGCGGTGACAACATCAAGCTCAAGAACGGCGAAGAAGGCAAAGAGTGGGAACGCAACACCGAGATCAAATATGTAGTACAAAGCGGCGCCTTGAAGGATGTCGCCGTGCGTTTGCGTAATGCCACTTACCGCTCCAACTACTCGGCTCGCGATGCAGACGAAGTGCGTTTGCTGGTGAGCTATAGCGTTGCGTTGTGGTAATGGCCTGCTGAAGAAAAACACGTCGAATAACAACAATGCCCGTGGAGAATCGAATGAACCTGTCACTGCGTAAAGTTGCACTGGCCGCCAGTTGCATCCTGTTTGCCGGCCAACTGATGGCCGAACCGAAACGTCCGGAATGTATCGCCCCGGCCTCCCCCGGCGGTGGTTTCGACCTGACCTGCAAACTGGTGCAGAGCGCACTGGTCAATCAGAAACTGCTGAGCAAACCGATGCGTGTGACCTACATGCCCGGTGGTGTCGGTGCAGTGGCCTACAACGCCGTGGTTGCGCAGCGTCCGGCCGATGCCGGTACGCTGGTGGCGTGGTCGAGCGGTTCGCTGTTGAACCTGGCGCAGGGCAAGTTCGGTCGCTTCGATGAGACCAACGTCCGCTGGTTGGCAGCGGTAGGCACGAGCTACGGCGCCATCGCGGTGAAAAGCGATTCGCCCTACAAGACCCTCGACGATCTCGTTCAGGCACTGAAGAAAGATCCAAGCTCCGTGGTGATCGGTTCCGGCGGCACCGTTGGCAGCCAGGACTGGATGCAAACCGCACTGATCGCCAAGGCTGCCGGGATCAACCCGCGCGACCTGCGTTACGTTGCGCTTGAAGGTGGCGGTGAAATCGCCACGGCCCTGCTCGGCGGTCACATTCAGGTCGGCAGTACCGACATTTCCGACTCCATGCCGCACATCCAGAGTGGCGACATGCGCTTGCTCGCGGTGTTTGCCGACAAGCGTCTCGACGAGCCGGAAATGAAAGACATTCCGACCGCTCGCGAGCAAGGCTACGACATCGTCTGGCCGGTGGTGCGCGGCTTCTACCTCGGGCCAAAAGTCAGCGATGAAGACTACGCCTGGTGGAAAGACTCGTTCGACAAACTGCTGGCCTCCGATGAGTTCGCCACGCTGCGCGATCAGCGTGAACTGTTCCCTTTCGCCATGACCGGCCCGGAGCTGGACACCTACGTGAAGAAGCAGGTTGCGGACTACAAAGTGCTGGCCAAAGAGTTCGGCCTAATCCAGTGATCGCCTCTGTCTAGCGGCTGCGTTCCCGATTGCGGGGACGCGGCACAGGAGCTCCCATGCTTATTCAACGCATTTTCGCCTCCGTGCTGTTGCTGGTTTGCGCCGGCCTGGCATTGATGGCGTGGCCGTACCAAGCGGCTTTTTCCTACGAACCGGTCGGCCCGCGCGCCTTCCCGCTGCTGATGCTCGGCCTGATGGGCGCGGCGCTGCTGTACATGGTGTTTCGCCCGGCGCCGATCAAGCACAGCGATGACGAGCCGCCACTGGATCGCGAAACCCTGACCAAGATCGCCATTTGCGTCGCACTGCTGCTGGTGTTCGCCGGTCTGTTCGAACCGCTGGGTTTCATCCTCAGCAGCATCCTCATCGGCATTCCGATGGCGCGCCTGTATGGCGGTCGCTGGATGCCGAGCATCGTGGTGACAACGCTGATGGCCATCGGTCTGTACCTGCTGTTCGACCGTGTGATGGACGTTCCGCTGCCCCTTGGCCTGCTCGACGTGCTGGAGAACTGATATGGATACCCTCGGTTATTTGGGTCAAGGCTTCGGCGTCGCGCTGAGCCCGTACAACCTGGTCACGGCCCTGACCGGCACACTGATCGGCACCGTCGTCGGCCTGCTGCCGGGCCTTGGCCCGATCAACGGCGTGGCCTTGCTGATCCCGATCGCTTTCGCCCTCGGTCTGCCGCCAGAGTCGGCATTGATCCTGTTGGCAGCGGTGTATCTGGGCTGCGAATACGGTGGCCGGATCAGCTCGATCCTGCTGAACATTCCCGGCGAAGCATCGACCGTGATGACCACCCTCGACGGTTACCCGATGGCCCGTAAAGGTCTGGCCGGTGTGGCGCTGTCGTTGTCGGCGTGGAGTTCGTTTATCGGCGCGTTTATCGCCACCTGCGGCATGGTCCTGTTCGCGCCGTTGCTGGCGAAATGGGCGATAGCCTTCGGGCCTGCGGAATATTTCGTGCTGATGGTGTTTGCGATTGTTTGTCTCGGCGGCATGGCCGGGGATCGACCGTTGAAAACCTTTATCGCGGCATTGATCGGCCTGTTCCTGTCGAGCGTCGGCATCGACGCCAACAGCGGCGTGTACCGTTTCACCGGCGACAACATTCACCTGACCGACGGCATTCAATTCGTCGTGCTGGTGTTGGGCCTGTTCTCGGTCAGTGAAATTCTGTTGCTGCTGGAGAAAACCCATCGCGGCCAGGAAGCGGTGAAAGCGACCGGGCGGATGATGTTCAACTTCAAGGAAGCGTCGTCGGTGTTCGTGGTGAACATCCGATGCGGTCTGCTCGGTTTCATCATGGGCGTGTTGCCGGGTGCCGGCGCGACGCTGGCCAGCGCCGTGGCTTACATGACCGAAAAACGCATCGCCGGTGCCAGTGGCAAATTCGGTCAGGGTGACGCCCGTGGCCTCGCCGCGCCGGAAACTGCCATCGGTGCTTCGGCCTGCGGTGCGCTGGTGCCAATGCTGACCCTCGGCGTGCCAGGTTCGGGCACCACGGCGGTGATGATCGGCGCCCTGTCGCTGTACAACATCACTCCGGGCCCGCTGCTGTTTCAGCAACAACCGGACATCGTCTGGGGGCTGATCGCCTCGTTGTTCATCGCCAACATCATGCTGGTGATCCTCAACATCCCGATGATCCGCATCTTCACCCGCATCCTCGCGGTACCAAACTGGGCACTGGTGCCGGTAATCGCGATCATCACCGGGATCGGCGTCTACGCGGTGCACGCCACCACGTTCGACCTGTTCCTGATGGTCGGCATCGGCATCTTCGGTTACATCCTGCGCAAGCTCGACTTCCCGTTGTCGCCGGTGCTGCTGGGCTTCATCCTCGGTGGCCTGATGGAGCAGAACCTGCGTCGGGCGCTGTCGATTTCCAACGGTGCACTGGAAATCCTCTGGTCGAGCCCGATCACCTTCGGTGTCTGGGTGCTAACCGCGATCATGCTGCTGATGCCGCTGCTGCGCATCTGGCGCAAACGTTCGGTCGCGCGTCGCGCCATTGCCGATGTTTGATCGCGCCTCACTGAAATCCTGGTGGGGAACCCCGCTGGTCGGTCTGCTGGGCGGTTACCTCGCCAGCCAGATCGGCTGGCCACTGCCGTGGATGGTCGGCTCGTTGCTGGCGATCATCCTCGTGCGTTGCCTGACCCCGTGGCAACTCACGGAAATCCCTGGCGGCCGCAAATGCGGCCAGTGGATCGTCGGCATCGGCATCGGCCTGCACTTCACCCCGGTAGTGATGGAGCAGGTGCTCAGTCATTTCGGTTTGATCTTCTTTGGGGCGCTGGTCACCAGTGTCTCGGCGGTGGTCGGCGTATGGTTGATGCGCCGTACCGGTGAAGATCGCGCGACAGCGTTTTTCTCCAGCATGCCCGGCGGTTCCGGGGAGATGGTCAACCTTGGCGCGCGTAACGGCGCGATGCTCAGCCACGTCGCGGCGGGACAGAGCTTGCGGGTGTTGGTGGTGGTGCTGTGTGTGCCGGCGGCGTTCAAGTATCTGCTGGGTGATGGCACACCGATTTCCCACGCTGGCAGCGTCGATTGGCGCTGGCTGGCGATTCTGTTTCCGGCGGGCGGTTTGCTCGCGTGGCTCTGGCAGCGTTTGCGCCAACCCAATCCGTGGCTGTTCGGGCCGTTGCTGGTGAGTGCGGCGGTGAGCATTGGCTGGGATTTGCACATTGGCTTGCCCAATGGCGGCAGTCAGATTGGCCAGTGGTTGATTGGCAGCGGTTTGGGGTGCCATTTCAACCGGCAGTTCTTCCGCCGCGCGCCTTCATTCATGGGGCGGACGTTGATCGGCACGGCGTTGACCATGTTGATCGCGACACTGGCAGCGTCGGGGTTGAGCGCGCTGACCCATCTGGATCTGCGTTCGCTGACACTGGGCATGATGCCCGGCGGGATCGCCGAAATGAGTCTGACGGCGGAGACGCTGCAACTCTCAGTACCGCTGGTGACAGCGATGCAGGTGATGCGGCTGCTGTTTGTGCTGTTTCTGGCGGAGCCGTTGTTCAAGTACTGGAATCGTAATCCGGAGTAAGACCGCGTCGCCCTTTTCGCGAGCAGGCTCGCTCCCACAGGGTTTTGAGGTGTGCGCACAATCTGTGGCAACCACAAGAACCTGTGGGAGCGAGCCTGCTCGCGAAGGGGCCGGCTCAGTCAGCGCATCAAATCGGCGGCAAACGCCACTCGATCGGCGTCTCGCCATTCTGCTCGAGAAACTTGTTGGTCCGGCTGAAATGCCCACAACCCAAAAACCCGCGATACGCCGACAGCGGCGACGGATGCACCGACGTCAGCACCAGATGCTTGGTCGCGTCGATCAGCTTCTGCTTGCTCTGCGCATGGGCGCCCCAGAGCATGAACACCAGGTGCGGCTGCCGTTCGCTGACCAGTTCAATGATCCGGTCGGTGAAAAACTGCCAGCCCTTGTCCTTGTGCGCATTGGCGTTGGCGCGCTCGACGGTCATGGTCGTGTTGATCATCAGCACGCCCTGATCGGCCCAGCTCTGCAGGTAACCGTGATTGGGAATGTCGATGTTCAGATCGCGTTTCAACTCTTTGTAGATGTTGACCAGCGACGGCGGCGCCGGCACGCCCGGCTGCACCGAAAAGCACAAACCATGGGCCTGGCCCGGGCCGTGATACGGGTCCTGGCCGAGGATCACCACCTTCACCTTATCCAGCGGCGTCGAATTCAGTGCGTTGAAAATCATCGGTCCCGGCGGATAGATTTCCTTGCCGGCCGCCCGCTCCTGCTGCAGAAACTGGCGCAACTCTGCCATGTAAGGCTGGTCGAACTCAGCACGCAGTGCCTCCTTCCAGCTCGGTTCGAGTTTGATACGGTCGTCAGCAGTCATGGTCATACCCGGCAAAAACAATGGGGCGAACCCTAGGAAAGCCGGCCACGCTTGTCAATTGATCTGACGCAGATCCGGCACTTTCCCACACAACGATCATACTGATCGTTCAAATTCCCGATCGAGGTCACGATGAATCTGCACTTCGAAGAACTCACCGGCACCGACGGCGCCCGCATCGGTATCGCCAGCCTGGATGCTGAAAAGTCGCTGAACGCGCTGTCCCTGCCGATGATCAACGCCCTCAGCGACAAACTGAACGCCTGGGCCAAGGATGCGCAAATCGTCTGCGTGCTGCTGCGCGGAAATGGCGCCAAAGCGTTCTGCGCTGGCGGCGAGGTGCGCAGCCTGGTGGAAGCCTGTCGCGCTCACCCCGGCGAAGTACCACCGCTGGCCGCGCAGTTTTTCAGCGCGGAATATCGCCTGGATTACAGCCTGCACACCTATCCGAAACCGCTGATCTGCTGGGGCCATGGTTACGTGCTCGGTGGTGGCATGGGCCTGTTGCAAGGCGCCAGTACGCGGATTGTTACGCCGAGCAGCCGTCTGGCGATGCCGGAAATCAGCATTGGTTTGTATCCGGACGTCGGCGCCAGTTGGTTTCTCGCCCGGCTGCCGGGCAAGCTCGGTTTGTTTCTGGGCCTGACCGGCGCGCACATGAACGGTCGTGATGCGATCGATCTCGATCTGGCTGACCGCTTCCTGCTCGATGAACAGCAGCCGCAACTGATCGAAGGCCTGCTGCAGCTCAATTGGCAGGAACAGACCGACGTGCAACTCAACAGCCTGCTCAAGGCTTTGCAGCAAGAGGCCGTGGCGCAGATGCCCGAGGCGCAATGGTTGCCACGGCGGCAGCAGATCGACGAATTGCTCGATGTCAGCGACGTCACCTGCGCCTGGAAAGCCATCGGCCTGCAACGCGACAGCAGCGATCCGTTGATCGCGCGGGCGGCGAAAACCATGAGCGAAGGCTCGCCACTGACCGCGCATCTGGTCTGGGAACAGATCATCCGCGCCCGGCATATGTCGCTGGCCGAAGTCTTTCAGATGGAATACACCTTGAGTCTTAATTGCTGCCGGCATCCGGAGTTCAGCGAAGGGGTTCGCGCGCGCTTGATTGACAAGGATCAGAAGCCGCACTGGCATTGGCCGGACATCAACACTGTGCCGGATGCAGTGGTGGAGGCGCACTTTCACAAGGTTTGGGAGGGGCGGCATCCGTTGGCGGATTTGACGCAGTATTAAAATCCGGGCACAAAAAAAGCGGCGCTTTATGCGCCGCTTTCTGTTGGCGGGTGATTACCAGCGGTTGCCACGCCCGTTGTGGTCGCCACGTCCGCTGTGTCGGTCGTAGTTGCCACGACCGCGGTGATCGTTATCCCAACCGCCGCGACGGTGGCCATCCCAGCGTCCTCGATCATTGCCGTGCCAGCGACGGCTTTCGTAGTGACGCGGGGCCGGTTGATAGTAACGCGGCGCCGATTGGTAATAGCGCGGTTGCTGGTAGTACCGCGGTGCTGGCTGGTAATAGCGTGGTTGCGCGTAATACCTGCTGCCACCGTTGTAATACGTGCCGCCTGTGTTGTAGTAGGCCGGTGCGGGTGATGTGTAGACCTCTGAGCTGTAGTACGAGTCAGCGTAGGAGTACGGGACGCAACCGGTAACGGAAAACATCAACGCAGCAAGCAGAAGAATTCGTCTATACATGGCGGCCTCCTGGACCGCGGGTTGGCCACACCAGCGACGCTGGCAGGCGACAGTCATTTAATCGCTGACTGTCGAAAAATCAGACAGCGTTTTCGGCATCTGGTGCGTCCCTGCAACAAGTTGAAACAAGTGCTCTATGAAACCTTGTTCATCCGCAAAAACGCCATCATTCAGCCGCTGATTAGTGGTGCCCATGGTGATATCCGCCGCCGTGATAACCCCGTCCGTAACCGCCTCGATGCCAACGGCGCAAACCATCGGATCAGCGGCAAACACGCTGCATCACGGTGCAGCCGCGCACCAACACAAAGCGCCTCAGCGCCCGCGCCGCCACCCCTAAGCAACCCGCGCGCCCGTGCCAGAGCGCCTGACGCGACTTGGCACGCGTCTCGCTTTAGCAAACCCGTGCAGGAGTCATCACAGGTTCGCGGCACCACAATTTGCAATGGCTGACTAGGGTTCCGGCTCGCAATCGCGAGTGGCTGGTCCGAGAGTTGGCGACCTCCAGTTGAGGTTACACGGCGGGACAAAAGCCCGGGAGACAAGCCACCGTTCGCGGTGCCGCGTTGCCTTCCTGTCCGCCCTTGATCAACTGGAGAACCCACCATGACCCGACTACGTTTGCCCGCCCTGCTCGCCGCCGCGTTCGCCGCGCTCATCAGCAGCCAAGCCCCCGCCGCCCAGAAAGATCACTTCAGCGTGTGCTGGACGATTTATGCCGGCTGGATGCCATGGGAATACGCCGGCAGCCAGGGCATTGTCGACAAATGGGCGAAGAAGTACGGCATCAAGATCGACGTCGTACAGCTCAATGACTACGTCGAATCGATCAACCAGTACACCGCCGGCCAGTTCGACGGCTGCACCATGACCAACATGGACGCACTGACCATTCCAGCCGCCGGCGGCGTCGACAGCACCGCGCTGATCGTCAGCGACTTCTCCAACGGCAACGACGGCATCGTCCTCAAGGGCGACGGCAAGAAAGTCGCCGACCTCAAGGGCATGGACGTCAATCTGGTCGAGCTGTCGGTTTCGCACTACCTGCTGGCCCGCGCGCTGGATTCGGTCGACCTGACCGAGAAAGACCTGAAAGTGGTCAACACTTCCGACGCCGACATCTCCGCTGCGTTCAACACCGCACAAGTCAACGCCGTGACGACCTGGAACCCGATGCTCTCGGACATCAAGGCCAAACCGGGCGTGACCGAAGTGTTCAACTCCAGCCAGATTCCCGGCGAGATCATGGACATGATGGTGGTCAACAGCACCACCCTCAAAGACAACCCGGCGCTGGGCAAAGCCCTGACCGGGGCGTGGTTCGAAGTAGTCGAGCTGATGAACGCCAAGAACGCTGCAAGCAAAGCCGCACTGGAACACATGGCCAAGGCCTCAGGCACTGATCTGGCGGGATTCCAGGCGCAACTCGACACCACCAAACTGTTCGCCACACCGAGCGAAGCGCTGAGTTTCGCCACCAGCAAACAACTGCCGGAAACCATGCGCAAAGTCGCCGAGTTTTCGTTTCAGCATGGCTTGCTCGGCGAAGGCGCGAAAGACACCAGCGCGGTCGGCATGGCGTTCGCCAACGGCGTGACCAGTGGTGATACCGGCAACCTCAAGCTGCGTTTCGATCCGACCTACGTGCAGATGGCCGCCGACGCCAAGCTGTAAGCCACGGAGGATTTGGCCATGCGCCTGATCAATCGCCACCCGGATCGCCCCAGTCGCCTGTTGCTGGTGATCCTGCCGTTCGCCCTGCTGCTGTTCGCCTACTTCATGGGCTCGGCCGAGCGCCTGGCGGACAACCCCAACGACAAACTGCTGCCCAGCGCCGTGCAGATGACCGACGCGGTGAAACGTCTGGCCTTCAATGCCGACAGCCGCACCGGTGACTACCTGTTATGGCAAGACACCGCGTCGAGTCTGCGACGCCTGGCCATCGGCCTCGGTATTGCTGCGCTGGCCGGGCTGTGCCTGGGCATCGCCGCCGGCACGCTGCCGCTGTTCGGTGCACCTTTGTCGCCACTGTTGACGGTGCTGTCGATGGTGCCGCCCTTGGCGATCCTGCCGATTCTGTTCATCGTTTTCGGTTTGGGCGAGTTGTCGAAAGTCATGCTGATCGTGATCGGCATCACCCCTGCCCTCGCTCGCGATCTGGAACAGCGCGCGCGGGAAATCCCCGTCGAACTGCTGATCAAGGCGCAGACCCTCGGCGCCTCGACCTGGACGCTGATGCTGCGCGTGGTGCTGCCGCAACTGCTGCCGCGTTTGTTGATCTCGTTGCGGCTGATGCTCGGTTCGGCGTGGTTGTTCCTGATTGCCGCTGAAGCGATCGCCTCCACCGACGGTCTCGGCTACCGGATTTTTCTGGTGCGGCGTTATCTGGCGATGGACGTGATCCTGCCGTACGTGGTGTGGATCACCCTCCTCGCCTGGCTGATGGATTGGGGCCTGAAACATCTGACTCGTCGCGCATTCCCTTGGTATGAGGGGGCGGCCAAATGAGCTTCATCACGGTAAAAAACGTCTGGCAGCAATACGCCGATCAGGTGGTGCTGGAAGGCTTGAACCTGAGCGTCAACGAGGGCGAGTTCTGCACTTTGGTCGGCGCGTCCGGTTGCGGCAAATCGACCTTCCTGCGCCTGCTGCTCGGTCAGGAAACGGCGAGTCGCGGCGAGATCCTGCTCGACGGTCAACCGCTGGCCAGCGAACCGGATGCCAGCCGTGGCGTAGTGTTTCAGCGCTACTCGGTGTTCCCGCATTTGAGCGTGCTCGACAACGTCGCCCTCGGCCTTGAATTGCCGCGTGCGCCGTTGCTGGGGCGGTTGTTCGGCAGCGCCAAACGTGAGGCACGCGAACAGGCAGCGGCGTTGCTGGACAAAGTCGGCCTCGGCCATGCGCTGGATAAATACCCGGCGCAACTGTCTGGCGGGATGCAGCAACGCTTGGCGATAGCCCAGGCGCTGATCATGAAACCACGGGTGTTGCTGCTCGACGAACCGTTCGGCGCGCTCGATCCGGGCATCCGCAAAGACATGCACGCGTTGCTGCTGGAGTTGTGGCGCGAGACGAAACTGACGGTGTTCATGGTCACCCATGATCTGTCCGAAGGCTTCAGCCTCGGCACGCGTCTGCTGGTGTTCGACAAGGTTCGCCTCGACCCGCACGCCCCCGGCGCCTATGGCGCGCGCATCACCTACGACATCCCTTTGAACAGCGACCGCCGCGCCCAACGCGCCGCCGTCGACGCCCTGCCGTTGCCACTGGCAGGCGCCCTTCGCACCGCTTGAGAGGACTGCTCCGATGAATAAACCGATGACCGATTCGACCCAACTATTTCCACCGTTCGCCGAAGAAATGCTCCCCGGCGGCGGCCACCGTTCGTTCGTGCTGAAGCGCGGCCAATTGCTGCGCCTGACCGATCTGCGCGGCGGCGCCAACGTCAGCCTGACCCTGCTCAACGCCAATGAAAAAACCGAACGGCTGAACCTGCCCGACAGCCTCAAATGCCAACACACCGCCAAGCTCACCGCCGGCCATTGCCTGTACTCGGACATGGGCCGCGTACTCGCCGCAATCACCGCCGACACCTGCGGCTGGAGCGACAGCCTCGGCGGCGTGCTCTGCGCCGAAGAAGTTGCACAAAAGTACGGCCAGGGCCGCTATCAGGAACTGCGCAACGGCTTCTTCCGCAACGGCACCGACAACCTGCTGGTGGAGCTCGGCAAGTGGGGGCTGGGCCTGTCCGATCTGCTGATGACGCTCAATCTGTTCAGCCGCGTGAACGTCGATGAGACCGGGCGTTTCCACTTCGTCGAGGGCAATTCCAAGGCTGGCGATTACATCGAGTTGTACGCGCCGATGGACACGCTGGTGGTGCTCACCGCGCTGCAACACCCGATGGATCCGGCGCCGGAATACGCGCCAAAACCGCTGAAGCTGAGCTGGATGAACGCCGACGCCAGCGTCGCCGAACACTGCCGCACCTCGCGCCCGGAAAATGAGCGCGGCTTTATCAACACCGACCGTTTGTTCGCCTGAGGATCGCTGCCATGTCAGTTGCTATCGCCACTTCGCAAAACCAACCCGACACAGCGGTGTACCGCGCCACGATCCCGGCCGGTGAACCCTGGCTGATGGAGGTCAAGGCTGGCCAGACCCTGCGCATCCTCGACCTGGAAGGCAATCAGGCCGTCGATACGTTGTTCTACAGCCTCGCCAATCCCAAGGAACGCTACGACGTGCAGCGCACCTTGCGACGGCAGAACAGCGTCTACCTGAGCACCGGCAGCGTGCTGTATTCCAACCTCGGCCACGCGATGCTGACCATCGTCGCCGACACTTGCGGACGCCACGACACCCTCGGCGGCGCGTGCGCGCAAGAGAGCAACACCGTGCGCTACGCCCTGGAGAAACGCTACATGCACAGCTGCCGCGACAACTACCTGCGCGCCTGCGCCCATGACGGGCGACTGGGTAAAGGTGACATCGGACCGAACATCAATTTCTTCATGAATGTGCCGGTCACGGCGGATGGCGGGCTGACCTTCGAGGACGGGATTTCTGCGCCGGGCAAGTACGTTGATTTGCGTGCGGAGATGGATGTCATCGTGTTGATTTCCAACTGTCCGCAGTTGAACAACCCGTGCAACGCCTATAACCCGACACCTGCGGAGCTGCTGGTATGGAACTGAATTTAAATCGACTGCGCCGTTGGCTTTTCGCACTGTGCCAGGCGCGCTCCGGGCAGTGCCTGAAATCCCCCAAACACCCCTAAACCCTGTGGGAGCGAGCCTGCTCGCGAATGCGGTGTGTCATACAGCATTGATGTGGCTGATCCACCGCCTTCGCGAGCAGGCTCGCTCCCACAGGGGGGTTGTGATGGGTTTGAGTGAAGTGGTTTTTTCATCCGGGACGGCCCGGATGTCTGTCGAAAAACAGCGGGACGGCCCGCTTCCCCTTCAGGGGTTATGCCATGTTCGAAAAAGTCCTCATCGCCAACCGTGGCGCCATCGCCTGCCGCATCCTGCGCACCCTCGCTGCACTGCAGGTCAAAGGTGTGGCGGTGTATTCCGAAGCCGACGCCGCCAGCCTGCACATCCTGCACGCCGATGAAGCGCACAGCCTCGGTGAAGGCGCTGCTGCCGGCACTTATCTGGCCGTCGAAACGATCCTCGCCATTGCCAAACAAAGCGGCGCCACGGCGATCCATCCCGGCTACGGATTTCTCTCGGAAAACGCTGCGTTCGCCGAAGCCTGTGAAGCGCAGAACATCGCCTTCATCGGCCCGACGCCGGAGCAACTTCGCGTGTTCGGCCTCAAGCACACCGCCCGCGCGCTGGCCAAACAGCACGGCGTGCCCATGCTCGAAGGCACCGAACTGCTCGACAGCCTCGACGCCGCACTGATCGCAGGCGAACAGGTCGGCTACCCGGTGATGCTGAAAAGCACCGCTGGCGGTGGCGGCATCGGCATGCGCGTGTGTCGCAGCGCCAGCGAATTGAGCGAATCGTTCGACGCGGTAAAACGTCTCGGTCAGAACAACTTCAGCGACGCCGGGGTGTTCATCGAAAAATACATCCAGCGCGCCCGGCATCTGGAAGTGCAGGTGTTCGGCGACGGTCGCGGTGAGGTCATCGCCCTCGGCGTGCGCGACTGCTCGGTGCAGCGGCGCAATCAGAAAGTCCTCGAAGAAACCCCGGCGCCGAACCTGCCGGGCGGCATGGCTGATGAGCTGTGCGCGGCGGCGATCAAACTGGCGAAAGCCGTGAGTTATCGCAGCGCCGGCACGGTGGAATTCGTTTTCGACAGCGAGGCGCAGCGCTTCTATTTTCTCGAAGTGAACACCAGGCTGCAGGTGGAGCATGGTGTGACCGAACAGGTCTGGGGGGTGGATCTGGTGCGCTGGATGGTTGAGCTGGCCGCCGGTGATCTGCCGCCGCTGAGCGAGTTGTATCGCCAGCTGAAACCTGAAGGCCATGCGATTCAGGCGCGGCTGTACGCGGAGGATCCGGGGCGCGACTTCCAGCCGAGCCCAGGTCTGCTGACGGCGGTGGAATTCCCCCTGGCCAACGGTATTCAGTTGCGCATCGATACCTGGGTCGAGGCCGGCTGCGAGATTCCGCCGTATTTCGATCCGATGATCGCCAAGCTCATCACCTGGGCGCCGACCCGTGAACAGGCGCGCGCCGAGTTGCATCAAGCGTTAGGCGGCAGTCTGTTGTACGGCGTGGAAACCAACCGCGATTACCTGCGGCAGATTCTCCTCGACACTCCGTTCGCCAGCGGTGAGCCGTGGACCCGTTGTCTGGAAGGTCTGGTTTATCGCGCCAACACTTTCGAAGTGCTCAGCGCCGGCACACAAACCAGCGTGCAGGACTATCCTGGCCGCCTCGGTTATTGGGCCGTTGGTGTGCCGCCGTCGGGGCCGATGGACAGCCGCGCATTGCGTCTGGGCAATCGCTTGCTCGGCAATGCTGAAGGCGCGGCGGCGCTGGAAATCACCATGAGCGGGCCGTTGCTGCGCTTCAACTGTGCAGCAGTGATCGCGGTGACCGGCGCGCCGATTGCCTTGACGCTTGAAGGCACAAGCGTGCCGATGAACACCGCGCTGCTGATCCCGGCGGGCGCGACGTTGCATCTGGGCAGCATCAGCTGCGCCGGGGCACGCAGTTATCTGTGCCTGCGCGGTGGTTTGCAGGTGCCGGATTATCTGGGCAGTAAAAGCACCTTCACCCTTGGCCAGTTTGGTGGGCATGGCGGGCGGGCGTTGCGTGCCGGGGATGTGTTGCATATCCCTGCGCTGACTGACCGTAGCAGCGGTCAACAACTGGCACTCCAGCACATTTGCGAGTTGCCGGCGGTGCGGCAGATTCGGGTGATTTACGGCCCGCACGCTGCGCCGGAATATTTCACCGAAAATTATATCGGCACTTTTTTTGAAACTCAGTGGGAAGTGCATTTCAACTCCAGCCGCACCGGTGTTCGCCTGATCGGGCCGAAGCCGGAATGGGTGCGGGCCGACGGTGGCGAGGCCGGATTGCATCCATCGAATATTCACGACAATCCGTATGCGATCGGCGCGGTGGATTTCACCGGCGACATGCCGGTGATTCTCGGCCCGGATGGTCCGAGCCTGGGCGGTTTTGTTTGCCCGGTGACGGTGATCGAAGCGGATCTGTGGCAGCTTGGACAGCTCAAGGCGGGCGACAAAATCCAGTTCATCCCGGTCAATCTCGAAACCGCCCGCGATCTCGCCCTGAAATGGGATCTCCCCTGTGGGAGCGAGCCTGCTCGCGAAGGCGATATTTCAGACACATCAGTATTGAATGACCCAGCGCATTCGCGAGCAGGCTCGCTCCCACAGGGTTTGACGTCACCTGTGGTGTTGGAGTTGGGTCAGGGGGATGTGCGGCTTGTTGCGCGGGTTTCTGGCGATACTCATTTACTGTTGGAAATCGGCGAGCCTGAACTCAATCTCGTCCTGCGCTTCCGCGCCCACGCCCTCATGCAGGCACTGGAAAGCAAATCCCTGCACGGCGTGATCGACCTCACCCCCGGTATCCGCTCGCTGCAAATCCACTACCAGCCCGAGCAGCTGCCACTCGCCGATCTGCTCGGCATCGTCGCCGGCGAATGGGACGCGGTGTGCGCCGCCAACGACCTGCAAGTACCGTCACGCATCGTCCATTTGCCGCTGTCCTGGGACGACCCGGCCTGCCAGTTGGCCATCGAGAAATACATGACCACCGTGCGCAAGGACGCGCCGTGGTGCCCGAGCAATCTGGATTTCATCCGCCGTATCAACGACCTGCCGAACCTCGACGAAGTGCAGCGCACGGTATTCGATGCAAGCTATCTGGTGATGGGGCTCGGCGATGTCTATCTCGGTGCGCCGGTGGCCACACCGCTCGACCCGCGCCATCGTTTGGTGACTACCAAATACAACCCGGCACGCACCTGGACCGCCGAAAACTCGGTAGGCATCGGTGGCGCCTACCTGTGCGTGTACGGCATGGAAGGCCCGGGCGGTTATCAGTTTGTCGGGCGCACCTTGCAGATGTGGAACCGCTATCGCGAAGTCGCCGCGTTCGACGGCAAACCGTGGCTGCTGCGCTTCTTCGATCAGATTCGCTTCTATCCGGTCAGCGCCGAAGAACTGCTGCGCATCCGCCGCGATTTTCCGCTGGGCCGCTTCGATCTGAACATCGAACACAGCCAACTCAACCTCGCCGAGTATCAGGCGTTTCTCAATCGTGAAGCCGAGAGCATCAGCGCGTTTCGTGCTCAGCAACAAGGCGCATTCAATGCCGAGCGCGAACGCTGGATCGCCAGCGGTCAGGCGCATTTCGACAGCGAAGAAGCCGTGGCGCCATCCGCCGAAGACGCGCCATTGGCCGAGGGTGAACACAGCGTCGACAGCCACATTGCTGGCAATCTCTGGCAGGTGCAGGTCGAGGTCGGCAGTCGCGTCGCAGCAGGCGACGTGCTGGTGATTCTCGAGTCGATGAAAATGGAAATCCCGGTACTCGCGCCGCTGGCCGGGCTGGTGCGCGAGATTCGCGTGCAGCCCGGTTCGGCGGTGCGTGCCGGACAACGGGTCGTGGTGCTGGAACTCGACTGAAGCCAATTGGATAAGGATCAACTCATGAATCTGCAACTCGATGTACTGCGCCAGGCCTATCGCAATGGCGATACCACACCGCGTCAACTGCTGCTGAAACTACGCGAGAAAGCCGCCGCGCTGAACCCGGATTATCACCTGTTCATCCACCTGCTCAGCGTCGCAGAACTGGAGCCCTACCTTGCCGCCCTCGACGGTCGCGAGCTCGACAGCCTGCCGCTGTACGGCGTGCCGTTTGCGATCAAGGACAACATCGATCTGGCCGGCATACCGACCACCGCCGCGTGCCCGGACTTTGCTTATGTGCCGGAGCGCTCGGCGACCCTCGTCGAGCAGCTGATTGCGTTGGGTGCGATTCCGCTGGGCAAGACCAATCTCGATCAATTTGCCACGGGACTCAACGGCAGCCGCTCGCCGTATGGCGCGTGCCCGAACAGCGTGCTGACGGAGTATCCGTCCGGTGGCTCCAGCGCCGGATCGTCGCTGGCGGTGGCGTTGGGCGTGGCGAGTTTTGCTTTGGGCACCGATACCGCAGGCTCCGGTCGGGTGCCGGCGGCGCTGAATAATCTGGTTGGATTGAAAGCGAGCAAAGGGCTGATCTCCACCGCTGGAGTGCTACCGGCGTGTCGCACGCTGGATTGCGTGACCACGTTCACCGCGACGGCGCGTGAAGCCAGTCAGTTGCTGGCGTTGACGGCGAAACTTGATCCGCGTGATGAGTACAGCCGCCGCAATCCATCGTGGAATGACGGCTCGGCGTTTGGTGCGCCACGCGCATTTCGTTTCGGTGTGCCGCGTGCGCAGGATCTTGAGTTTTTCGGTTGCGTCGAAGGGCCGCTGTTGTTCGGCGACGCCATCGATCAACTCAAGGCCTTGGGTGGCGAAGCGATCGAACTGGACCTGTCGCCATTCCTTGAAGCCGCGCGTTTGCTTTACGAAGGGCCGTGGGTTGCCGAGCGCTATAGCGTGGCGGGTGAGTTGATGGAGAAAAATCCCGCGGCCGTTTTACCGGTGATCCGCGCCGTACTGGCGAAGGCCCCGGCGGTGACGGGCGTGCAGACCTTCCGCGCGCAGTATCGGCTGCAAGCTTTGAAAGCGCTGTGCGATCAGGCCCTCGAAGGCCTCGACTGCGTGCTCACACCCACCATCGGCCGCCCGGTGACGCTGGCCGAACTGCACGCCGAACCGGTGCTGCGCAACTCCGAATTGGGTTACTACACCAACTTCATGAACCTGCTCGACTACACCGCCGTCGCCGTGCCGAGCGGGTTTATGGCCAATGGATTGCCGTGGGGCGTGACGCTGTTTGGCCGGGCGTTCACCGATCAATATCTGCTGAGCGTGGCGGATGCGCTGCAGCGCCAGCAGTACCCGGCCCTGCCGACGCCCGCGAACGTTGCGCGCAACGATCGCGCCCGCATCGTGGTGTGTGGCGCGCATCTGCAAGGGTTGGCGTTGAACTGGCAACTGACGCAGCGGAGTGGCCGATTACTGGAAACGACGTTGAGTTCGCCGGATTATCAACTGCACGCGTTGGCTGGCGGCCCGCCATTGCGGCCGGGGATGGTGCGAGTGAAGGATGGCGGTGTGGCGATTGCGGTGGAGGTGTGGGAATTGCCGAGCAGTGAGTTGGGCTCGTTCCTCACCGGGATTCCGGCGCCGCTTGGATTGGGCAAGGTGCAACTGGCGGATGGGCGTTGGGAAAGCGGGTTTATTTGTGAGCCGTATGGTCTTGAGGGTGCGCTGGACATCAGCCATTTGGGGGGCTGGCGGGCGTATCTTGAGACTCGGAACTGATCCAGAAACCAACCCTCACCCAAGCCCTTTCCCAGAGGGAGAGGGGACTGACCGGGGTGTCTGTGAGGGGATTGCCATTCAGTGATAACCCGTCGAACTCAGGTTTTGAAATCACCACAATTCAGCCCTCACTCCTGAGGGAGAGAGAACTGACCGGGGTGTCTTTAAGATAGTTGCCATTCGGTGATACCGAGCCGAACACAATTTTTGAAATCACCACAATCTAGCTCCCTCTCCCTCCGGGAGAGGGCTGGGGTGAGGGAGCTATCCTTCTGACACACCCTCAACGTCATATCCCCCGCCATTTCAGGCATAAATCCCGCAGTCTTTTCCCGGCCATCCCACTAGAATGCATGCCATCGGGCCACTGCCAACGGAACTGCCATGCCGCTTCGTTCTCCCCTGTACTCGCAACGCTCGCTGGTCCTGACGCTGATCGCCCTGCTCGGCGCCGGGTTCCTCGCCACGTCGTTGCTCAGCTACTACGCCTCCCGCGCGTCGATCCGCGACAACATAGTCAACACCGAGCTGCCGCTGACGTCCGACACGGTGTACTCGGAAATCCAGAAAGACCTCGTCAGGCCGATCCTGATTTCCTCGATGATGTCCCGCGACACCTTCATGCGCGACTGGGTGGTCAACGGCGAGCAGAATCCCGAGCAGATGACCCGCTACCTCGACGAGGTCATGACCCACTACGGCGCCTACACCGCGTTCTTCGTCTCCAACAGCACGCACACCTACTACCACGCCAAAGGCGTGCTCAAGCAGGTCAAGGTCGATGAACCGCGCGATGCCTGGTACTTCCGCGTGCGCGACATGAAGGATCCGTACGAGATCAACGTCGACCCGGATCTGGCCAACAAGGACAACCTGACCTTCTTCATCAACTACAAGGTTTACGACTATCACAACCGCTTCATCGGTGCGGCCGGCGTCGGTCTGACCGTGGACGCGGTGATCAAGCTGATCGACAAGTATCAACAGCGCTATCAACGCAGCGTGTATTTCGTCGACACCTTCGGTCGACTGGTATTGACCGGCGCCGAGGGCGGTCCGGAAGGCGCGCACATCGGCAAGAGTCTCGGCGAACTCGAGAGCATGAAAAGTCTGGTCAGCCAGTTGCCGAAACCGCACAGCGGCAGCTACGAATATTCCGCCCACGGTCAGGGGCATTTCCTCAACGTGCGGTTTATCCCGGAGCTGAACTGGTACCTGTTTGTCGATAAACGCGAAGACGGCGCCCTGAGTGAAATCCGTCAGTCGCTGTACCTGAACCTACTGATCTGCCTGCTGGTGACGCTGATTGTCCTGGCGCTGCTCAACCGCGTGATCAAACGCTACCAAAGCAAAATCCAGGCACAGGCCATTCTCGACAGTCTCACCGAACTGCCCAATCGCCGTGGCTTCGACATTCTCGCCGCGCAAGCCCTGCACGAAGCGCAGCGCGAGACCAAACCGCTGACCGCGTTGCTGCTCGACCTCGATCACTTCAAAGTGTTGAACGACACTTACGGGCACATGGCCGGTGATCAGGTGTTGATCGGTTTTGCCCGCGATCTGCAAAGCTGCCTGCGCCACGCCGACATTGTCTGCCGCTGGGGCGGCGAGGAATTTATCGTGTTGCTGAAGGACACCGACGGCGACACCGGTCAGAAAATTGCCGAGAAGATCCGCCAACACGTCGAACAACACGAATATGCCTACGACGGCCACCGCCTCCATCTGACGGTGAGCATCGGCGCCACCACCCTGCAACGCGATGACACCTTGCACAGCCTGCTGTCGCGGGCCGATCATGCGATGTACCGAGCCAAACAAACCGGCCGCAACCGCACCTGCGTGGAAATGCCTCACTCGACTTATGCCTGATTCCGACGTTAAACCCGACCTTTGCCCGGCCTGCGGCGCCCGCAACGATTGCAGCCTGGCCGACCCGCGCACCGCCGACCGCGAATGCTGGTGCTATGGCGTGAGCATCGATCCGGCCGTGCTTGAAGCGCTGCCGCCAGCGCTGCGTAACCAATCCTGCCTGTGCCCGCGTTGCGCGCAGGTCGAGGCGCAACTGCAAGCGGCCAAGCGGCCGATCCCGTAAGATGCGCGGCCCTTCATTCATCGAACACTGAACATGCGCGTCGACCGTTTCCTCAGCAACCTGCCCCGCTACAACCGTCAGCAGGTTCGCCTGTTGCTGGTGGAAAAGCGCGTGCGGATTGACGGAAAAGTCGTCAGCGACCCGCACAGTGAAGTGCTCGAGTTCAGCCGCGTCGAAGTCGATGACGAAGTGCTACAAGTCGGCAAACCGGCGCGCTACTTCATGCTGCACAAGCCGCCGGGCTGTGTCAGCGCCACCCGTGATCCGCAGCATCCGACCGTGCTCGACCTGATCGATGAACCGGACAAGGACGACCTGCACATCGCCGGACGCCTGGACTTCAACACCACCGGGCTGATGTTGATCACCAACGACGGCGCGTGGTCACGCCGCCTGACCCAGCCGCAGACCAAAGCGCCGAAGGTCTACTACGTCGAGACCGAGCAAGAGATTGGCGCGGAATATGCGACCACTTTTGCCAAGGGCATCTACTTCGCCTTCGAAGACTTGACCACACAGCCTGCGCAGTTGGAGCTGCTCGGGCCACGCTCGGCGCGGCTGAGCATCGTCGAGGGGCGTTACCATCAGGTGAAGCGCATGTTTGGTTTCTTCAACAACAAAGTCCTGCGCCTACACCGCGAATCGATGGGCCTGCTACACCTCGATAACGCGCTAAAACCGGGCGAGTACCGCGCTTTGCGCACCGAAGAGATTCATTTGTTCTAAGCCGGCGACCGCTCAGCAGAAGTTGTCGAACAATTTACCAACGGCACTTGCGCGATCCCGACTCCCCTGCTTGAATCAGGACGTCGGCCAGAATGTGACCGATGAGTCACAACAGACATCCAAGAAACTTTTTGCCGGTAGAGAGCCTTCAAGGCTCCGCCTCAGCCGGCAGACTGCCCGCCAATAACAATACCCGTCGACCGCAGTCATGGATCGACATGGGCCAAGTAAATTCCAGGCGTATGCCTACCTGTCACAAAGCTCGTGCAATCTCTATTTGCGCGCATACCCGCTTGCTTGCCAGGAGTCTTATGACATGAGGCCAGAAATCGCTGTGCTGGATATACAGGGTCAGTATCGGGTTTACACGGAGTTCTATCGCGCAGACGCCGCAGAAAAGACCATCATCCTGGTCAACGGCTCGATGGCCACGACTGCGTCGTTTGCACAGACTGTGAAAAACCTGCACCCGCAATTCAACGTGGTCTGCTACGACCAGCCCTACGCGGGTCGGTCAAAAGCCCACAACCGCCACGAGAAACATCTGACGAAGGACGTCGAAGGGCAGATTCTGCTGGAGCTCATCGACCACTTCGCCGCCGAACACGTGCTGTCGTTCTCCTGGGGCGGCGCCGCGACCCTGGTCGCCCTCGCCCACCAGCCACGGCGCATCGAACGGGCGGTGATCAGCTCGTTCTCGCCAGTGATCAACGCGCACATGCTCGATTACCTCGAACGCGGCGTCGACTACCTCGGCCAACGCGACGGCGACCGTGTCGGCCATCTGGTCAACAACACCATCGGCAAACACCTGCCGTCGTTGTTCAAACGCTTCAACTATCGCCACGTCAGCAGCCTGGCAGAGCACGAATACGGGCAGATGCACTTCCACATCAGCGACGTGCTGCACAGCGATCGGCAGTGCTATCTGAATGCAGCGAAAAAGATCAACGTGCCGGTGCTGTTTCTCAACGGCGAATGGGACGAATACACCGCTGCCGAAGACGCACGCCTGTTCGGCAACCACGTGGCGCAGAGCACGTTTACCACGCTGCAAGCCACCGGGCACTTTCTCGACATGGAACACAAGGCTGCCTGCCGCGACAGCCAGAACGCCCTGCTCGGCTTTCTGAAACCGGCGCAGCAGACCAGCCGAACGCGTTACTCGTTTGTTCAGGATCAACATGCATTGGCAATTTGAAAGAGAGTCGTCGCGAGCGAGGCTGTGGGGTTGGGATTTTGCTTTACGCACCGCAGTGCTCGCCCGCGATTGACCGATTTCAGTGATTTAAAGCGTTCATGAGTAAAAGAAAAACTTCAAATCCGTGGCCGAGTCTGGTACAAAGTCAGCCGCTCTGAGCGGGTATAGTTTAATGGTAGAACAGTAGCTTCCCAAGCTTCCGACGAGGGTTCGATTCCCTCTACCCGCTCCACTCAAATTTTGGTCTCACGTTGTGTTTTTTGACGGGGGATGCAGGGATAGAAAAAACCGGCCTATAAAGCCGGTTTTTTGTGGCTGGGATTTGAGGTTGGCCACTTTGGCAGCGCAGAACCATTCAGAAACACACCGCAGGTTGAAGATGCACCCTCCACCTGTACGCTTTTTTTCTCTCTAGCGACAATCCTTGAGAAGTATGCGAGGCACGAAATGATGCCCATGCCTGGCATCAATGACGGAGCAATTCCATGACAATCGGATTCAAAGAGGAGTACGCGAGCCCATTCGCAGACTTCATCCGTAATGCGAAATCTCACGAAAAAAAAGCGCGTTTACCGTGAAGTGCTGACCGCAGCTCCCAAGAAGCAGAATGAGGTGATGCTGGTTGCACGTAACAAGCATTCGGCGGTTGGTGCAGTTTCAATGCGCAGGCTGAGCGCAGGGATGACTTCAGGGGATTTCTCCCGTTGTGACCAGATTCAAGAATTGCTCTGAGTTGATGATGAAAGCTCCAGCCTCAAGCGCCTTGGAAACTTTGGTTGGCCCCGCATTTTCGCCATAGCAAAGAAACGTCAGCGTCTTGCCTGCCGTACTCATGACCTTCAACCCATATTCCAGTGCCTTTTGCTCAAGCTCAGCCCGTTGTGCAGCTGCGAATCCAGTGAAAAGAATTTGATTGATCCTACCCGGTGACATTTTCGGTTCAGGCCTTTGCGAAGCGGCTTCTGAAGCAACGAGCGCCGGTGGCTTTCGATTGTGCTGAAGCCTCGGAGAAGGAGGAGCGGCCTCATTTAAGAGCAGCTCAGCTCCAAGCAATACTTCGATGATGCGATCCTTGCGATAGGTTTTAGGAAAGGTATCGCTGGCCGATCGTCCTTGAATGTAAACCGAATTCTCTGACCATTGAATCAGCTCCCGCTGACTTAAATCGCCCTTTGCATCTCTATAGCTGAATTTTAGAGTCGACATCCGTTTCACTCCCTTCTGACGATCACATGGCCAAAGTCCATGCATTGCTACGCTGGCTTTATCGAGAGGTGATTTCCTTTCAACAGGCTCGTTGAGTGTCCATGACCTTCGCCCATTAGAGTTCAACGTTAGCAGTCCGAGCAGTGATGTCAGAAAAAGATGTGTTCCATTATTTTTCAGCGGAAGATCGCTACATGAACGTAAGCAAAACCCGGTAACACACCCACCTCACCATCGCTTCTGCCTTACCTAAACTGCGCTATGCCACCCCATCTAACAGCAGAGACGACGACCGTCCGGTGGTTATAGTGTTGATCATAAAAGCTCAATAGGTATAGTACCCACCAAACACACCACAGGGAGGTGTTGTGAATAGCCGTTTTCTAATCGGCCAACTCGTCGCAGACGGTTGGTATCTGGTACGGATCAAAGGAAGTCACCATCACTTCAAGCATCCGACCAAACCAGGACTGGTCACCGTGCCACATCCGAAAAAAGATCTGCTGAAGAAAACGGCCATCAGTATTTTGCAGCAGGCGCTGCTTTGACCCTCTGAGTCAGTTGCGCCATGGAGGACAACGAATATGCTCTACCCGATTGCGATTTCAATTGGCGATGACCAACACGCCTGGGGTGTAGAAGTCCCGGACATTCCTGGATGCTTTTCCGCCGGAGAGGATCTGGACGATGCCGTCGCCATGGCTCGCGAAGCCATCGAAGGTCATTTCGAGATTCTCGCGGACGACGGCGCTCCCATTCCAGCGGCCAGCAAACTGAGCCTGCACGTGGCCAACCCGAAATACGCCGGTTGTGCATGGGCCGTGGTGGATATCGATGTGCTCAAGTATTTGGGCAAGGCCCAAAAGCTCAACATCACCCTGCCGGGCCACTTGCTCAACCGCATTGATGAATATGTGTTGCATCACCCGGAAGAAAAAAGCCGCTCGGGTTTTCTGGCGTCGGCGGCTCTGAAAGTTTTGCAGCAGGGTTGAACCTTGGCGCGTCAACCCGTGCTGGCCTATCCTACCCATTAAACCTAATTACATTTTCTTGTGAGTTAAATGATATTTTTAGGTTTAATCCACAGTATATTGTGTACTGACAATCAAAAATGAACGCCGACGGTACACACGACATGCTGGATTCAAGCCTCACTACCGCGAGCGAGATCGTCAAACGGACTTGCCAACGCCTGCGCACAGAACGATTGGCCTTGGAGATGACACAAGCAGACGTGGCCGCTCGCGCGGGCATTGCGACGAATACGGTGTCAAACCTTGAAGCCGGTCGTAATGTGAGTTTCGACAACATGGTGCGAGTGGCGATGGTTCTCGGACGCGAAAAGGAGCTCGAAGGATTGTTTCTGCCAAGGCTCGAAACTCTTGACGATATCATTCGCTACGAAAAGACGGCCAAGCGTCATCGCATCAAAAGGAAAGCCGACAATGCTTGAACAAGTTGACGTCTACTACGCGGGCTGGGGTGAACGTTGGCGGTGGGGCACACTTGCTACGACGAAAGCCCTGACCGGTCGCCCGCAGGTCATGTTTGAGTACAGCGATGAGGCAAAAAACAGAGGGCTGGAACTCTCCTCCTTGAGGCTTCCATTACAGGGAGCCAGGTTAAACCGGGATTTCCCGTCACATCAGTTGGGACTGCCTGGGCCGGTTTATGACTCGCTGCCGGATGGCTGGGGCATGTTACTGATGGACCGATTGTTCAAACGTCGAGGCCTCAACCCCGCGCGAATAGGCCCTTTGGAGCGGCTAGCCTACATTGGCAACAATGCCATGGGGGCCATGTCGTTTGAACCTGTTGCACCCGAGGCGCTGGAACCGCAAATGCATGCTCCCATCGAGTTGCTCGCATCCGAAGTGCAGGAGGTACTCAAAGGTAAAGGTGGAGAGCTTCTCCAGAAACTGCTACTGGTCGGAGGCTCTCCACAGGGCGCCCGACCCAAAGCGCTGGTGTATCGCGATCCGCACACTGACGCCTTTACTACGGCTGCCACTCCCGGTTTCGAAGCCTGGTTGGTGAAGTTTCCGGCTCAGCAAGAACATCCCGAGGTGTGCGCCATCGAAATGGTCTATGCCGAATGTTTACGCTTGTGCGGTATCCAGACTCCCGACACTCGTTATTTCAGCCTGTCTGAGGGAATGGCCGCTTTTGCCACCAAACGCTTTGACCGACAAAACGACTTACGGGTGCCCATGCAGAGTCTTGCAGCCTTTACCGGTGCGGATTTCAGATCCCCCGGGGCGCTGGACTACGTCAACTTCCTGCGTGCGACTCATAAGTGCAGCAATGACGTACGAGAGAAAGCCGTAGCGTTTGAGCGGATCGTCTTCAATGTCGCATTCAACAACCGAGACGACCATCCGAAGAACTTTGCTTACATCATGTCGCCTGGCGGAGACTGGAAATTAGCGCCGGCCTATGACGTCACGTTCTGCGAGGGGCCGGGAGGCTATCACCAGATGGACGTGATGGGTGAAGCCTTGGAAATTGGAAGAGAAAACCTGCTCAACCTTGCAGTGGAGGCTGAAGTAAACGCCGCTACGGCCGCCGACATCATTGACAGATTTTGCGAGGTAGCTAGCCGATTCTCAGCCATGGCTGAAAGTTTGTATCCGGGTGTGATCACCCAGGAAACCTTGCGCACCATTCAACAACGCATCGACCAAAACATCGGGCTACTTGCCTGAATTCGTACTGCCAAGTAGCAGTCTCGAGAAACCGGCACTAATTGGCCGGTTTCTTTGGCTTCTTAAAGCGATCGGGTTAACCCGCTGGCACAACCTGATCCAGGGCCTGATTCACCGCCAATTCACCCAACATCACAACCTGCGCGATACCGAGTGCGGTCTTGCGGTGTGAGGTGTCCAGCAGCGCGGCGAAGTTGTTGAGCAGGGTGGTGGCCGAGCCGAGGGTTTCACTGGCGTTGGCCAGTAGCGATTCGGTGTCGTACTTAGGGTTGGCGAGGAACATCGGTTCGGGTTCGCGGGTGGAACCCATGATCTGCGCGGTCGGGCTGAGATAGTGGTCGAGGGCGCGTTCGGCGGCTTCGTGAAATTTCTTTGAGTTGGGTGATTCGTAGGGGGATGCCGGATCGGTTTCCGGCGGATTGGGCGTAACTTTGAACATTGGATTGAGACCTTTTAGTAAGGCCGCAACCGATCTCGCTACTAAACGGATGGGTGGCAGCTGTGCGCAAGTTAGTAGACCGGACCCCAATCCAAATCCGGCGCACCCGAGGGCGCCATGCGCACAGCCACCATCAGGTGCAAGCATTCGCCTGACTGAGTGGTACTCATGCAGCTATTTAGATTGAGGATGCCGGGCTACTAAACCCGATCACTGGAAATCAGTGATGCGAACCAAGTTACCGACCGCCCCTAAAGCGCACAAGCCGGCGGATTCTGGCGTAGCGGTAGGCAACGGCGCAAGGATTTGTAGGCTTCAGGACGTAACACTGCACACCTTTAAACACTTCGCTCGGAAGACGTTTACGCGGCGATAAAACATAGCGATTTCCCCGACATTACAGATCCACAACACTCCACCGGTTTTCACCTCCCGCCCAACCGACTAGCATTTCCCCATCACCCACCACCCTCCCCCCTGCGCGGCCATCGACGAATACGCGCCATCACTTTCGAGGGATTCCAATCGCGGCCACTTTGCCGCTGACGACCGAACTCAAAAGAGCCTTCACCATGACGCAAAACATTTACGACGATCCCGAGTTTTTCCAGGGCTACAGCCAGATGAACCGTTCAATCGGCGGTCTCGACGCGGCGCCGGAGTGGCCAGCGCTCAAGGCGCTGTTGCCCTCCATGCACGGCCTGAACGTGGTGGATCTGGGCTGCGGTTATGGCTGGTTCAGTCGCTGGGCCATTGAGAATGGTGCGGCCAGTGTCTTGGGGCTTGATGTCTCGGAGAAGATGCTGGAGCGGGCGCGGGAGACCACGACGGCGGCGAATATTCGCTATGAGCGCGCCGATCTGGAACAGCTCGACCTGCCCGCCTGCAGTTTTGATCTGGCTTACAGCTCGTTGGCGCTGCATTACATCAAGGATCTGCCGGGGTTGTTTGCGCGCCTGTACACGGCGCTGAAACCGGGTTCGCACTTTGTGTTTTCCATTGAGCATCCGATCTTTATGGCACCGCGTAATCCGGGCTGGTTGGTAGATAGCGAGGGTAACAAGCGTTGGCCGCTGGACAGCTATCAGTTGGAGGGTGAGCGGGTTACGAACTGGTTGGCTGAGGGCGTGATCAAGCAGCATCGTACGGTCGGGACATTGCTCAATTCGCTGATCGATGCGGGGTTTACGATTCGTCATGTCAATGAATGGGGGCCGAGCGAAGCGGAGGTGGCGGCGCAACCGGCGCTGGCGGAAGAGCGGGAGCGGCCGATGATGATGTTGGTGGTGGTGCAGCGCTGAGCGGGTTTGCAGCTTGAGAAGCCCTCACCCTAACCCTCTCCCAGAGGGAGAGGGGACTTACCGAGTTGTTCTCTAGGGTTACGCCGACGTGCGAAATCGAGGCGAACTCAGGTTTTGCAAGCAGCACCAATCGGCTCCCTCTCCCTCGGGAGAGGGCTGGGGTGAGGGGTCCAATTTATTTCAGCGAGTCGCGACGATAAACAACCGTGGGAATGGTAACAACACCGAGCCATCCGCCAGTGCCGGATAAGCCTTCTCAACCTCCGCCAGATACTGCTTCAGGTACTGCGCCTTTTCCGCCTCGGTCAGCGGATTCAAAAACGGAATCAACCCGCTCCCCTTGAACCATTCCACCACTCCCGCCGCCCCGCCAGACAACTGATGGTGATAGGTCGTACGCCACACATCGACCCGCGCACAGTGTGGCCGCAGCATCGAGAAATAATTACTGGCGCTCGCCATGTCGGTACGTTGCCCCGCAGCGCCTGAAAGCTTGCTCGCCCACGGACCATCAGCAGCGACTTCACGCATCAAACGGTGGGAGGGTTCATTGAGGTTATCCGGCATCTGGATCGCCAGGCTGCCACCGGCCGACAACTTGCTGGCCAACGCCGACAACAACGTCGCGTGATCCGGCACCCATTGCAATACGGCATTAGCGAAGATCACATCAAACGGCCCTGAATCGGCCCATTTATCAATTTCGGCGACATCGAAGCGCAAATCCGGCAAGCGCCTGCGAGCCGCGTCGATCATGTCTGCCGAGCTGTCCAGCCCGCTGACCTTCGCACCGGGAAAACGCTGCACCAACAACTCAGTCGAGTTACCGGGACCACAACCGATATCGACCACTGTTCGCGCTTCAGACGTGGGAATCGCCGCCAGCAGATCGCGGGCCGGGCGGGTGCGTTCATCTTCGAAAGCGACGTATTGTTTGGCGGACCAACTCATTGCGTTCTCCTGTCGGGGGGCGTACCAGCGGTGCGTCACGATACAGGCCGCACAGCAAACAGTTCCAGAGCGACTGAATTGCAAAGGGTGTCTGAACACCCCGTCGGCTTATCGCCAATAAGTTGGTTCTCATGCATTGAATGACCGTCCGTCGAGCCAGACAAAAGCGATTTTGACAGCTTAAAAAACGTACCTATAGTCAAGGAGCGGCAATCGGAAGGAACCCGAATCAGTTGATTTCGTGCAAGGAGCACGGCCTGTTCATTTCTCGTGATCAGTGGGTTCCCCCCAGTAGTGTGCTGGCAAAAGCCATACGGCAAGCAAGCGTCGTCGTGCCTGGATTGCAGTCCGACGTTCACTATGAAAAAGGAGCATCACCATGTCTCGAGTGACGGATATTCTGGTTTCCATCGACACCGAAACCATTCTGAAAAAGTATCCAAACATCAGCAAGGATCCGAAGAACCCCACGCTGATCGATTGGAAACATGTGTACATGGTCACCAATCAGGACAACGTCGTCAGTGGCCAGGCCGGTGGCGAACTGGACCTCAAGGCTCAGGTCGGCGATCTGATTCGCTGGCGCGAAACCAGCCTGTCGCAGAGCTTCGAACAGGCGGTGATTTTCTACAAATTCATCCCCAACGCCGGAGAGAACCTGATCTCGCCCCCCTCCCCGCGCAAGGCCACAGCGTGCGTTGCTGTGCCCAACACAAGCAATCCATCCGTGCCAAGCTGCCAGAAAGTCGACAACCACTATTGGTCATCCGAAACCCTGGACTGTGGTCGCGTGACGTATCACTTCCACTTCCTGATCGTCGATCGCAACTGCCAGATCATCGGCTGCTGCTCGTGGGATCCGTTCATCTCCATCCATAACTGATGATGTGTCGAGCCCTTTGGCGACAAGGGGCTCAACCGATCCGCTGCCGCTGCGGCCGGAACAGGAAGTCTTGCCTTGGCCGAAGCGGCTTTCGTCTTGTGCCAACATCATGAAAGGAATCCATGATGACCAGCGAACCGATCCCGTCACCCTCATCCGCCATCACTGACGCACACAATGTGTTGCTGATCGTCGATGCCGAATCAGTACTGAAGCGTTATCCAGATCCAAGTCTGGACGCCGCCGCGCCGACGAGCATTACCGATGGATTTATCTTCTTCGCCACGGGTAATAACTCGAAAGAAATAGTCATAAATGACAGCAAACCAATAATCCATTCAGAAATTGGCCGAGACCTGCACGTTCGCGGCCGCTCCGTTAGCCTGATCGCCGAACACAGTGTGGTTGTGTACCGGATGAAAGTGGCTGACAGCGGCGTGCTTTCCGAACCTGACTTGCAAATTCATACCGACCTGACCGTGCCCGCGCCCAACCCGGATGACCCGACAACACCGGGCAGCCGACAGGCTGATGACCATTTCTGGACCTGCACGCCGAAGAAACCCGGCGACGTGCAATGCGAACTGAGTTTCATGTTGGTCAATCAGCAGTGTGAGGTGGTGGGTTATTTCCACTGGACGTTAGGACTGAAAATCACGAAGTAATCGACAAAAAAAACCGGCCCTCAGGCCGGTTTCATTTTCAGTCGTAATAGCCAACCGTTTTCTTCAGATGATCCGAATACTCATAGATGTCATCGACAGAGCTGATCGGATGGCGGGTCTCATTTTTTTCCTCATCAAAGATACCGATGTACTTCTGTGACCGATTGAAATGCAGCCGGCAGATAGGTTTGCGATTGTTGTCATCCAGCAGAATCCCGAAATAACTCTGCGTATCACGCTGAACGATTCGCTTGGCATCAACCACCGACCTAACCAGAGCACGAACGATGTGGTAACCCTCAAGTTCTTCCAGAGTGGTCAAAACCTTGTCGTCTGATTCATCCCGTGGATCGACTGGATCTGTCCCGGTAGAGGTGGACGGCAACGACGCCAATGCTGGTTGAATGGCACCACTCATTGCCGATTTGAGGCGATCATTGATCTGGTCATTCAAGAACTGCACAACGGCTTTTCTCGTCAGCTCATGAAACTGCTCACGTACTTTTTGAGTGATCACACCGTCGTAAACGCGGGAGGCAAATACCTTCACAAAGTCATCATCCGGCTTGCTGACCTGAGCTGCGATAACCTTTTTGATTTGGCTGACATATTTCAATTCGCCAGCGGCGTTGATGATCGAGTCCACATCAAAAGCCGACTTCGTCAGTTTGATCAGTTCGGGGACCGAGTACTCATCGATATCGAGAAGGTCCAGCTCCAGAAAGGGCTTTTCATCCATCTTGTTCGGCGCATCCAGGTCGGTAAAAAACTTGTAGACCTGACCGTTGGTGAGGATGGAAATTCGAGCGCTGGTGACGTGAAAGTACCGAAACAACTGGGAGGCGTGATTGATATGTAGAGGCTCACCGATCTTTTTGCACTCAATCAAAATCTGTACTTCGCCCTCCTTCATGATGGCGTAATCAATTTTCTCGCCCTTCTTCGTACCGATGTCACAGACAAACTCTGGCGTCACCTCAGTCGGGTCAAAGACGTCGTAGCCCAACACCGTGCTGATAAATGGCATGACGAACGCATTTTTCGTTGCCTCTTCCGTCTGGATTGCGGCGCTCTGCAACCGTACTTTGGCGGCTAGGCTGGCTAACTTTTCGAAGAATTCCATGAGTGGCCTCTTGCGTGATGTCTGTCCGTGTAATGGGCTACTGGCAATTTGATTGCCACTTGATACTAGCCACAAACCCACACAATGAAAGTTTCGCCATCAGGCGGACTTTGCGCGACCGTGTTTTTATCGAAAGGGCATGTATGTAAGTAGAATTTTCATAACGCCGCCAATGTCTGAATTTCAAGCACTCCCCCAATAAGGAACACCGCTATGAAATTCGCAAAAATCTCCCAGAAGCTCGCGATGGTGGCCGGTAGTCCCAAGACCTTCATGGGCGCATTGATCCTGATCGGGATATGGGGTTTGAGCGGGCCGATCTTCGATTACAACGACACCTGGCAACTGATCATCAACACCTCGACCACCATCATCACGTTCCTGATGGTGTTCCTGATCCAGAACACGCAGAACCGCGACACCGACATTCTCCATTTGAAGATCGATGAATTGCTCTTGGTGACCAAAGAAGCGCAGAACGCGATGCTCGGGCTGGAGGCGCTGGACTTGAAGCAGCTGGAGGCGTTGCGCAGGCACTACCGCTCGTTGGGCGAGGGTGAGGTTTTTAATCTTGAGGGGTTGGGCGAGAAGAGCAAGTCGAAGCAGGATTTGAATGAGTGTTGAGAGTTTAAAATCAAAAGATCGCAGCCTTCGGCAGCTCCTAAAGGGATCGTGTAGGAGCTGCCGAAGGCTGCGATCTTGTGCCGTTAGCGGCTAGCCTGTAAGGCGCGAGCCTTCTCCAGATGACTTTGCAGCTTTGGCAAGGTCTCGTCGGCAAACGCCTTGATCTCCGGCACGTCAGTGGTCTGCGCTTGCTGCTGAATCTGCTCGATGGCCTCTTCAGTGGCTTTGACCTGACTGGCGGCGTAGGCCTGATCGAAGGAAGCGCCATCGGTCACTGGCGGCATCAATTCTTTGGCCTTGTCGGCCAGTTCCTCACGCGGCGCGACCGGCAGGTCGAGCTTCTTGGCGATTTTCGCCAAGTGCTGGTTTGCCGTCGTGCGGTCGTTGATGACGACAATGGTGTAATCCTTGACCTCTTTCGATTCGGCTTTGCTGTGGGCCAGACGACTGGCTTCGATGTCGGCCATGCCTTTGGCGGAGGCATCGTTGATGAAATCGGCGGGCGACTGGGCAAAAGCACTGCTGGCACACAGGCCCAACAGCGATGCAAAACTCATGGTGCGTATACGGGTGGCCATTCGGCTCATGGTCGCGCCCTCCTTACTTGCGAAATTCAAGCGGGAGCTTACGCCCCCGCCTCTCAATCAAAACTACCTTCACCGACTACTTCGATTTCTGAGCGGGCTTGCGGCCCATGTCTGGTTTTGGCTCTTTGTCGACGGTCGTTGTGGTGGTTTTCCCACCTTTGCGACCTGCTTCAGAGGCCTTGGTTCGATCGTTGGCGAAGTTTCCCGAGTTCGAGTTTCTTGAATTAGGCATGATTCTCTACCTCTTGGTAATGATCGTGGCGAGCAGGTGCCCGCCTAGATTGAGAATTTCCCGGGCCGCAAAGGTTTAGAAAAGTTGCAGTCGCCGCGACGAACGGCGGCCCCGGTTCAACTATTCAACGCGTGATGGTTCAAGCGTTTGGCGGCGTACATCGCCTGATCGGCATGGCGAAACAGTTGCTGTTCCTCACTGCCGTGCTCTGGATAGCGGGCCACGCCAATGCTCGGTTCGATGTGCAGGTTGTGGCCATCGAGGCGCATCGGCTGCAGCAGTACCTGTCGGATTTTTTCCGCCACGCCGTCAGCATCTTCCGAAGCCTGAACGCTGTGCAGCAGCACTACAAATTCATCGCCGCCAATTCTGGCCACGGTGTCGGTTTCCCGCACGCAGCCTTTTAGGCGGTTGGCCACGGTTTGCAGAAGCATGTCGCCGACTCCATGGCCGAAGGTGTCGTTGACCTGTTTGAAGCGGTCCAGGTCAACATACAACAAGGCCATGTGCCCTGATTGCTCGCGAGCGCCGGCCAACGCAGCCTTCAAGCGATCGCGCAGCAATTCACGATTGGGCAGCTGCGTCAGTTGATCGTATTGCGCCATACGCCGCAGCCGTGCGTGCAATTGTTGGCGTTCGATGGCCGTGGCGACCTGAGCGCAGACGTATTGCAGCAATTCCTTGTCCTGCTCGGTGTAGCGCTCGCCGCCGGGCAGGCTTTTGACGATCAAGGCGCCGATGGTGCCGTTTTTCGAATTCAACGGCACGCCGAGCCAGCACGGCGAGTTTTGCCCCGCCACCAGTTCGGCAAAATCAGCCGGGGAGTCTGCACTGTCCGGCGTAAGAAGAATCGGCTGGCCGCTACGGATAACTTCCGTGCACAGCCGTCCGGTGACGGTGCCCGGTTGCTCGGGCTGCAATTCGTGATCGTCGACGTGATAAGGGAAATTCAGTTGTGCGCAGTGCTCGTCGTACAGCGCCACGGAAAAATTCATTGCTGGCAGCCATTCGCCGATGATCAGGTGGATGCGCTTGAACAACGCCAGCAAATCTTCCGCGGCATGGGCCGCTTCGGATATCGCATACAGCGCAGCCTGGCGCGATTCGGCCTGTTTGCGCTCGGTGATGTCGCGCGCCACGGCGATGCGCAGTTGATCGGCTTCCGACCAGCGCGCCGACCAGAGGATATGCACGACGCTGCCGTCCTTGCGCAGGTACCGGTTTTCAAAGTTGAGTTTGGGTTCGCCACCCATGATTTCGTTGGCGGCAGCGAGGGTGCGTTGACGATCCGCCGGGTGCACCAGCTCGATCATTTGCCGGCCGATCAACTCTTCAGGCGAATAGCCGAAAACACGCTCGCAGGCGGCGCTGACAAAAACAAAGCGGCCTTGCTTGTCGACCGCACAAACGGCGTCCAGCAACAGATCGATAAAACTCGCCAACGGCGCGGAATTTCGGCTTTCCATGGTTCAGCGTGGGTGTCCGGACAATGCAGCACTGATCAACCATCCCTGACCTCTTGATTGCGCATCCCTGCACACACCTTCAAGCCTTGTTCGGCATCAGCCCCGGCAGCGCATGCAGCAGCGCGTTGATAGCGAAACCGATAAACATCACGCCACACAAACGAGTGATCATCAGTTCGTGGCGTTGATACAGCGTGCGTACCCGCTGCGCGCCAACCACGCCAATCAGAATAGCGTAGGCCAGCAAGCCACCGAGGAAACTCAGGGCAATCAGCGCCGGCAGCATCGACCAGTTGAGCAGTTCGGCGCGGCTCGACAACAGCGCGGTGAATGTCGCCACCGCCACCGGATAAGCCTTGGGATTGGTCAAACCGAACAGAATGCCGTGCCAGAACGGGTTGCGCGCCGCGCCCTGGGGTTCGTCGCCGTTGCGACGCTGGGCCCGCACCGCGCGCCAGCCGAGCCAGAACAGGTACAGGCCGCTGAGCACACCGAGCACATCAAACGCGGTGCTGCCGATTTCCCGGGCGCCGACAATCGCAATCAGCGCCGTGCTGCACCAGACCACATCGCCGAGCAGATGCCCGCAGAGAAACCCCGCCCCGGCCCGCCGCCCATGGGCTGCGCCGATGCCGAACACCGCCAGCACACCCGGCCCGGGCGTGATGCCATAAATGAAACCCGAGGCCAGCACGGCCATTAGCAACGATGGAGTCATGGAAAACCTGCAAGCGCCAGAACACGTGGCCGCCAGTCTATATCAGACAAATGTGTCTGATCATGACTCGTCGTAAAAACGCATGCCGGCGTACGGTTTTTGCCGACAGACTGCCAATCGTGAAGCGAGATCGCCGACATGCGCTTCGAGCTTGTGGCCATCGGGATCGAGAAAATAGAACGACGCACCTTCGCTGCGGTTATCCCGCCATTCCTGCACGTTCACCGCTTTTAGCTTTGCTACGAACGTTGAGAAATCGGCTGCAGTGAGGCTGAAAGCGTAATGGGTGTAATCGGCGCACGGTTCGCTTGAGCGCGTTGAATCAAGCGACAGACACAACCACAGCCCGGGCAGCGACAGATAGGCACCGGCGTCCCACGTGGCTTCAACGCGCAGCTGCAACACATCGCGATAGAACGCAAGGCTGCGGTGCAAATCGCTTACTGCGAGTGTCAGGTGGTTGAGGCCGGTGAGCATCGGGTCAGTAACCTCTGAGGTCTTCGGGGACGGCGTATTGTTCGCCGTCGTAGGTCAGGGTGATCTGTTTCTGCTTCAGGCGGGTGGTATTGGAAACGCACTCTTTACCCGACTGGGTGTTTTTCATTTTGCTGCCGCTGGTGGTGACGATCAAATCGGCCAGACCATGATGGCTGGAAGGACCGATCTCGACGGTTCGGCGAATGGTCTTTGTGTAGCCTTCGCAATCATTCATGAACTCGCCATTGCTTTTGGCAACCACCAAGCCCTCCAGCACCGGACGCAACTCATTGCCTTCGCGAACATACAGCGCCAAATCGGTTTTCTCGTAGGGAATGGCGTGGGAACTGTGCGCGAACTTTGAACGCAAGCCGAAAGCCCGAACTTCCGGCGCCAGTCGATAACGGGCGGTGTCGATCCGCAGATCCTCAAAGCGCACGGCATCGGAGTTGTAAGCCCCCGGTTTACGGTAAGTGACGATGGGGTTGTAAGTGCTCGCATTGACGATCGACAGATCCAGATCGAATACCCCGGCATCATCGCCGCCGGCGTCGGCAAGATAAGTCGATTTAACCGCGATCGCCTGATTCTGCACGGCGGGCCAGACTTTGCAGCGCGACAGGGATTTGCCGTCGAAGTCTTTGGTCTGGCAAGCGGCCTGGGCTTGGGCGGTCATCGTTAAAAGGCCCATCGCGATGAACGAGCCCAGCAATGTAGTACGCGAGAACATTATTCTTCCTTGAGTAAAAGACATCGGTCTTAGAGGCCTTTGAAATCTTCAGGCATTACGTAGTTTTTGCCGTCATAGCGAAGTGTCGTCAAGACCGGTTTTTGCGTGACGGTATTGGATACACACGCCTCGCCTTCGCCCTCGCCAACGGTGGAGCTACGGATCGTTTTGATCATCAGGTCGGCATAGCCATGGCTGCTGGTCTTGGCCAGCGCCACGGTTCGCGTAGTCTCGTAGCGCTCTCCCGCACAATTGCCATCCCACTCCCCGCCATATTCATAAACCACCAGCCGATTCATGACAGGACGCAATGCGTTGCCGTCTTTCACATAGAGCGACAACCAGGTTTGATCCAGAGGATTCACGCGCGAAGAGCCTTTGAACCGTACTCGCACGCCAAAGGCCTGCAATTGCGGCGCGAGCTTATAGCGGGCGGTATCGAATTTCAGTTCATCAAGCGCGATGGCATCCACAGAGAATGCGGAGGGCTGATAAAAGCTCGCTAACGGCTTGGAGTCTGCACTCGCCACCAAGGCCAAACGCAGATCGTAAAGCCCTACAGTCCCTGACTCGCCATACACCGGATCGGGCGAGAAATTGGCAGCAGCGGTGAGCGTCAGCCCGGGATACGCCGGCCAGTCTTTGCAGAGGGAAAAATCCATCTCATGCGCGGTTGGCGCCGGTGTGCAATCGGCGAATGCCTGCCCCGCCAGCAACCAGCCGCACAATGCCGCACACCCGATCCAGCCAGACTTCACTGTCACTTCCCGCTCCTTGAGCACTTTTCAGCCGCGCACTATCCCCTGCTGTATCGGCGCTTTCAACCGAATCATCAGTAAACCAACGTGCATTTCCCGCTTGGTAGCGAGAAGTCGTTGACGGTGTTGCGGGTGTTGGGGCGATGTTGGCGATTGCCAGCGTGGTGTTGATTCGTGTGTTTGAGAAAAATGGGGTGGCTGTTAACTGATGGAATCAGTCCGTGATTTATCAGTCTCTGGAAGTCAGTCTTCGCGAGCAGGCTCGCTCCCACAGGGGAATGCATTTCAAATGTGGGAGCGAGCCTGCTCGCGAAAGTGTCATTGCAGGCGCCGCCAATCTCAGAACTTGTCGAGCGTGCGCAACTTCTGCGGCAAGCCCCACAGCAACAGTGCCGCAGCGATCAACGCCGCCACGCCAATCACATACAGCGCCGGCGTGGTGCTGCCGGTCAGGTCCTTGATCCGCCCGACCATCACCGGGCTGACGATCCCGCCGAATTGCCCCAGCGTGTTGATCACCGCAATCCCGCCCGCCGCACCAGCGCCCGCCCCGGCCAGCAACTTCGGTGGCAGCGTCCAGAAGCTCGGAATCGAGGCGATGATCCCGGCGCCAAGCAAGCCAAGAGCAACGATCAAAAACGTGGTGTGGCTGGCGAAAATCCCCGCACTGAAAAAGCCGATCGCGCCGACGATGACCAGCCCGGCGACAAATTTGCGCCGCTCACCGGTCGCGTCTGACAAACGCCCGATCACCACCATGCTGATCGCCCCGCAAATGTACGGAATGGCCGTCAGCAGACCGATCATCACCGGGCTCTCGGTGCCGGCGCTGCGTATCAATTGCGGCGCCCAGAAATTCAAACCGTAAGACGCCACCTGAATCAGGAAGTAGATCAAGCCCAAGGTCAGAAAACCCGGAATCTTCAATGCTGCAAGCAACGAACCGCCGCTCTTGTGCGGCTCATGCTGGGCGATGCGGCTGGAGAGCAATTTTTTCTCGTCAGCCGTCAGCCAGTGCGCATCCTCGATGCGATCCTTGAGCAGCATCAGCACCAGAAAACCGAGGCCGATGCACGGCACACCGCCGAGCAGGAACAACCAGTGCCAGCCACGCATTTGCAGGACGCCGTCGAGGTGTTCCAGCACCAGCCCGGAGAACGGCGCGCCGACCAGCCCGGCAAACGCCGAAGCCAGAAACAGCATTGAGGTGATGCGGCCACGGAAGTGCTGCGGAAACCACAGCGTCAGGTAATACAGCACGCCCGGGGCAAATCCGGCTTCCATCGCACCGATCACAAAGCGCAGCGCATAGAACTGCCATTCGCTGTTGACGAACACCATCGCCGCTGTCGCTACGCCCCACGACATCATGATCCGCGCGATCCAGCGCCGTGCGCCGACCTTGTACAGCATCATGTTGCTCGGCACTTCGAACAGCACATAACCGACGACGAACAGCCCGGCGCCGAGGCCGTACGCGGTGTCGCTCAGGCTCAAATCGGTCTGCAACTGGAACTTGGCGAAGCTGATGTTGATGCGGTCGAAAAAAGCGAACAGGTAGCAGACCATGATCAGCGGCATCAGACGCCAGGCGACTTTGCTGACCAAGGCTTTTTCGGCGTCGTGATCGACGGACGGACGGGCGCCCGCCTCCATTACATTGAGGCTCATAGCTTTTCTCCAGACGGACTGCCGGTGGGCGTCCGATTGTTTTTGTTGTCTGGTATGCGTTTTTAACTGTAGGAGTGAGCCTGCTCGCGATAGCGGTGTGTCAGGCAACATTTGCGGTGATTGATACACCGCTATCGCGAGCAGGCTCACTTCTACAGGGGGATTGGTGTTGTCAGGTGGGAATCGGGTGCAGGTCGCAGTTGCGCCCGGCCTTGGCCAGTTGGCCGGGGACTTCGTGGCTCAGCAGATCCGGCAAGCCACGCGAGAGTTTCAGCAGCAGCGGCAAGTCGATACCGGTGTGAATACCGATCTCATCGCACAGGTTTACCAGGTCTTCAGTGCAGATATTGCCCGACGCGCCCGGCGCAAACGGACAGCCACCGAGACCGCCAAGCGCCGCATCGAAACGTCGCGCCCCCGCCTCGTAAGCCGCCAGCACATTGCACAATCCCAAACCACGGGTGTTGTGGAAATGCAGGGTCAGATCAGCCGCCGAAACCCGCTGCAACACTCGCCGCACCAACCGGTCGACCTGACGCGGATTGGCCATGCCAGTGGTGTCGGCCAGGGTAATGCCCTGAATCCCGAGCTCCTGATAAGCATCGACGATTTGCAGTACGCGATCCTCGTCGATCTGGCCTTCGAACGGGCAACCGAACGTGGTGGCGATGCTGCCATTGAGGCGCACGCCGGAACCGCTGGCGAACGCAACAATCTCTGCAAACGCCGTCAGCGAATCCTCGCAGCGCATGCGCATGTTGGCCATGTTGTGCGTCTGGCTGGCGGACATCACCAGATTCAGCTCATCGGCACCCGCCGCCAATGCACGTTGCGCACCTTTGAGGTTGGGAATCAGCGCGACGTAAATAACCCCCGGCTGTCGTTGAATACCGGTGAAGACCTGCTCGCCGTCACGCAGCGCTGGAATGGCTTTCGGTGAGACGAACGAGCCGGCTTCGATGCGGCTGAAACCGGCCAGCGACAGTTGATCGATCAGCGCGATCTTGTCAGCGGTTTCCACCCACGTTGGTTCGATCTGCAAGCCGTCGCGGGGCGAGACTTCCTGGACGATCAGGGTTTGCGAATAGTCGGTGATCATTGCACCACCCCTTGGCTTTTCAGGCGTTCGATGTCGAGTTCAGTCAGACCGAGGCCGGCGAGAATACCGTCGGTGTGCTGGCCGAGTTTCGGCCCCGACCAGTTCACCTCGCCGGGGGTTTCCGATAGTTTCGGGACGATGCCGGGCATCTTCACCGTTGCACCGCCGGGCAATTCGGCATTGAGCAACATGTCCCGGGCCTGATAGTGCGGATCGGCAACGATGTCGGCCACCGAATAGATTCGCCCCGCGGGCACTTCAGCGGCTTCGAGCGTGGCGAGCACATCGTCGATCGGCAGGCTGCTGGTCCAGTGGGTGATCGCGGCGTCGAGCAAACCGCTCTTGGCCGCGCGGCCGTCGTTGTGGGCGAAATCCTCTGCCTCAGCCAGGTCATCGCGACCGATAGTTCGCATCAGCCGCTTGTAGATCGGGTCGCTGTTGCCGGCAATTACCACGTAAGCGCCATCCGCCGTGAGGTAAGTATTCGATGGCGCGATCCCCGGCAAGGCGCCGCCGCTGCGCTCACGGACATGACCCAGCATGTCGTATTCCGGCACCAGACTTTCCATGACGTTGAACACGCTTTCGGCCAGCGACACGTCGACGACCTGCCCGCCACCCTGCCCGGTCTTGACCCGCAGCAGCGCCATCAGCGCGCCGATCACCGCGTGCAGCGAGGCCAGCGAATCACCGAGGCTGACGCCGACCCGCGCCGGTGGTGAACCGGGAGTGCCAGTGGTGTAACGAATGCCGCCCATCGCTTCGCCGATCGCGCCGAAGCCGGGACGATCGCGGTACGGACCGGTCTGGCCGTAGCCGGAAATGCGCACGAGGGTGAGATTGGGGTTCAGCGCGTGGAGTACGTCCCAGCCCAGGCCAAGTTTCTCCAGCGCACCGGGGCGCAGGTTTTCGATGATGACGTCGGCATCGCTGGCCAGTTGCTTGACCAGTTCGATGCCTTCGGCGGATTTCAGGTTGAGCGCCAGCGATTTCTTGTTGCGTGATTGCAGGTACCACCACAGCGACGTGCCTTCGTGCAGCTTGCGCCATTTGCGCAGCGGGTCGCCCTGACCCATGGCTTCGATCTTGATCACCTCGGCGCCGAACTCGGCGAGCATGCGCGCGGCAAACGGCGCGGCGATCAGGGTGCCGATCTCGATCACTTTGATCGCACTCAAGGGGGCAGTCATCGCGGGGTACCTCTTGTTCTTGGAATAGGTGGCCAAGGCTAGAGGAACGCCAAACGAAGAATCCAATCTTCTCTCGGCAATGAGCGTTCGCGAAATGCGAACGCTCGGGCGAGATTTCGTTGAACTCAGGTCCGTCATCAGCCGGTCGGGCTCACTGACCGGGGTTGGTCAGTGTCGGCAGGATTGCGATTTTTCGCCCACGTCAGAAAGGTGATTACTCGACAGATTTTCGTCGCTTCGCCCTACAAACAAAACTCCGTCGCCTCTCAGGATTCGCGGAAACAGCCGATTTTTGCCGGACTTTTCGCTCTGTAAAGTCTGGCAACACACACAAATTGCAACACCCCACGGATCGCTACGCTCAAGGAATGTCACCTGTGAATCTTCCGTTGCACACGCCCAATCTGTATTCCAATTTCCGCAAAATCATCGCCCTGGCCGACCACGATTGGGACATCGCCGAACTGGGCAAAGTCGCTGGCCTCAATGTCGAAGTGAAGAGCCCCAACCACCTGCTTGATCAGTACGGACGTGAACTCCATCATTTCTGCACAACCTCATACCTTGGCCTCGATCATCACCCTGCCCTGCTCGAGGGTGCCATCACCGCGTTGCGCGAAACCGGCAGCCTGCGCGTCGCCAACTCGAAGAACCGCTGCAAACTGGCAATTCTCGAGCAATACGAGAACGAATTGTCGCAACTGTTCGATGCCGTCTGCCTGAGCACCTTGTCTTGCAGCGCCGCCAGCGCCGGAATCCTGCCATTACTGGCCAGCGGCATCTTCACCGAAGGCCGGCCACCGGTGATGGTATTTGACCGTTACGCGCATTATTCGATGAATCATTTGAAGGCCGCGTGCGCCGATGAAACCCGCGTGGTGACTGCGCCGCACAACGACATGGAGTTCCTCGAACGCGTCTGCCAGCAACACGGCCGCGTGGCGTATGTCGCTGACGGCGCGTACAGCATGGGCGGCGTTGCCAACATGGACGGTCTGCTGTACTTGAAGGATCGCTACGGGTTGTTTCTTTATCTGGATGATTCTCACGCGTTGTCCGCTGTCGGTGAGCATGGCGCCGGACTTGTTCGGCCGCGGATGGCGGCGCTGGAGGAGGACTGCCTGATCGTCGCGTCACTGGCCAAGTCGTTTGGCGCCAGCGGCGGGTTGGTGATGCTGGGCAACGAGCGACAGAAAACACTTGTTCAGCGCTACGGCGGGCCAAGCAACTGGTCGCAGAGTCTCAACTGCGCGGCGATCGGTGCCGGCAGAGCGTCTATCCGCCTGCATCGCAGCGCCGAGTTTGTCACGCTGCAGAGCAATCTTGCGGCTAACATCCGCCTCTTCGACAGCCTGATCAGCACCGATCAGTGCCACAGCAACATAGCCATTCGGTTGATCAAGTGCGCACAGGCTGCCGTGGCCAATCGTATTGCCAGTGAATTGGCCGAACAGGGATTTTTCACCAGCGCGGTATTTTTCCCGGTGGTCGCTCAAGGCAAGGCAGCCATCCGTATTACGCTGCGCGCGGACATGCAGCCGGCGCTGATTCGGCGCTTCTGTGAACTGATCACCGGACTGTTGCGTACCCACCGTTGCGATTTCGACGACTGAAAACAGGGACAAGTCATGAACGCCAGCGTCACCCTTCTGATCACCTGCAGCACGGTTTTTCTCGCCCAGTTGGGCATGAGTATTTATTTGCCGGCAGTACCGGAGATCGCCCTACACCTGGGTGCGGAAGCTGCAAAGGTGTCGTGGGGGTTGTCGCTGTACCTGATCGGCATGGCGCTGCCGATGTTGTTCTGGGGCAGCCTGGCCCAACGCATCGGACGCAAACCGGTGTTATTGGCGGCGCTGGTTATTTACGGGGTGGCCAATCTGGCGTTGCCGTCGGGTTCGACGCTTGAAGCGTTTTTGCTGCTGCGACTGATGCAAGGCGTCGGTGCCAGCGGTATTTCAGTGATGGCACGGGTGCTGATCCGTGACAGCTTTCGCGGCGATCTGCTGGCCAGGGCGTTGTCGTGGATTTCGATTTCGTTCGTGGTGGCGCTGGGCATCGGCCAATATATGGGCTCGCTGATCGAGGTGACACTGGGCTGGCAGGCGATCTTCTATCTGCTCGGCGTGACGTGCCTGTTGATGGCGCTGATTGTGGCGCGAGTCACTTTCCCAGCGATGGCTGACGAACCGGCCAGCGCCTCATCGTGGTCGGCTTATCGGCAAATCCTGTTGCACCGGGCGTTTCTGCTGCCGGCTCTGGCCGGTGGCTTGGGCTACGGCGTGATCATCGCATTCAACACTGCGGCGCCACTGACTCTGCAGGGGCCATTCGCGTGGTCGTCGGTGGATTACGGACTGCTCGGCTGGCCCATCAGCGCTGCCTATTTTCTCGGCGCGCTGGCGGTCAATCACTTCGTGCTGCGCACCGGTCAGGCGTGGTTGATGGCGGTCGGTGCAGGTTTGGTATTGGCCGGTAGCAGCGTGATGTTGCTGGGCAGTCTGACGGCCAGTTCCATCGCATTACTGTTTTGGCTGCCGTATTGCGTTGCCGTGTTCGGCCAATCGTTGAACTACCCGATCAGCCTGTCCCGTGCCAACGATGGTGCGCCGATTGCCGGTGCTTATGCGATGGCACTGAGCGGGTTCATTCATCAATCGATGGCGGCAATCATTGGTGCGATGGCCAGTCTGATCGCCAGCCCACAGGCCTGGCGCCTGTCGCTGCTGTGCACCTTGCTCGCTGTCGGCACGATGCTCTGCGTGCGATTCGCGCCGATGGGCGACAAGCGTTAGAAGGCATTGCGGACAATCTCCTCAATCAGACCGCCGGGAATCTCACGAGCCCTGCCCTCGCAAGTGCTCAAACAGCATCCGACTCACCGGCGATAACCCCGCCTCATCCCGCACCACCACGATCAACGCACGATCCGACCAGTCATCCATCAACGGCACCGCATGCAAACCCAGCGCCTGACCAAACAATTCATAAGCGCGCTGCGGCAAAATGCCAATGCCCATGTTGGCCTGGACCATCCGGCACACCGCGTCGAACCCCGGCACATGAATGCGAATGCGCAGCACCTTGCCAGCCTGACGCGCCGCCGCATGGGTGCGCATATTGATCGAGCTGGCGGCGTGCAAACCGACATAATCGCTGTCCAGCGTCTCATCGAACGCCACCGATTCACGCGCGGCCAAGGGATGCTCTGGCAGCATGACCACCACCAGTTTGTCCTCGCGGTACAACACGCTGCGCAGACCTTTGGTGTCGCTGTCGTTGGAGCAGATGCCGAGATCCGCCACGCCATCGAGCACCCCCTGAATCACCCCGGCACTGGGTCGCTCTTCAAGGTCGGTCTTGACCTGCGGGTGCTGCGCGGAGAAGTCGCGCAGGTCTTCGGGAAGAAACTGAATGATCGCCGACAGGTTCGCCAGCATGCGCACATAACCGCGCACGCCGTGGCTGTGTTCACCCAGTTCCAGGCCCATTTTCTCGACGTTGAACAACATCTGCCGCGCATGGTGCAGCAGCGTTTCGCCGGCGGGCGTCAGCGTCATGCCCTTGGCCTGACGCACGAACAGGCTGATCCCGAGCGCCTCTTCCAGCTCCATCAGCCGCTTGCTCGCCGCCGACACTGCGATGGCTTCGCGCGAAGCCGCGCGGGTCAACGTGCCCTCTTCATGGACGGCGACGAACAGTTGCAGGGTGATCAGGTCGAGGCGGCGGATCAGGCTCTTTTGCAGCATGGAGGGCTCGCTGACTGGGGTTATTCCGAGTCGGCAGGATAGCCCGGATTTCAATCACACCGAAAATGTGATGAACCCGCCCGTCAACTCGCCGCTGTCAGCAATCGCACCAGGTGAGCCGCTTCATTTCTATGCCCCAGCACCAGCACTGACGCCCCCTGCAGACAGGCATCCTGCGCAATCCACGGGATCTCGGCTGCACCCTCGACATCAAATAACGGATCCACTGCGCCATCGGCCAGAAAGCCAGCCGTCAGCAACCCTCGTGTGCCCTCCGAGGTCTGTCCGACCGTGACGATTCTCGGGCCGGGGGAGTCATTCAGCGCGAACCCTGCGCCCCAGCTTTTAAGATCCAGCGGCTGCTTTGCAAGGGTAATGACTGGCAGACCGAGATTAAACTCTGGATCAGCCTGGCCAGTGAGATTGATCCCGCTGATCAAGCCATGCTGACGTTTCTCCCCGGCGGAAGACTCGACGGCAGATCCGATCAATAACAAGCGCTGCGCCGATTGCACCACGATACGATTCACCGAGCTTTCAAGCGGTACACCGGCATTGTCCAGTTTCAGCAGTAGGGTACCGTCCTTGCCGAACGGCTTGGCAACCTGCCCGGAACTGTCGTAAGCCATGACCAGCCCCTGATTCGTCACTTCGGTCTTGCCATGGACAAGAATCTGCCCACCGTCCAACTGCGTGACCCCGTGCAACGTGATCGCCACACTTGGAAGCGTCAGAGGTATCCAGCCATTTTCAGCGAAATCGTCATCATTCCTGCCATCCAGAAAGAAACGCGCCAACAACCCGCTGCCCCCTTGGGAGGTGACGAAAAGCAATCTGTCCGGCATCGATTTCGCTGGAGTGGATTGGGCCAATATCAAGCGGCCGCCCGTGGCATTGTTCAGCGTGGGAATACGCATCGGCACGACTCGATAGCCCGACTGTTCATCACCAAAATCACGATCGAGCGTACCGTCGGGTTTGAATCGAGCGATGATTTGCTCGAGCTTGCCTGCTGCATTTGCGAGCACTGCACTCAACCAGAATGCACCGCTCGCATCGACGACCAGACTCCCGCCCTGTGATAACCGACCATTCGCAAACTGGCCGCCAAGGTACCCGCCCTGGCCGAAGCCGGTGTCGAGATGACCGTCAGGGAGCAGTCGTGCAAGTCCGTAATTCGAGGCTCCCGATGCGTCGATAACCGTTGTACTGACCATGATCCGACCCGAGGGCATCACTGCGACACTGTTACCGATGGTTTTGCGCGCGCCAGGAAACTGCAGCGTTTGCAGGCCTGAATGGGCAAACGTCTGATCCGGCTCACCTGCGAGTTGTGCGTTACGTGTAGTGGCTTCTGGCATGTTCGCGTGCTCCTGAAGAGATCGGAGTCGACCCCGTTATCAGAGCATTCGATCCGAAGCAGCCACGCCAGACAACTGACAGAAATGACAGTTTTTCAGAACAAAAAGAAATTACCGCCCAAGCAAAAAAAGCTAAAAAACTGGTAGTTCTTACAGGTTCTAAACGGGACACGCCGTGCCAGTGTTTCGTTTCAAATCAGCCTGAAACGAGAAACACAATGAGCACTCCCGACAAGCCCGACACGCAACCTGTCCCGCCCCCGACCATCACGTACCCCGAAAGGGACAGCGAAACGGGGGTTGCAACACTGTTTCTCGGCAGCGGTATACCGGGTGCTCTAGTGCAGGTTTGGAGCATTGCAGACAAGCATTCGCTCGGTGACGGACAGGTCAGCGCAAATGGACGATGGGCGTTTAGCATCAGCGGTGTCCAGTCTCCGGGTCAGCAGGAGATTCGCGCCCACCAGACATGGGAAGGCATCAAGTCAGACTGGAGTGAGGAGCGCAGATATACCGTGCTGCTGCGGCCGGCAATCGACGTCCCGGTAGTTTCCGAACCAAAAGAGGACGCACAGGTGAATACGGTTCCGGTCTTTTCGGGAGATGTCACAAAAGCTGAAGGCTTCGTTAGCATTATCGATCTGGACACCGGCGTGATGATTGCCAAAGCCGACGTCGACCCCCTCAAGCAATGGCGTACTCAGGTTACAAAACCCTTACCTCCCGGACTGAACCGGATATCCGCCATTCACAACATCAAAGGGAAGTTGTCTGACTGGGTCCGTGTTCGAACGTTTACGGTGACAGCTGAAGGCAAGGGCAAGGGCAAGGGCAAGGGCAAAACCTGACCGTCAAGAAATCAACCTGACCGGCCTCTCAAAACGCATTGCGAAAAATCTCCTCGATCTGGCGCTGATCGGCCGCCCGTGGGTTGGTCAAACCGCAGGCGTCTTTCAACGCATTGGTCGCGAGCAGCGGAATGTCACTGAGCTTGGCGCCGAGTTCACGCAAACCACCGGGAATCTCGACATCTTTGGCCAGGCAGCGGATCGCATTGATCGCCGCCTGGGCGCCCTCTTCGGGGCTGAAGCCACGAATGTCTGCGCCCATGGCGTGGGCAACATCGGTCAGCCGCTCGGCACAGACCAGCGCATTGAACGTCTGCACGTGGGGCAGCAGCACGGCATTGCACACGCCATGGGGCAGGTCGTAGAAACCGCCCAATTGATGCGCCATCGCATGCACGTAACCGAGGGACGCGTTGTTGAAGGCCATGCCGGCGAGGAACTGCGCGTAAGCCATGTTTTCCCGCGCGGCGAGGTCGCTGCCATCGCGCACGGCCAGGCGCAGGTTGTTGCTGATCAGGGTCATCGCCTTCAACGCGCAGGCATCGGTGATCGGGTTGGCAGCGGTCGAGACGTAGGCTTCGATGGCGTGGGTCAGTGCGTCCATGCCGGTGGCAGCCGTCAGGCCTTTGGGCATGGCAACCATCAATTCCGGGTCATTGACCGACAACAGCGGCGTGACATTGCGGTCGACGATGGCCATTTTCACGTGGCGCGATTCGTCGGTGATGATGCAGAAGCGCGTCATCTCGCTGGCGGTGCCGGCAGTGGTGTTGATCGCGATCAGTGGCAGTTGCGGCTTGCTCGATTGATCGATGCCTTCGTAATCACGGATCTGTCCGCCGTTGGTCGCACACAGGGCGATGCCTTTGGCGCAATCGTGAGGCGAACCGCCGCCCAGCGACACGACGAAATCGCAGCGACTTTCCTTGAGCAACCCCAGACCCGATTCGACATTGGCGATGCTCGGGTTTGGCTTGGCGCCGTCGAAAATCACCGAATCGATGTCCTGCATCGCCAGCTTCTCGGCGACCATGGTGGCCACGCCAGCCTTGGCCAGCCCGGTGTCGGTGACGATCAGCGCCTTGCGAAAACCATAGTTGCGGATCGCGACCATGGCTTCGTCAAGGCAACCGTTGCCCATGATATTTACCGCCGGAACGAAAAAGGTACTGGTCATGCGCACGTCTCCTGACAAGGGGCCGAATCGCTGCTCCGGTTCGGCGGATAGACACAGCATCGACCGATCGGTCACGAGCGATGTTGATCTGGCTCAATGCCCGCTCGTGATAAAGTCGCCGTCCATCAGCCCCTATGTTTTGAGACCGCCTACGCAATGACCGATTTTCTCGATGTCGACGCCAGCCTCGAAGACTGGAACACCCTGCGCGCCGCGACCGATTTCAGCGGTTTGCTGGTGGGCAATGGCGCCAGCCGTGCGGTGTGGGACGACTTCGGCTACGACTCGCTGTTCGAAAATGCCCGCACTGTGGAAGAAAAACCGCTGAGCCCCTCGGAACTGGCAGTGTTCGACGCGATGCAGACGCGCAGTTTCGAGCAGGTACTTGGCGCGCTGAAAACCACCAGCCGAGTCAACAAGGCCCTGGCCGTCAGCTCGGCGGCACCGCGCAATCGCTACTACGCGATCAAGGAAGCGCTGATCAACACCGTGCACGCGGTGCACATTCCTTGGCGACTGGTGAAAGCTTCAACTTTGGCGACGCTGAATGAAGAACTGGCGCGCTATCGCACGGTGTTCACCACCAATTACGACCTGCTCAACTACTGGGCGCTGCAACACCAAAGCGAGGCCATCGACGACCTGTTCAACGGCCCGAATGCCAGTTTCGATCTGAGCGAAAGCACCACCGACAAACCACGTTTGCTGTACCTGCACGGCGGTCTGCACCTGGTGCGCAATCAGGACGGCACCGCGCGCAAACTGACCTCGACCGAGGGCACGTTGCTCGGCAGTTTCGCCATCAACAACACGATCAAGACACTGGATGACGTGCCGCTGTTCGTCACCGAAGGGCCGAGTGCAGACAAGCTCAAGACCATTCGCAGTTCGGATTATCTGTCGTTCTGTTATGAGCAATTGCTCGGGCATGGCGGCAGTTTGTGCATCTTTGGTCATGCGTTGGGCGAGCAGGATGCGCACATCGTGCGGGCTCTGCGTTTGGCGAAACCGGCGACGGTGGCGATCTCGATTTACCCGCGCAGTGCGGCGTTCGTTCAGCATCAGAAGCGGCATTACGCAAAGGTGTTTGAGGGGACGGGGGTTGAGTTGCGGTTTTTTGATGCGAAGAGCCATGCGCTCGGCAGCCCGAAATTGTCGGTGCCCGTCGAGGTTTGATGTAAACCGGTCTGACGCCTTCGCGAGCAGGCTCGCTCCCACATCTGGAATGCATTCAACCTGTGGGAGCGAGCCTGCTCGCGAAGCTTTTGGGGGCAACTCATTCTTCGGCGCTGTGCACCACCACCAGCAACTGCGCCTGCACATCCCCCACCGATCTGATCCGGTGCGGCTTCTGCGCATTGAAGTGCAGCGCGTCGCCACGCTCCAGCAGCACCTTCTCGTTCATGAAATCCACTTCCACCTGCCCTTCGTGAACGAACAGAAACTCCTCGCCCAAGTGCTCCTTGAAGGTCTTGTCGCTGAACTCTTTTGGCGGGTAGATGATGAACGGTAGCAGGTTGCGCTCGCTGACCTGATGGGCCAGCACGGCATAACCGGGGCTCTGATCATTGGCGGCGAGTGACTGACGCTCGTGGCTGCGCACCAGGCTGTAGCTGTCGAGGCTGACGTTGTCTTCGGAGAACAATTCCTCGACTTTCACATTCAGCGCTTTCGCCAGTTTCAACGCGGCCGCAATCGACGGGGTGTTCAGCCCGCGCTCGACTTTGGACAGATAACTCTTGGTCATGCCGGATTTTTCGGCCAGTGCCTCAAGGGTTACGCCAAGTTTTTTTCTCAATAATTTCAAACGGATAGACATGCGCAGCGGTTATTCCAGCAAGGAAGCGACGATTTGTGCTTGCCAATGACACTTTGTGTCATATAGCCTCTTTAGTGTCATTTGCACTCACTCAAAGGACACAGACATGGCCAAGACATTAGCACTACCCAAAGACCAACTGGTCAAGCAAGCGCTGACCCAGATGCAAAAAAGCCTGGCGGATAATACGTGGACAGACCGGCAAAAGCTGGCCCTGACCTGCCGGATTCTATTCGAGAACGGTCATGACTCAGGTCTGGCCGGGCAAATCACCGCCCGTGGCCCGCAACCCGGCACCTATTACACTCAGCAATTGGGCCTGGGTTTCGACGAAATCACTGCGAGCAATCTGCTGCTGGTCAACGAGGATCTGGAAGTCCTCGAAGGTCACGGCATGGCCAACCCGGCCAACCGTTTCCACAGCTGGGTATACCGCGCCCGGCCGGATGTGAACTGCATCATCCACACTCACCCGACGCACGTGGCGGCGCTGTCGATGCTGGAAGTGCCGCTGCAGATTTCCCACATGGATTTGTGCCCGCTGTACGAAGACTGCGCGTTTCTCGAAGGCTGGCCGGGGGTACCGGTGGGCAACGAAGAAGGCGAGTTGATTGCCGGTGCGCTGGGCGAAAAACGCGCGATCCTGCTTTCGCACCACGGTCAGTTGTCGACCGGCACAACCATTGAAGAGGCGTGTGTCATTGCCCAATTGATCGAGCGCGCGGCCAAACTGCAACTGCTGGCGATGGCGGCCGGTACGATCAAACCGATCATTCCTGAGCTGGGCCGCGAGGCGCACGACTGGATCGCCAAGCCCAAGCGCCACGCCGCGGCCTTCAACTACTACGCCCGGCAGAACCTGCGCCAACACGCCGATTGCCTGAACTGAACCCTGTTACGGAGAGATTCCCATGTCCACTATTCACGGCATCATCGGCTACACCATCACCCCGTTCGGCGCCAACGGCGAAGGGCTGGACCTGCCAGCGCTCGGTCAATCGATCGATCGCCTGATCGACAGCGGCGTCCACGCCATCGCGCCGCTGGGCAGCACCGGCGAAGGCGCTTACCTGAGCGATGCGGAGTGGGATCAGGTTGCCGAGTTCAGCATCAAGCACGTGGCCAAACGCGTACCGACGATTGTCAGCGTGTCCGACCTGACCACCGCCAAAGCCGTACGCCGCGCGCGTTTCGCTGAAGCCCATGGCGCCGATGTGGTAATGGTGCTGCCGGCTTCGTACTGGAAACTCACCGAGGCGGAAATCCTCGCCCACTACCACGCCATCGGCGAGAGCATCGGCGTGCCGATCATGCTCTACAACAACCCGGCCACCAGCGGCACCGACATGTCGGTGGATTTGATTCTACGCATCGTCAATGGCGTGGAAAACGTGACCATGGTCAAGGAGAGCACCGGCGATATTCAGCGCATGCACAAGCTGCAATTGCTCGGCGAAGGCCAGGTGCCGTTCTACAACGGCTACAATCCGTTGGCGCTGGAGGCGTTTGCCGCCGGGGCGAAAGGCTGGTGCACGGCCGCGCCGAACCTGATCCCGCAGTTGAATCTGGATTTGTACGAGGCCGCCATGGCCGGCGATCTGGATCGGGCGCGGGATCTGTTCTATCGCCAGTTGCCGCTGCTGGATTTCATACTCAAGGGTGGGTTGCCGGCGACGATCAAGGCCGGGTTGCGACAGACCGGGCTGGAGGTGGGCGATCCACGCTTGCCGGTCTTCCCGTTGAGTGAGGCGGGCCAGACTCAGCTGCAAATGATCCTCAAGACCGTGCGCTGACCTCCCGGTAAAACGCAAAACCCAATGTGGGAGCGAGCCTGCTCGCGAAGACGGTGTATCAGTCGATGATGATGTTGACTGATACACCGCTTTCGCAAGCAGGCTCGCTCCCACAGTGGATTTGCAATGGATTTGAAAGTGAGGTCAGAGCACCGGCAAGGTCTTGTCCTTGATCACCTTGCTCGGCCCGTTCGCCTTGACGCTGGCAATGCCTTTATCGCACGCCGCATCCGATGAATACGCCTCGCTGCTGCCGATGACCTGATGATTGGCCGCTATCAGATTGAAGTACGGATGACCGTCCTTCGTCGACTTCTTCTCGTAGCGCTCATCGAGCGGGCTGTTGGTTTGCACCGCCGCGATGCCGCCGTCGGCCGCTGCGCGAGTGGTGTACAGCTCGCTGGTCAGAATCGTTTCGGCATTCGCCGCTTTCAGCACGAACCTGAACTGGCCGTTGCTGCTTTTACTGATTTCGTACCATCCGGACATGCTCGTTGCTCCTTGGCGATTGAGAGATTTCGCGTTTCAGAGTAAAGACCAGTCCAGAACATCTGTCGCCTGTACCGGCCTCTTCGCGAGCAGGCTCGCTCCCACACTGGATACTGAGTGTTCACTGAAGAGCTACTGTGGGAGCGAGCCTGCTCGCGAATGAGGCAACTCGGTGCCGGCTATTTCACCACCGCGCGCACCACCGACAACTCCGGCTTATTCACCCGCCGCTGACTCAAATAGCGCATACAACTCACCCGCAGGAACGAAGCAAAATTCACCACTTCGCCGCGATAATCCATCACCTCTTCATACAGCTTGGCGATCAACTGGTTGGTGGTCATACCGTCGACCTCGGCGATTTCGCTGAGGATGTCCCAGAACTGATTCTCCAGCCGCAACGTGGTCACCACGCCGCAGATGCGCAGCGAGCGCGAGCGTGACTCGTAGAGAATCGGGTCAGCTTTAACGTAGAGCTCGCACATCGGCGATTCCTCGTTACAGAGTGATTTTAGTACCGAGCAAACCGAGAAACCCGGCCAGCCAGTTCGGATGCGCCGGCCACGCCGGTGCAGTGGCCAGATTGCCTTGAACGTGGCCGTCCGTCACCGGAATGTCGATGTACGTGCCACCCGCCAGTCGCACTTCCGGCGCACAGGCCGGATAGGCGCTGCATTCGCGACCTTCAAGCACGCCCGCCGCTGCCAGCAATTGTGCGCCGTGGCAAACGGCGGCAATCGGTTTGCCGGCCTTGTCGAAGGCACGCACCAGCTCGAGGACTTTTTCGTTCAGGCGCAGGTATTCCGGGGCACGCCCGCCGGGGATCAACAGCGCGTCGTAATCGGCTTCGTTGACCTTGGCGAAATCGAAGTTGAGGGCGAACAGGTGACCAGGCTTTTCGCTGTAGGTCTGATCGCCTTCGAAGTCATGGATCGCGGTGCGCACGGTTTTGCCGGCGGCCTTGTCCGGGCACACGGCGTGGACGGTGTGACCGACCATTTGCAGGGCCTGGAATGGCACCATCACTTCGTAGTCTTCGACGTAATCGCCGACCAGCATCAGGATCTTTTTCGCGGCCATGGGGAGGACTCCTCTGGAGGGAATGCTTGGGAGTATTGAAGGTAGACCTTATCCGCGAGGTCGGGTAACAACCGGCTACTACCTGAGACCGTGTCATCGTTCTTCGCGAGCAGGCTCGCTCCCACAGGAAGAATGCATTCCAAATGTGGGAGCGAGCCTGCTCGCGAAGAGGCCCTGAAACTGTACGCCTAAGTCCGTGCCTAGCTGTAACACCCCGAAATTCGCGGATTATGGCTAGATGAGGACACCTTCCAATTCCCTACGATTCTGGTCTCCCATCATGTCCTCGCGCGAAAACACCGGCATGGCCCTCGGTCTGCTCGGCGTGGTGATTTTCAGTCTCACCCTGCCCTTCACCCGCATCGTTGTGCAGGAACTGCATCCATTGCTCAACGGTTTGGGTCGCGCATTGTTTGCAGCGATTCCTGCGGCGTTGCTGTTGCTGTGGCGCCGCGAGAAGTGGCCAACCTGGCAGCAAGTCAAAGGTCTGAGTCTGGTGATCGCCGGGGTGATTCTGGGTTTTCCGGTGCTGTCGGCGTGGGCCATGCAAACCTTGCCGGCGTCCCACGGTGCGCTGGTCAACGGCCTGCAACCGCTGTGCGTGGCGCTGTATGCCGCGTGGTTGTCCCATGAGCGCCCGTCAAAAGCCTTCTGGGCCTGCGCGGCGCTGGGCAGTGCGTTGGTACTCGGTTATGCGTTGTATACCGGGGCCGGCAGTATTCAGGCGGGTGATTTGCTGATGCTCGGCGCGATTGCCGTTGGTGGACTGGGCTACGCCGAAGGCGGCCGCTTGGCCAAGGAGATGGGCGGCTGGCAGGTGATCTGCTGGGCGCTGGTGCTGTCGACGCCGCTGTTGATCGGGCCTGTGTTGTATCTGGCGCTGCAACATCACGGTGCCGTGTCGACGAAAACCTGGTGGGCGTTTGGTTATGTGGCGTTGTTTTCGCAGTTTCTCGGCTTCTTTGCCTGGTACGCCGGGCTGGCCATGGGCGGCATTGCCCGGGTCAGTCAGATCCAGTTGCTGCAGATTTTCTTCACCATCGCGTTTTCGGCGCTGTTCTTTGGTGAACATGTCGAGCCGATTACTTGGGTGTTTGCCTGCGGAGTCATCGCCACTGTCATGCTCGGCCGCAAAACCGCGGTGAAATCAAATGTGGGAGCGAGCTTGCTCGCGAAGGCGGACTGACAGTCAACGATGATGTTGGCTGTTATGGCCCCTTCGCGAGCAAGCTCGCTCCCACAGGTTTTTGTGTCAGGCCAGGTAGCCGTCAGCGCGCAGGAGGGTTTCCAGGCAGTGCTCGCTGATGTTGTAGAAGTCTTTCAACTCCTGAATCTTCACCAACAACTGCGCCGGGTCCACCGGCTCGGCGCGTTTCACCGCCAGAATCATCTTGTTTTTGTTGGTGTGATCCAGCGAGATGAACTCGAAGACCTTGGTCTCATACCCGCAGGCCTCAAGGAACAATGCGCGCAGGCTGTCGGTGACCATTTCTGCCTGCTGCCCCAGATGCAAACCGTATTGCAGCATCGGTTTGAGCAGCGCCGGGCTCTGGATCTGCAAGCGAATCTGTTTATGGCAGCACGGCGAGCACATGATGATCGACGCGCCCGAACGGATGCCGGTGTGGATCGCGTAGTCGGTGGCGATGTCGCAGGCATGCAGGGCGATCATCACGTCCAGCTCGCTCGGCGCCACGCTGCGCACGTCACCGCACTTGAACACCAGTCCCGGATGATCGAGCTTCGCCGCCGCAGCGTTGCACAGGTTGACCATTTCCTCACGCAACTCGACACCCGTGACTTCGCCCTCGGCGTTCAAGGTGTTGCGCAGGTAATCGTGAATCGCGAACGTCAGGTAACCCTTGCCCGAACCGAAATCCGCCACCCGCACCGGTTTGTCCAGCGCCAGCGGCGACGAGGTCAGGGCGTGGCTGAACACTTCGATGAACTTGTTGATCTGCTTCCACTTGCGCGACATTGCCGGGATCAGCTCGTGCTGGGTGTTGGTCACGCCCAAGTCCTTAAGGAACGGCCGGCTCAGTTCGAGATAACGATTTTTCTCACGGTTGTGTTCGGCGGACGGCGCTTCGCGCAATTGCTGAGGTTTGCTCTTGAACAGCGAAGACTTGCCCTTTTTGCTGTATTCGAGCTGGGCTTCGTCAGCCACCGCGAGTAAATGCGCATTTTTGAACGAGGCCGGCAACAGCGCGGCAATCGTCGCCACGCCTTCAACCAAGGGCAGGTTTTTGGTGATGTCACGGGTTTTGTAGCGATAGACGAACGACAGATTCGGCTGCGCCTTGACCGTCACCGCTTTGATGATGACCCGCTGCAGATCCGCTTCGTCACCGACGTACTTGGCCAGCACCAGTTTGATGAAACCGTTCTGTTCGAGGCTGGTTTGCAGCAGCTCGATGAACTGGGCGTGGTGATCGGGCGCAGGCTTGATGGACGGGGCAGTAACGGACATGAAAAAGCGGCCTCGGACGGGCGAAATCGGGAATGGCGGGTATTTTAGGGGGGATGGGGGTTGGGGACACGCTCTTATTTACCCAACGGTTCGTAAAGCGGCCCTCACCCTAGCCCTCTCCCAGAGGTAGAGGGGACTGATTGGGGGATATTGACGAGATACACCGACTTGAACGATTTGCTTTGAATCCAAAATCGATACGTTTTTCCAAGTCGATGTCCAGCGCAAGACACCTCGGTCGGCTCCCTCTCCCTCTGGGAGAGGGCTGGGGTGAGGGTATGGCCCTCAAGCCGAATAAAAAATCTGCAACCTAACCCAACACCACCAACCGATTCGGCAACTCATTCCTCACCTGCGTCACCGGCACATGCACCTTCAGCAATTCCCCACACGCCTCGATACACGTCACAAATCCCTCCAACGTGCGCCCCTGCCTGACCTGCTCGGTAAACGCCGCAACAATCGCATCCCAACTCTTATTATCGAGCCGTTTGGAAATCCCCTCATCCACCAGAATCTCCACATACCGCTCCGCCTCGCAAACAAAAATCAGCATGCCGGTGCTGCCCACCGTGTGGTGCAGGTTCTGCTCGAGAAACTGCCGGCGCGCCAGGTTGGATGCGCGCCAATGCCGCACGCGGCGCGGGATCAGATGGGTAGTGATTTTCGGCAAACGAAACAGCAGGCACAGCACGATGAACGCGCCCCACTGCACCAGCAGCAGACTGTGCAGGGTCAGCCACCCGGTCAGGTAGTGCACGACGCCCGGCACCACCAGTGCCAAAAGGCTCGCCCACAACAGCGGGATGTACGCGTAGTCATCGGCGCGGGCGGCCAGCACCGTCACCAGTTCGGCGTCGGTGTCGCGCTCGACCCGGGCGATCGCCTCGGCGACTTTGCGTTGTTCGTGTTCAGTCAGTAATGCCATGTTGAAAAGTGCCTGCTCATTATTCTTCTGATCTCACCAGCCGCCGGACGAACCGCCGCCGCCGAAACTGCCCCCGCCGCCGCTGAAGCCACCGCCTCCACCACCGCCGCCAAAGCCGCCGCCACCGCCAAAGCCGCCCCCTCCTCCGGAGCCGCCACGGCCAGCGGGCAGGATACCGAGCATCTGGCAGACAAACACCGTCAAGATGAACAACATCACTAAAAACACGAACAGTGCCGGGTGCCGCGAGATGAAATCGTCGGCCGGATCACCGCTGGACTCATACACCGTCGACGGTTCATCCAGCGGATTGCCACCGAGCACCACCAGCATCGCCGCGACGCCATCGCTGATGCCTTTGCTGAAATTGCCGGTCTTGAAGGCTGGGGTTATGACTTGATGGATGATCACCGAAGTCTGCGCGTCAGTCAGTCGGTCTTCCAGGCCATAACCGACTTCGATGCGCAGTTTGCGCTCGTCACGAGCGACGATCAGCAGTGCACCGTTGTTCTTGTCCTTCTGGCCGATGCCCCAATGCCGGCCGAGCTGAACGCCGAAATCTTCGATGGTGGTGCCTTGCAGATCCGGCACCGTGACCACGACCAATTGCTCGCCGGTCGCCTGCTCGTGGGCCTGCAACTGCTGGCCCAGTTGCGCGCGCACCGACGGGTCGATCATCTGCGCTTCGTCCACCACCCGGCCGCTCAGCGCCGGGAACGTCAACTCGGCCTGGGCGCTGAGGGCGAACAGCCACAGCATCAGCACCAGGCCCATTTTCAGCACACGCATGGACAACCTCGAATCAGAATTTCACTTCCGGGGCTTTTTCCGCGCCGGGCGTGGTGGCTTCGAAGGTTTCGCGGATCGGCAGGTCGCTGTACATCACGCTGTGCCAGAGACGACCGGGAAAGGTGCGGATTTCGGTGTTGTATTTCTGCACCGCCAGAATGAAATCGCGGCGCGCCACGGCGATGCGGTTTTCCGTGCCTTCGAGTTGCGATTGCAGGGCGAGGAAATTCTGGTTGGCTTTCAGATCCGGATAGCGCTCGGAGACCACCATCAAGCGGCTCAACGCACCGGTCAGTTGATCCTGCGCCTGCTGGAACTGCTTGAGTTTTTCCGGGTTGTCGAGGGTGCTGGCGTCGACCTGGATCGACGTGGCTTTCGCCCGCGCCTCGATCACTGCGGTCAGCGTTTCCTGCTCGTGAGCTGCATAACCTTTCACCGTTTCCACCAGATTGGGGATCAGGTCGGCGCGGCGCTGGTACTGGTTCTGCACCTGGCCCCACGCGGCTTTGGCCTGTTCGTCGAGGGTCGGGATATTGTTGATGCCGCACGCGGTCAACAACGTGGCCAGCACCAGCAGCGTGGCGACCTGCAAACGCGAGCGATTGGTTGGGCTTACATTCATCGCAGTGATGCTCCTTGGCACATTTCATTATAAAAACCGAGCGCGAAACATTCTTGGCGGGCTCTTGGGGCATAATCGGCCGCGTCGCTGGATTACGACGGGCCAATGGGCTAAAAAGTGCCCTGCGCGTTCACGCTGCCGAGTGTCGGCTGTCGTTTTTGGCTCGGTGTTTTCGAGCCTGCACCCGAACAACAATAGTCGCTCCCTAAATTTTGGCTGGCCGGCGTTACCTCGCCGTTTGGGCCCTTGAGAAAAATATTCATGAAGAAGCTGTGTTTGCTGGGTCTGTTCGTCAGCCTGGCCAGTCATCAAGTATTGGCCGCCACGACCCCGGTACCTCTGGAAAACAAGGACGCATTCATCAGCAATCTGATGAATCAAATGACCCTCGATGAAAAAATCGGCCAGCTGCGCCTGATCAGCATCGGCCCGGAAATGCCCCGCGAACTGATCCGCAAAGAGATCGCCACCGGCAACATCGGCGGCACGTTCAACTCGATCACCCGTGCGGAAAACCGTCCGATGCAGGACGCTGCCATGCGCAGTCGCCTGAAGATTCCGATGTTTTTCGCGTACGACGTGATCCACGGTCACCGTACGATTTTCCCGATTCCGCTGGCCCTCGCCTCGAGCTGGGACATGGACGCCATCGGCCAGTCCGGACGCGTGGCCGCGAAAGAAGCCGCCGCCGACAGCCTCGACATCACCTTTGCGCCGATGGTCGACATCTCTCGCGACCCGCGCTGGGGCCGCAGCTCCGAAGGTTTCGGTGAAGACACTTACCTGACTTCGCGCATCGCTGGCGTCATGGTCCGCGCCTATCAGGGTGCCACCCCGAGCGCCGCCGACAGCATCATGGCCAGCGTCAAGCACTTCGCCCTGTACGGCGCGGTCGAGGGCGGCCGCGACTACAACACCGTCGACATGAGTCCGGTGAAGATGTATCAGGATTACCTGCCGCCGTACCGCGCCGCGATCGATGCCGGCGCCGGTGGTGTGATGGTCGCGTTGAACTCGATCAACGGCATTCCGGCCACCGCCAACACCTGGCTGATGAACGATCTGCTGCGCCGCGACTGGGGCTTCAAAGGCCTGGCGGTCAGCGACCACGGCGCGATCTTCGAACTGATCAAGCACGGTGTCGCCCGCGACGGTCGTGAAGCGGCGAAGCTGGCGATCAAGGCCGGCATCGACATGAGCATGAACGACACCCTCTACGGCAAAGAGCTGCCGGGCCTGCTCAAGTCTGGCGAGATCGAACAGAAAGACATCGACAACGCCGTGCGTGAAGTGCTCGCGGCCAAGTACGACATGGGCCTGTTCAAGGACCCGTACCTGCGCATCGGCAAGGCTGAAGATGATCCGGCCGACACCTACGCCGAAAGCCGTCTGAACCGTGCCGAGGCCCGCGAAGTCGCGCGTCGCAGCCTGGTGTTGCTGAAGAACCAGAACGAAACCCTGCCGCTGAAGAAAGACGCAAAAGTCGCGCTGGTCGGCCCGCTGGCCAAAGCGCCGATCGACATGATGGGCAGCTGGGCCGCCGCCGGGCGCCCTGCGCAATCGGTGACGCTGTTCGACGGCATGAGTTCGGTGATCGGCAATAAGTCGAACCTGATCTACGCCCGTGGCGCCAACATCACCAGCGACAAGAAGGTGCTGGATTACCTGAACTTCCTCAACTTCGATGCGCCGGAAGTGGTCGATGACCCGCGCCCGGCCAACGTGCTGATCGACGAAGCGGTAAAAGCCGCCAAGGACGCTGACGTGATCGTGGCTGCGGTAGGTGAATCCCGTGGCATGTCCCACGAATCCTCCAGCCGCACCGACCTGAATATCCCGGAAAGCCAGCGCGAGCTGATCCGTGCGCTGAAAGCCACCGGCAAACCGCTGGTGCTGGTACTGATGAACGGCCGTCCGCTGACCATTCTCGAAGAGAACCAGTCGGCTGACGCGATTCTGGAAACCTGGTTCAGCGGCACCGAAGGCGGCAATGCCATCGCCGACGTGCTGTTCGGCGACTACAACCCGTCGGGCAAACTGCCGGTGACCTTCCCGCGCTCCGTGGGCCAGATCCCGACCTACTACAACCACCTGAGCATTGGCCGGCCGTTCACGCCGGGCAAACCGGGCAACTACACCTCGCAGTATTTCGATGACACCACCGGGCCGCTGTTCCCGTTCGGTTACGGCCTGAGCTACACCAACTTCGCCCTGAGCGACATGGCGCTGTCGTCAACCACCCTCAACGCCACTGGCAAGCTCGACGCCAGCGTCATGGTGAAAAACACCGGCAAGCGTGACGGCGAAACCGTGGTGCAGTTGTACATCCAGGACGTCACCGGTTCGATGATCCGCCCGGTGAAAGAACTGAAGAACTTCCAGAAAATCATGCTCAAGGCCGGCGAACAGAAAGTCGTGCACTTCACCATCACCGAGGATGACCTGAAGTTCTACAACGCCCAGCTCAAGTACGCGGCAGAGCCTGGCAAGTTCAACGTGCAGATCGGCCTGGATTCCCAGAACGTGACGCAGCAGAGCTTTGAATTGCTGTAACCGCAAGCACACCGCAAAACCCTGTGGGAGCGAGCCTGCTCGCGAAAGCGGTCATTCAGATAAACAATTGCTGACTGACACACCGCTTTCGCGAGCAGGCTCGCTCCCACATTGGATTTAGGGTGTATTCAAAATCGGTTTTACCCGCGGCGGTCGAGAATATTGACCACCACCCGATCCACCCAGCCCCACACCCGCTGCTTGACCCGTCGCCACAACGGCCGGCGCTGCCACTCCTCCAGACTCACCTGCTGGCTCAGCCCGAAGTCCTTCACAAAACTCGCCTCTACCGCTGCCGTCAACGACGGGTCCAGCGCCTCCAGATTCGCCTCCAGATTGAAGCGCAGGTTCCAGTGGTCGAAGTTGCACGAACCGATGCTCACCCAATCGTCCACCAGCACCATTTTCAAATGCAGAAAACACGGCTGGTATTCGAAGATCTGCACCCCGGCCTTGAGCAGTCGCGGGTAATAACGATGCCCGGCGTAGCGCACTGACGGGTGATCGGTGCGCGGCCCGGTCAGCAGCAACCGCACATCAACACCGCGCGCGGCAGCCTTGCGCAGGGAGCGGCGGATTTTCCACGTTGGCAGGAAGTACGGCGTGGCCATCCAGATGCGTTTTTGCCCACTGTTCAAGGCGCGGAACAGCGACTGCAGAATGTCGCGGTGCTGGCGGGCGTCGGCATACGCCACGCGGCCCATGCCCTCGCCCTTGTCCGGCACTCGAGGCAAACGCGGCAGACCGAAATGCGCGGCCGGGCGCCAGGCGCGGCGATAACGGTTGGCAATCCACTGACGATCAAAGAGCAATTGCCAGTCGATCACCAACGGCCCGCGGATCTCGACCATCACTTCGTGCCATTCGCTGCTGTCATGGCCCGGCGTCCAGAACTCATCGGTGACACCGGTGCCACCGACCACCGCCAGACATTGATCGACCAGCAGCAATTTGCGGTGATCCCGATAGAAGTTGCCGACCCAGCGCCGCCAGTTCAGCCGATTGTAGAAACGCAGTTCAACCCCGGACTGGATCAGGCGCTGACGCAGATTGAGGGTGAAGGCGAGGCTGCCGTAATCGTCGAACAGACAACGCACACGCACACCGCGCTCGGCGGCCAGCACCAGCGCTTGCACGATGGTTTCGGCACAGGCGCCAGCCTCGACCAGATACAACTCCAGTTCGATCTGCTCCTGCGCGCCAGCAATCTGCTCGAGCATGCGCGGAAAGAATTGCGGACCGTCGATCAGCAGTTCGAACCGGTTGCCGTCCCGCCACGGGAACACCGCGCCGCGCATGTCAGCGCGCCGTGAAGATCAGCACCGCACCCACCGGCACCGACAGACTGATGGCCGACAGACCGGCGAGCTTGCGCAGGCTTTCCAGCCCTGGCAGCAGATCGAAATCCTCGGCGTTGATCACCAGCGGCTCCAGCGTCACCACCTGAAAGCGGCGATCATCAAGGCGCGTTGCCAAGAGTTCGGCCGGGTATTCATGTTGCTTGCCGTGCAGGTTGACGGTCAGCGGCAGACGCAATTCCAGTTGCGCACCGGGGGCCAGATCGTTGATCGGGCGCAGGTCGATCTGGGTGGTGATGGTCGCTTCGGGGAATTGCTCGATCTGGAACAGCTCCTTGCGCATGCGCTCGTCGCGCAGCGGGATGCCGCTGTTGATCGAGTCCAGCTCGACTTCGACTTCGGCGCGACCGTTAGGGTCGACCTTACCGTGCAGCACCAGAAAGCGCTGCACTTCGGAAACATTGGCGTTCTTCGTGCTGACGAACGACAGCCGCGACGACTCGCCGTCCAGATACCAATTGGCCTGTGCCGGCAGCGCGACGGCAGCGAGCAGCAGGCTGGACAGGGTTGCACACAGGGAGCGGTTGAACATTGAACACTCGTGGGGCCGATAAACCTGCACGAACCTTAACCGCCCCCAAAGTTATTGCAACATCAAGATCAAAAGATCGCAGCCTTCGGCAGCTCCTACAGGGTGGACCCGGTCATGTAGGAGCTGCCGAAGGCTGCGATCTTTTAAGGCTGTAAACGACAGCCTTGGCGTTCGCTCAACCATTGGGCGCGATTGCTGCGGCCCATGCCGCTGACGGTGATGGTTTTGCTGGCAGGGTCATCGGTGAACTGGCTGGTCGGCAGCCATTGTTTGACATAGCCACGGCAATACTCGGCACCGTTGTTCATCACATACCGGCACGAACAATATTCCTTGGCGGTGTAAGCGCTGATGATGTCCGGGAAAGCCCACAGATTTTCGCGCTCGTAGACGACCCAGCCGAGCAGCAAAACAAGCAGTAGCAGCAAAAAGCGCTTCATGGCCGCACCGCCTTCAGCACGTGTTTGAGCAATTCGTTGTGGCGGTAGCTGCCGTCGCGATCATCGGCGTAGCGCACGATTACCAGGTTGGCGCTGGGGATTACGTACAGCGCCTGGCCCCAATGACCAAGCGCGGCGAAGGTGTCCGGCGGTGCGTCGGGCCACGGTGACGCGGCGCCATCGGCCGGACGATTGAGCCACCATTGGCCGCCGGGCACCGCTTCGTCCTGATGAGCCTTGTAACCGGCGAAGGGTTCAAGGTTGAACGCGACCCAATCCTTGGGCAGCAATTGGCGATCACTCCAGCGCCCGTCGCGGGCCATCAACAGACCGACGCGCGCCAGATCCCGGGCTGTCAGATAAGCGTAAGACGACGCGACAAACGTGCCGCTGGCATCGGTTTCCCACACGGCGTGACGGATGCCCAACGGCTCGAACAAAGCCGTCCACGGATAATCCGCATAACGCTGCGACCCGACGATGGTTTTCAACGCCGCCGCGAGCAGGTTGCTGTCGCCGCTGGAATAGCGGAACGCCTGCCCGGGAGCGGCGTAGCTGTCGTGGTTAGCGGTGAACGCAGCCATATCGTGATGACCACGGGTGTAAAGCATCGCCACCACCGAGGACCTCAGCGGGGCATATTCGTAGTCTTCCTGCCAATCGATACCGGAGGCCCAGTGCAGCAGATCGGCGATTTTTATCTCCGGATGTTTTGCCAGCGGCGGGTAAAACTTTACGGCCGGATCTTCGAGTTTGAACAGGCCTTCGCCGTACGCCACGCCGAGGACGGTGGCCATCAGGCTTTTACTGATCGACCAGGTCAGGTGCGGGGTTTGCTCGGTGGTCGGGCCGGCGTAGCGTTCGTAGAGGATCTGACCGTCGCGGATGATCAGCAGGGCATCGGTGCGGATGCCTTGGCGGGTTGCGTCGTCGCGAGGTGGGAAGGCGTAATTCTCCAGAACTCCTGTATCGGTAATCGTCGTGCCAGTTGGCCATTGTTCGCCGGGCCACTGTTCGGCTTGAACGGTGAAGCAGATCAGCAGCAGAAACAGGGGCAGGCCTTTGCACATGGTGAGGGCTCTTGGGGAGAACCTGCTGAGACTAGTCGGGGTTGATGACAGATGTGTGGTGATTTTGAGGGCGCCTTCGCGAGCAGGCTCGCTCCCACATTTTGAACGCATTTCAATTGAAGAAACGCGGTCCCCTGTGGGAGCGAGCCTGCTCGCGAAGGGGCCAGTCAATTCACCATCAAAGCCTTGGTCAACCGCTTGGCCCGAGCCCCCGCCGCCAACTGCATCACGCCTTGATCGCGCTGCCACATCTGCGCCCACTCTGCCGGCCCGTCAGCCAACGCCTGACTCACCTCCCCCTCCAGCGCCTCAAACTGCGCAAACAACCCACCCAGCAACACATGCCCGGCCGGATTGTTCGGCGGTTGCCGACTCGCCTCCGCGCACCCGGCCAACAGCGCCAGCAAACGCAATTGCAGCGCTTGCGGCCAGTCGCTGTCCTGTCCGACGCCATACAGCCACGCGGTCATCGCGCTCAGCACATAGACATCTTCCAGCGTGCGAAACGGTTTGACGTAAGCATCCCAACCATCACCGGCGAGCAACTCGCACAACGCCCCGTCAAGCTGCAACCGGCCATGACTGATGTCCGGCATCAACGGCAGCGCCGGCAGTTTTTCCACGGTCACGCCGGGCTCGCCGGGATACACCACGGCCAGACTCAGACGCGGACTTTCACCGGGCTCTTCACTGCGAGCAGCGATCAACAGCCAATCCGCCGCATCGCCGGCGGTGACGAAATCCTTGCGCCCACTCAGGCGTAAATCGGTGAGCCGCGTCTGCATGTCCGCCGGACGCAAACTGCGCTGTTCGGTCGCACACAATGCGCCAAGGCTCAGCGGCGCACTCGGCCACAACATGCGCAAAGCCGCTTGATACCCGACCAGAAACGCCAGCCCCGGCGTCGCCATTCGCCGCCCGCCCGCGACCGCCAATTCGAACGGCGTGACGTTGCCCAGTTGCTGCAACAACGTCGCAAAACCCTCGGCCAGGTCAGCAACGGCGGGCAATCGGTCACGGCTGTGCAGCAGATCTGGCCAGGGCATAAGAGGCTCCTTGTGGGCTGTCATATAAGCATCACCAAACTTTCATGGCGATGACACCGGGGCTACATAGCCTGACTTTGCACAACACGGCTGCATAAAGAAAGTCGATCGGCTGCAACCCACGACGGGTTAAAGGCCCGTACGGAGATTCACATGACTCAGATCGCCCGCATCAGCGACACCGGCAATGAACGCCGCCTGCAAGCCGAACGCCTGATCGGCGCCGAGGCCTTGCAGCAAGCCCAGGCCTTGCGCTTCAACGTCTTCAGCGGCGAGTTCAACGCCAAACTGAAAGGCGCGGAACTGGGTCTGGACATGGATGATTATGATGTTCACTGCAGCCACATCGGCGTGCGTGATTTGAACACCGGCCGTCTGGTGGCGACCACGCGTTTGCTCGATCACACCGCCGCCAGCAGCCTCGGCAAGTTCTACAGCGAAGAAGAATTCAGCCTGCACGGCCTCGCTCATCTGCAAGGGCCGATTCTGGAAATCGGCCGCACCTGCGTCGACCCGGCGTACCGCAACGGCGGCACCATCGCGGTGTTGTGGGGCGAGTTGGCCGAAGTATTGAATCAGGGCGGCTACAGCTATCTGATGGGCTGCGCGAGCATCCCGATGCAGGACGGCGGCATTCAGGCCCATGCGATCATGCAGCGCCTGCGCGAACGTTATCTGTGCACCGAAAACCTGCGCGCCGAGCCGAAAAATCCGCTGCCAACCCTGGATATTCCGTCCAACGTGATCGCCGAAATGCCGCCGCTGCTCAAGGCTTACATGCGTCTGGGCGCGAAGATCTGCGGTGAGCCGTGCTGGGACGAAGACTTCCAGGTCGCCGACGTGTTCATCCTGCTCAAACGCGACGAACTCTGCCCGCGCTACGCCAAGCACTTCAAGGCGGCTGTGTAATGAGCCGGTTGCGCGTGTACGCGCGGATCGCGCGGGTGCTGTTGGTGGTTTCGCTGGGTTTGACCATGGCCAGCGTCTTCGGCGTGTTTGAACGGATTGGCCTGGCGCATTCGATGGAGCGGCGTCAGCGCTGGTCGCGCTTCTTCATGGCGCGCCTGAGCAATGCCCTGCCCTTTCGCGTGACGGTTCACGGTGAACTGCCGAAACAGCCGATGCTGTGGGTCAGCAACCACGTTTCATGGACGGACATTCCACTGCTCGGCATGCTCACGCCGCTGTCGTTTTTGTCCAAGGCCGAGGTGCGTACCTGGCCGGTGGCCGGTTGGCTCGCGGCGAAGGCCGGCAGCCTGTTCATCCGTCGCGGTTCGGGCGACAGCCAGTTGATCCGCAAGCAGATGACCCGTCACCTGCAAACCGATCACGCCTTGCTGATGTTCCCGGAAGGCACCACCACCGATGGCCGTTCGCTGCGAACCTTTCATGGTCGCTTGCTGGCGGCGGCGATTGATTCCGAGGTGATGTTGCAACCGGTGGCGATCCGTTACCTGCGCGATGGCGAAATCGATGGGCTGGCACCGTTCATTGGTGACGATGATTTGCTGTCGCACCTGATGCGCCTGTTCAGCAACGATTGCGGCGATGTCGAAGTGCATCTGCTCAAGCCGCTTGCCTGTCAGGGTCGTGAGCGTGCAGCGCTGGCGTTTGAAGCGCAGCAGGCGGTGCAGAAGGCGTTGTTTGGCGAAGTGGCGAAACCGGCTGAACCGCGTCGTGCCGGCGAATTGATTGCCGCCTGAAACACAAATCCCCTGTAGGAGTGAGCCTGCTCGCGATAGCGGTGTGTCAGTCAATACTAATGTCGACTGACACACCGCTATCGCGAGCAGGCTCACTCCTACATTAGATTTTCTGTGTATGGGGGGATTGTGCGAAGTCCTGGAGTTGCGGGTAGAACAGGCGGAAGTCGTCACTCAGCGGCTCATACAACCGCCGCAACTCCTCCATCGCCCCCGCCAATTCTTCCGGCCGGGTCAAGCGCCGCGAGATCCCGCGCAACACCTGCTCCAGCACTTCAAACTGCTGATACGAACCCAACCAGTCATTGGCGACCATGTGCGGGGCGATCTTCGCCAGCCGTTCGGGCAGTTGCCGTTCGTGGGTCAGCACCCGATACACATCAGCGGTGAAAACCTCTAGCGGCTGGTCGGCATACAGCTTCCAGTCCCGCGCCAGGCAATGATCGAAAAACACATCGAGCACGATCCCGGCATAACGCCGGCGCGTATCGGAAAACCGCCCCAGCGCGATGTCCACCAGCGGATGACGGTCAGTGAACACGTCAATCCGTCGATGCAGTTGAATGGCCGCTTCCACCTCCGGCGCAAACTGCCCTTGCAGCCGGCCTTTGACGAAATCGCCATACAGACTGCCGAGCAGTTGCCCGGGGCGCTGGCCACCAAGGTGTAAATGTGCGAGATAGTTCATGGGCGCAGCTTAGCACTGCGGCCCATAAGCCATACACCCACGTATCGTTATAACGCGATATACCAATTTATGCTGACGTCAGATCAAAATCATATTGGTGTATCGCGATCTAACGATTTATATTTCGCCACATCGCGATATAGCGTTGTACACATTGTGAGCACCCTGCCATGAACCTCGACCTCGACGAAATAATAAAAGCCCTGGCGCACCCAGTACGGCGAGACATCCTCAACTGGCTGAAAGACCCGAAGAACGAATTTCCGGAACAGTTGCACAACCACGAGTACGGCATCTGCGCCGGGCAGATCGATCAACGCTGTGGCCTGTCGCAGTCGACCGTGTCTGCGCACCTCGCGACGCTGCAACGCGCCGGTCTGATCAGCAGCCAGAAGGCCGGGCAATGGCACTTTTTCAAACGTAACGAGGACGTGATCCAGGCGTTCCTCAGCACCCTCAGTAAAGAGCTCTGACCCTTAACGTCAGCCAGCCGACAAGGAAACCTGCATGCCCCTCTCGCTACTCATACTCGCCTTGAGCGCCTTCGCCATCGGCACCACCGAATTCGTCATCATGGGCCTGCTGCCCGATGTGGCGGCCGACCTCGGTGTGTCGATCCCCGGCGCCGGCTGGCTAGTGACCGGTTACGCCCTCGGCGTGGCCATCGGTGCGCCGTTCATGGCCATGGCCACCGCCAGACTGCCGCGCAAAGCAGCACTGGTGGCGTTGATGGGCATCTTTATTGTCGGCAACCTGCTCTGCGCCATTGCCAGTGACTACAACGTGCTGATGTTCGCCCGCGTGATTACCGCGCTGTGTCACGGTGCGTTCTTCGGTATCGGTTCGGTAGTGGCGGCCAATCTGGTTCCGGCGAATAAACGCGCTTCGGCAGTGGCCTTGATGTTCACCGGCCTGACCCTGGCCAACGTCCTCGGTGTACCGCTGGGCACTGCGCTGGGCCAGCAATATGGCTGGCGCTCGACCTTCTGGGCGGTGACCGTTATCGGTGTGATTGCGCTGATCGGCCTGATCCGCTTCCTGCCGGCCAAGCGTGACGAAGAAAAACTCGACATGCGTGCCGAACTCTCCGCCCTCAAAGGTGCCGGGATCTGGCTGTCGCTGAGCATGACCGCGCTGTTCGCCGCGTCCGTCTTCACCCTGTTCACCTACGTTGCCCCGCTGCTCGGCGAAGTCACCGGCGTGTCGCCCCGTGGCGTGACCTGGACACTGATGCTGATCGGCCTGGGCCTGACCGTCGGCAACATCATCGGCGGCAAACTCGCCGACAAGGGCATGGCCGCCACGCTGATCGGCGTATTCATCGCCATGGCCGTGGTCTCCACCGTGCTGACCTGGACCAGCGTCGCGCTGATCCCGACCGAAATCACCCTGTTCCTCTGGGCCACCGCGTGTTTCGCCGCCGTACCGGCGCTGCAAGTCAACGTGGTGACCTTCGGCAAAGCTGCACCGAACCTGGTGTCGACCCTGAACATCGGCGCCTTCAACGTCGGTAACGCGCTCGGCGCCTGGGTTGGCGGCAGTGTCATCGCCCACGGCTTCGGCCTGACCAGCGTACCGCTCGCAGCCGCCGCCCTGGCCGTGCTCGCCCTGCTGGTGACCCTGATCACTTTCCGTCAGAACGGCAATGCCGATCTGGCCCCGGCAACTAACTGATTACTTTCCACTTACGAGGGTTGTAGACATGGCAACTATTTTCGATCCGATCAAACTCGGCGACATCGAGCTGGCCAACCGCATCATCATGGCCCCATTGACCCGCTGCCGCGCCGACGAAGGTCGCGTGCCAAACGCGTTGATGGCCGAGTACTACGTACAGCGTGCTTCCGCTGGCCTGATCCTCAGCGAAGCCACCTCGGTGACGCCGATGGGCGTTGGCTACCCGGACACCCCGGGCATCTGGTCCAACGATCAAGTGCGCGGCTGGGCCAACGTGACCAAAGCGATTCACGCTGCCGGCGGCAAGATCTTCCTGCAACTGTGGCACGTCGGCCGGGTTTCCCACCCGTCGTACCTCAACGGTGAAGCACCCGTCGCTCCGAGCGCGATCCAGCCGAAAGGTCACGTCAGCCTGGTTCGCCCACTGGCCGACTACCCGACTCCGCGTGCACTGGAAACCGCTGAAATCGCCGACATCGTCGACGCCTACCGCACCGGCGCCGAAAACGCCAAAGCGGCCGGTTTCGATGGCGTGGAAATCCACGGCGCCAACGGTTACCTGCTCGACCAGTTCCTGCAAAGCAGCACCAACCAGCGCACCGACAATTACGGTGGCTCGCTGGAAAACCGTGCGCGCCTGCTGCTGGAAGTGACCGACGCGGCGATCGAAGTCTGGGGCGCCGGCCGTGTCGGTGTGCACCTGGCACCGCGCGCTGACTCCCATGACATGGGCGACGACAACCTGGCGGAAACCTTCACTTACGTGGCTCGTGAGCTGGGCAAACGCGGCATCGCGTTCATCTGCTCCCGTGAGAAAGAAGGTGCCGACAGCCTCGGTCCACAACTGAAAGAAGCTTTCGGTGGCCCGTACATCGCCAACGAAAAATTCACCAAGGACAGCGCCAATGAATGGCTGGCCAGCGGCAAGGCTGACGCTGTGGCGTTCGGCGTGCCGTTCATTGCCAACCCGGATCTGCCGGCTCGTCTGAAGGCTGATGCGCCGCTTAATGATGCGCACCCGGAAACCTTCTACGGCAAAGGCCCGGTCGGTTATATCGACTATCCAGCGCTGTAAGAAGCAGAAACACAAAGCCCCCGACTTGTGAGAGTCGGGGGCTTTTTTGTGTTCGCCGGGAGATTGATTGCGCGTTTTAGTACGTAGCCCCTCATCGGAACGCCGCCCGCCCAGCCCTCTCCCGAGGGAGAGGGAGCCGATCTGTGTGCGTTTCAAATCTGGAGTTCGACCTGATATTTCAGGTCGGCGTATCTCGAAAGAACACCTCGGTCGGTCCCCTCTCCCGCTGGGAGAGGGCTAGGGTGAGGGCAAACCGCTCACACTCATTCACACAGACGACACAAATTCCCTACAAAATGCGTAGCTCGCTACGTATAAACTCCCCGCCGCAAACGTATATAAAGGCAGGCCAATTGACATAAGCTGTGCCAATTACGCATTTTGTTTCATTTGCGCAGGCTGGGGCTCAGGCGCAGCATATCCAACCCTGTATCGACCCAACGCTCGGCCTCGGCATGTAGCTCAAAGCTGTCCGGCGCCAGAAGCCATCCATACAGAAGGCCATCGATATAGCTGTGAATGCTGATGGCCGCGCGGGCAGTGTCGAGATCTTCCGGCAACTGGCCGCGATTCACCGCATTACGCAACGTCAGAGCGATGCGCTCATTGCAATCGAGACTGACGTCCCGGCGCTGCTGGCGCAAATCGCACATTTCATCGGTGAACTCGCACTTATGAAACAGAATTTCGTTGATACGCCGGGTTTTCGGGTCCAGCGCAACTTGATGAAACAAATGAATCAGCAGTTGGCGCATGCAGCCCAGCGGATCGAGCTCGTCTTCACTTTCGCTGGCTCTGGCCAGTTCATCCAGCGGCTCACGCAACGAATCGAGCATCGCCTGCACCAGATCGGCCTTGTTGCTGAAATGCCAGTAAATGGCACCGCGCGTGACGCCGGCCAGGGCCGCGATATCCGCCAGGGTCGTGCGCGCAACGCCCCTTTCATAAAAGGCTTTCTCTGCCGCTTCCAGAATCTGGCTACGGGTCTCCTGAGCTTCCTCTTTGGTACGACGGACCATGGCAGTAAAACCTCAAACAGGATGTTTCAGGGATGGCTGAATATCCGCTGAATAAAGAGGGGGCGATCTCTCATGAATCGGCTCCCCAGCCTACAATTTCAAACCTTGCGCCGTTTTTTGTAACAGGGTGGATACGACGCCAGGGTGTTTACAAACAACCATGAACGTAAGTATATTCCTTAGCAAGCTACTTATCCACCCGGTAACCTTTTTTTACCCTTCCACACTTCTTGTGCGCTTTTCGCGCGCCTGACCCGAGGATTTTCATGCAATTCAAGCCAGCTGTTACCGCTCTGGTCACTGCCGTCGCCCTGGCATCGCTGCTCAGCGGATGTAAAAAGGAAGAAGCGGCCCCGGCCGCTCCACCGCCTCAGGTCGGCGTCGTCACCCTGCAACCACAAGCCTTTACCCTCACGTCGGAACTGCCGGGCCGCACCAGTGCGTTCCGCATCGCTGAAGTTCGCCCGCAGGTCAACGGCATCATTCTCAAGCGTCTGTTCAAGGAAGGCGGCGATGTCAAAGCCGGCCAGCAGCTGTATCAGATCGATCCGTCGGTCTATGAAGCGACCCTGAAAAGCGCTGAAGCCAACCTGCGTTCGACCAAGTCGATCTCCGACCGCTACAAGCAACTGGTCGACGAGCAGGCCGTGAGCCGTCAGGAATACGACACCGCCGTGTCCAACCGCATGGAATCGGAAGCTTCGCTGCAGAGCGCGCAGATCAACGTGCGTTACACCAAGGTGTACGCGCCGATCTCCGGCCGCATCGGTCGTTCTTCGGTCACCGAAGGTGCACTGGTCAGCAATGGCCAGACCGACGCGATGGCAACGATCCAGCAACTGGACCCGATCTACGTCGACGTCACCCAGTCCTCGGTTGAACTGCTGGAGCTGCGCCGCGAGCTGGAAAGCGGTCGCCTGCAGAAGTCCGGCGATACCGCCGCAGCGGTCAAACTGACCCTGGAAGACGGCAGCCAGTACAAGCTTGACGGTAAGCTGGAATTCTCCGAAGTCACGGTTGACCCGACTACCGGTTCCGTGACCTTGCGCGCCGTGTTCCCGAACCCGGATCACACCCTGCTGCCAGGCATGTTCGTCCGCGCCCAGTTGCAGGCCGGCGTCAACGCTGCGGCCATTCTGGCGCCGCAACAAGGCGTGACCCGTGACCTCAAAGGCACTCCGACCGCACTGGTCGTCGGCGCCGATAACAAGGTCGAACTGCGTCAGCTCAAGGCCAGCCGCACCGTCGGCAGCCAGTGGCTGATCGAAGACGGCCTGAAGGCCGGCGATCGCTTGATCACCGAAGGCCTGCAGTACGTGCGCCCAGGTGTTCAGGTCAACCCGACCGAAGCCACTAACGTAGGCAACAAGAACCCGGCCCCCGCTCAGGCAGCTGACAAAGCCGCCGGCGGCAAAGGGGAGTAATCCATGTCAAAATTCTTCATCGACCGTCCGATTTTCGCCTGGGTAATTGCCCTGGTGATCATGCTGGTCGGGGCACTTTCGATCCTGAAATTGCCGATCAACCAGTACCCGAGCATTGCGCCGCCGGCCATTGCGATCTCCGTGACCTACCCGGGCGCTTCGGCGCAAACCGTGCAGGACACCGTGGTCCAGGTGATCGAGCAGCAGCTCAACGGTATCGACAACCTGCGTTATGTGTCCTCGGAAAGTAACTCCGACGGCAGCATGACCATCACCGCGACCTTCGAGCAAGGCACCAACTCCGACACCGCGCAGGTGCAGGTTCAGAACAAGCTGAACCTCGCTACCCCGCTGTTGCCGCAGGAAGTGCAGCAACAAGGTATCCGCGTCACCAAGGCAGTGAAAAACTTCCTCTTGGTGATCGGTGTGGTCTCGCGTGACGGCAGCATGACCAAGGATGACTTGTCCAACTACATCGTGTCGAACATGCAGGACCCGATCTCGCGGACCGCCGGTGTCGGTGACTTCCAGGTCTTCGGTGCCCAGTACGCGATGCGCATCTGGCTCGATCCGGCCAAGCTGAACAAGTACAACCTGACCCCGTCTGATGTCAGCTCCGCCATCTCGGCGCAGAACGTCCAGGTGTCGTCCGGTCAGCTCGGCGGTTTGCCGGCGCTGCCAGGTCAGCAACTGAACGCGACGATCATCGGCAAGACCCGTCTGCAGACCGCTGAGCAGTTCAAGGCGATTCTGCTGAAGGTCAATCAGGACGGCTCGCAAGTGCGCGTCGGTGATGTCGCCGATGTCGGTCTGGGTGGTGAGAACTCGACCATTTCCGCACAGTTCAACGGCAAACCGTCCTCCGGTCTGGCGGTAAAACTGGCCAACGGCGCCAACGCCCTCGACACCGCCAAAGCCCTGCGCAAGACGATTGACGAACTCAAGCCGTTCTTCCCGCAAGGCATGGAAGTGGTGTTCCCGTACGACACCACCCCGGTGGTGACCGAGTCGATCAAGGGTGTGGTTGAAACCCTGGTCGAAGCGATCGTGCTGGTGTTCCTGGTGATGTTCCTGTTCCTGCAGAACTTCCGCGCTACCGTCATCACCACGATGACTGTGCCGGTGGTATTGCTCGGTACGTTCGGCATCCTCGCGGCATTCGGTTTCAGCATCAACACCCTGACCATGTTCGGCATGGTGTTGGCCATCGGCTTGCTGGTGGACGACGCCATCGTGGTGGTGGAAAACGTCGAGCGGGTGATGAGCGAGGAAGGCTTGTCACCGAAGGAAGCGACCAAGAAGTCCATGGGCCAGATCCAGGGCGCCCTGGTCGGTATCGCGCTGGTGCTGTCGGCGGTATTGCTGCCGATGGCGTTCTTCAGCGGTTCCACCGGTGTGATCTACAAGCAGTTCTCGATCACCATCGTCTCGGCCATGGCCCTGTCGGTACTGGTCGCGCTGATCTTCACCCCGGCGCTGTGCGCAACCATGCTCAAGGCAATTCCGAAAGGCGAGCATGGCACGCCGAAGAAGGGTTTCTTTGGCTGGTTCAACCGCAATTTCGACCGTGGTGTGCAGAGCTACGAGCGCGGTGTCGGCAACATGCTGTCGCGCAAAGCGCCGTACCTGCTCGCCTATCTGCTGATCGTGGTCGGCATGATCTGGCTGTTCACCCGTATTCCAACCGCGTTCCTGCCGGAAGAAGACCAAGGCGTACTGTTCGCCCAGGTGCAAACCCCGGCCGGCTCCAGTGCCGAACGTACCCAAGTCGTGATCGACGAAATGCGTTCCTACCTGCTGGAGAAAGAATCCGGTGCGGTGTCCTCGGTGTTCACCGTTAACGGCTTCAATTTCGCCGGTCGCGGTCAGAGCTCGGGTCTGGCGTTCATCATGCTCAAACCGTGGGACGAGCGTGACGCGAGCAACAGCGTGTTCGCCCTCGCCCAGCGTGCGCAGCAACACTTCTTCAGCTTCCGCGACGCGATGGTGTTTGCTTTCGCCCCGCCAGCGGTACTGGAATTGGGTAACGCCACCGGTTTCGACGTGTTCCTGCAGGACCGTGCCGGTATCGGTCACGAAAAACTGATGGAGGCGCGCAACCAGTTCCTCGGTCTGGCCGCGCAGAGCAAGGTGCTCTATCAGGTGCGTCCGAACGGCTTGAACGACGAGCCGCAATACCACCTGGAAATCGACGATCAGAAGGCCCAGGCCCTCGGCGTGAGCATTGCCGACATCAACAGCACGCTGTCGATCTCCTTCGGTAGTAGCTACGTCAACGACTTCATCGACCGTGGTCGGGTGAAGAAGGTGTACGTGCAAGGTCAGGCCGGTGCTCGCATGAGCCCTGAAGACTTGAAGAAGTGGTACGTGCGCAACAGCGCCGGGACCATGGTGCCGTTCTCCGCGTTCGCCAAGGGCGAGTGGATCTACGGTTCGCCCAAACTGGCGCGTTACAACGGTGTAGAAGCGATGGAGATCCTCGGTTCTCCGGCGCCGGGTTACTCCACCGGTGATGCGATGGCCGAAGTCGAAGCGATTGCCAAGAAGCTGCCGGCGGGTGTCGGTATCTCCTGGACCGGTCTGTCTTATGAGGAACGTCTGTCCGGCTCGCAAGCGCCAGCGCTGTACGCCCTGTCGCTGCTGATGGTGTTCCTGTGTCTGGCGGCGCTGTACGAGAGCTGGTCGATTCCGATCGCGGTTATGCTCGTGGTGCCGCTGGGGATCATCGGTGCGCTGCTGGCCACCAGCCTGCGCGGTCTGTCCAACGACGTGTACTTCCAGGTCGGCCTGTTGACGACCATCGGTCTGGCGGCTAAAAACGCCATTCTGATCGTCGAGTTCGCCAAAGAACTGCATGAGCAAGGGCGCAGCCTGCGGGATGCGGCGATTGAAGCGTGCCGCATGCGTCTGCGACCGATCATCATGACCTCGCTGGCCTTCGTCCTCGGTGTTGTACCGTTGGCGATTTCCACGGGCGCCGGTTCAGGCAGTCAACATGCGATCGGTACGGGCGTGATTGGCGGTATGCTCACGGCCACGATCCTGGCGATCTTCTGGGTCCCACTGTTCTTCGTTACGGTTTCGTCCCTGGGCCAGCGTAAAATCGCTGACGAGGATGAAGCTACTGAAACTCCTAAAGAGGCTGGCCAATGAGCAAGTCGCTACTCTCCATCGCAGTCGCCGCCTTCGTGCTGAGCGGTTGCTCGCTGATACCTGACTATCAGCAGCCTGAGGCTCCGGTCGCAGGTCAGTTCCCGCAGGGGCCGGCGTATTCGCCGGCCCAGGCTCCGGCGCAGGCCGCTGCCGAGCAGGGCTGGAAACAGTTTTTTCATGACCCGGCGCTGCAACAGCTGATTCAGGTTTCGCTGGAAAACAACCGTGACCTGCGTGTCGCGGCACTGAACATCGACGCTTATGCGGCTCAATACCGCATCCAGCGTGCCGACCTGTTCCCGGCGGTTTCGGCCAATGCCAGCGGCAGCCGTCAGCGAGTTCCGGCTCGTGCATCGCAGACCGGTGAAGCGGGCATCACCAGTTCCTACTCGGCCACCGTCGGCATCAGCGCCTACGAACTCGACCTGTTCGGTCGGGTTCGCAGCCTGAGCGAACAAGCGTTGCAACAGTACTTCGCCACTGAAGAAGCACGGCGCAGCACCCAGATCAGTCTGGTCGCCAGCGTCGCCAACGCTTACCTGACCTGGCAAGCGGACAAGGAACTGCTCAAGCTGACCCAGGACACCCTCGGTGCCTTCGAAGAAAGCTACAAGCTGACCAGCCGCAGCAACGAAGTCGGTGTGGCTTCGGCGCTGGATCTGGCGCAGTCGCGCACCTCGGTCGAGAACGCCCGGGCACAACTGGCGCGTTACACCCGCCAGGTGGCACAGGACGAAAACAGCCTGACGCTGCTGCTCGGCACCGGTATCCCGGCCAATCTGCAAGCGGCCAAGCCGCTGTCGGATGACCTGCTCAGCGACGTACCGGCCGGTCTGCCTTCGGACCTGCTGCAACGTCGTCCGGATATCCTGCAAGCGGAATACAACCTGAAAGCGGCCAACGCCAACATCGGCGCGGCCCGTGCAGCGTTCTTCCCGAGCATCAGCCTGACCGCCAACGCGGGCAGCCTGAGCCCGGATCTGTCCGGCCTGTTCAAGGGTGGTTCGGGAACGTGGCTGTTCCAGCCGCAGATCAACCTGCCGATCTTCAACGCCGGCAGCCTGCGCGCCAGCCTCGACTACGCCAAGATCCAGAAGGACATCGGCGTGGCGAACTACGAGAAGTCCATTCAAACGGCCTTCCAGGAAGTCGCCGACGGCCTGGCCGCCCGCCAGACCTACACCGAACAGCTGCAAGCGCAGCGTGACTTCGTTCAGGCCAACCAGGATTACTACCGTCTGGCCGAACGTCGCTACCGCATCGGCGTCGACAGCAACCTGACCTTCCTCGATGCCCAGCGTCAGCTGTTCAGCGCGCAACAAGCGCTGATCACCGACCGCCTCGCGCAGCTGACCAGTGCGGTCAACCTGTACAAGGCCCTGGGCGGTGGCTGGAATGCGCAGACCGCGCAGAACGAACCGCTGAAAGAAGAAGCACCGAAGATGAAGTTGTTCTGATCATCAGGTGAACACAGGAAGCCCACCGATTGGTGGGCTTTTTGTTGCCGGCCTGAAAGTTGTGTTGTCTGGGCTGACCCCTTCGCGAGCAGGCTCGCTCCCACAGGGGATCGCATTCCAAATGTGGGAGCGAGCCTGCTCGCGAAGAGGCCCTCACAGACACCATAAAATCCAACTTAATCTTGCGTTCGATAATCGCCCAAAACCCGCTTTACCCAATTGAATCCGAACATCCGCCCCCCGCACCATTCGATCAACAAAACCAATAACAACAGGTTCGACACCATGCTCCCGCGCCCTGCTCCGACCGGCTGATCGCCGTCGCTTCACCCCCTGAATTCATCGCATTTCTGCACCGTAAAAAACGGCCGCAGCGCACCCGTTCGCCTTAAAAAAACAAGAGAGACCCGAGCCCATGACAGCTTCCCCTGCGCCTTACGCATTTCCCGGTCTGATCGCCCTGGCTCTAGCCAGCGCGGCGCTGCCCGCTGCGGCTGAAGAAGCCGGCTTCATCGAGGGCGCGAAGGTCAACCTGAACCTGCGCAACTTCTACATCAATCGCAACTTCACCAACCCGACCAAGGCCCAGGGCAAGGCTGAAGAATGGACGCAGAGCTTCATTCTCGACGCCAGATCCGGCTTCACCCAAGGTACCGTCGGCTTCGGCATGGATGTGTTCGGCCTGTATTCGGTAAAGCTCGATGGCGGCAAAGGCACGGGCGGCACCCAGTTATTGCCGCTGGATCGCGACGGTCGTCCGGCCGACAACTTCGGCCGAACCAACGTCGCCTTCAAAGCCAAGCTTTCGCAGACCGAAGTGAAGGTCGGTGAGTGGATGCCGGTGCTGCCGATCCTGCGTTCGGACGACGGCCGCTCGCTGCCGCAGACCTTCCGCGGTGGGCAGATCACTTCGAAGGAAATCGACGGCCTGACCCTCTACGGCGGCCAGTTCCGCGCCAACAGCCCGCGCGACGACAGCAGCATGAGCGACATGTCGATGACCGGCAAAGCGGCATTCACCTCTGATCGCTTCAACTTTCAGGGCGGTGAGTACGTTTTCAACGAAAAACGCACACAGATCGGCCTGTGGAATGCCGAACTCAAAGACATCTACAGCCAGCAATACGTCAACCTGATCCACAGCCAGCCACTCGGCGACTGGACCCTCGGCGCCAACCTTGGCTTCTTCTACGGCAAGGACGATGGCAGCGCCCGCGCCGGCGACCTCGACAACAAAACCTGGTCGGGGATGTTCTCGGCGAAGTACGGCGGCAACACCTTCTACGTCGGCCTGCAGAAACTCACCGGCGACAGCGCCTGGATGCGCGTCAACGGCACCAGCGGCGGCACGCTGGCCAACGACAGCTACAACGCCAGCTACGACAATGCGCAGGAACGCTCCTGGCAACTGCGTCACGACTACAACTTCGTGGCATTGGGCATCCCCGGCCTGACCCTGATGAACCGCTACATCAGCGGCGACAACGTGCACACCGGGACGATCACCGACGGCAAGGAATGGGGCCGCGAATCGGAACTGGGCTACACCGTGCAGAGCGGCGCGCTGAAGGATCTGAACGTCAGATGGCGCAACTCGACCATGCGCCGGGACTTCAGCAATAACGAGTTTGACGAGAATCGACTCATCGTCAGCTACCCGATCAGCCTCCTCTAAACACTGATATTCCCCTGTGGGAGCGAGCCTGCTCGCGAAGAGGGCTTAACATTCAACAGAGATGTTGACTGATACACCGCCTTCGCGAGCAGGCTCGCTCCCACATTGGTTCTGAGCCATTGGTCAGGAGAAGTGGCACTTCGCCGGCCGGCAGGTAAAGTGACAAAACCTGAAGGATTCAGATGCTTCACCTTTCCGCTTCCGTCGTCGTAGTCGGTCCTCAAGCTGGGAGCCAGGTTGTCATCGGAAGACACCAACGATCACCGGAGGACCACCTCAATGATCTCTCGTCTCGCAACACCCGACTGGGACGCCAAGGCGTACCAGCAGTTTTCCCGTCTCAGGCAACGCCCAGTCCATGAATTGCTCGACCGTGTCGACCTGCCCAACCCGCAACGCATTTACGACCTTGGCTGCGGCACCGGCATTGCCACGCAGTTGTTGGCCGAACGCTGGCCGCGCGCGCAGTTGCAGGGCGTCGACAGCTCCACGCAGATGCTCGATGAAGCGCGCTGTCTGCCGATCCGGGCGCAGTGGAAGTGTTGCGATCTGCTCGACTGGCAACCAGAGCAGCCAGCGGATCTGCTGCTCGCTGCCGCCGTACTGCACTTTATCGGGGGCCATGAAACGCTGCTGCCGCACCTGCTCGGTTATCTGAATCCCGGCGGTTGTCTGGCAGCGCACATGCCGGACTGGCGTGATGCGCTGTGGTATCGGCTGATGCTCGACACCCTCGAAGACGGCGGCCCCGGCGGCACGCCAATAGGCACACCAGAACTGCGTCAGCGCATGGCCGCACGGCCGTTGTTGGCACTGGAGGATTACTACCGTTTGCTCGCGCCGCTGACCTCGTCGCTGGATATCTGGGAGACCGAGCAGTTGCAGGTAGTCGACGGCAAATCACCGGTGTACGACTGGGTGAAAGTCTCGGCGCTGCGGCCGGTGATGCAGGCGCTGAGTCCAGAGGAACAGACGCGGTTTATCTATCACTATCTGATGCGGGTGCATGAGCATTATCCGCAGGAGGGGGATGGGCGTACGTTGTTTGCGTTCAAGCGGATATTTATTGTTGCCACGGTTTGAATGAGTTGTGCTGATTGATGCGCAACGGCGTCTGCCGCTTTCGCGAGCAGGCTCGCTCCCACATTGGAATGCATTTCCCTGTGGGAGCGAGCCTGCTCGCGAAGGCGTCAGTGGCAACAACCTCACTCCCGGGATTCAACTCCTAGCTCATCCCACACAGATTCAGCCAGATGAAACGTCGCATTCGCCGCCGGAATCCCGCAGTAAATCGCACTCTGCATGATCACTTCCTTGATCTCGCCCCGGCTCACGCCATTATTGGCCGCCGCACGCAGGTGAAGTTTCAGCTCACCTTCGCGGTTCATGCCGATCAGCATCGCGATGGTGATCAGGCTACGCGTGTGCCGAGGCAAACCCGGACGCGTCCAGATATCGCCCCAGGCATGCCGGGTGATCATCTCCTGGAACTCCGAGTTGAACTCGGTCAGCGTGGTCAGGCTGCGATCGACATGCGCATCACCCAACACCGCGCGGCGTACCTGCATACCGTCGTCGTAACGTTGTTTCTCGTCCACGAAAATCCCCTTATCAAGCGTTCAGAAACGCCAGAACACGATCACTGAAATCTGCACCGGCCTGCACGTTGGACAGATGCGCCGCATAGAACTCGGCGTATTCGGCACCGCGCACATGTTCCTGAATGAAGTGCCCACCAGACGGCGGCGTCACCGCATCTTCAGTCCCGGCGATCACCAGCAACGGCACATTGATCGACGCCAGTTGCTCGCGGAAATCGGCATCACGCACCGCCGCACAATTGGCCGCGTAACCTTCAGGCGAAGTCGCTGCGAGCATGTCGGTAATCTGCTTGGCCGCCGTCGGATGCGCCGCCGAAAAATCCGGAGTAAACCAGCGGGCAATCGACGCATCACGCAGGGCAACCATCGCCGCTGCGCCATCGCGCAGCACGGTTTCGATGCGTGGGTTCCACACCGACGGATCGCCGATTTTAGCTGCGGTGTTGCAGACGATCAGCTTGTTCAGACGATGCCCGGCATTGATGCCCAGCCACTGGCCGATCAAGCCGCCCATCGACAGTCCGCAAAAATGCGCACGCTCGATATGCAGTGCATCCAGCAGACCGAGCACGTCGTGACCGAGTTGCTCGATGCTGTACGGGCCCGGCGTCACCAGCGATTTGCCGTGACCACGGGTGTCGAAACGCAGCACGCGAAAGTGCTCGGTGAAGGCTGGCATCTGCACGTCCCACATGTGCAGATCGGTGCCCAGCGAGTTGGACAACACCAGCACCGGCGCATCGACCGGGCCCTCGATTTGATAGTGCAGTTCGCCATCGGCGAGTTGAACGAAAGCCACAGCCCTCTCCTTTCAGTCAGACAATGCGTTGTGTTCGGCCACCGCACGCTCGACCCAGGTTTTCGCCTGACCGAGATAATGGGCGGGGTTCAAAAGATGATCGAGTTCAGCGTTGCTCAGCTCAGCAGTGACTTGCGGTTCATCACCTAGCACTGCGCGTAAATGGCGCTGCTCGGCCACCGCGCGTTTGCAGCATTGCTCAAGCAGATGATGCGCAGTGTCGCGGCCGACACGCTGGGCGAGGACGATGCTGACGGCTTCGGCCAGCACCAGCCCCTGAGTCAATTCGAGGTTGCGGCCCATGCGCTCGGCATCGACTTCCAGGCCATCGGCCAACAAGCGTGCCTGTTGTAGCGAACCGGAAACCAGGCAGCAAATCTCCGGCAAGGTTTCCCATTCGGCATGCCACAAACCGAGGCTGCGTTCATGTTCCTGCGGCATCGCGCTGAACAGCGTCGAGACCAGACCCGGCACCCGCGTCGCCGCGCCGATCAACACCGCCGCGCCGACCGGATTACGTTTGTGCGGCATGGTCGACGAACCGCCCTTGCCAGGCGCCGAGGGTTCGAAAACCTCAGCCGCTTCGGTCTGCATCAACAGGCTGATGTCGCGGCCGAATTTGCCGAGGCTGCCGGCGATCAAACCGAGCACCGCGCCGAACTCGACCACGCGATCACGCTGGGTGTGCCACGGTTGTTCCGGCAAGGTCAGTTGCAGTTCTTCAGCCAGCGCTTCGGCAATCGGCAAGGCTTGTTCGCCCAAGGCTGCGAGCGTCCCGGAAGCACCGCCAAATTGCAGCACCAGCAGACGCGGCTTGAGTTCGCGCAGACGCTGGCGGCTGCGAGTCACGGCGCCCAACCAGCCGGCGATTTTCATGCCCAGGGTCACCGGCGTCGCGTGTTGCAACCAAGTGCGTCCGGCCAGCGGCGTTGCAGCATGGCGTTGGGCTTGAACAGCGAGAGAGTCGGCCAGTTGCGCCAGATCGTCTTCGATCAACACCAATGCCTGACGCAATTGCAGCACCAGCCCGGAGTCCATCACGTCCTGACTGGTCGCCCCCAAATGCACATAACGCTCGGCTTCGGCACTGGTCACAGCAATCTGCTTGCCCAACGCTTTGACCAACGGAATCGCCGAATTGCCGGCCGTGGCAATCGCCTCGCCCAGCGCCGCAAAGTCATACAACCGCGCGTTACACGCCGCAGCAATCGGTGCGACAGCCGCAGAAGGAATCAGACCGACCCGCGCCTCGGCCCGGGCCAGCGCCGCTTCGAAGTCGAGCATGGCCTGCACGCGGCCCTGATCGCAGAACACTTCACGCATATCACGGGCAGTGAAGTAGGCATCGAACAATTGATTGCCCGGTCGCTGAGTCATAAACAGTCCTTGCCGGCGCGGGCCGAGGCGACCCGCGCGCATCGGGTTAGAGATCGTGGTGCAAGTACGCCGCCTGCTTCGGCAAACGCAAACTGAACAGGAAGGCGATCGCCATCATCGCCGTCACGTACCAGTAGAAAGAGTTTTCCATGCCGATGTTCTTCAAGCTCAGCGCGACGAATTCCGCCGAACCGCCGAAGATCGCGTTCGCCACCGCATAAGCCAGACCGACGCCGAGGGCGCGGACTTCCGGCGGGAACATCTCGGCTTTCACCAGGCCGCTGATCGAGGTGTAGAAACTGACGATTGCCAGCGCCACGGTGATCAACACAAACGCGAGGAACGGACTGCTGACACTTTTCAGGCTCAACAGAATCGGCACGGTGAACAGCGTACCGAGCGCGCCGAACCAAAGCATCGAGTTACGTCGGCCGATCTTGTCGGCGAGCATGCCGAACAGCGGCTGCATGCACATATAAAGGAACAGTGCGCCGGTCATGATGTAGCTGGCGGTCTTGGCGTGCATGCCGGCGGTGTTCACCAGGTACTTCTGCATGTACGTGGTGAAGGTGTAGAAAATCAGCGAGCCACCGGCGGTGTAACCGAGCACGGTGATGAACGCGGCTTTGTGATCGCGGAACAGCGCAGCGATGCTGCCAGCGTCTTTGTGTTCGCGGGTTTCCTTGTTGGTGGTTTCTTTCAGACTGCGACGCAGGAACAGCGAAATCAATGCCGCCACCGCACCGACCAC